>CAVKML010000004.1:0-116264 GCA_963657715.1 uncultured bacterium | reverse complement strand
AGAATGGTCTTATTCAATTATCCCTCTTTTAGTTATGATTCATCGAACTCACGTTAAATAATGAAAAGAAACAGAAAAATCGTCCTAAAAAACAGAAAGATTTTTTCTTATCAGCATCTTATCCTGCCGTCGGGAAGAGTCTGGCTAATAATTCTTTAACTTGTTTGTGATGTCGATGTCGTAGTAACTCCCGACGAAACCGTGGAACTCTTTTTTCATTTCTTCCAGGATTTCGGGTTTCTCGGAAGCGATGTCATTCTGTTGCATCCTGTCATCGACAACATTGAACAAAACATAGTCGGGAACGTTGCCAAGATCCACCTTTTTCGTCTTTCGGTAGGCCGGACCGTAGTACGGCGGGATCATGATGTAGTCACCCTTCCGCATCGCAAGACGGCTCTTGGCCTCGACGATCAGCGACTTTCTTCCCTTGCCTTTGCCAAGGAGTGCATTCAGATAGTTTTGGGAATCAAGATTGTCCGGGGTCTCGGCTCCGATCAACGATGCCAGAGACGCATAATAGTCAAGCTGGGACACAAGTTCATCGGAGACCTTTCTGTGTGTGTGCCCTTTCCACCATATTATCATCGGGACATGAGCGCCCCCGTCATAAAGGCTGTATTTGCCTCCGCGGAGTTTTCCGTAAGCGTCATGATCATTCCTGTGTTCATAGGCCTGATCGACATAGCCATCCTGAAGGACAGGGCCGTTGTCTGAGGTGAAAATAACGAGAGTGTTGTCAAGGATTCCCTTTTTCTTCAGATAACCCAGAACCTCGCCTACACACCAGTCGGCTTCCACAACCGCGTCTCCTCTCGGCCCAAGATTCGTGGCTCCCACAAACCTCTGGTTAGGGGTGCGAGGAACATGAGGCTGATGCAGACCATAATAAAGGAAGAACGGTTTGCTTTCGTCTCGTGTGTCAATGTAATTCTTGACCTTGTCAACGAAATAGTCCGCCATATCCTCATCCACCCAACGTGCTTTCTGGCCTCCACGCATATACCCGATGCGTGGTATTCCATTGATGATGGCTTCATTATGATGATGATCCCACATCATCCGTATCTGGTCCAAATCTTTCTTTCCGTCAGGTTCTCCCGGAAAGTTGTGCTTATAGCTGACCTCGATCGGATCGTTCGGGTCAAGGTTCAGGACATCACCGTTTTCCACATAGACGGTCGGCACCCTGTCGTTGGTCGCTGCGATCAGGCAAGAGTAATCAAATCCTATGTCATTGGCGCATGGATAGATGTGCTTGTTCCAGTCAAGGTCCCCGTTGCCCATGCCAAGATGCCACTTGCCGATCGCACCGGTCTGGTAGCCGTTGACCTGCATCATCTTGGGGATTGTTGGCATGTCCGTGGATATCAGAAGCGGAGCGTCACCGGGAAGAATCCTGGCATCTTCGTTTCTCCATGGATATTCTCCGGTAAGAAGACCGTAGCGGCTTGGAGTTGATGTGGCGGAGGTCGCGTATGCGTTGTTGAAAAGCACACCGTCAGACGCCAGAGAGTCAATGTGCGGAGTCGGTATCGCTCCGTATCCGTAAGCGCTCACGTCACCTATTCCCAAGTCGTCGGCTATGATGAGCAGAATGTTGGGTTTCTGAGGCTTGTGATTTTTCGCATCCGTACACGTGATTCCGGCAACTATCGGAAGTGCCGCAAGCCCGATAAGAGATTTCGTTTTCATATATGACCTTTATTGCATTAAGAATGATGAACAAAGTTACAATATTTCAAGCGACTTTTGGGGCTTTGCGACACTTTTTCGATTGACTCTGGCCTCAGCGATCAAATCTTATTCGTTTATTGTCGTCAAACAGTAAGGCCCAGCGTAAAGGACGATGCCCTTGCTGAAAAGTGACTGGAGTTCAGGTGTCGTCTCCATCCTTGATGTGCGCGTTATCACTGTCAGAGGCTTGC
Organism: uncultured bacterium; assembly: GCA_963657715.1. Classification (GTDB taxonomy): domain Bacteria; phylum Bacteroidota; class Bacteroidia; order Bacteroidales; family UBA932; genus Cryptobacteroides. Next base: position 114,336 of record CAVKML010000004.1, on the reverse strand, counting down.
CGGAAGCCGAGACCGCTTCGATGAGTCGTTCAGGCTCCTTGCCGTAGTCGGTGATCTGACGGCCGATGTAGGCGTCGATGTTCTCAGGCCTGTGCAGGAAGACTGTCGCCACATCGGTGCCCTCCGGAACCTTGGCGCAGATCGCCCCGTAGCCGATGTACGGATTGATGTCCTTGACGACCGCCGAGGCGGAGAAAACGGTCAGGAACAAACTGGCTCCGAGAAGAAGCGCGGGAATATTCCAGACTTTGCGTTTGACGAGGAACCATATTCCAAGAATATTCGCCAGCGTCAGCAGGATGACACCGTTGATTATCGGCGCTTCGCGGGCGAAAGGATATTCAAGCAAAAGGCCATCCACGGCAGAAATATGAAGCGCCCCGAAGAGAACAAGCAGCGCGGCCAATCCGACGATCGCGAATATGATCGAGAATATTCCGACCGCCCAGCGCATCCAACTTCGCTCCCCGATGCGGTCAAGCACGATCGGGAACAGATAGACGCAGAACGGGAAGACCGGCACAAGATAGATCGGCAGTTTGGAACTGAACGAGGACAGCATCGCGACCGTGGAGATGATCGTGCAGAGAAACAGCACCTCGATGTCGGAACGCTGCCGCTGGGCATTTTCCAAACCACTCCCGGTCTTGCGCATCGGCAGCAGCGAGGCCACAAACGTCCCGACCAGCAGCAGACAGTACGGGGCCAGACACCAAATGATGGCCACAAGATAGAACCAGAACGGCTTCGCGTGGGTGAAGGCGTTGACCGCCCTCCCGACTGTCTGTTTGACCAACAGGTTGTCGATATACTCGGAGCCACCTTCAAACCAAACGCAGGACAGCCAGACGGCTGCAAGCCCGGCGATGATGCCCCATGTCTTGAGCCCCAGATACTTGCCGAATCCTTTCCAGTCCCGTTTCACCGCGAGGAACACGGCGATTGCCAGCGGCGGCATCAGAAGCCCCACAGGACCCTTTGTGAAAAGGGCGAGAAAAATCCATATAGGCAGCATCACAGCGTCCAACTTCCGGGCACCTTCTCCGGTGTACATTCTGTAGAACGTCCAGAGCGCCAGCACTATGAACAGGCACATCAGCATGTCCATCCTCAGCACGATCATCGTCCCGAGGAACATCACGCACGTCAATGTCATTCCGGCCAGAGCCATCCTGTCCATCACCGGCTTGCCTTTCATCACCCATTTGTCCATTATCCCGATGATGCCGAAAGCCGGAATCAGCGAGAACATCGAAAGCACGAGGCAACTGTGGTGACCGAACAGCAGCCTGCACAGCATCACGATCCAGAAATAGAGTGGCGGTTTGTCCGCGTAAGGGATGCCGTGGTTGTAAAACGCGAATATATGCCCGTCCGCGATGGCCTCGTCCGCGATGCTGAGGTACCTCAGCTCGTTGGACGGCGTGAAATCTCTCAGCAGCATCACCGGGAAAAGGCAGATGAATGTGAAGGCGAAGACCGTCATCATCGGATGGCGGGTTAAGATGTTGCCCTGCCCGGGCTGGAGACCGTTATTTCGCATCTGACGATTCTTTTTTACCTGGTCCCAAGACCAGATTCCTTATGTAAACCACGAAACCGAACACCTGACCGAGGATCAGTACAGGATCGAGCCTTATGATTCCGTAGATGATGATCATTCCCGAACCGATGATGCTGATGGTCCAGAAGCCTTTCGGCAGCACCGACATGTGTCTGCGGTGCGAGTAGATGAACTGGTAGATGAACCGCAGCGTGAACATCAGCTGGCCGGTGGATCCGAACACCACGAGCCAGATGGGAATATCCTTGTTGCTGAAAAAATTCTGTGAATATTCATGCGCGTCCTTCAGCAACAGCAGCGCCGCCACAAACGGAAGGGCCGGCAGCAGGATCTTAGTGAGAGTCTTCATCCTGCTCCAGATGCCGTTGGCGTGCAGGTTCCAGAGATAGATGAAGTAGGCGATGAACTGTCCGAGGATGATGGAGAAGTCATTTCTCAGGACTCCGTAGATGAACATCAGGCACGCACCGATCACGCTGAAGATCCAGTAGGACACAGGCGAGACCGATTTGTGCGCCTTCTCTGATTTCAGCCATTGAAGTGCTGTCCTTAATCCAAAAAACACTTGGGCCGAGAACCCAAGGGTGAGCGTAAGCCAGACGGGAACGTTCTCAAACATATTCTTGGAGATTAGTTCCGCTTATCGTTGACATTGCCCTTGCCAACGGAGTAATTGATGTACCGTGGCTTCATCCAGCGGTAGGCGAAGCAGTCCGCGAACGGTCCCCAGAGCCTGTTCCAAAGGTGGAACTTGGATGTGCCTGCCGTGCGTGGAAAATGCCTTACCGGAACCTGTCCGAAACTTCCGCCTTCCTGTAGCAGAATCAGCGCCGGCAGGAATCTGTGCATCCCCTTGAACATCGGAATCCTCTTCGCAGCGTCCGTGCGGATGATCTTGAGAGGACATCCGGTGTCCTTCGCCCCGTCGTGAGTCATCATATTCCTGAACCCGTTTGCTATTTTGGACTGGATCCGCTTGAACGCCGTGTCCTTGCGGTTCGCCCTGTAGCCTGTCATCAAGGTGTGCTCCTTCATGCCGTCCAGCAGGAGGTTGAAATCTTCCGGAGTGGTCTGAAGGTCAGCGTCCATATAGCCGACATATTCGGAGAAAGCATAGTCGAATCCGGCCTTGATGGCGGCGCTGAGTCCGGCGTTCCGTGAGAAACTGATGTAGAAGATGTCCTTGTTGCGGGAGCAGACCTCTTGGATCAGCCCCAGGCTTCCGTCCTTCGAGCCATCGTCCACGAACAGCGCGCAGGTCTTGACTTTGCTGACCGGAATGAATTCAGACAGAGCCTTTTCCAAATTGTGGATGTTGTCCTCCTCGTTGAAGACAGGCACCACAATGGTGAGAGCATATTCAGATGTTCTGTTCATATTTGAATATTAACTTGATTTCTTGTAACTGATGATCGCCCAGCTTCCGAACGCCACGGCGAAGCCGCACAATGCCAGGAACTGAGGAATCATGTCCGCAAATGTACTTCCTTTCAGGTAAACAAGCCGCATCACCTCGATGAAATATTTAAGAGGATTCACGATTGTTATGGCCTGCGCCCAGTCCGGCATGCTGCTGACCGGAGTGAACATCCCTCCCATCAGGAAGAATATCATGATGAAGAAGAAGCTCACGAACATAGCCTGCTGGATGGTGGAGGCGTAGTTCGAGATCACGAGACCCATTCCCGACACGACCAGAATGTAGATTCCGGAGAACAGCATCAGCGTCCAGAGACTCCCGGCCGGGACGATTCCATAGACAATCTTGGCCAGCCAGAGACTTATACCCATTATCACGACCCCGATGATCCAGAGCGGAATCAGCTTTGCCAGAATGAATTGAAACTTGCCGACTGGTGTGACGTTGATCTGCTCGATGGTGCCGCTTTCTTTCTCGCTGACAATGTTCAGGGCAGGGAAGAAACCGCAGATGATCGTCAGAAGCATCACCATCAGCGCCGGCACCATGAACACCTTGTAGTCAAGCGACGGGTTGAACTTGTAGAGCGGACTCACCGAGAACGAAGGAATCTCCTTTCCGGCGGAAGTGATTTTCACCTTTTCTGAATATTCCCGCAGAGCCGTTGACCCTGAGATCATTGACACCATATAGGACGACCCGAGCGTGCCTTTCGTGCCGTTCACGGAGTTCGCGGCGATCTGGATCTCGGTGCCTTGACCGTTCACAAGATCCTTCTCAAAATTCTGAGGAATGACGAATATCATGTCCGCCTCGTCGGAATCAACCTTGCGCAGCGCATCGGGGTAGGTGTCCGATGTGCTGGAGACGTTGAAATATGCCGAGCCTCCTATCTCGTCCATCAGTCTTTGCGACAGCGGACTGTGGTCGTTGTCCACCACATCAACCCGCACGTTCTTTATTTCCTGGTTGGCTGCCCACGGGAAGACGAGCATCGCCATCAGCGGCAGCGCCACAAGCATTCTCGGGATGATCTTGTTCCGGGACAGTTGCTTGAACTCTTTTTCTATGAGGAAAGATAACATATTCTTAAGCTAATCTTGTCTTGAAATTCTTGACGCTCAACGCGATGAGTATGACAGTGATGAGGGATAGCGCCCCGATTTCCGGCAGCGTGTAGCTCAGCGGCGTGCCTTGGATCATTATCATCTTGATCGACTGGATGTACCAGCGGGCCGGGACGATGGTGGAGATCCATTGCAGGATGCGAGGCATACTCTCTATCGGGAATATCAGTCCGGACAGCAGCATCGTAGGCATCATCAGCCCCATTCCGGAGGCGATCATCGCCGCCATCTGTGTTTCGACCAGTGTGGAGATCAGAAGTCCCAGGCACAGGGTGCAGGTCAGGAACAGGATCGAGACCAGAGCCAGAGAGAACAGGCTTCCGGCTATCGGCACGCCCATTACGAACACGGCGCAGAGAATGATCAGAACGAGGTCGAAGATGGACAGGACCAGATACGGAATCGCCTTTGCGATGATGATCATCGCCGGGCTTATCGGGGAGGTGAGCAGCACTTCCATCGAGCCTGTTTCCTTTTCCCGGACGATGGCCACGGCTGTCATCATCGCGCAGATCAGCATCAGAATCAAGCCCATAACTCCCGGGACGAAATTGTAGGCGCTCTTGCCCTGAGGGTTATAGAGCATCCTGATGACCGGGGTGATTGACGCTCCCGACATCCCGCTTTTCTCCGCGATTTCCTGCTGGCCGGTGGCCAGGATGTTACCGGCGTAGGCCGTGATCATCGAGGCTTGGTTCGGGTCGGTGCCGTCGGCGATCAGCTGCACGGACGCTCCTCCATTAAGGATGTCGTTCGAGAAATTGTCGCTGAAGACCAGCACGAGGCTGGTATTGCCTTCCCTGAATATGTCGTTGATCCTGTCGATGTCGGTGATCCTTTCGCTGACGTTGAAATATTCACTGGCATCGATTCTTTCGATGATCTGTGCAGTGAGTTCGTCATTGACAGGATCGAACACGGCCACGGAGGCATTCCGCACCTCCGTCGTGATGGCGAATCCGAACAGCAGAAGCTGCGCGATCGGCATCCCGATGATGATCAGCAGAGTCCACTTGTCCCTCAGGATATGCCGGAACTCTTTCTGTATGAACGCTAATAAAGACTTCATCTTATTCTCCGTTTCTTTTGGCCTCTCTGGCCAGCTTTCTGAACACTTCGTCCATGCTTTCCACTCCGAATGTCCGCTTTAACGCGGCAGGGGAGTCCAAAGCCTTGATCTGACCGTCCACCATGATGGAGACCCTGTCGCAATATTCAGCCTCATCCATGTAATGAGTTGTCACGAATATGGTTATGCCGTCATCGGCCGCCTTGTAGATGAGTTCCCAGAACTGCCTTCTGGCCACCGGATCGACTCCACCGGTCGGTTCGTCCAGAAAGACGATGCCAGGCCTGTGGAAGATCGAGACCGAGAACGACAGCTTCTGTTTCCATCCCAACGGCAGTTCCTTGACCATCGTGTTCTTCTCGGGACTGAAATTCAATTCGTTAAGAAGAATGTCGGTCTTGGCGGCGATCTCTTTCCGGCTCATTCCGTAGATTCCGCCGAACAGAACCAGATTCTCCTTCACGGTCATGTCCTCGTAGAGGGAGAACTTCTGGCTCATATAGCCGATGTGCTTCTTGACCATCTCCGGTTGCCGAGCGATGTCGAATCCCGCCACCGTGCCGGTTCCGGATGTTGGCTTGCTCAGACCGCATAGCATCCTCATCGCCGTGGTCTTTCCGGCTCCGTTGGCTCCCAGAAATCCGAAGACCTCACCGTGATGCACATCGAAGGAGATGTGGTCCACGGCCGTGAACGTCCCGAAACGCTTCGTCAGGTTCTCTGTATGAATTACTTCCACCATCATATTCTCATGAAGCAATCCTCCACCGAAGGTCGGATCGCATTGATTGTGATATTGTTGTGTTTCCTGTCCTGAAGGAACTTCCTAAGTTCTTCCAAGTCTGCATCCCCATTGGTGGAAAGGTGTACGGAATCCCCGAACGAGAACGCCCTGACCGTTCCTGTGTGCGCCCTCAGGTCTCCCAGCAAGGCGTGCATCCTGTCCGAGCGGACCGAGTATAGCCTGTCCGGGAACTCCGCTATGATTCCGGCCGGACTGTTGACCGTCAGAAACTCTCCGTTTCTAATGAGGGCTATCCGGTCGCACCTTCCGGCCTCGTCCATGTACGGAGTGGATACCAGAATCGTGATGCCGTCGTTCTTCAGTCTTCCGAGCATATCCCAGAACTCCTTTCTGGACACCGGATCCACACCGGTTGTAGGCTCGTCCAGAAACAGCACCTTCGGCTTGTGGATCAGGGCGCAGCACAGGGCCAGTTTCTGCTTCATACCTCCGGACAGTTTCCCGGCCATTCTGGTCTTGAACGGTTCTATCTGCTTGTAAATGTCCTCCACCAAATGATAGTTCTCCTGGATCGTCGTGCCGAACAGCGTGGCGAAGAACGTCAAGTTCTCCTCAACTGTAAGGTCTTGGTACAGAGAGAATTTTCCAGGCATATAGCCGATGATTTTCCTTATCTCGCGGTAATCCTTCACGGTGTCCAGCCCTTCCACCTGCGCCGAGCCTTCGTCCGGAACCAGCAGGGATGTTAGCAGACGGAACAAAGTGGATTTCCCGGCCCCGTCCGGGCCGATGATCCCGAATGTCTCACCGTGACTGACATCGAGCGAGACTCCGTTCAAGGCCTTGACCTTGCCGTAGGACTTGACGAGCCCTTCCGCCCGTACCGCTGATTCTGTCAATGAACCTTCCATCATCAGAATTTGACTTCTCCGTACATTCCAAGTTTAATCAGACCGTCATTTTTCACGGCGATTTTCACCGCATAGACAAGATTCGCCCTTTCGTCTCGTGTCTGGATGGTCTTTGGGGTGAACTCCGCCTTGTCTGAAATCCAGACGAGCTTGCCGGCATATTCCTTTCTTCCGGATGTGCCCTGGTCGGCGAAGACTTTAACAGACTGCCCGAGTTTGAGTTCGGTCAGCTGGTCGGCGGTGATGTAGGCGCGGAGTCTGATATTGTCCAAATCTGCCACCTTGAAGAGCGCGCGTCCCTGCACGGCGAGTTCCCCGGCTTCTGAATATTTCGCCAGAACAGTTCCGCTCACAGGGCTGGTTATGACGCATTTGCGTATCCTGTCCTCAAGCTGGAGAATCTGTGCCTCAAGTGCCGCCGACTGGCCTGAGACCCCATTGTTTGCGTTCTGGAGGCTTTCCTTTTGCGCGGCGAGCTGCCTTTCGAGGACCTCCAACTGTGCCTGAATATCCTCGACCTGCTTCCTGTTCGAGGCTCCGGCCTGTTCCAGTTTCGTGAAACGGGTCAGTTCCTGCCTCTGCTTCGCTATCTGGCTTTCAAGTGATGCTATTTGTCTGGAAATGTTGAGCCTGCCGCTTCCGACGGCCTTCATCGTGGCCTCCAACTGCACTTTGTTGAGGTAAAGCTGCACGGTGTCGATGCTGCCGACAACTGCTCCGGCTTCCAGCTGGTCTCCTTCCTGAATGCCCAGGCTCATTATCTTACCGTTACCCTCGGCTGAGACCGTCACCTCGGTGGATTCAAAAACTCCCGAGGCATCGTAAGCCTTGTTCCCTTTCCCGCAGGATGCCGCCGCCAGCATAAGGACCAGCAGCGATGAATATGTCAGTGTCTTTTTCATATCTTCTGTTTAATGAATATATTCGTTGATTGTGTATGATTAATTGTTAGTCACGTATTTAAGATTGTACATCGCAAGCAGCATCCTGACCTCGTGAGCGGCTTTCTCCTGCTCGGCCAACAGTTCATCGTTCATGAATCCGACTAGATCCGAGCCCGAGATCGTGCCTTCCGCCATCCTTGCCTCGTTGGCTTTGAGGACGGACTTTCGCAGCGCGATGATCTCATCGTCATATTCAAGTTGCTCCCGTAAGGTCTTGATCTCGCCGTCCTTGCCGCTTACGTCGATGCTGGTGTTCAGAAGGAATGTCTGCCGTTGGGTTTCTATGCCCGCCTTTCTGGTCTCAAGTATTCTAAGATCATTTTTCTTTGTGTAGAAATTGCCTATGTTCCAGGTCATTCTGACCCCTGCCGTCAAGTAAGGCTTGAACTCGTTGTCCAGCATATTCAGTCCTGGTCTGCCGTAGCCTCCGCTGACGTAGAGTCCGAATTTCGGAGTCAGCCCCGCCGTTATCTGTTTGTTCTGAGACTCCAGAGCCTTGAGCTGCGCCTCGTACATCGCCAGCTCCGGCCTAAGGATTTCTGAACCACTTCCTGTCATCACAGGTTCCGGTTTGACGAGTTCCGTGTCTTCCTCGAAACTTATCCCGGTCAGCAACCCTAACATCCTGAGATATGCGCTCTTGGTATTCCTGAGATTCAGAGCCTCCTGTTTTGTTTTCAGCTGCTGGATTCTGATAGCGTCCAAGTCCGCCTGCCCGGCCACCCCGTTCTCGATGTAAGACTCCACCTTATTATAGTTGGTCTCCAGATTCGAGAGCATCAGTTCGCATTGGTCTATGTTGCTCTGCATCAGGATTATCCCGAAGAACATCTCGTTCACTTTCGCCCTAAGTCCGTAGATGCTCGCGTCAACACTTTTCGCATCCGCTTCCGCCTGATTTGTCGCCGCATCCTTCCGTGCCTTGACTGCTCCGCCGTCCCAGATGGTCTGGCTGAAGTCGATAGAGGCCCCGTACTGATCCTTGCTCATTGTCGGAATCATTCCCGCAAGCTCATCCGGATTGATCATACTTCCGAACTGGCTTTGAGCCAGCTTCTCTTTGTCAAGGCTGAATTTTGTCACGTCCGACTGCCAACTTGCCTTGGCTGACAGTGTCACCTGTGGCAGATAAGCCTTTGATGCGTTGGACAAAGTGTAATCCTTTGATTTCTCAATCAGTTCGTATTGCCGAACCAACGGGTAATTTTTTTCCGCCGCACCGTAACAATCCTCTAGCGTTACAATTCGTTGGGCGAGGCAGGGGAGTGACGCGGCCACGGCCATCGCCGCCATAAGAAGTCGTTTCATTGTTATATTCATTGATTGTTGTCGTTTTTTATCGCGTTCCAGATGAATTCAACATTTGCCTCCCTGCGCCCCAACAAGTACTCTTTTATATCCATCTCCGGCGCAAGTTTCTTCAGCACAGGAATATAAAGAAAGGAAGACGCATTGAGTGAGATGATGTTCATTATCAGATTTCTTACGCTGATGTTTCGGAGGTGTCCCGCCTCGATTTCCTTGGTCAGCAGACTCTTGAACCAGACCAGATAAGTTGACAGTTTCGGTCTCACGATGTCAATGACCTTCGTCACGTTCTCCTCGTTGTGTATAAGTTCATCAATCATAAACCAGGCGAACCGGTCGTGCTCCATCATAAGATTGAACTGGTTTCTGATGAATTGCCCGATAATATCCTTGATGCTCAGGTCCTTGCCATAGATTCCCTCCAGAATCGAGGCGACCAGCTGAGCCTTCTCGTTGAATATCATCTGGAACAGATTCTCCTTGGATCTGTAGTAGTAATGCAGCATCGAATGGCTCACCCCAGCCCTCGCCGCGATGGACATCATCTTGGCGTTGCCGTAGCCTTTCTCCATAAACTCCTCTTCCGCCGCCTTGAGGATCTTCGCGGCCGTGTCTATTGTCTCTTCCGGCATATTGTTATTCTATTATATTCATTCAACTCTTCGCTTTGAACCGCTTCCGGCGCTTAGCCGGCCGCATTTTCACTATTTGTCATCATTTCCGGGAATATATTCCTCCGTGAGCAGTATCTTCACCGCCCCGATGACCACAAACGCTGTTATCGCCCATTTCATAATTACTTGATAATTAATGAATATATTAACCTTATAACTTCACCTTTATTTAGACATTGATGTTGGACAAAAGTGTTAGACATTTTTGTTCGACAATTTTGTCGATGCAAATATATTGAAAAAATCATTATTCGCAAAATAAACTTCGCAACTTATGTTACAGGGCAGTGAAGCTGGTTCGGCAAAAAACAAATTAACCCGGAAGCACTGATGTTGACTTCCGGGTTAACCGCAGATATTCAATAATTCTTTTATTCCTTCACGCAGCGCACGCACATACCCTGCGAGCGGGCATCCTTCATAACCTTGAATGTTCTTTTGCTCTTCATGATGGCCATATACTGGCCGTAGAGTTCAGGACTGGTAGATGTCGCTGATCTGACGGCGGCTGTGCCGAACCAGACACCTGCGTATGGATTTGCCTCTGGGTAGTCAAGACCTCCGGAGGCATATACTCTGGTTCCCGTGCAAGGAAACCACTGGTCATAGATAAGCGCACCGTGGTTGACCGCGTCCCAGGTCATGTCCGTGAATTTCATCCAAGCGTACGGAGTGTTGCCATCGGCGTCACTGACCGGAACCTTGTAGCCGACAGGACACGGGTCGTATATAGTCTTCTTCATAGAGACTCCTCCCCAGTAATCATCATCGGAGACATCCACCCAGTCTTTGGTGATGTAGTCGCAGACATATTCAGGATCTCCGTTCTCATCCACATTTCCAGTGGCTTTGTAAGTCATCGCATAGAATGTAGTAGGGTACAGGATTGAATTTTCGATTGTGCCGTGGTAGTCAGCCAAGTCCTTTATCTTGAAGAGAACCTTTCCGTCAATGCCGTAAAGTTCCTTCTCTCCGTCCGCCTCGTAGCTGTAGTCCTCATTCTGGATCGTGAAACCGGCGGCCCCAGGGAACGGATCCTTGCGGCCCCATTGGTAGAGCATTCCGAAGTTGTCAAAGGATCCTTTCGTGGTCTCGGTAGCCCCGATGTTCCTGTCCATAAAAGCCCACTGCGTACCAGAAGCGTTGGCCTCGGTGGTGTACAGTGTGGCCTCTGGATCGTAGTCGCAGACCCACAGATGCCAGCTCCAGAGAATCTTTCCGGTCACGTCGCAGACCGCCACGAGGGCATTGCCTTTCGAATTCGCGATCTCAGCGTATGCCACCTGAACTTCCGGATCGAAATAAAGGTTTTTCACAAGGCCGTTGCTGTCCTGCCATACGAGTTTAACCGTGGAACCTTCACCAGTCAACTCTGTCTCGGAGTTCCCTTTGTGAGATGTGGCGAATGAGACCACGCTTCCAGGCTTGACGATGTAGCAGTTGGCGGTGCCGTTTTCCGACAGGTTCACAGCTACCGTCGAGATCTCTTCCGGAACGTAGATTGGTTTCTGGGGTCCGTCGTCATCCTTACATCCTGTAAAGGAGACACTTGCCGCGCACAGCAATGCCGCGAGCAGGCTTTTCTTGTAGTTGGTCATAAAATAATTTGTTAAGAACGTTTATATTCAACCGTCAATTTAAGAATATTTTTTCGTTCTTCACGCATTATTTTACTATAAAATCGATTTTATTCGATGCGGAGTGCGCTTTCTGAATATTTATTCTCTATAACAACCGTTTCACAGCCTTGAAAAACTTGTAAGGCATGTACCTGAACGGCAGATCCAGCCAAGTCGGAGTGGTGACGACCGCCCGGTAGTGGGTGAACGCGTCGAAGCTGCGTTTATGGTGGTAGCTGCCTAGACCGGAGTTCCCGACCCCGCCGAACGGAATGTTCTCGTTGGCGATGTGCATTATCGTGTCGTTGACGCAAGCCCCACCGGATGAAGTGTGTCGGAGAACATAGTCTCCGTTTCCTCCGAAATAGTACAGAGCCAAAGGTTTTTCCCTGGACGTGACGAATGAGATCGCCTCATTGATGTCCTTGAAAGTCTGCACAGGGAATATAGGTCCGAAGATCTCATTCTCCATGACCGGAGCGTCTTCGCTCACATTGTCCAATACTGTCGGCGAGAAGTATCGCTCGCTTTTGTCCGTGGATCCTCCGAAGACGATATCGCCATCCTTAAGGTAACTCTCAAGCCTTTCGAACGCCTTGTCGTTCACGATCCTGACGAAATGATCCGTTTTCCGGGGATCCTCTCCGAGAAGAGCCTTGAAGTTGATTTCCAACTCCTTAAGGAACTTGTCCTTGATGTCCTCGTGAAGCATCAGGTAGTCCGGAGCGATGCATGTCTGTCCGGCATTGAGGCTCTTTCCCCAGGCGATACGTTTAGCCGCCACCTTGATGTCAGCGTCCTTGTCCACGATGCACGGGCTTTTCCCGCCGAGTTCCAGCACGACCGGCGTAAGGTTCTTCGCCGCCGCTCCCATCACGATCCTGCCGAGCGACGGACTCCCGGTGAAGAAAATGAGATCCCAGCGTTCCTCCAGCAGAGCCAAGTTGACCTCACGGTTGCCCTGCACGACGGCGACATATTCATCGCTGAATGTGTCCTCGATCATCTGCTGGGTCACCTTGGAGACGTTCGGGACGTATGGTGACGGCTTGAGAACTGCCGTGCAGCCGGAGGAAATGGCTCCGACGAGCGGTGTCAGAAGCAGCTGAACGGGGTAGTTCCACGGCGCGATGATCAGCGCTGTTCCAAGCGGCTCGCTGATGATCCTGCTTCGTGACGGGAACATCTTCAGCGGAGTAGGCTTCCTTTGCGGCCTGCTCCATTTCCTGATGTTATGAATATGGCTGCGGATCTCTCCGAGAAGTATGCTGACCTCTGTCATGTAAGCCTCCTCGTAGGACTTGTGAAGGTCCGTCCACAGTGCATCGCACAATGGTTTTTCCCATTTGCGCACCGCCGTCTCGAACGCCTTCAGCCGCTCAAGCCGCCATTTCACATCAAGGGTCGCTCCGCTCCTGAAGAAGCGTTCCTGACGCTCCCTTATCTCCTTTATTCTCTCAACCGAAGTATTTTCCAACATTATGACGCTTTATGAATATCCTGCCTCAAAGGTAGTGAATTACTCTTGATATTCAGCCCCTCTTTCCCCGATTCCTGAATATTCCTTCGTCCGGTGAAGTGGTCCATCACGCTGTAAACCCCGAAGCACTTGCCGAAGATGAAGTCGAAGAGCGCAATCGGTAATATTCCTTGCCAGAACCTGATGAAGTGGTACGGGAACGGGATTCCCTTGAAGCTTTTGCCCTTCTCGATGGCTCTGATGACTTTGGCGGCGACTTTTTCAGGTTTCAAAATAGGGAATATTTTGGACTGCACTCCGTCAAACATTCCCGTGTTGATGAAATACGGAGCCACGGACAGGACCTTGACCTTGCTTTTCGCAAGCTTAAGTTCTATCCTCATTGATTCCGTCCATCCGATCACCGCCCATTTGCTGGCGCAATAGACAGACATCTTAGGCACTCCGAGCATTCCGGCCGCGGAAGCGATGTTGCAGATGCACCCATTGTCCCTCTTGATCATGTCCGGAAGAGCCTGAAGAGCCACAAGCATAGGAGCGGTGGTGTTGATGTCCATCGTAAGGTCTATGTCCTGCACACTCTGCTTGTCGAATGTGTTGTTGCCTCTGACAATCCCGGCGCAGTTGATCAAAATGTCCACCTGCCCGACTTCATTCACTACTTTTGAATATGTCCGGGCCACGGCTTCCGCATCGGCGCAGTTCACCTGATAGGAACGGACTTCGCCGCCTGTTATTCCGGCAAACTCGATCTCTGTCTTTCTGATGTTCTCCGGATTGACATCCCAGATCACTAAATAGGCCACATCTTTTTCCAGACAGATGCGTCCCATAATCTTGCCTATCCCTGAAGCGCCTCCAGTGATTAGCACTGTTTTCCCTTTTAAATTCATATAATACTACTAACTAACTGTGCAAATGTAAATTCTTTCAACCAATAAACAATGAAATTCGTCCTTTTGAAAAGTATTCGAGGCGTGGCGTCGTAATATTTCCACTTTATGACTACATTTGCATTATGGATGCGATGAACAAGGAAATGCTGAGACTGGCTCTGCCGAGCATACTCGCCAACTTGACCGTGCCGCTTGTCGGAATGGTGGACATCGCCGTCGCCGGGCATCTGAACGCTTCGGCTGCCGCTCTGATCGGCGGCATCTCTGTCGGCTCCTTGATGTTCGATCTGTTGTACTGGAATTTCGGCTTCCTTCGCGCCGGAGCCGGCGGCATGACCGCCCAGGCCTACGGCCGCAAAGACTGGAAAGACTGCGCCGCCAACCTGACAAGAGGTGTCGGCCTGGCGTTTGTCATCGCTTTCGCCCTCATCCTGATCCAATGGCCGTTCCAGAAACTGATATTCCTCTTTGTCGGCTGTTCGGAAGAGGTCCGTACCCTTGCCCTTGAATATTTCTACATACGCATCTGGGCCGCTCCGGCGACCCTCAGCCTGATGACGTTCCGAGGCTGGTTCATCGGAATGCAGGACACATTCTCCTCGATGCTCACGGACGTGGTCGTCAACGGAGGTAATATCTTGTTCAGCCTCCTGCTCACTTTCGGGATCCCCGGCACCGGATTCGATGGTATTGGCTTCAAAGGAATCGCCTTGGGAACAGTCGTGGCGCAATATTCAGGACTCCTTTTCGCCTCCTCAAGAGTCGCGCTGAAGTTCAAGACCATTGTCGGAGGAGCGTCCATATTTGATTTCAAGGAGGCTTTCCGGGGAGGGAAACCAGGTCATTTCTTCTCGGTGAACCGTGACCTTTTCATTAGATCCATCTGCCTTAACATCGTCTATCTGGCCTTCACCGCGATCTCAGCCCGTTTCGGAGACACCCTTCTGGCCGCCTGTTCGATAATGCTCAAGCTCCTGCTGATCTTCTCCTACTTCACTGATGGTTTCGCATTCGCCGGCGAGGCGTTGACCGGGAAATATGTCGGCGCCCGTGATGTCAATCAGGTAAGAAAGACCGTGAAGTACACATTTGTCTGGAGCATGGGCGTCGGAGTGTTGTTCATGGGAATATATTCCCTGACCGGTGTGCCGATGCTTCGTCTGATGACCTCCGATTCATCGGTCGTGGATGCCGCCAAGGCTTTCATGCCGTGGCTCATAATGATCCCGTTGGTCGGCTGTCCGGCCTTCACCTGGGACGGCATCTACACCGGAGCGACAGCCACCAAAGCCATGCGTGACTCCAACATCGGCTGCGTCATAGCTTTCTTCGTGGTCTGGTTTTCAGGAATATTCCTGTTCCATCCCGACGGCTTCGCCTCCGCCCACCTTCTTTTCACCGCTTACTTCTCACACCTCATCCACCGCTCCCTCTATCAAACTTTTTGTTACCGTAAATCCATCCTCGCCCCGCTTCTGTGATGTTCAGAAAAACTATTCCATCCACGCTGCGAACTTGGAGGAAAATCACTAAATTTGCGGTTCGCTAATCGCTGGACTATGACGGAGGAAGGAAAGATAATCATCAAAGGGGCTAAGGTCAACAATCTTAAGGACATCACGGTTGAGATTCCAAGGAACAAGCTTGTGGTGGTGACAGGCATATCAGGTTCCGGAAAGTCGTCGCTGGCTTTCGACACGCTTTTCGCGGAAGGGCAGAGACGTTTCGCCGAGAGCCTTTCATCTTACGCGCGCCAGTTTCTGGGCAGGATGAGCAAGCCGGATGTGGAGTCCATAGATGGCATTCCGCCGGCGATAGCCATTGAGCAGAAAGTCAACGTCAAGAACCCACGCTCGACCGTCGCCACGACAACGGAGATCTACGACTACCTTCGCATAATATTCGCGAGGATCGGACGGACATATTCCCCTGTCAGTGGCAAGGAGGTCAAATGCCACAGCATCAACGATGTGATGGCGAGCATATTAAGCGGTGATTCAAGGACGGCGTATATTCTTGCGGATCTGAATTGGTCCGCTAGGGAGGACAAGGTCGAACTGATGCTCCGGCTCAAGGAGGAGGGATATTCCCGATTCTTCGGCGACGATGGAATAATCCGGATCGAGGACATAATGAGGATGGCCGACAAAGGGGAGTACCCTGAACGCCTTGATTTGCTGATCGACCGTCTCAAGCTCCCGATATTCAAAGAGTGTCTGCCGTATTCGGAAGACGGTTCGCCGTGGCCACAGAATGATTGGGAGGACCTTCAGACAAGACTCCGCTCCTCGATAGACACTGCGTTCCGGGTGGGCGAGGGCAAACTTATCCTCCGGAAGGACAATTCCACCGAGGAATATTCCAACCGCTTCGAACTGGACGGCATGACTTTCCGCCAGCCTGATGAATATCTCTTCTCGTTCAACAGCCCTCTTGGAGCTTGCCCTGTCTGCGGAGGTCTCGGAAAGATCATCGGGGTGAGCGAGGACCTTGTGATTCCGGACAAGACCAAGAGCATCTATGACGGTGCCATCGCTTGTTGGAAAGGCGAGTCGATGGGGTGGTTCAGGGATCATCTGATCAAGGTGGCGCCGCGTTACGGAATCCCGATTTTCGAGCCGTACTGCAACCTGTCACAGAAAGTCAAGGACATCATTTGGGACACCCACAGTGTTGAGGGCGATGACAATTCACTCATCGGCATCAACGAGTTTTTCAAATGGGTGGAGTCCCAAAGGTACAAGATTCAGTACAAGTATATGCTCAGTCGTTTCTCCGGCAGGACCACCTGTCACTCTTGTCACGGCACGAGGCTCCGTCCCGAGGCGTTGTACGTGAAGGTCGGCGGGAAGACGATAGCGGAACTCCTTGACATGAACATTGATGAGCTGCTTGACTTCTTCTCGTGCCTGAAATTGACTGACTATGAGACATCCATCGTCCGCAAAGCTGTTGAGGAGATTGTCTCGCGCCTTAAATACATCAAGGATGTCGGTTTGTCATACCTTACCTTGAGCCGGGCATGCAACACTCTCTCCGGTGGAGAAAGCCAGAGAATCAATCTGGTGACGGCTCTGGGAAGTTCGCTAGTCGGCTCGATGTACATTCTGGACGAGCCGAGTATCGGATTGCATCCTCGTGACACAGAGAGGCTTATCGGAGTTCTGCGCAAACTCCGTGACATCGGCAACACCCTCGTTGTGGTCGAGCATGACGAGGAGATCATCCGCGCGGCCGACGTGCTGATCGACATGGGACCGTACGCCGGTGTGAACGGGGGCCGGATAGTTTTCCAAGGCAAAATCAATGACAGGATTCCGAAGAAGGTCTTGGACGGCTCCCTGACCCTTCAGTACCTGACCGGAAGAAAGCCTCGCTACGTTAGGGAAAAGCATCCGTGGATATATTCAATCACCGTGGAAGGCGCTCAGGAACACAATCTTAAGAATATTGACGTGAAGTTCCCGCTGGGTGTCCTGACAGTGGTCTCCGGAGTCAGCGGCAGCGGCAAGTCCTCCCTTGTGGGGGACATCCTCTACCCGGCGCTCTACCGCATGATCAACCAGACCGGCGATCTTCCGGGAATATTCAGAAAGATCTCCGGCAATGTGGACCGCATCAAGAATGTTGAATATGTCGATCAGAACCCGATAGGGAAGAGTTCCCGCTCTAACGCCGTGACTTATCTCAAGGTCTATGACGACATCCGCAAGCTCCTAGCCGAGCAGCAGTACGCCAAGATCAACGGCTACACTCCGTCATTCTTCTCGTTCAATCAGGATGGAGGACGTTGCCCTGAATGTCAAGGGGATGGTTTTGTGCGCATCCCGATGCAGTTCATGGCCGATGTGACGATGGTCTGCGAGACGTGTGGCGGCAAACGTTTCAAGCCGGACATCCTTGAGGTCCGTTTCAAAGGCAAGAACATCGATGACATCCTGAACATGAGCGTCGAGGAGGCGATCTCGTTCTTCGGTTCCCAGCCAGAGGAACTGTCGAAGCAGATAGCGCGCAAGCTTCAGCCGCTTGTCGATGTGGGACTCTCCTACATCAAGCTCGGGCAAAGCTCGTCAACCTTGTCCGGAGGCGAGAGCCAGAGAATCAAGCTGGCCTGGTTCCTGTCCAAGAATGAGGATGATCCCGCCAATGTGCGGAAGAAGATTCTGTTCCTGTTCGACGAACCGACGACCGGCCTGCATTTCTATGACGTGGAGAAGTTGCTGAAAGCCTTTGACTTCCTGATCCGTAACGGTCACACGGTGATCGTGGTCGAACACAACCTTGATGTAATCAGTGCCGCGGACTGGGTGATAGACCTCGGACCTGACGCCGGAGACAACGGAGGTCAGGTGGTCTTCGCAGGCACGCCGGAGGACATGATCAAAGAAGGGCAGTCTTGGACGGCGAAATACCTTCGTGGGTAGCCTTTTCGTGAACCGAAGGTCAGAAAAAAGCAAATTTCAAATTTTGGTAACGTGCAAAATTTGGAATTTGCTTTTTTCTGACCTTAAGAATGCTATCTGCTACTGGAATTTAGGTCCTTCCAGTAGAAGGTGATATAGTTCTGAAGCGGTTTGCGTTTGTTTTTTGGCGGAAGCTGCATGAAATCACCGTAGGTGTCCATCAGGATCTTGTCATAGCCTTTCCAGGCAAGGAATTCACAGCCTTCGAATTCCAGCCTGACATATTCATTGATCTCATTTTCCTCGAAGAACTCGCCCGCTCCGGCCTCCGGGCAGGTGAGTTGCGACCAATGATGGCTGTCAGCCGGGGAAGCCAAGGCGATGAGTGTGTTCATATCTTTGACGATGTCGGCGGGATCACGTTTGATGAGACGCGGGTGCGTCCTTTTCAACATCCAGATTTTCAGTCTTTTCCTTATGGAGAATCTGGATGATGAAATCGTGTGTACCCTGCGTATCCCCACATTGAACTTCATGAGTAGCATCAGGGAATCGTAGATCCTGTCAAAAGTCTCCTTGTCATCCGGAACCCTGTCGATCGGGAATATGTCGATCCAGACCCCGACATCCCGCTTAACCCACGGGATGCAGCTGGAGGCTATGGTCCTTTCCGTGTCGCAGACCCTTCCGAAAGCGATGTAGCAGTCCGGTGTGTTGCGGCTGTCGATGAATGAGTATCTGTCTGACTTGTAGATGGTCCGGAACCTTTCGTAGTCTTCCCTCGGCATCATGATGTCAACATCGTCATCCCACGGGATGAATCCCTTGTGACGGACCGCGCCAAGCAAAGTGCCGTAGCCCAATGAATATCTTATCCCGTTTCTTTCGCAGAAACCGGCCACGTCCTTGAGTATCTCAAGGCTGAACTGTTGGAGTTCTTTCAGTGTGAGGCGTCTCATAGTAGTTTAGCTTAATTTATAGACATTCTTTCCGTTTATGTAGTCCTCCTGGATCTGTGTCATCTTGAGGATTTCGTCTTTCGACAAAAGATAGAGGCGTTGCTCCGGATTGAGTATGTGGGAGATGAATTCACGGATCTCATACCTGAGTCCCTCGCCCATGAACGGGTAGAAACATTTTCTGTTGAGGTTCTGATCCTCGAACTTCTGCTCGAAGTAGTCCGTCTTCCACCACGGGGCAGGGACATAGATGTAACCTTTCGTCCCGGAGATGACCATATTGCCTTCCGTCTTGGCTCCAAGTCCTACCTGGAATGAGGCTGTGGCGTTGTCGTAGCGGAACACCGCCTTTGTGTACATGTCCACGTCATTCTTCATTATTGAATAGAAGTTGACGTTCCTTACATCGCGTCCGAGCAGCTTGATGATCGGCAGGAGAGGGAAGCAGGCGTTCTCGTTCATGCTCCCGCCGAACCTTGCGTGGTCCAGTTTTGAGGACATCTCGTCGGTGAGAGTGGTTACGGAGGCGTTGATGTCCACGATCTTGCCTATCACGCCGGATTTCAGCATGGAGACAAGATGGCGGAAAGCCGGGCAGTAGGCCGTCTTGTGCGCCACCATGATGGTCCTTCCATTTGCCTCGGCTATGGAGAACAGTTCTTCAGCCTCGGAAAGCTTCAGAACGAAAGGTGTCTCGCACAAAACGTGTTTCCCGGCGAGGAGCGCCGCTTTGGCATATTCATAATGAGTGTAGTGCGGTGACGCGACATAGACCGCGTCGCAGTTCGCCAGCAGTTCATCGATGGTCCGCGCGGCCAGCGGTATGCCATTGGCCAAGCGGAACGAGTCGCACTCTCCCAAGTCAGGATTGTAAACCGCGCTGACCGTGTTGCCACTGACAAACTTCGCCTCCGGCACGAATCTTTTCGCTATGCTCCCGGTCCCGATGATTCCGATCCTTACGGAGATCTGCTCCTCCCTGAGCATCGTGCTGGAGATCCCTTGGGTCCGAGGCAGATAGACAACCTCGCAGTATTCCTTCAGGTAATCGAAGTGACCTTCCCAATCAGAACCTATCGCGAAGACATCCACATTGTACTTCTGGATGTCATCGATCTTCTGTCCCTTGTACTCCTCAATGATCACTTCGTCGGCGTAACCGGTGTCCTTTACGGCCTGGACACGTTTCATGACGCTGTCCCTTGTGTTCATCTTTCCACGCTCAAGGTCGAAATTGTCCGTGGTCACCCCGACAATCAGCCAGTCGCCCAGTTCCTTCGCCCGGCGAAGCAGATTGATATGCCCTTGATGCAGGACATCAAAAGTTCCGTAAGTGATAACCTTTCTCATCAAACGATCTCGGATTCAATCAAGTGGATGCGTTCCGCCAATGTCCTGAGCTCCTCGTCGGTCTGGAGTCCCATGTGGGAGATTCTGTAGAATCCCGGAACCGAACCGGGCATGATGTAAGTCTCGTAACGCTCGATCAGACCTCTGAATATCCTGCGTTCCACAGTATCCTTTGTCTGGATCGCCGTGATCGCGTATGAAGGGTTCTCCGCCGGCATAGTCCAGCCGTATTTGCGGCATTCCTCACGGAAAACCATGGCCCTGTGGCGCACTTGAGAGATGTTGCAGGTCTCTCCTCCCTGCTCCTTGATCTGCCTGAGCCTTGCGTTCAGCTGGAGATAGAGGAGGGTAGCCGGACTGAACGGAGTCTGCCCTCTCTTGAGGTTGCTCAAGTTGTCTTCGAAGTCCCAATAGTACCCTTTGTGGGAATATTCATAACCTTCCAGCCTTTTGCTGATGAACAGGATGGACAGTCCCGAAGGAATGTTGAGACCTTTCTGCGTGCTTGTGACGCAGATGTCGATTCCAAGCGCGTCCATGTCCAGCTCTTCCGCGAGGAACGTGCTGATCACATCGACAACCAGCGAGACATTGTGCCTGTGGCATATCTCCGAAATCCTCTTCAGGTTGAAGAGCTGTCCGGTAGAGGTCTCGTGGTGCTGGCAGAGGAACACCTCCGGACGTTCCTTTTCCACCGTCCGTTCCAACTCTTCATAATCTATGTCCTTGGCGAAAGGAACCTTGAAGTTAACAACAGGAACTCCGTAATATTCACAGAGTGACACCCAGCGCCTTCCGAAAGAGCCGCCGTTTATCGCGATCGCTTTTTTCTTTGTGCTGACGTAATTCTCCACAACCGCGCTCATCGCGCCGGTGCCGGAACCAGTGTAGATAATCGTCCTTCCTCCTTGGCAATGAATGAGGTCCAGCAGGATTCTCTCGGATTCGAGATTGATTTCAGAGAACTCTTCGGTTCTCATGTAGGGGATCGGCTGTGACCCGATCGCCGCTATTTCCTTGTCCAGGTCTCCTGGAAAAACATAAGAATGCATACTCGGTTTGCTACAGATTACGCAAATTTAACAAAAATCAGTTATATTTGTGAACATCGGGCTATATTTTGAACGTATTATGCAAAAATTGTCTCACAGGGAGATCCAGCTTTATCTCCTCGACATCCTTAAGGCCGTTGATTCTTTTTGTGTCAAGGAAGGGATCCGGTATTCCATGGCCTATGGAACTCTTCTCGGAGCCGTGCGTCACAAGGGCTTCATCCCATGGGATGACGACATAGATCTTCTGATGCCGAGGCCTGATTATGAGCGTTTTGTCTCCACGTTCGGTAAAGAGCCCGGTTCCCGTTACCGTTGCCTTTGCCATAAGGATGGGGTCAAAGGCGACCGTTTTGTTCACTTCTTCACGAAGGTCGAAGATGTGAAGACCAAGAGTCTTCAAGGGCGCGGCTATGACTACGACTTCGGACTCAATATTGACATTTTCCCTATGGACGGCAAACCGGATGATCCTGAACTTCAGAGGAAAAGGGAGCGTCAATTGACTCATTGGTCGCACAGACTCAATATCTGCGGCACCAGGTTCGACCTGTTCAATTTCCACCAGCCTCTGTTCTCGAAGCTGGAGGCGCATGCCAGAGGGGCTGAATATTGGTGGAAAAAGATTGACACCGAGGTCCGGAGATATCCTTACGAGACGTCACGTCTCGCGGGGGCGGTCTCCGTCACTTACAACGGCACGAGGGAAATATTCGAAAGGAATATGCTTGAGGAATATGTTGACCTGGAGTTCGAGGGATGCCGCTTCAAGGCGTTCCGCCACTGGGATGAGTGGCTTTCGCAGGAGTTCGGGGACTATATGACCCTGCCGCCTGAAAACAAGCACAAATGTCACGATCTTACCGTTTATCTGTTGGGTTAGTTGTTATGGACATTGATTTTGTAGTTACTTGGGTCGATATGAACGATCCGGCCTGGAAGGCTGATTTCGCCAGATATTCAGGCAAGATTGACAACTCGAAGAACCAGTTCTCAGAGGCTCGTTTCAGAGATTACGGTTTGCTGAAATATTGGTTCAGGGGTGTGGAAAAATTCGCTCCGTGGGTGCGTAAGGTGCATTTTGTCACGTGCGGCCAGAAGCCGGAGTGGCTGGACGAGACCAATCCGAAACTGCATCTGGTGAGCCACAAGGATTATATTCCCGAAAGATTCCTGCCGGTGTTCAATTCTTCGCTGATCGAGTTGTACTTGCATAATATTCCCGGTCTCGCGGAGCGTTTTGTCTATTTCAACGATGATTTCTACATGACGGCTCCGACCCCTCCGGAAAGGTTTTTCCGGAATGGACTTCCGACCGACATCGCTGTCTTCAGGATGAACACCGGCGCCAGTCTCTGGTCCAGATGTCTGGAGAACAATGTCCGGATCATCAATGAGAGATTCGACAAGAAGACAGTCCTGCGTGAGCATCACGACAAGTGGTTCGATCCAGTCTATGGAGGCAAGAGTTGGCTTACGAAGCTGCTTAAGCCTTACGGAAAGTTCATCACACTGAGGATTCCGCACAATGCGCAGCCGTACCTGAAATCCACTTTCGAGGAGGTTTGGGAATATGCCGGAGACGAACTTACCCGTGTGTCGGCCAACAGGTTCCGCAGCCCGGAGGACTACACTCAGGAGTTGTTCCGCACGTGGCAGATCTGCGAAGGAAATTTCGTGCCTTACAACACTTATGATGACACGAAGATGTTCCCGCTTATCATGAAGCCGGGAAAGGCCGTCAAGGCCGTCAGAGAAGGAAAGTACAAACTTGTCTGCCTGAATGACAACGTCCACATCCGGAACTACGATCAGGTGATGTCCTCTCTTGAGGCTTCGTTCAATGTCATCCTGCCTGAGAAGTCCTCATTCGAGAAGTGATCGCCGCTCAGCGCTTCCGCTGACAGCTTTTGAAGAGATCGTCCCACTTTCGCATTGTCTTTTCCACAGTGAAGTCTCCGGCTCGTCTTCTGGACTCCGCCCCGAAGTGTTTCCGTAGCTCCTCGTCGGTGATGACGCTGCCTATTCCGCGCGCGAGAGCGGCAGTGTCTCCGACTTTGGCAAGGTAACCGTTAGCTCCGTCCATGACCAGTTCGGAAGGCCCTTTCGGACAGTCGTAACTTACAATCGGAAGACCTGTCTCCATCGCTTCCAGGATCACCATTCCGAAGCCTTCGTATTTGGAGGTAAGGACCAGGCAGGAACTGTCAAGCATCTCTTTCCGAACATTGTCTGTGCTGCCTTCAAGAACGACCTTGTCTTTCAGCCCTTTGGTGTCAATCATGGTTTGCAGGTCAGCTTTCTGACCGCCGTTCCCATAGATGCTGAGCGTCCAGTCGGGATGTTCGCTGTCAACTGTTTCCCATGCGGTTATAAGGTCCTTGAAATTTTTCTGGCTTTCGAGCCTGCCGACCGCGATGCAGCGCTTCCTGGTAAGCGGCGAGGCTTCCTCGGAAGTGAAGGACAGAGGATTGTAGATTTGATCCACTTCTGGTCTTACTTTCAGCCAGTCTTCTTTGTCCGCCCGGGTCAGCGCCACGAACCTGTCCAGTTTTCTGACTGCGTTCTCCATCCTTTGGGTCCGGAATGCCGCATAAAGCTTCCCGAATAAGTTCGTGCCGTATTTCATGAGGAACTTCTCGTGCGAGAAATGGAATTCCCCGATTTTCACGCTTCCGTCATCGCATTTTGTCACTGCGAAGAGGCTGTTGTCGCAGACTGTCACCGTGATGTCAGGGCTGATTCTCAAAAGCAAAGATTCCAGTCTCTTTCTGTATTTGAATATGAAGATCCTGTCATTTGCGTCAAGGTCATGGCGCACAATTCTTTTACTGAGAGGAAAGAACTCTTTCCGGCCTTTCTGCCTGGCTGTGATGATGTGGACTTCGTAGCCAAGGACATCAGCCAGATAATTGGCCTTAATGGTAAGAACCCTTTCGATTCCTCCGGAAAGATTCAGGGCGTGTATGCAGTAAGCCAGTCGCATAGTTGTCGGTTTTCGTGACCAATTTACAAAGTTTGTGTTGAAATACAAAACGTGTGTTTCACGCGTCCTCCCGCCGGCCGGCTTTCGAGACTCCGTCTAAGAGTAAAAGCAAGTTCGAAATTTGAGTGGATACCGCGGCAGAAAGCCGCGCTTTGTGTTGTAGTGACCCGGTGTCTGACCGGCCGGCCTTTTGGCGGGATAGATGCGTAAATGGAATCATGCCGGACAGTCTCTGCCGGGCAAAACCCTGATGCAAAGATAGTTTTGTGGCTGTAATGAAAGCGTGGTGAAAAAGAATAATCATGAAAAAGTTTCTGTTTTTTATGGAAATGTGGTGAAATCACGAAATAGATTGTAAATTTGAGGCGTGACAAAAAAAGTTTATTGGGTATAAAAAATATTTATGGGGCTTTTGAAAAGATTCAGGATGTTGTTCCTGGGAACACGCCACGATTTCGTTCCGATCCTCGCTCAGCAGACAGACTTTCTGTGCAAGACCTCGTCTCTTCTGGTAGAGATGTTCGGAACCAATGATGTCGGACTTCGTTCCGGAATGGAGAAGGAGATCAAATCTTGTGAGGCACAGGGTGACGCTCTTCTGACTGAGTTCCATGAGATGTTGTCCGCCCGTCCGTTCATTCAGGTCAACAAGTTGGATCTTCAGGCGGTGGCGATGGCGATGGATGATTGCCTGGATGTCATAAAGGACACATCCAAGGCGGTTTTGATCTATCGTCCGGCCAAATTGGATGATCAGTTGAAAGATCTTGCCCGGATGGCCAAATCCCAGTCGGAGGTCCTCCATGACGCTATTCCGCTTTTGGTTGATCTCAAGAAGAACCTCCCTGCCATCTCCATGGCTTGCGAGCGTGTGACCGAATTGGAACATGCCGCTGATGACGCTTACGAGGAGTACATGGGCTACATATTCAGCAATGAGGAGAACACCCGTGAGCTTATCAAATACAAGAATCTCGCGGAGATGCTGGAGAATGCCACTGACGCTCACAAGCGCATTTCGGACAACATACGCAAGCTGCTGCTTAATTACCTCGCTGACTGACGTGGCGCGATAATCCGTATGACTATGTGAATATTGCCGAACGTTTTGATATTCAGTAGTATTCATGCTTCTCTCCTTGCGGATGCGGTCTTGCCTTGCGGAGACTGACATTTCGGCATGATGCCAATCAGGGCTTAAAAATTGTAAATGTCTTTGATTATCATTAAATTTGTAGGATAATCAGAGACATTTTGATTTTATGGCTATAGCTAGTATTCTAAAAAAAGTGTTCGGCTCGAAGGCCGACAGGGATCTCAAGCAGATCAGACCTGTCCTGAACAAGGTCCTGGAGGCTTATGGTCCGATAGACAAGCTCTCCAATGACGAGTTGAGGGCTAAGACTGAAGAGTTGAAGGCAAGGCTGCGTGACTGCGAGGCTCCGTTCGAGAAGAGGATCGCGGAGATCAAGGCCAAGCTGGACGAGGATATTCCGGTACATGAGAAAGAGAGTCTTGCGACAGAGTCCGACAAACTTGTGAAGGACGAGGACGCCGAGATAGAGAAGGTTTTGGAGGAGATTCTTCCGGAAGCCTTCGCCATCATGAAATCCACGGCGCGCAGGTTCAAGGAGAACGCCATCATCGAGGTGACCGCCAATGACTTCGACCGCTCTCTCAGCATAAACCACGATTTCGTCCACATCGAGGGTGACAAGGCCGTCTATCAGAATCATTGGATGGCCGGCGGCAACGAGGTGACATGGGACATGGTTCACTACGATGTCCAGCTGATCGGTGGCATCGTGCTGCATCAGGGGAAGATCGCGGAGATGGCTACCGGTGAGGGTAAGACCCTTGTGGCCACCCTCCCTGTGTTCCTCAACGCATTGGCCGGAAAGGGAGTGCATGTAGTGACCGTCAACGACTACCTCTCCAAGCGTGACTCCGAGTGGATGGGACCTCTCTATATGTTCCACGGCCTTTCCGTGGACTGCATCGACAAGCACGAGCCTAACAGCGACGCTCGCAAGAGAGCCTACAACTGCGACATCACTTTCGGTACGAACAACGAGTTCGGTTTTGACTACCTTCGTGACAATATGGCAGTGAATATGACAGACCTCGTCCAGAGGAAGCATCACTATGCCATTGTCGATGAGGTGGACTCCGTGCTCATTGATGACGCGCGTACCCCGTTGATCATCTCCGGTCCTGTGGCCAAGGCTCAGGATGACGAGCAGTATATGGAGTTCAGGCCTTATGTCGAGAGCCTCTACCAGAAGCAGCGCGCGCTCGTTACCCAAGTTCTGAACGATGCCAAGAAGGCGATCGCCGCCGGCAAGGAGGACGAGGGCGGAATGCTCCTTCTCCGTGCCTATAAGGGTCTTCCTAAGTACCAGCCGCTCATCAAGTTCCTTAGCGAGCAGGGCATGAAGCAGCTGATGCAGAAGGCCGAGAACTACTACATGCAGGACAACGAGCGCGAGATGCACATCGTCACCGACGAACTGTATTTCGTGATCAGCGAGCAGCAGCACTCTGTGGATATGACCGACAAGGGACACGACCTGCTTGCGAACGCCGTCTCCAATCCTGATTTCTTCGTGCTTCCTGACGTGGGAAGCCAGATCGCCGAGATCCAGAAGAACACCGAACTCTCCGCCGAGGAGAAACAGGAGAAGAAGGACGCCTTGATGGAGGATTACTCGTTGAAGAGCGAGCGTGTCCACACCGTCATCCAGCTCCTCAAGGCCTACGCGATGTTCCAGAAGGATGTTGACTACATCGTCATCGACAACAAGGTCAAGATCGTGGACGAGCAGACTGGCCGTATCATGGAGGGCCGCCGTTGGAGCGATGGTCTGCATCAGGCTGTCGAGGCCAAGGAGAACGTCAAGGTTGAGGCCGCCACGCAGACATTCGCGACCGTCACCCTTCAGAACTATTTCAGGATGTACCATAAGCTCGCCGGCATGACCGGTACGGCCGAGACCGAGGCGGGCGAGTTCTGGTCCATCTACAAACTGGATGTGGTTGTCATCCCTACCAACCGTCCTGTCATCAGGGACGATCAGGATGACCTTATTTATAAGACAAAGAAGGCGAAGTACACAGCCGTCATCAACAAGGTTGAGGAACTCATCGCGAAAGGCCGTCCGGTTCTCGTCGGCACGACCGATGTGGAGACTTCCGAGCTCCTGAGCCGTATGCTCCGCATGAGGGGTATCAAGCACAACGTACTCAATGCCAAAGAACACGCCAGGGAGGCTGAGATTGTCGCCCAGGCCGGTATGTCCAGCACCGTGACAATCGCCACGAATATGGCTGGCCGTGGTACCGACATCAAGCTTTCGCCGGAGGTCAAGGCCGCCGGAGGTCTTGCGATCATCGGTACTGAAAGACACGACAGCCGCCGTGTGGACCGTCAGCTTAGAGGTCGTGCCGGACGTCAGGGTGACCCGGGATCTTCCGCATTCTATGTTTCTCTTGAGGACAAACTTATGCGTCTGTTCGGTTCCGAGAGGATCGCCGGAGTGGTTGACAAACTCGGAATGGCTGATGATGAGGCTCTGGTGAGCGGAATGCTTTCGAAATCAATCGAAAACGCCCAGAAGAAAGTCGAGGAGAACAACTTCGGAATCCGTAAGAGACTCCTTGAATATGACGATGTGATGAATTATCAGCGTGAGGCCGTCTATGCCAGAAGGCGCAATGCTCTTTCTGGAGAAAGGATCGAGATCGATGTCAGGAACATGATGATCGACTCCGCCTCCATCATCGCCGGCCGCGCGGAAGGTATGCCTTATCAGGATTTCGAGGAATATGTGATGGCCCAGCTGTCGATCGACCTTGGATTCGATGAGAAGTTCTATTCCAACGCCAAGGGTGATCAGCTCACGGACGCTCTCTGCAAGCAGATGCAGGCGGTTTATGAGCGCAGGATGAACACCCTCGCGGAGAAGGTCTATCCGTTCATCAAGATGATCTTCGAGAAGCAGGGGAATATGTACAAGAACATCGCGATTCCTATTTCCGACGGCCGCAAGATGCTGACCCTCAGCGTGGATCTTGAAAAGGCCTACAACACCGAGGGCAAGGAGATCGCCAAGGCTCTCAGCCGCTCCATCATCCTTTATCAGATCGATGAGCATTGGAAGCAGCATCTGCGCGATATGGACGACCTTCGCCAGAGCGTGCAGAACGCAGCCTACGAGCAGAAGGACCCGCTCGTTGTTTACAAACTGGAGAGCTACAACCTCTTCGCCACGATGCTTGAGGAACTCAACAAGGATGTCCTCTCGTTCCTCCTTCGGGCGTTCGTCCCTCTCCGCGAGGACAGCGAGGCCCGTCCGGCGCAGGCTCCGAGAAGCCAGGACATGAGCAACATGAGGACCCAGCGTAATGACCTCTCCACCAACGGAGAACAGAAAGCGAAGGCCCCTGTTCACGTGGACAAGAAGATTGGACGCAACGATCCTTGCCCGTGCGGCTCCGGCAAAAAGTATAAGAACTGCCACGGCGCCGGTCTGGTTTAATGAATATATCAACTGAATATAATATAAAGGAATATGAGCGCGAGTTATGGTTCCACCGATTCTGCAAGCGTAAATGACATCAGCAGAATCTCAGCCGGTTCGGTAATCAAAGGAGAGATCACATCTCCAAACGACATAAGGATTGACGGTACGTTCGAAGGCCGCATCTTCTCCCAGGCAAAGGTCGTTGTCGGCGAGAAAGCTGTCATCAAAGGTGACATCATCTGCAACAACGCTGACTTCTGGGGAAAGATCAACGGCAACTTCTTCGTGAAGGATACCCTTTCCCTGAAGGACACCTGCGTTGTGGAAGGTGACCTCCACATCAGAAGGCTTCAGGTTGAGCTGGACGCCAAGTTCAACGGCAACTGCAAGATGATTACCGAGGAGGAATTCAACCAACTTACCTCCGGCTCCCGTCCTGGAATGTACGAGGTTCAGGCTCCGGCTCCGAAGGAAGAGGAGGATTTCTCGGTTCCTTCCGGCAAGTCCCCGTTCTCCATCCCTGCCAACGACGAGATCCCTGAGGCGTAGTTCTCTCTTCCAAAGGTGTGTCCAAAGAAACCGGAATAAATGATAACAATGTAAAGTTCAGGGAAATATACGATAAGTATTTCCATGAACTTTACTTGTATCTTCATTCGGTGACGGAGGACAGCCAGGAAATCGAGGATATTATTCAAGATGTCTTTCTGAAACTTCTTCAGGGAGGCATTGATGTTTCATCCATCTCCAATGTCAGGGGGTACATTTATTTCTGTGCCCGTAACGCATTATACAATAGGTTAAGGGACAAGGCAAACAGAAAACGCATCATTTCGGAAGTTTTCACCGAGGTCTCTATGCAGTCGGACGAGCCTGATGTGACAGACACTGAGGCCTTGATCAAGTGCGCCAATGATGCTGTGGAGAGGCTTCCAGAGAATTGCGGTGAGATTTTCCGTATGGTGAAGATGGAACATAAGTCGTATAAGCAGACAGCGGAGGCAAAAGGGCTTTCCATCAAGACGATCGAAGCGCAGATGGGCATAGCTCTAAGAAAGATCCGTGAATACGTGAAAAAAAATCTTAAATCTTTTTAAGGGTTTTCCGGAATCAAGTGTCTATATTGTGAAAACACTGATAACAGATATGGACAAAATCCCGTATGAACTGATAGCCAAGTATCTGAGCGGAGAGTGTCGCCCCGAGGAGGAGCGGACGCTTGAGCGATGGTTGGACGAAGGCTCGGAAAACAGAAAGATTTTTGAGGAACTGTCGCAGGAATGGTCGGCTGTGTCTTCATCCGAGAAGTATTCTCGGCTGAGGAAAGATGTGTGGTCTGATTTGGAAGGCCGGATATATTCATCAGACCGTCATACTCGCAAAGCCGGTATATTCAGTCGTGTGATAGGCATTGCGGCCGCTGTCGCGTTGGTTTCCGTCCTTGCGTTCGCTTTTGTCAAAGTGGACAGGACGGAAAAAATGTATGCCTCGCAGGTGATAACGGTCAGGACTATGCCGGGGCAGAAATCCGAGGTCGAGCTTCCTGACGGCACCAGAATTTGGTTGAACTCTGAATCGGAGATAACCTACCCGGCCGATTATAATGTCAATAACAGGAATGTCTCCCTGACCCGTGGAGAGGCGTTCTTTGATGTGGCCAAATCCAAGACCAGCAAGTTCCTTCTCAATGCAGGTGAGCTTGGAGTTAAGGTCTATGGAACCAGATTCAATGTCCGGCGGTATGACGACGACCCCGATGTCGATGTCGCGCTGGAGGAGGGGCATATCGATGTGTTCTCTCCGGATGGAGGAAGATGGGCCGAGATGTTTCCGGGGCAGAAATTCACCTTGGAAAAAAACACTGGAGACAGATCCTTGGTGAAATGCGACGCCGGGATTGAGGGAATATGGCGTACGGGCGAGCTCGTTATAGACCAGGCTTCATTCGACAAGGTCTTGAAGTTGATGGAGCGTTGGTATGGGGTTCGGATAACAGTCTCCGGGGAATATGATGCCTCCAGACAGTTCTGGATGACCATCAAGACAGAGTCTTTACGCGAGATGTTGGACAAACTGGACCGACTGATTCCGTTCAGTTACGACATCAACGGTGAGAAAGTCACACTAAAACTTACGGACTAGAATTCATTTTTACATAACTAATAACAGTATGAACAAGAGATTAATGTTTATCTTGAGTTCGTTGCTGTTCGGCCTTGTCACCATTGCCTCCCACGGGCAAGGGAAGGGGGTTGCAGTCTCACTTGAACTGAATAAGGCAAGTGTTGTGGATTGCATCAGAACCATTGAGCAGCAGACGGACTACACTTTCATCTTCGACGATTCTGTCGTTGCCACCGGGACTGTCACATTCAGTTGCAGCAATATGCCACTGGAAGATGTCCTGAGACGTATTTTCACTCCACGTGGGGTTGGATTCGAACTGACCGGGAAGCAGATTCTCCTGAAAAAATCGGAGAGGAAAACCGCTCTGGTGACCCATAAGACAATCTCCGGAGTTATCAAGGATGAGTCCGGACAGCCTTTGCCAGGTGTCGCTGTCGTGGATTCACGCACAAAGAACGGTGTGTCTTCGGATCTGGACGGAAAGTACAGCATTGAGGTCCCTTATGGAGAGACGGAACTGATGTTTATGTGTCTCGGCTTCGCGGATATGCGGGTCAGTGTGCCTGTGGATCGTCAGACTCAGGATGTCGTTCTTGGTGACAATATGCAGTCCCTTGAGGAATCTGTGGTTGTCGGCTACACCCCGATGCGTAAAAGTGATTTCACCGGTTCCGTAGCGCAGATCAAGGCCGGGGAACTTTCGCTGACCTCACCGACTGTGGGACAGTCTATCGTCGGCAAGGTGGCCGGAGTGGAGGTTCATCAGACAAGCGGCGCTCCGGGACAGGGCGTGCAGATCCGTGTGCGTGGAGTCAACTCTCTGTCAGCCAGTTCCGAACCATTGTACGTGATCGACGGCTATCCGGCCTCCGAGGATGTTTACATCAATCCGAACGATATCGAGAGCATTGATGTCCTCAAGGATGCGGCTTCGGCGGCGATCTATGGCTCCAGAGGTGCCTCAGGTGTCGTCCTGATCACGACCAAGCGTGGCAAGGAGGGGGACAAGGCGAAGATCTCATACGATTTCTCCTACGGAATTCAGCAACTTGACAGAAAGGTGAAGCTTCTTGACGCTGACCAGTTCCGCGACCTGTACATAGCGGCCAGAAACAATTCTTATCGTCTGCGCGCGACCGCCGCCGGTGTGGAGTGGAGCCCGAATGACGACAACACCGTAAGAGCCGCTAAAGGATTCTCCCTCTCGGAAGTGGGTATTCATCCTATGTTCTTTGATTTCACGACTCTTACTCCTGTCAAGCAGCAGTACAATACAGACTGGCAGGATTTGGTGTTCTCAAACGCTGGAATGATGAGGCATAATGTTTCCGCGACAGGCGGCACCAAGAATGTCAAGTATATGGCTAGCATCGGGTATATGAATCAGGATGGTATCATCTCCCCGTCAAACCACAAAAGGACAAATGCAAGGCTCAACCTGGATGTCAAGCTGACAAAGAGGCTTTCCGCCGAGTTCTCATATTCGATGTATGACGCCAAGAACAAGGTGGTGCAGGCCGAGGGTAGAATGATCAATGACGGCATCATCCAGAGCGCGTTGATGTACCTGCCTAATCTTCCGGCCTATGACGAAAGTGGCGACTACGCCAGAAGCGCGATGATCAAGATGCGTGACGACTGGGGAATAAACTTTCCGGAGAACCCTTTGGTGATCGCCAATGAGCTGGACATCAGTGAGAAGAGCTCAAGGCACAATCTCAATGTCAATTTCACTTATGAGATTCTTAAGGATTTGAAGTTCTCGGCCCGCCTTGGACAGCAGTGGTACAATTATCGCTATTTCTATTACCGTCCTATGAGCATCGGACGTGATGGGGCACCGGCTTACAGTTCGGCTCTTTCGGCCTACAATGTAGGAAGGACGACATCTGTGTATGACGTTGACAAACTCGGTGAGTTCACGTTGAACTACAAGAAGGATTTCGGAAAGAGCAGAATCAACGCCCTCGCCGGTTACACGATGCAGAAGAAGACCTATGACCGAGTCGGTGTCGAGGCCAAGGGATTCGCCAATGACAGGATCCACGAGGTCACGGCTCACGGAACGAACGCGTCCGACATATCTCTTTACAGCACGAGAAAGGCTGCGTGGTCACTTCTGTCGTACTTCGCCCGTCTCAACTGGTCGTATGACGGAAGGTATGCTCTTACCGGAACAGTCAGGGCTGACGGCTCGTCCCGTTTCGGTGTGGACAACCGGTACGGATTCTTCCCTTCTGTCTCGGCTGGATGGACATTGTCCAACGAGCCATTCCTGAAGGACAAGCTTGAGGATGTCGCGTCGATCAGGCTACGCGCCAGTTGGGGAAAGAGCGGCAATAACAACATCGGTAACTATTCCAGCATCGCATCGATCTCCACAGGTGGTTATGCGTTCGGCAACACGGCTGTGTCAGCCACCGCCGAGGGAGCCTTCACTGACACCGCTCTCGGATGGGAGACCACGACCCAGACCAACATCGGTGTGGATCTCGGCTTCCTTGACAACAGGATCAACGTGATAGCGAACTATTACAACTCTATATCCTCTGACATCCTGTACAAGGCTCCAATCTCTGTGATCTCCGGTTCCACATCCACGACAACCAATATGAGCGGGGCGAAGATCCGCAACCGTGGTTTCGATGTCCAGGTGGACACAAGGATCCTGACCGGCAAGGTGAACTGGAATTTCAGCGCCAATGTCTCCGTGAACCGGAACAAGGTTGTTGATATGGGTGGTCTGGACGACATCATCTCTGTCACCGAGCGGTCGGTTGGCTCACACATCACCAAGAAAGGCTATCCTATCGGCTCGTTCTACGGCTATGAGGCCATCGGAATAATGTCTGAGGCGGACTATGCCAATGCCCTTCTCGACAGGAAGGTCTATGTGGCGAACGGCAACAAGTTCCCGGAAGGATATGTCCTCAAGGGACCGGCCGTGGGATCATATTCATTGGACAACCTTTCCTATGGCAATGTCATCTGGAAGGATCAGAACGGTGACGGTGTCATCAACACTGATGACAAGACCATCATCGGGGACGCCTATCCTGATTTCACTGGTGGATTCTCCACGAACCTGAGTTGGAACGGGTTTGACCTCGCGGCCAGCTTCTCATATTCATACGGCGGGGAAGTGATCAACTTCCAGGACTATTACCTCTATAATATGGAGGGTTCGTCCAACCAGTACGCCATCGCGAAGGATCGCTATGTCTCCGATGCCGAGCCGGGCAGGAACAATGTCCCTATAGCTACCAGAATATCCACGACAAACGGTTCGTTGAAGCTCTCGTCTTACTATGTGGAGGACGCGTCGTATTTCAGGTGCACCAATGTCACTTTGGGATATTCTTTGCCTTCGAAATGGACTGAAAAGATAAAGATCGCCTCCTGCCGGATCTATGTGAGCGGCGACAATCTTTTCACGATTACTCCTTACCGTGGCTACAATCCGGAGGTCTCCTATAAGAGCAGCAACCTTATGCCAGGATTCGACTGGGGATGCTATCCTCTGTCCAGAATCTGGTCCGCCGGACTTAATCTGACATTCTAAAAGATCTCATTATGAAAGCAAGAAATATATTGATAAGCGTCTTTGCGGCCGCGTCTTTGGTCTCCTGCGACTTTTTGGATGAGTTCGATCCGAACTCTGTCACAACGGGGAATTTCTACAAGACGGAGAGTGATATCGAGACCTCTGTCAACGGAATATACTCGGCTCTTACCCAAAGCTATTATTTTACTTATAACCACTATTTTACGGATGTCCGCGCCAATGCCACCATCGTCAAGGACGCGGGTGCCGTGAGCGGAATCCCGTACCAGTTCTACAATTTTACATTGACCGAGGAGAACTCTTACGTTTACAATCGTTACGCTCAGATGTACAAGACTGTCTCAAGGGCTAACAAGGTTCTCTCACACATCGATGATGTCGTGTGGTCCTCGAAAGACAGCAGGGATGTCTGCGAGGCCGAGGCCAAGTTCCTCAGGGCGTTGACTTATTTCTACCTTGTGACGGAGTGGGGAGACGTTCCTCTTGTGATGAAGGATCTCACGACGACGGCCGAAGTCAAGGCAAACAATGTCAGGACACCTAAGGCGGATGTCTATAAGGCTATCGCAGAGGATCTTGAGGCTGTGGTGTCCGGGCCGATTATGGATTTCCCTTCCGCGTCAGAGTGTGGAAGAGCCAGCAAGGCGGCCGCTTATGCCCTCTTGGGAAAAGTGTTCCTTCAGCAGGCCTGCGATGAGGATTTTGCCGGAGAGAAAGACGGGCTGCTCAAATCAGCGGAGACGAACCTTAGGAAGGCTTGGGATCTGAGAAAGTTCTCCAGTCTGACAGATGTGAAATATTCAGACATCTGGTCACTCAGCACGCAGAAAGGCTGCCTGGAGAACATATTCCAGATCAACTGCATTCAGGGCAATGAGTCATTGAGCTCGTCCTGGAACTGGCTGTTCGGCCCGAACACCACCGGAGTCACATCGAAGAAACTTGGCAATATGCAGAACATCACCACTTCGGCTGTGTATGACTCGTTTGAGTCGGGAGATGTCCGCAAAGGTTTCCTGCGCAAGTTCGAGACCGCCGGCCAGACATATTACCATACTATGAAATATGTTGACCTTGATTGTGGTGCCGACGGATATGGAGGCAATAATTGGGTTGTCCTGAGGTACGCTGATGTGGCGTTGATGCTTGCTGAGACTTACTATTGGCAGGGTAACGCCGACGAGGCCAAGACGTGGATGAATATGGTCCGCGCTAGGGCCGGTCTTTCTGCGTGGTCCGGAACCGACCTCCGCCAAGGAATTTACGACGAGCGTCTGCACGAGTTTATGCAGGAGGGACTCAGGTGGCAGGATGTCCTCAGGATGTATTCCAGAGAGGAGATGATCGCCCACTACAACGCCATCAACAGCAATTTCGGCCTTAAGGACCTGCTGCTTCCTATTCCTTACAATGAGAGGATCCTGAATCCGGACGGACTTTATCAGAACCCAGGTTATGGCAACTAATCTGAAATATCTCATCCCGGCGTTGGCCGTTGTCATCGCCGGGTGTTCCGGGACCTCAGACGGACCGGAGTCCCCTGTGTCAGATGGCTATGAGATAGTCTGGACACCCGAATCCCCGCTGAAAGGGGAGACAGTGACCTTCTCTGTCCCGGAGGCTGAGAACGATGTCAGGTCGATTTTATGGACATTCGGCGACAATGGTACGAAGAGTGCCGATGGAGCCTCATCCGTCACCCATGTCTATGAATATGCCGGGACCTACAATGTTCAGGCTTATCTGACTTTGAAAGCCGGTGGAATGAAGGAAGTTACGGCCAAGGTGTCGGTCTCCGACACTGACGCCGCGATGATCCTCAGCAACATTTTTCCTGCCAGGATGGAAACGGTGACGTTCGGGGTGACATCCGTGCCTGGAATCCAGTCTGTATCCTGGGATTTCGGAGACGGGCAAACTGAAAAGAATTCGATGTCTCCTGCTCACCAGTACACAAAGGACGGCAAATATGAAGTCAACGCCGAGGTCTCATTGTCAGGAGGCAAGTCCATAAGACTTTCGCAGTCGGTTTCAGTGGAAGGGGAGAGCCTCAGCTGGGCCTGCCGGAATTTCACCAAGGGAAAAGTCTGGATTATGGCTCACCGGGGCAATGTCGATGCCGGCTATGAATATGCTCCCAACTCTCTTGCCGGTTTCCGGAAATGCGTGGAGTCAGGCTGTGCTGATTTCATTGAGACGGACGCACAGATCACCAAGGATGGTGTCGTCATCTGTCTGCACGACAATTATTTAAGTCGCTTCACGGATTACAGTTCGTACGCCACGGACAGAGGCTATGTCTCGCAGTTCACGTATGATGAGATCAAGAAGTACCGCATCAAGACCACTGACGGAAAGGTTTC
This sequence comes from uncultured bacterium, assembly GCA_963657715.1. Lineage (GTDB taxonomy): Bacteria > Bacteroidota > Bacteroidia > Bacteroidales > UBA932 > Cryptobacteroides. The sequence goes on along the minus strand of CAVKML010000004.1, from coordinate 77,251 downwards.
TGACCAGATAGTGCCGACATTGAAGGAAGTACTGACGGAGTTCAGGGGCAAGGTATGGTTCGATCTGGACAAGTGCTCCGACACTGACAAGGACATCGAGATGATCTCCAAGATCTATGATGTCGTGAAAGAGTGCGGATGTCTTGACAGGGTTCAGTTCTATGTAGGCAATTCGGGGACTTCCAACGCGAAGTGGCTGACAGAACAGCCGCAGCCCGCCATCATTTCTCCGCACGCCAACAGCAGCAAGCAGTTGACCGCGATGACACCTTTCCAGCCGTTCTATTTCGTCCAGATCTCCACGGCCACATTGCAGAATGATCTCTCTTGGCTCAGGACGGCCGGAGCAGCCGGGCTGACGGTCACCAACATTCTGGATGACAACGGTCAGGCTTTCAAGGAAGGAAACACGGCATTGGTGGATAAGTTTGTGGGAGCCGGGTTGGATATGGTGCAGTGCGACTATCCGGTTGAGATGGACAAACATCTGAGATCTATAGGAAAACGTTAATGATAAGACAATGAAAACATTTAGATATTTGACAGCGATGCTGCTTTGCGCGGCGGCTGTGGCCTGTTCCGAGAAAGAGGAAAGCGAGCCGGTCTATTCATCCGAACTGACTCCTTCATTCTCGTATGATGTCGATGGAGACATCGTGGCGGGCGAGACATACATCAATTTCGAAAACACCACGGAAGTCAAAGGAACGGATGTGGCGAGATATTTCTGGCATTTCGGATTCTCCGGGGAAGGAAACTGGTCCGAGGATGCCAATCCTGATCCTGTCCTGTACAAGACCCCGGGAGAGTACACGGTCAAACTGACAGTCTGGGGAACGGACGGCAACAAGGCCACGGCTGAGAATGTCGTCAAGGTTCTTGCCGCCAATGTCCCTCCTGTCGCGGCTTTCTCATATTCACCGCTTTCCGTAAAGGCGGGAGATTCGGTGACATTTAATGACGAGTCTAAGGATGATGATGGTCAGGTGACATCAAGGAAATGGCTCTTCCCTGACGGAACGACCGCGGAAGGAGCGCAGGCATCATTCACATTCACGTCCGCGGGAATATTCAATGTCACTCTGATTGTCACTGATGACAGGGGAGCGGAAGCCTCTTTGACAAAGGCTTTGTTCGTCCGTGGCGCTGATGTCAACGACTTTACGGTGAATTGGTCTGTTCCGGTGGCTTCCGGTTCGGCAAACTGCCCTGCGTCAGTCGTGGCCGTGAGCGGGATGGGGAATATCTTCTTCGCTTCAGGAGACGGCAAGATACTGGCTCTGGACGTGCTCGGAAACAAGGTTTGGGAATATGATGCCGAAGCCAACGATGGCATCTATGTGGAAGGCTATGTGGCATACCCATCCGTTGATGCTGACGGGAAAGTCTATTGGGCGGCCAATGGTGTCGGTGGTCCGGCTACTTCCAAGTCCGTGATGTATTGCTTTGACGGCGCAGACGGGACGACTCCGCTATGGAAAAACACGACGGCATACGCCCAAGGTGCCAGGCTTTCGTTTATGACCCCTGCGATCACACCGAACTTTGTCGCGGTAGGTAATCGAGGCACATCAGGAAGCCTTAAGGCCTTTGACAAGAACACCGGCAAGGTTCTAGCAACAGTGACCCCGGCCAAGGGAGGAGTAAACTCAGCCGTGGCATTGCTGAAGAACAACACAGCCGTTATGTCCTTGAGCGGCAACTATGGCTATGGCCTTATGATCTCCGACCCTGATTTCACTTGGTCCGCAGTCTCTTACGACGCATCATTGACTCCAGGTAATATTTTGGTTTCCAATCAGAATCAGATCTGCGTTGATGCGGACGGCTGTGTGTATGTCGTCGGAACAGCGAACACAGGAACTTGGAACATCGCTTGCTTTGACTGTTCCGCCGTTGATCCGAAAACAGTGAAGACGGCGAAATGGACGCAGACTCTCGACGCTGGTTTCAACAGAACAGGTGCGTCGTTGAGCGCTGACGGACAGACATTGTATGTGATCACAGACAAGGCGGCTCCGTACAACCTCTACGCCTTGAATGCCGCTAACGGCTCCGTAAGGTGGTCATATTCATTGGAATCGCAGAGCCAGAGCGTGCCGGCGGTGGACAACCTCGGCCAGATTCATTTCTGCACCAAGGACGGTGTCTATCACGTCCTGAAGGACGGCGGTACGTCAGCGTCTGTCGTGTATGAGAAGAAGGTCGCGGACAGCATTGATGGTTCGCCTACAATCTCATCCGTGGACGGCGCGTCTTACTTTGTCGGTAAGGATGCCGCTGCGGATGCCCTCAAGGTTTATTCAATCTCATTCCCGGGCGTTTCAGGACCGGCCGAGTCGGCGTGGGCTCAGTACGGACAGAATCCAGGACATATCAACTATCAGAAATAAATGGTTATGAACAAGATAACATCATTATTAGCACTTTCGCTGGCCTGCCTGTCTTTTGCGGCGTGCCAAGACGATTTTCCCACAATCCTGAACACTGAATATGCCCAGTCAGATGATGACACTCCGGATCCGGGCGATGAACCAGGCAAGGAAGGTGAGGATCTGGTGATCGGTTCGTACAACCTATGGATCTCCACAAAAGGAGTCTCTGAATATTCTTGGACCTCCAGACGTGATGTTCTGGCAAAGTCCATTGTGGACAACGGTTTTGACATATTCGGATTCCAGGAGGCCGACGCCACGATCCAGAGCGAGCTGCCGGTGCTTGTCGAGAAGAACGGCGGCAAGTACGAGTGGTGGTTTGTCGGCAGGGACAGTCAGGATGCCAGAGGTGGCGAGGCCGTCGGACTGGCTTGGAACCCGGAACGTTTTGAGCTGACAGACCAACATTATTTTTGGTTGTCAGAGACTCCGGATGTCTTGAGCTATGGTTGGGACGAGAAAGCCTACCATAGGGTAGCGGCCTGCGCCGTTGTCAAGGACAAGATTTACAACAAATCATTCTTGATGATGGTGACTCACGCTCCTCTATCTTCGGATGCCAGGGCGAAGGCCGCCGCGCTTCTTGTGGAGAGGGCGAAGATGTACAATCCCAAGGGAATGCCGTCCGTCCTTGTCGGGGATATGAACGCATATCCTTCCGACCCTGCCTCACAGATTTTCCGTTCTTACTGGTCTGATTCCAGGTCGATTGCTCCTTCGGACAAGGTTTTCGGCCCTCTGGGCACGTTCCAGAGCCATAACACTTCCGTTGATCTTTCTCAGGAGAGCAGACGGATTGACTACATCTATGTGAACGGTGAGATTGACATCAAATCGTACAAGGTGGATGCTTCCCTTTACGGTGACATCTATCCGTCGGACCACTGTCCTGTGAAGGTTACGGCCGCTGTCACGTATGTTCCTGACGAGGTGGAAGGAAAGGGAACCGCTGAGGAACCGTATCTCATAAACAGTGTCTCGGACTGGAATGAGATCTCGGCGTCGATGGATCCGGCTGAGGAGTCTCCTGAGTTCTCCAGAACGGCATATTACAAGATTCTCAATGACATTGACTTTTCTGAAAAACAGTTCTCAACGTGGAAACAGTTTGACGGTGTGCTTGACGGAGGAGATCATAAACTGTCAGGCATAACCGCCGAAAATGAGACGGATGACTACTCTTTCGGTTTGATTGGAGTCAATGCCGGAACAATAAGGAATATGTCGGTTGAGGCTTCATTCACATCCTCGTTCAAGAACCTCGGTGGAATCGCCGGAACCAACAACGGATTGATTGACGGAGCTTTCTATAAGGGAACCCTGACCGGTAAGGGTGGCGCATCCTGCATCGGCGGCATCTCCGGGATGAATACCGGAGTCATTGTGAACTCCGCGAATCTCGGCGGAAAGATCCTTGCCGCGGATGCCACAAAGTCAGAGAACTGTGGTGGCATCGCCGGGGCTGTGGCCCAAGGACACTATGTCATCAACTGTTACAGCTGGATAGAGCGCATTGAGTCGAGCAACAACAACATCGGAGGTGTTGTCGGATTTGTCGGCAACAACAGTTTCGTTGTGAACTGCTATTCCACGATCGATAGCATCAAGTCCAATGGAACATATTGCAGTGCCGTAGGTTACAGCAAGATAGGCAATGTCCGCAACGTCTATGGCAACACTGTCTGCAATGCCTCAAAAGCCGGTGTGGTTGTGGCGAACGACAAAAAGGCCGGAACCGTCTGGAAAGTGACGACCGGAAGTCTGCTCACCTTGGAGCAGATGAAGGAAGGCCCTGTGACTGTCGCCTCGACCGGAGAGACCGCCGCCAATTTCGCTGAGGCTCTAAGCAAAGGCGCGGAGGAATTCACTTCGATGTCAACGGATGTTCTTCCTACCAAACCCGACGTGACCTTGCGTCTGTGGGAAATCTCAGAGTCCTACCCAGTCTTCAAGTAAAGACTTTCAAAACATATATACACAAGTAGGTCATGACCGCGTTTTTTCTAACCGGTCATCCTGCTTGTTTTTTACTTATTTTCAAGTGATAATGTTTGATATTCTGAACAAAATTGTGTAGATTTGTTTGCAATGATAAACATTATGAAATGAAGAGAGAACTTCTTCCATCTCAAAGACACCTTCTCCAAACAGTTGGAGAGCAGATAAGATATGCCAGACTGAGACGAGATTTGACCACGGTGCAGATAGCGGAGAGAGCTGGCATCGGTAGGACTACTTTGGTGAAAATCGAGAAAGGGGATGAGGGGGTGGCCTTGGGGCAGTATTTCAGGGTTTTGATTGCCCTTGGACTCGGGAATGACATAACCTTGCTTGCAAAAGATGATGAGCTCGGGCGTAAACTTCAGGACGCAAAGTTGGAAATAAGAGAAAGAGCCTCAAAGAAATAGTGTATGGTAAAGGATAGGGACATATATGTCTATTATGATGGGGAGCAGGTGGAATCGCCTGTTCTTATGGGGGTGTTGACAAGCACACATCTGAGGGGCAAGGAAATATTCTCATTCGAGTTTGATGACGCTTGGCTGTCGGACAGACGTTTTAGAAGTTTCGATCCTGATCTTCAATTATTCCGCGGGAGGCAATATGCGCCGCAAGGCAAGGATAACTTCGGCATATTCTTGGACTCGACCCCTGACCGTTGGGGGCGAGTGCTTCTTGAGCGCAGGGAAGCGGAGATCGCAAGGATGGAAGGACGTCAAGTGAGAAATCTATATGAGACGGATTATCTTCTTGGTGTGTTTGATGGGAGCAGAATGGGGGCTCTGAGGTTCAAGCTGGAGGCGGATGGCCCCTTTCTTGACAATGATGCGGCGATGGCGACTCCTCCGTGGACTTCACTGAGAGATTTGGAGGAAGCCTCCCTGAATCTGGAAGATAGCCCAAAGACCGCTCAGAGTAAGTGGTTGAAGATGTTGGTAGCGCCGGGAAGTTCCTTGGGAGATGCGCGGCCGAAAGCGAATGTTCTTGATAAAAACGGTAATCTATGGATCGCAAAATTCCCAAGTAGAAAAGACCGCCGTGATGTAGGAGCCTTATCTGGGCATAAAGCAAGCGACGGCAAATGAAATTGTCAAGCAGATCAGATCCGTAGTCTCGTTCTGGAAATCAGTCGCGACACGATTTTCTATTCCAAGTTTGGAGCAAGATGTTATGACACAGGCTTTTAATAAATGCTGAAATTCATAACAAATAATCAAATATGATGTTTTCCGCTGCCATTGCCGTGATAATCCTATTTTGCTCTCGCAAGCATTATGATCGGGTCAGATTCGGTCGTGATTCCCTCCACGCCGATGTATGACAAGTAGGAGTATGCTTTCTGGCGGGCTTCATCGGTGATGTCCCTATAATATGTATAGTTAATAGTCGAAGGATCAAGAACATCAATCAACCAACCCTCGCATTGCCATCTCGGACTGAATTTTGTGCCAAAACTGTCAGCGAGCCTGAAATCTCCCTTGTAAATGATTCCGTCAGTCTTTTTTAGGACAAAGTGTTTATAATCCCAACTCCTGTCGAAAATGCTGAGATAGAGATTCTTGTTGTCTTCCGCATATTCCACGATAAACTGTGTGTCGGAGACATTGCTGTAGAAGTCCTTCAAGTCTTCCTTCGTGACAGAGTGAGGGAAGAAGAATGAATATTTCGGGGTTAACCGTCCTGCGTTGTACGAATATATAGTGTCGCGGCACGCCGGATTGTACAATATCTCATCGGCGTACTTCCGTAAGGAATGATGGTTCGGAAGCGCGAATGGGCTTTCACAGTCAAAAAAGAAGGTATTCGGAATATAATGGAGTGTGTCTCCTTTATGGCTTAGCTCAACTATGGCATCACGCTCATCCCCAAAGATGTTCAACACATTCTCGATTATTGATCCGGAATCAGAAATTACAAATAGCCTGTTTTGATAACTATTTGTTACAGAGATTGTTGATAGATATGCACCATCGCTGGAAAATTTCATGATGCCCTTGACCCTGTCCGCGACATACAAGACATTGTCCGCTTTGCTGTAAGCGATGTCTGTCGGAATCAGATATTCACCTTCGGCGCGTCCTTCCACTGATATTTTGGAGATCAGAGAGCCGTCGAGCGCGAAGCGGAATATTCCAAAAGGATTGACGGTCAGAAGATAAAAGGAATCCTCCGACATGCAGACCTTGATAATGTTTGAAAGATTGTAGGCCTCGTCTGTTTTAAGGGGGATGAATCTTATTGGCTCGAAAACATCTGTCAGGGACAGCGTGGGGGCCTTCTCAAAATCTCTGTAGTCAAATGAGTTTGTCTGAGTCTTGTTTTCACAAGAGATGGCGCTTGCCATACACAAGATCACTGCCACTGAATATGGGAACATATTCATCAGTCCTCTTTTTTGCGGATGCTTTTTCATATCTTCTAAAATGAATTTATCTTTATCTATTTGCAAAATTATCCGGAAATAGTTTTACATATGAGTTTACTCCAGACATTTTCTCTCGTTATAAATAATTGAAAAACATAGATTTGATGAATTTCTTTATGTTTAAAATTCTCACAGAGTCTTACATTGCTGTTTTTTTGCTAAATTCGTATGCGTTAATGATAGGTCACTGAGGTTGGAATATCCAATGGGTAACTTTTTGCCGGATGAAACTGAGAACCGTCATATTCATAGCCATTCTCTCTTTCTGCTTCGCTTCCTGCGCGCATTCGTTCAGGACGGCGGAAGAATTTCTGGATGAGATTGAGGCCAGACTGGAAACCCAGCCTGACAGCGCTTTCGTCGCTCTGGACTCTTTGGACAGAAGTCTGCTTGGCACCAAGGAACTGCGTGCCCGCCACGCCCTGCTCTATACAATCGCTCTGGAGAAAGTCGGAATGGAGATCACCTCCGATAGCATAATCAACATCGCCGTTGACTATTATACCTCTGCCGGAGATGAGGCGATGAAGGAAAAGGCTTTATATTACAAGAATATCATCGATCAGAATGCCGCTACCATTCACAAGGACACTCTCGCTCTTCAGCAGCAGAAGATGATAGAGGAACGTTACACCGACAAGCAGGCGATCGTTGACCGTGGGAAGTCCATCTGGCTTCTGTGCTTGCTGGTCGCTCTTGTGGTTGCCGTTTTGATTGTTGTTGTGCGTCTATTCAGAAAGACTCATAGTGAATTGAAGCGGAAACCTGACGATGAGGCGTTGGCGATAATCCGTGAGAGGATGTCGGTTCTGGACAAGTTCCTTGCCTCCAAACTTTCCTCGGACTGTTCCTTTGACAAGGCTGCCGAGGCGGAGCTGGATCGTCTGGTCTCCGATCAGGATGATTTCCTGCGCTCCACAATGGTGCTGTTCCGTGACAGCCACCCTGAGTTCGTTGCAGAGTTGAAGTCTCATGGTTTGACAGATTGGGAGGTTGGCTATTGTTGTCTCTATGTCCTCGGTCTCAAAGGCAAGGATGTCGGCAATTATCTCAAGAAGAAACGCAACTACATCATCAGCAGTGACATCCGCCGCAAGTTAGGCCTCACCGAGCACGACACCAATCTCGGCATCTGGCTCCGTTCTCGCCTTCTTGACAGTTAGTATTCTTTGAGATTCATGCCGCTTAATACAGCAGACCGAAGGCCCAAAGCGGGATAATATTGGCATATCCTGTCTCGATGTCATCTTTGACTATATACCCATCATCTGCGCTTTCTATCTGTTTTCTTCCTTTTTTCCGCCCTCCGATCTCGAATGTCTTTCCGTTTATCTCAAAATCAGAGATGCTGGAACTGATCACGTCATTCGTGACACGTGTCTGATTCAGAAAGAAAGTCTCTCTGGCGTTTCCTATGTCCGAGTTATCCGGTGCTATGACATACATCAGGTTTGTGTTGTCCAAATAGAGTTTTTCAACTTTCCCCAACCCTCTGATGCCACCGGTTTTGTCTCTTAGCTGCGAAATCATACCAGCTTTCTCGATATGAATCAGGTAATCAGACACATCGTTGCGGCTGATGCCAGTCAAGTCGGCTAGTTTGGACATCACTGGCTTGAAAGGGACACTTTTTGCCACTACCATAAGCAATGACTTGAGTTTTCTGCCGACGGAGACGTTAGTGTGCAGATATTGAGGAATGTCCACCTCCATTGTTTGGTTGATTACCTGAAGTAGTTCCATTTCAAATTCCACGTCTCTTCCGAAAGGATAGTAACCTTTCTTGAGATATTCATGAAAAAGTGGCAGAGGATGTGATATTCCTGTGATCTCCGCTTTGTTTCGGAGAACCTCCTCCATTGTGAATGTGGGAACTTCAATATTGTGGAACAGCCTCAGATATTCCCTGAATGACAGGCCTTGCATATTATAAATAGGAACGCGTCGGCTAAGGTCGGCCATGCCCTTGTAGATGTCCAGAATGGATGAGCCTGAGATTACCACCTGAAGTTCTCCGTAACTGTCTATTATCTGCTTGAGTTCCCTAGACCATCTTTCGTATTTATGAATTTCATCAATGAAAAGATGCTTCCCACCCATTTTTACGAATATATCTGCCAGCTCGATCAATTTATGCTCCGAAAAGTATATGTGATCAGCGGAAACGTAGATAGTGTCTTCCGTGTCGAGGTTCAGCTTTATGTGCTGAAGAAGCATTGTTGATTTTCCGACACCACGCGGCCCGACAAGGCCGAATGCCCGTCCTTCCCATTTTATTCGTGAATATTTGTACCTGATAAACTCTGTCGGTGTCTCATTCAGTTTTCTTCTGAAATATTCGTAAAGCTGATCCATGTTTCTATCATTAACATAGGCAAAGATAGGAAATTTGCATTAATTTGGTGCAAATTATGCCCAATATTGCATAAAAATAATGCAATATTGGACACGTCTCTCTTCGTTTGTCCGGCGTAATGTTGAACCGTCACTTCGACAGGCTCTGTGACCGAATGTTTTTGTATCCCCAAAAAAAAGGCCAAGGAGATTTCCTTGACCTTTAACCATTGAGCGGAATGCGAGGCTCGAACTCGTGACCTTCGGCTTGGGAAGCCAACGCTCTACCAACTGAGCTAATTCCGCAAAACAAATGCGAGGCTGATTGAATATGTTCAATAGCCTCGCATCTTTGTGATCCCCACAGGATTCAAACCTGTAACCTTTTGATCCGTAGTCAAATGCTCTATTCAGTTGAGCTAGGGGACCAGTTCGTCGGAGATCAACTCCGACTTTATCTCTACAAGGACTATGCTTGTTCTTCCTTGACGAAGGCGAGCTTCTTTTCCTTGATTCTTGCCTTCTTACCGGAGAGCTGGCGCAGATAGAAGATTCTTGCTCTGCGAACCTTGCCGACCTTGTTCAGTTCAATGCTGTCAATGAATGGTGAGTGGAATGGGAAAATCCTCTCGACTCCGATACCGCCTGAAATCTTGCGGACTGTGAAAGTCTTTGTCTGAGGAGTAGCGCCTCTAAGCTGGATAACCACGCCTCTGAACTTCTGAAGTCTATCCTTGTCACCCTCCTTAATTCTGTAGGTCACAGTGATTGTGTCACCGGCCTTGAATTTCGGATACGTAGCGACTTTCTCGTTAGCGAAAGCCAGTTCTACAACTTTAATCAAATCCATTTCTCAAAAATTTTAACGCAACATTACGCACATTTGATAACGACCCGTAAGCGGTTGCTCTTGTTTTTCGGACTGCAAAGGTAAGAATATTTTTTTTGTATTCCAAAAACTTTTTGAGATTATTTGAAGAATTTCAGCGCAGACCTGCACAAATCCGTGATTTTGGACCATTCTCCGGCAGCGATCATCTCCTTCGGGAACAGTTTTGAACCCATTCCGACACAGGTGACCCCGGACTTCGCCCAGGCCGAGAGGTTCTCCTCGGTCGGCTCGACGCTGCCGGTAGCCATAATCATTGACCAAGGCAGGGGAGCGAGTACATCCTTCACGAACTTCGGTCCGCCGACACTTCCGGCAGGGAATACCTTCACGAGATCGCAGCCGAGTTCCTGAGCGGTGCAGATCTCGGTCACGCTTCCGCATCCTGGCGTGTAAGGAATGCCGTGCCTGTTGCACAGTCTGGCCACTTCCGGGTTCAGGGACGGAGACACGATGAAGTTCGCTCCCATTTGGATGTATAGCGCCGCTGTAGGAGCATCCAGAATTGTCCCGGCTCCAAGAATAAGCCCCGGACACTCGGCCATGACAAATTTCGACAACTCCTTGAAGACTTCGATCGCGAAGTCTCCACGGTTAGTGAATTCAAAGGTTCTTATGCCGCCTTCATAGCAAGCCTTGACAACGTTCTTGGAGATCTCGATGTCGCTGTTGAAGAAGACCGGGACGATGCCTGTCTCCTTCATCGCCGTCAGTGTCTCAAGTTTTCTGTATTTTGCCATATTCGTAAAAATTATCTTGACACGCGGCCTGAGCCGTTTCCTTTCATAAGATTCTCCACTTCCTTGACACTCACTTGATTGAAGTCGCCGAATATCGTGTGCTTCAGCGCTGATGCGGCGGCGGCGAAGTCAATCGCCTGCTGGTCGTCCTTGTAAGTCAGAAGACCATAGATGAGCCCACCCATAAACGAGTCACCTCCACCTACACGGTCCACGATGTGCGTGATGTCGTAGCGGCGGGACTGGAAGAGTTTCTCTCCATTGAATATAACTCCGCCCCAGGTGTTGTGGTTGGCGTTGATCGAGCCGCGCAGGGTGATGGCGACCTTCTTGCAACGTGGGAATCTTGCCATCAACTGCCTGCAAACGCTCTCGAAACGGCTCTGGTCGATCGTTCCGTCGGTCTGCTCGGCGTTGAATCCTTCCGGCTTGATTCCGAATTCTTTCTCAGCATCCTCTTCATTTCCAAGGATCAGATCACAGCCTTCCACGAGAGCCGGCATAACCTCCGCCGCTGTCTTGCCATATTTCCAAAGGTTCTTCCTGTAATTAAGGTCGCAGGATACGAATATTCCAAGTTTGTTCGCGGCCTTTATAGCCTCAAGGCACACGTCCGCCGCGCTCTGGCTTATCGCTGGAGTGATGCCGGTCCAATGGAACCAATCCGCCCCCTCAAATACCTTATCCCAATCAATCATCCCCGGCTGGATGGTGGATATTGATGAATATGCCCGGTCATATACCACCTTGCTTGGACGCGCCACGGCACCGGTCTCAAGGAAATATATTCCCAGGCGGTCGCCGCCGAAGACGCAGTGCTTGGTGCCGACCCCATAGGAGTTAAGGTCACGGATGCAGCTTTGCGCTATGTCATTCTCCGGGAATCTAGTGACGAATTCTGTGTCGATACCGAAGTTGGCGAGCGAGACAGCCACATTGGCCTCTCCGCCGCCGAAAGTCGCTTCAAACTGTTTTGCCTGCGAGAATCTCAGGTAGCCAGGTGTGGAGAGCCGGAGCATGATCTCGCCGAATGTGATTACTTTTGCCATTGCTGTAGTTCGTTGTTATTTTTCAGGATTGTAAACATAAATGTTGTGGATCTCACGGTCGTAGCCTGGGTAGAACCCTTTCGGCATCCCGAGGATGATCCTCGCGCCCCTGTTGGACATCACGATGAGACTTCCATTCTTAGGGTTCATCGTAAGTCCCTCTATCTCACCGGTCAGGATGAAATCGTCCATGCTTCTGAAAAGTGTCACCTCGCCGGTCTTTAGGTCAGCCTCGTAGAGCTTGTCCGACTCGCCTTTCTCCGCGTCGCCGTCATCGCACGAGATCAGCATCCGTCCGTCCACACAGTAGATTCCCTGTTGGAGTCTCGGGGCGGGGGAGAGGCTGAGATTCCTCAGATACTTTCCGGTCTTGAGGTCGTAGCAGTAAAGCTCTGAGCCTTGGACCCAGTCAGCCATCCAGACTTCCTGCCGGTCTCTGTCCACGGCCAGGCCGCAGCATTCCACCTGTCCGGATTCCGGAACCCAAGGGATCGAACGTTTATATTCAAGAGTGGCCGCGTCGTAGATCGCCGTCTGGATATTCTTGCCGACTCCGTCGAGAAAGAACTCGCAGCCGGCGTAGATTTCGCCGTTATATTCATCAATGTCTCCGATGTGGTTGCATTCCAGTTGGAGGTCTTTGAAAGGTTCCTCGTTTTTGACGATCAGATTGCCGTCCATGTCATATTTGTAGAGGGCAGTGGAACCGGAAATGTAGTAGAAATCCCCGTCTGTGGCGACACCCTGGCGGCCTTCTACCTCAAGCACATGATCCAGCCGGAAGTCATTGTCAAGAACGGAAACAGCCCTCCCGCACGAAACGCACAGGAAGGCTATCGCCATGCTGATTAATAAATTGCTTCTCATTTAGAAAATGTTCTTCATCTTGTCGAACAAAGCCTTGTCCTCACGGGAAGGATCAGGGGTGAACGAGCGGCTTGTCCGCATCTCTTCCAGAGCCTTTTTCTCGTCTGAGGATAGTCTTTTCGGAATCCAGACCAGAATCTTCACGTAGAGATCTCCGGTTCCGCTTCCGTACCCGCTCACGGCAGGTAGTCCCTTTCCGCGTAGCTTCATCACGGTGCCGGACTGTGTGCCCGGATCGACCTTCACCTTGTATGAGCCGTCAAGGCAAGGAACCGTGATCTCTGTTCCAAGGATCGCGTCAGTCACTGAGATGACGGTCGAATAGAACAGGTTCTTGCCGTCGCGTTTCAATGATGAGTGCGGAATCTCCTCGATGATCACGAGCAGGTCTCCGTTCACTCCGTTGTGAGGCGCGGCGTGTCCTTCGCCTCTGATTGTCAGCTGCATGCCATCCTCGACTCCTGCTGGGATCTTAACCTTGACAGTTTCGCGTCTGCGAACCAAGCCGGTGCCGCCGCAGGTACGGCAAGGATTGTTGATGACTTTCCCTTCACCTCCGCACTGAGGGCAGGTTGAATATGTCACTGTCCTTCCGAACAGTGAGTTAACGACACGCTGGGTCTGTCCGGAGCCGTTGCATGAAGGGCATGTCTTGACATCGGAAGCGTTCTTCGTCCCGCGTCCACCGCAGTCCGGACATGGTCTGTTGCGCTCGATGGTGATCTCTTTTTCGACACCGTTGGCGATCTCCTCAAGGGTGAGACGGATTCTTGTCCGGATGTCCCGTCCTTTCATGACTCTCTGCTGAGTCCGTCCCTGACCTCCGCCGAATCCACCGAATCCGGAGAATCCTCCACCGCTGAATCCGGAGAAACCTCCTCCAAACAGATCGTTCAGAATGTCGTTGAGGTTGCCGAATCCGCCGCTGAAATCTGGTCCCGGCTGTCCGTCAACCCCGGCGAAACCGAACTGGTCGTATTTTGCCTTTTTGTCAGGGTCGCTGAGTACTGAATATGCCTCCGAAGCCTCCTTGAATTTCTCTTCGGCGGTCTTCTTCTCAGCCTCTGTGCCATCCACCCAGCGGTCAGGATGCCATTTCATCGCGGCGGCCCTGTAGGCTTTCTTTATTTCATCGGCTGACGCGGTCTTGGCGACCCCCAGCACCTCATAGTAATCTCTTTTCTCTGCCATATTCGGAAACCTCCTATATTCCTACAACCACCTTGGCGTAACGGATAACCTTGCCGGAAAGGGTGTAGCCGGTCTGCACCACGTCATAGACCAGACCTTTCTTGTCCTCTTCCGGAACCGGGAACTGGGCCACGGCCTCGTGGAAATCAGTGTCGAATTTCTCGCCCTTCGCCTTGATGGCCTCAAGCCCCTTTGTTTTCAAATAACCCATAAGCTTGTTGAATATCAACGCGGTACCTTCCTTGGCCACCTCGTCGGACGAGTTCTCCTCCAACATCTTCATCGCTCTCTCACAGTCGTCAAGAACTGGAAGAAGACCTTTTATCGTGTCGGCTGACGCCGATGAGACAAGTTCCAGCTTGGCTTCTGCGGAATGCCTGCGGAAATTCTCGAAGTCGGCCATCAGGCGGATGTAGTCATCCTTCTCCTTGGCCACGCTTACCTTCAGCTCTTCGTTCTCTTTAAGGAGGGCGTTCAGCTTCTCCTCGATCTTCTTGGCCTCTTCGTCAACTTCTGGAGCCTCCTTGCCGGTCTCATTGCTTTCAGCAGTCTTCTTTTCGGTCTCTTCTGTCTTTTCGGCAGCCTTGGCTGTGTTTTTAGGCTCTTCCTGCTCTTTATTTCTGTTTTCCTTGTTTTTTTTGCTCATATAGTAATTCTCCTTTATTTCAAACACAAAGACTTTGGACGGCGGTGATGCCTTCCGAAGCGACTGCAAAGATATCAAATTATCTGCCAATAACAGAATCGCTGACATAATGTCAGATTACCTGCCTTGCTATTTCCCGTTCCAGTTGCTAACTTTGTCACATATTAGATCACACAATGAACACATTCATAAACGAAGATTTCATGCTGTCCAACGAGACGGCCCGGCGGCTTTTCCACAACCATGCCGAGAACCTGCCCATAATCGACTACCATTGCCACCTTTCGCCACGGGAGATCGCGGAGAACATCCGGTTCCGCGACATCACCCAGCTTTGGCTGGTGGACGGCCACAGCGGCGACCACTACAAGTGGCGGGCGATGAGGGCGAACGGAGTGCCGGAGGAATATATCACCGGAGAGAAATCCTCCTGGGAGAAGTTCGAGAAATGGGCTGAGACGATGCCTTATCTGATGCGTAATCCACTCTACCATTGGTCTCATCTGGAACTGAGCCGTGTATTCGGAATAGACAAGATCCTGAAACCGGAGACAGCGCGGGAGATCTATGAGGAGTGCAACGCCAAACTTGCCACTGAAGAGTTCAGAGGGCAGGCACTCATCCGCAAGTTCAACGTGGAGGTTGTCTGCACGACCGATGACCCGGCGGATGACCTGCATTGGCACAGGCAGATCGCCGAGCATCCTTTCGGAACCAAGGTTCTTCCGACCTGGAGGCCGGACAAGGTGATGGGAATCGAGGACACGAAGTCTTTCAATGAATATCTCGGCAAGCTTTCAGAGGCCGCCGGAGTTGAGATACGGTCATATTCAACCCTCGTCGAAGCCTTGAGGAAGCGTCATGATTTCTTCGAGTCGATGGGCTGCCGTCTTTCGGACCACGGACTTGACACATTCTATGCGGAGGACTATGATGAAAGCGAGATCGATAGAATATTCAAAACCGCCATTTCGGGAATGCCTGTTAATGAATATGACGCGGTCAAGTACAAGAGCGCGGTTCTGTACGACCTGGCGGTGATGGACGCCGAGTCCGGTTGGACGCAACAGTTCCATGTCGGACCTTTGCGCAACAACAACACAAGGATATTCAACGCTGTCGGACCTGACGCAGGATGCGACTCTATGAATGACAAGCCGATAGCGGTTGCAGGGAACAGGTTCTTCGATGTGTTGGACATGACAGGCAACCTTGCCAAGACGATTCTCTACTGCCTTAACCCTAAGGACAACGAGGTGATGACCACGATGGCGTACAATTTCAACGACGGCTCCGTCCCGGGCAAGATGCAGTTTGGCTCCGGATGGTGGTTCCTCGATCAGGAGAACGGAATGCGCAGACAGATGGACGTTCTGTCCTGTCTTGGCCTTCTGAGCCGTTTCGTCGGCATGCTGACCGACTCACGAAGCTTCATCAGCTATCCTCGGCACGAATATTTCCGCCGCATCCTCTGTGACATCCTCGGCACAGATGTCGAGAACGGAAAGATCCCGGTCTCCGAGATCGACACCGTTGCCAGGATGGTCCGCGACATATCCTACAACAATGCCAAGGAATATTTCGGTTTTTAGTTCTCTGGTTTATATAAAAAAGCAGGGCGGCCGGTTTGGTCGCCCTGTTTTTCAATTACTTCTCCGGGAACTCCAGAATCGCCGAGACCGGATAGTGGTCGGACAGGTACTGGATCCCTTCGTAGGACTCGGTGACGGTGCGGAACCGGATTCCCGAGAATCCATAGTAGAAGATGTGGTCGATCACGGAGCTTGACTGGCCCCAACCGTTGAACGACGCATGATTGTCCGTGGAAGGACAGGTCTTGCGAGCGTCCTGCATCACGGCCTTCACGCAGTCAAAGATCTCGTTGTCCGTGGAGGAGTTGAAGTCGGCCGTAAGGATGACCGGAAGCCCTTCCTTGTTCATCTCAATGATCTTGTCGCGGATCAGCAGAAGTCCGTTCTGACGCGCAAGCTTTCCGGAATTGTCTAGATGCGTGTTGACGTAGATGAATCTCTTGCCGGTGGCCTCATGCTTGAAGAGTGCCCAGGTCGCTGTCCTGTTGTAGGCCGCGTCCCAGCCCTTGGACGGAGTGTCCGGAGTCTGTGAAAGCCAGAATGTTCCCCAATTGACAAGGCTGACATCACTCTTTTTGTAGAAGATGGACATAAACTCACCCTTCTCCTTGCCGTCATCCCTGCCGACACCTACGGAGGCATATTCAGGAAGCTCGGTGTTCAGGAAGTTGACTTGCTCGGAAATGGCCTCCTGAACTCCGAAGACGGTAGGGTTCTCCTTCTTGAACATCGGAGGTATGGCTTTTTTTCTGACGCTCCATGCGTTGCTGGTGTTCTTGTCACCGTTCGCTGTTCTTATGTTGAAAGAGATGACCTTGACCTGATTCTCGGCGACTACGTCCGGGTCTGTCACATCCGGGGTCTCACCAGATGTGGGACCCGGAATGTAATCAGCGTTGTCAAGTGTGGAAGAACATGCCCCCAGCATGGCCATCATGCCCAATATTAGAAATATTCGTTTCATGGTCTTATTTTGTTACAAGTATGTTGTCAATGAACCAACGGCTGAACTCACCGCTTGCCGGCGCGCTGGTGAAGGTGATCTTCGTGCCGGCTGTCGCTCCGGAGATCTTCAGGGAGAAGTTCTTGAAGGCACTTGTTGACAATCCATCGACAACGACTTCCGTCTTGCCGTCGATTGTGCCGCCTCCATCGATCTTTACGACGACAGATGTCAGGTCACCTATCTTGTCGGCAGGCTCACCGGCTTTCGCGCCTGATCTGTCGGCAGGAGTGTGGTAGGCCATCGCGTCGAATGACAGGTTGAGATCTCCCGTGGCTCCAAGAGCAGGGGTAGTGAGGCTTCCGACAGTGTTCGTGTACTTGGCTCTGGCCACAGCCTGAGACTCAACGTAACCGATCTGCGCATAGCCTCTTCTCTGATGGACGTTCTCGCCGGTGAGTCCGTTCTTCTGGGCTTCCGTCCATTTGCTGATGTCGCTTCCGCAGAAGTTCATCATCGCGGCTAGCCTGTCACCCCACAGATAGTCAAGACCTTCAGTGAGATTGTCGAAAGGCTCGTAATAGACGGCTCCGGACGGTACGGATGTGGATGCGGAATATTCATCGAATATGGCGCAGCAGCATGCGAACCTCACGTCGGAGTTCAAACCAGTGACGGTCGATCCATTGACTCCGGTCGTACCTGTGGCTGTCCACCTCAGATAGATGGTGCTTCCCGCCGTGAATCTGATTTCTGGTTCGAGGGTGAAGTCGTAATAATAGTAGAAACCTGAGCCGGAGATGGCCTTGTCAATACTGAAATCAGCACCCTTGTACCAAGTCTCGTTGTCATTTGAATATGACAGGATCCAATTCTTTATGGCTCCTCCGGTTCCGGCCATGCCGAACGCAACGTGGAATTTGGACGGCATGTCTATCTGAAGAGGAACCGCCAAGGAATAGCCAGAACCATCGTCACCGACGAATGATTTTCCAGGAACATTGTCGTGCGCTGCCTCATCGGCCCAGTGAGTCATTCTGAACTGCCCGGAACCGGTCATCTTTTCCGTGGCCTTGGCCGTGAACACAGCTCCGATCTTCTCATCCTTGTCCTTGACATAGAAGTCTGTTCCGAGTGTGGTATAGGTTCCGTCCTTGATGATGCTGTACTTCAGATCCTTGTTCTTCTGTGAGTTGGCATAGAACGACAGGATGTAAGGGAGTTTGCGGACTCCGATCTTGATTCCGAAACGCATCCCGTCGAACCTCGCGTCAGCCGCGGATGTAGGGGAGATCTGCGGGATCTCCGAGGCAAAGCCTGCGATGCCGCTTACGTCGCATGATCCGTCACTCGCATTTGTGGAAGCCAGCACGGACTCGCTCAGGACATTGAGTCTGGCGTTGTTGCCGTCAACATCCTCCAGCAGCGGACAGTCTGAGAATATCCCCTTTAGGCCGTCATCTGTGATCTGCATGCTCAGGCTGACGTACATCGACTCATAGGCTCCTGAGGCCAGTCTGTCATAGTCCAATGCGATCGGCTTGACCACAATCGGGGTCACGTCCGTGCTGTCCGCCTTTGAGGCCTCAAGCACGAGGTAGCCGGCCTCATCCCTATAGAGCGACGCTCCGTCAAGCGGAACAGCCACCTCGACTCCTTGGGAATATTCAGGAACCTCCGGCAGTTTTACCTTTATTCCTGAATATGCCTCCGTGAAGGAATCCTCGATCGCGATGGTTCCGTCAGGCCAGTTGGCGACGACAGGGTTTGTGAGGAGAAATCCTCTGACCTCGCTTCCGGCGGAAAGACTGACAGTCTCTCCGGCCTTTTCCATTGCCCTGAGTTCCTTGATGGAGATGACTCCGTTTTCCTTGGCTCCAGACTGCCTGATCGAGATTGTCCGGCTGATGGTGTTGTCGGAGAAGGTCGCTATGGTGACGACGGCTTCCCTGGCCTCGCCATCATTAGGAAGGATGGTGAAAGTAAGAGTGGCGTTGCCGGTGCTCTGTTCCTTGTCGGCGGAGATCCAGTCCGCTCCGTCGGAAACGACCTTCCACTTTGTGTTGGAGGTGACATCCACCGGATATTCAGCTCCGAGAGCGGCTGACACGATCGCGTCGGTGCCAACCAGAAGCTGCTGAAGCGGGAGTTCCGGAGCGGAAGTGCATCCGAAAAGGAACGATGCCGCCGCGAGCAGTGTCAGATATAGTTTATTCTTCATAACCTCAATGATTGTTTATCATGTTATTAGAAATCCAGACCGTCATCCCATCCCGGATTCTGGGTGATTTTTCCTTGCGTCAGAACCCTGTCGTCGGTCGGGATAGGGTAGAGGTAGTCTTTGTCTTCGTTCCATTTCCTTTCGATGTCCGGGTGCACGGTGATGTAGCCTGAGTTTCCGTCGGAAAGGTGAAGCTCGCTGACGGATGCATAGACAACACCGTCTTTCACTGCAGGTTTCTCCCCGTCGTAGATGACGAAATCAACGGTTCCGTTGCCGTCAAGATCGTAGGATCCTGTTCCAGGGAAGTACATTCCGTGGAACTGCCTCTCGAATCTCTTGCCTTCCTTCCAGCGCATGATGTCCCAGTAACGGAATCCTTCGCAGATGAGTTCCACGGTTCTCTCGCGGCGGATCTCAAGGATTACTCCCTGATTGGCTCCGGTGACATTCCTGTAGCCGGTGACCGGATCGAGGAGGTACGGGTCAGGATTGGCGTTGGCCGCCTCCATGTCGAGGTGAGGCATGTTCACCCTGTCCCTGAGCTTGTTCAGCGAGACATCAAGGTCGGCTTGTGTAAGAGTGCCTAGCTCGGCTTTGGCCTCGGCGTAGTTCAGATAGACCTCGGCTGTCCTGAAGATCGGCAGATCGTTTTCGGAAGACTTGTAAGAGTCGTATTTCGAAGCTCCTACATATTTGGTGATCTGGTAGCCGGTCGTGGTGGCCGCCATGTCCGGAGCGAGCTTGGTTGTGCCGTCCGTCCTTGTGTAGCCCGGAGTCCTGATTGTCTGAGCGAGGCGAGGGTCCCTTCCGGAGCACTCCTTCGCAAAATCCATGGTATTGTAGCCGGTCTTGTCGGTGAACCTTGTGCCGTCGCTCATCAGGTACATGTTCACTACATCCTTCATCAATCCCGGTCTGCCCATCGAGGTGGAGGTGTACTTGCCGTTGGCATCGTGCACAAGTCCGAGAGTCGCCACGTATGACCTTGACAGAATCACCTCGGACTGGTTGGATTCAAGGAAGTTGAACAGATCCCTGTAAGGTTGCGCGCCACCGGCGTAGATCGTGTAGCCGGAGGTTCTGATGAATATATCCGCCGCCTTGGCTGATTCTTCAAGGCAATTCTCCCAACCGTCTATCCCGTGGTACTTTCTGTAGGTCCCCTCGAACAGGAATATCCTTGATTTCAAAGCCAGTGCCGTCCATCTGGTGACACGGAACACATCTTTTGTCGTGGACAGGTTGTCGATGGCGAAGTCGATGTCCTCCAGAACGTGATCCATGACCACCTTGCGGTCGTCACGTCCCTTGTAGAGTTCCTCTGATTCCGCGTCGAGAGGTTTGTCCACCCAAGGCACGTCTCCGTAGCGCATCACCTTGTCAAGGTAGAACAAGGCTCTGAAGAAGCGGGCAACGCCGAGATATTCATTTCTCACAGCCACGTCCTCGCATTGGTCGGCGTGCTGGATGAAGAAGTTGATGTCGCGGAGTTTCTCCCATTTCCAGGTGTTGGCGGTCGCCGGAACTGTCCTGTTGCCGATGATCTCGGCCACAAGGTCGATTCCGACGATGTAGTCGGCGTTCTCCGCGTAGATGCTGGCCCCTTCCGGCAGCATGGTGTAGAAGTCATTGGTGTAGAGCCTGCATTCGGCCTCATCCCTGAAGAATGTCTCCGGAGTCAGTTTGTCCTTCGGAGTCCTCAGCAGGAAGTCATCGCATCCAGTGAGCGCGGCCGCGGCCAGTATTGTGAGTATTAAAGTCTTTTTCATGATCATCCTGTTTAAAATGTCAGTGTGAGGCCGAACGAGAATGTCTTGTAGAAGGAGTAGGTGTCTCCGTTCTTGTTGCTTGCGATCGCAAGGAGCTCCGGATCCACGTACTTGTTGTGCTTCTTGACAGGACTGGTGTACCAAAGGTTCTCGCCGCTGAAGTAGAGTCTCAGCCTTGAGATTCCGGCTTTCTTGCTGAGTGTCTCAGGAAC
The DNA here is from genome assembly GCA_963657715.1 of uncultured bacterium. Taxonomy (GTDB): domain Bacteria; phylum Bacteroidota; class Bacteroidia; order Bacteroidales; family UBA932; genus Cryptobacteroides. Next base: position 55,934 of record CAVKML010000004.1, on the reverse strand, counting down.
GGTGTAGCCGAGAGTCAGGTTCTTCAGACGCAGGTAGGCCAGATTCTGGAGGTACCTGTTGTTGGTGTAGTACAGGGAACCTGCGTTCAGGGCGGAATATCCTCTTGCCCTTGGATAGTAGGCGTCCTTGTTGTCCTCTGACCAGACGTGTGACATGAAGTCACGTCCGACGAAAGAGACATAAGGACGGGTATATGGTCCCCAGAAGTGCATGTTGTCGTTGCCAGGATACCAATCCTGGTGGCCTATTCCTTGGAAGAAGATGGCGAAGTCGAATCCGGCATAGTCAAATCCGGTGTGGAATCCGTAGATGAAACGAGGCTGAGAGTTGCCGATGACGACACGGTCACCCGGATCATCAAGAGTGTTCTGGCCAAAACTGAGCACTCCGTCATCGTTGAGGTCGAGGTATTTCATGTCACCTCCACGGACACCCTTTCCGTAGTCTCCGATTGAGGAATAGTAGTCCTTGCAGACATTTGACATGTCAACCTTGGATGCATATTCGGCGGCTTCCTCGTCGGAAGCGAACAGGCCGTCAACCTTGAATCCCCAGATCTCACCGAGTTTCTTGCCCTTGTAAGGCTCCGTGAACAGGCCGGACGGATTGTCGGCCTTGGTGTACTCGGCCGTGTAGTCGGCGATGTTGCCTCCTACGTACCAGTTGAAGCGGCGTTTGGCGAGTATGAACGAGTCCTTCCATTCCACCTGGAACTCCCAACCTTTGGTCCTGATGTCGTTGGCGTTGACCTTTGGCTCAGACACTCCGTAGATTGAAGGCAGTTTCTTGCCCTTGGTCAAAATCCCCTTCGTGTCGCGGATATAGGCGTCGGCGCTGACGGTGAGCCTGTCCTTGAGAAAGCCGAGGTCAAGGCCGATGTTCTTGGACACGACAGTCTCCCATGTGCCGGTGGCTACAGGATCATCGACCGTGGCATGTCCTCCGAGAGATGAGCCGTCGAAGGTATAGTCCATGGTGCCTTTGGTGTTGATGTTCTGATAGTAGTCGTAATAGCCGATGTTCTGGTTGCCGAGCGAACCGTAGGATGCTCTCAGTTTCACGTTGTTGGCGACAGGCCTCAGTGATGCCCAGAACGGTTCGTCGCTGATCCTCCAGGCGGCGGAGGCGGAAGGGAAGAATCCCCAGACGTTGTCGCCGAGGAACCTGGAACTTCCGTCGTAGCGTCCGTTGACCTCGAACAGATACTTCCCGCAGTAGTCATAAGTGGCACGGAAGAAGAAGCCTGCCAATGAATATTCACTTATTCCTCCTGTGAGCTGGCTGATTTCCCCGGTGGCGAGGTTGAAGTCCGACAGGTCCTCGGACAGAAGATCCTGACGGCGCACGTTGAGGTCCTTGTAGTGACGGGCCTCGTAGTTGAATCCAGCCACGGCTGAGACGTGATGCTTGGAAGCGAATGTGTTGTCGTAGGAGAAGTAGCCGTTCGCAACGTAGTTGTTCTGCTCATAGACGATGTCTGAGAGCTGGTCTTTGAATGAGCTGGTTGATTCCTGAAGAATTTCCCCGGGATAGAGGGAATATTCAACCGCGCAGTCCCTGTACTCATTCCTGAGGTAGCCGAACTTGTAGGAGAAGTCGGCGTTGAATTTGAGGCCTTTGGCGATGTCGGCGGTAAGCGCCCACGTGCTTGTGAGTTCGAAGGTCCTCTTGTTGCCCCAGTTCTTCTTTTTCCTCATCATCGCGTTGTAGCCGTCCATAATGTAGTGTGACGAGGAGTTTGTCAGCACCGTGTGCGAGACGGCTGTTCCGTCAGGGTTGACAGGAACGAAGCTCGCGAGGGCGTGGAGGATAGGCTTGCGGACGTTGTTGTAGCGGTAATAGTAGTCGCCGTTGAACAGCTTGGTGTTGTTGGAGAGCCTAAGCCAAGGCTTTAGCTGGATGTCCACCTTGGATCTCGCGTTGTAGGACGTGTAGTTGTCAGGAGAGATCCTCCAGATACCCTGCTGACGGTAGAACCTGCCGCTGACCATGTAGGTCACATTCTTGGTTCCACCCTGAACCGTGACATTGTAGTCCTGCGTCGGACGGCTCTCGTCATAGACATAGTTGTACCAGTCGAAGTTGCCGAGGTAAACGTAGGAGAGACGGCCGTTGCGCATCTCTGTCAGTACCCATGGACGGTCAGGATTCTCGGTCTTGTCGTTCCTGCGTTCCCAAAGCCTTTGATAGTCCTGCTCTGTGTAGCTGGTGTAAGGAACCCCGCCCTTGGTCTTCATGAAGAGGTCCGCGATGTAGGCGGAGTAGTAGCCTCTTGTCTCGAAGTCGGTTGAGGCGGTGTTGGCGGACACGGAGTACCTTCCGTCGAACGTGACGGTCGGGGCCTGTTCCTTCTTGCCGCTCTTTGTTGTGACCAGAATCACACCGAACGCCGCCCTGGCTCCGTAGATCGCCGCTGACGACGCATCCTTCAGGACGGAGATGGACTCGATGTCGTTTGAGTTGATCCTGTCAAGATAGGTCTCCATGCCGTCCACGAGGATGAGCGGAGATCCACCGTTAGGCGAGGTGTTGCCTCGGATGTTGTAGGTGCTGCCCGCGCCAGGCTGTCCGGAGGCCTGGGTGATGTTCAGGTTCGGAATCATGCCCTGGAGTGCCTGTCCTACACTGGCCACCGGCCTGTCCTTCATCTCGTCTGCCGAAATCGCTGCCACGGCTCCGGTCAGGTTGGCTTTCTTCTGGACTCCGTAACCGACCACGACCGCGTCGGACAGGATGTTGTCCGACTCCTTTAGCACGATGTCGTAAGGGGTCTTCTCCTTGCCTGTGAGCGTGATTTTCAGGTCCTCATAGCCAAGGTAGTTCACCTCCACATCGGCAGGATAGCCGAATCCGGAGACAGAGTAGTTGCCGTCCACATCGGCGATTCCCACTTCCGAGGTGCCGGACACGCGTACGGACGCCCCGATCAACGGTTCGCCCTGCCTGTTGAGCACTTTGCCCTTCAGGACATTCTTGCCGGCCGGCCGGTCGTTTTGCTTTGTTTTGTTTTGTTGAGATTCATTCCTGACAACCGTGATGTGGTTGTCCTTGATGATGAACCTTACGTTGTCTCCCGCGAAGATCTGACCGAGGACATCCTTGATCGAACCGTCTTTCACATTGACCGAGACGGTTCTGTCCATGTCAAGATCATCCGCGTTGACAACAATGGAATAATTACCTTCACTGTGCAGTCGGGCTATGGCCTCCCTGACAGAGACGTTCTTCAGATTCAGTGTTATGTTCTGCGCGAACGCGCCGGAGCATAGGAACACCGAAAGAATGGTCATCAGGAACAAACGTCCTGAATGACGGGATCCGTAATCTCTCATCATTGCTAATTAAAATGGTTGTAAATGAGTGTGTTGGTTATTTTGAAAAAATGTAGATCACACCGTTTGTAGTTATGATTCTCATTTTGTCGTCGGCGTTGATGGACGAGAGGATCCTCTCAAGATTCTCTCCGTTGGAGAACCAGGCATCGAACCGTTTCGCGGCCAGACTTTCATCCGCCACGACGATTTTCCTGTTGAAGATCCTTTCGAGGTCCGCCGCGATGTCCTCCAGCCGCTGATCCACAAAATGAATAGAGCCGGCGACATTCATCTGACCTATGGTCTGAGGGGAAAACCTTCTTCTGGTGACATTCCCCGAGCGTCCGTCGTACTGGATCACGTCGCCCGGTTTCATTGAATATGTCATCGCGGTTTCCCCTGATTTCACGACCATCTCCACCGAGCCTTCCTCAAGGGCAACCTCCGAACTTTCGGAGGAACTGTAGGAACGGAAGTCGAACCGGGTTCCCAGCACCTTGACGGAGACATCGCCGGAAGTGATCAAGAATGGCTTATGCTTGTCCTTGGAGACTTCGGCGAAGACCTCTCCGTCCAGAAATATCTGCCTGTTTTTCCCGTAGAACTTTGATGGATAGGTGACCCGGCTGCTTGGCTTTAGCAACAGGCGGGTACCGTCGGCGAGAGTCAATGTGCGGTTCTCTCCATCCGGGACCGTGATCTCGTTCCAGAGGACATTCTTTCCAGAGGAAGCCTCGAACCCGATTCCGCTGAAGAACAATCCTGTGGCGCAGGCCGCGGCTCCAAGAGTCAGAGCCACCATGCGGAAAACCTTTCTCCCGGAGCGTTGCCTCAAACCGAGTCTTGACGCGACTTTTGAATATGCCCTTTCAGCCTCCATCGTGTCGTTCTCACGCCCGATGGAATCGAACAGCTCCTCAAGACCTGATTCTGAATATTCAGAAAACTTCCTCATCCTTTACCTTGTGGTTTCAGCTGTGAGCCGGATGTCCTCGCAGGACGCTCCGACAAGGATGTTGAACTTGCCGCTGTTGGCCTTGAAGTCGTGTATGTCGATGTCGTAGAAAGAGAACGCCTCATTGCCGAGGTGTATTCTGACTTCTTTGCTCTCACCTTTATCAAGTGTGACCTTGGAATAGCCCTTTAGCTCCTTGGCTGGACGAGGAACGCTCGGATTGACCTCACCAACATAGACCTGAGCGACCTCGGATGCCTTCATCTTCCCCTTGTTCGTCAGCGTGAAAGTCACGTCAACCCCGTCTCCGGCAGGTGCGAGAGCGATGTCTGAATATTCAAAATCGCCGTAGGTCAGTCCGTAGCCGAACGGGTAGAGCGGCTTTTTGCCGGAACGCTCGTAGCCACGGTAGCCGACGAAGACTCCCTCGGTGTAGGTGACATATTTGTTGGTGAAGCCGCGCTTGGTCTCGGCTTTCTCTTTCGGGTAGTAGCTGTTCGCGGTAGGGTTGTCGGCGAGGTTCGCGTCGATGGTGATCGGCAGACGGCCAGACGGCGAGAACTCTCCGGCCATCATTCTGGCGAGGGCAAGTCCGCCTTCCTGGCCAGGGTACCATCCAAGGATGATTCCCTTGACGCTGTCCTTCCATTGTGACATGTCGAATCCGCCGCCGGCATACACGACCGCTATCACGTTAGGGTTCAGCGAGGTCGCGAACTTGATCATCTCGTCCTGTCCTTCCGGAAGGGTGAAAGTCCTGTCGTGGTTCTCTTTCTCGGTCTTGGTGTCGAATCCGGCCGATACGATGACGGTCGATGCCTCCTTGATTGCCTTGACATTCTCAGGGGTGTTGTAGTCCAGACCCTCGGAAGGCTTCAGCAAGGAGACAGGCCATTTCTTTCCAAGTGAGGACAAACCCTCGTACAGCGAGATCGAATATAACGGGTCAACCTTTCCGCTTCCTCCTCCACAAGGAATCCTGTCTGCGTTCGGACCAAGAATCACGATCTTGTTGCGCTTGCCGGCCTTGAGAGGAAGGATTCCGTCATTCTTGAGCAGAACCGCTGACTCGCAGGCCATCTGGTAGGCCGTCTCACGGGAGAACTGGTTGTCCTCGGAGATCGTGGTGTCGAGCTGTGGCCTGTCCAGAAATCCGAACGCGATGAAAGTCTGGAGAATATGCTGTACCTTCTCGTCGATCTCTGATTCCTTGATCACTCCGCTGTCGATCATCGGCTTGATGAACTCGTACTTGAACAGGAACGCCCTCGGCATTTCCAGATCCAGGCCGCCTTTCACCGTGCCGAGCGTTGAATATGTAGAAGTCCAGTCGGACATCACCAAACCCTCGAATTCCCATTTGTTCCTAAGGTTTTCCTTGATAAGGAACTGATTCTCCGCTGAGTGGACATTGTTCACAAGATTGTAGCTTGTCATCACCGAGCCGACCTTCGCTTCGGTCACCGCAGCCCTGAACGTCGGGAAATAGATCTCGTTCATCGTCCTTTCGTCAGCGTCAGAGCTGGTGTGATGGCGGTCATATTCCTGATTGTTGAGCGCGAAGTGCTTTACGGTTGCCATAACACCCTGCGACTGAACGCCTTTGATGTAGTTTACGGCTGTTCTGGAGGCAAGGAAAGGATCTTCGCCCATATATTCAAAATTCCTTCCGCAGAGCGGGCTTCTGCAGATGTTGACTCCAGGGCCGAGCAGGACGTGCACGCCTCTTGCCCTTGAGTCCTGGCCGAGCGCCTCGCCCATCCTGTAGGCAAGCTCCTCGTCCCACGATGCCGCCGCCGCGACCCCGCTGGCGAACAGAGTGCTCTTCGTGTCGTTCCTCACACCTTGAGGGCCGTCGGCCAGCCTGATCTCAGGGATGCCGAGCCGCTCGATCGGGCGGAGATGGAACCCGTCCTTGTAGCCTGAGATGTAGTCGATTTTCTCCTGAAGGGTCATTTTGCCGACCAAGGCTTTCGCCCGGTCCTTGCATTCCTGGCTGATCTCCTGTGCCGAGGCAGAGAAGAAAGAAAACGCCAATGCTGTGATAATCAAAAATTTCTTCATTTTTGTGTTAGTGGTTTAGCCGCTTGAATGTCCAAGCGTACACTATTAGTACAACTCTTCAGTCCCGACTACGTAACCGCGACGTGAATTTTTTTGCATTTTTTTTGATAAGTCCGGAGTCTTCCGCCGTTTCCGTCGAGTCCGGACTTTCGCTTTCAGGAAAGATTCCCTTTCCTCAGATTCCTCAGAGCCAGTTCGATGTGTTTTTCAACTGTTCTCACCGACAGTCCAAGCCTTGAGGCGATCTCTTCGTTTGTAAGATGCTCGAACCTGCTCATCCTGAACACAGTCCTGCGTTTGTCCGGTAACGCGTCGATCGCCCTGTCGAGCTCAGCCCCGAGCTGTTGGATGTAGATGCTTTCAAGATTCTGTTCCTGAGAGATAGCGTTGTTCTCGTCTATATCAGGCATTGCCGCTTCCGGTTTTCTGGCCTGGGATTTCAGCCAGTTGAGAGCCGAGTTCCTGGCCGACACAATCAGCCAGTTTTTGATCGATTTCGAGGAATTGGTGCTGTAACGCCTGTTCCAAAGCCTGATGAATATCTCCTGGGCCAGATCTTCCGCGACCTGGAAATCATCTTCAATGAATCTGGAAATAAACTTCCTGACAATAACATAATACCGCTTGAACAAAGCCTCGAAGCAGGCCTCGTCCCCCTTGGATATTCCTTCCGCAAGTTCCTTGTCAGACAGCGTCTTGTTTTTCCAGAAAGCCATAATTCACCGCAAAATTAAGACTTTTCCGTAACAAATGGTTATTTTTGTTGTCTGAATATTTTTGAGTAAGCGGCAAAGAATAAGTTGCCGCGCGTTTGGCAACGATTTTTAACGGTTACTGAATATGCCAAGTTACCTCCAGATAGAGAACATCTCCAAGTCCTACGGCCCGAAAGTCCTGTTCGAGCACATCGGATTCAACATCAACGAAGGCGACAAGATCGCACTGATCGCCCCGAACGGCACCGGCAAGACCAGTCTCCTGCGCATCCTCGCCGGCAAGGACAGCTCCGACTCCGGCGGCAAGATCATATTCCTCAAGGACATCCGCATAGCGTTCCTGGAGCAGGAGTATGAATATGACCCTGAATCCACCGTGTGGGATCAGATCATGCGTGACAGCGAGCAGTGGACGAAAAACCTTGACCCGGAGCATCTCGCTGAATATGAGCAGCGTGTCCGACGCCTCCTGACCTCCTTCGGGATGTCTGAATATGATCGTAAGATGAAGGTGCTTTCCGGCGGAGAGGTCAAACGTGCCGCCATCATCGTGATGCTCGCCAGCGAGGCGGACTTCTTCGTGATGGACGAGCCTACGAACCATCTGGACATCGACGGCATCGAGTTTCTGGAGAACTATCTGTCCCACGCCCGCTGCACCCTTCTGATGGTGACCCATGACCGCTACTTCCTTGATTCCGTGGCGAACACGGTGATGGAGATAGATCACGGAGCTGTGTATGTTTATAAAGGCAACTACCAGAACTATCTGGAAAAGAGGCAGGAGCGCATAGAGAACTACAACGCCGAGACGGACAAGATCAAGAATCTTTTGCGTAGGGAACTGGAGTGGATGCACGCCAGCCCGTGCGCCAGGACCGGCAAGGCGAAATACCGCAAGAACGCTTTCTATGAGCTAAAAGACAGGGCTGAGCAGGTTTACCGGACCAACAATGTCAGCCTCGCAGAGATGGGACCGGCCTCAAGGCTTGGAACCAAGATCATCAACTGCAAGGATCTCAGCTTTTATTATGGCGGGGACTGCTACCTGAGTCATTTCACCTACAATTTCCAGCGCTACGAGAAAGTCGGCATTGTGGGAAAGAACGGAGTCGGCAAGACCACATTCATCAATCTGTTGATCGGGAATATGAATCCGTCGGATCCAGGTACGATGACCGGAGTGATCGAGAGGGGAGAGTCCCTCAAGATCGGCTACTACCGTCAGAGCGGAATGCAGTTTGATGAAAACCAAACTGTTCTGGAGACTGTAAACGACACGCATCTTTTGAGCCAGTTCCTCTTCCCGCACGACATGCTGAACAACCGCATCAGCAAACTGTCCGGCGGAGAGAAACGCCGCCTCTACCTGCTGACCATCCTGAAGAGGCAGCCGAACCTGCTGATAATGGACGAGCCGACGAACGATCTGGACATCGTGACCATCAATATTCTTGAAGAATATCTGAAGGAGTTCAAAGGCACTTTGATCCTTGTCTCACACGACCGCCATTTCCTCGATCGCTTGGTTGACCACCTGTTCGTGTTCTGCGGTGACGGTGAGGTCAAGGATTTCATCGGCAGCTACAGCCAGTACCGTGAGTTCATCAAAGACTACGAGGCCGAGAAACGCAGCAAGGCGCGAGAGGAGGAACGGGCCTCCAAGGTAGCTTCCGGTTTACTTTCAGCCTCGTCTCAACTCAGCGGTTCAGCCAACGCTTCATCGTCCAAGCCTTCCCGTCCCGACGCCCCGCGCAAGCTGAGCTATAAGGAACAACGTGAACTTGAACAGCTTGAGAAAGACATCGAATCCCTCACGGCCGAGAAGTCCGATCTTGAATCCAAGATGAACGGCGGTCTCACAGACCCTTCCGAACTCCAGAAGGTCACCACCCGTTTCGCCGAAGTCTCCTCAGAACTCGATTCCAAGGAGACCCGCTGGCTTGAACTCTCAATGTAGTCCGAGTATTCGGGAAAAGTGTTCTCCAAGTCAAGGAACTCAGAGCGACGCTATTTAGATCTTTACCACGTGCCAGTGTGGACCGAAGCGCTCGAACGCCGCCTTGTCAAGCATCTCGCGGTCGTCCGGATGGGCGATGCTGATCATTAGTTTGGCACGCTCCTGAAGAGACTTTCCGTACAGGTCCACGGCTCCATATTCAGTGACTATCCAGTGCGCGTCGGCGCGTGGGGTGACAACTCCGGCTCCAGGGTTCAGCATAGGGACGATTTTCGCCTTGCCTTTGTTGGTTCTGGATGCGAATGCCGTCATCGAGACTCCACCCTCCGACATCGAGGCTCCTTTCACGAAATCCAACTGGCCGCCGGTGCCTGAGAATATCCTCGTACCGATGGAGTCCGCGCAGATCTGGCCGGTCAGATCTACCTCCGTGGCGGAGTTGATCGCCATCATGTTCGGGTTCTGGCAGATGACCCAAGGGTCGTTGACGTACTTGATGTCCTTCATCAGCACGTCCGGGTTATGGTCAATGAATGAATATACCTCTTGAGATCCAAGCAGGAACGAAGCCACGATCTTTCCCTTGTCGATCTTCTTGTTGGCACCGTTCACGACTCCTTTCTTAATAAGGCCGAGAACTCCGTCCGCGAACATCTCTGTGTGTACGCCGAGATTCTTGTGGTCAACCAGCTGGGCCGCGAGCGCGTTCGGCAGCGCCCCGATTCCCATCTGGATGCAGGCCCCGTCCGGAACCAGCTCGGCGCAGTTCTTGCCGATCAGCACCTCGGTAGGTGTCGGCTCGGCGAAGTCCTTGGAAACCAACGGAGTGTCATCCTGGACAAGGTAGTCGAAGGTGTCCAACGGGACAAGGTCTCCGTAGGCGAAAGGCACGTGCGGATTCACGACGGCGATCTTCACCCTTGCGGTCTCCACGGCCGCGTACGAGCAGTCAACGGATGTGCCGAGAGAAACCATTCCGTTCTCGTCCGGAAGCGACACCTGAACCAGCGCGGCTCCCAACTTGATCGCTCCGCAACGGTAAAGCTTCTGAGACTCACCAAGATGCACCGGCAGATAGTCAGCATACCCAGAATTCACGTTCGGGCGCACGTTCGGCCCGACAAAGAACCCCTGCTCAAAGAAGATTCCTGAATATTTCGGATCTGAATATGGAGCCGGTCCCTCGGTGTGGAAGTGATGGAAATGAAGATCCTCGACCTCACCGGCGTCAGCTCTGCGCACAAGCGCGTCAATCAAAATGTGCGGCACGCTCGCCACGCTGCTCAAATGAATATGATCGCCAGACTTTATGGCTTTGACCGCCTCGTCGGCGGAAACGTAATGGTATTCTTTCATTGTATAGTCATTGTTAATTAATTATCCAGTCATCGCGATCCGGCGCCTGAATGTCTTGAACTTCATCGGGGACTCCGAATCGCGCGGCAAAGATAGTGCTTTTGGAACTTTATTCAAATTTACGGTTACGGACATATTCGAAGATTTTAGTAATTTTGCAAGCTATGATCAATAAGGAAAAGAAACTGGAGGCGTTCGAGAGTACGCTTGAGGTTATGGACAGGCTTCGTGCCGAGTGTCCGTGGAACCATGCGCAGACCATTGACACCCTTCGGCCGATGACGGTTGAGGAGGTCTATGAACTCAGTGACGCCGTGATGAAGAAGGATGAGACGGCCCTTGAGAAAGAACTCGGGGACGTGTTCCTTCACGTGATATTCTACGCCAAGATCGCCGAGGAGGAAGGACGCTACGACATCGCGGACGTGATGAACAAGCTCTGTGAGAAGATGATCTACCGCCATCCTCATGTGTTCTCCACCACAAAGGTGGCAGACGCGGAACAGGTGTCCGAGAACTGGGAAATGCTCAAGGCTAAGGAAAAAGGCGGCAACAAACGCATCCTTTCAGGGATTCCGGATGCCATGCCTCCTATCTTGAAGGCATATTCGATGCAGGACAAGGCACGCGGTGTGGGCTTTGACTGGGAGGAGAAACGTCAGGTCTGGGACAAGGTCAAGGAGGAACAGACCGAGCTTCAAGCGGAGATGGACGCGATGGATGCCGCTTCGTCAGAAGAGGCTCGTAAAGCCGCTATGGACAGGGCCGAGGAGGAACTCGGAGACTTCATGTTCGCTACCATCAACGCCGCAAGGCTTTACGGTCTCAATCCTGACACGGCCTTGAACCGCGCCTGCGACAAGTTCCGCCGCCGTTTCACCTATCTGGAGGAAAACACAATCCGCAAAGGCAGAGATCTTCATCAGATGACTCTTGCCGAGATGGACGAGATTTGGGACGAGGGAAAGGCCAAGGGACTTTAATATTAAACTTTGGTGTTTCATATTTGTCCAAAACAAGACTATTTCTTAAATTTGTAGATGTCTTCCTGAGAAGGAAGTGTTGTAGAATGGATACATATGCCTGATTATAAAGTAGTTGAGGTTGTGAGCAGAAGGGATCTGATGAAATTCATCAAGTTCCCTGACAAGTTGTACAAAGACTGTCCTCAGTATGTCCCCGCTCTTCACAGCGACCAAGTCAAATCTTTGACCAAAGTCTCCACCCTTTCCTATTGCAAGAGAAAAATGTGGATGGTCATGGATGGAGAGACCGTTGTCGGCCGCATCTGCGGAATGATCAATCCCCGTTACAACGCTCTCTATGACAAGAAGAGAGCCCGTTTCGGATGGTTTGACACGATTGATGACTTCGAGGTCGCGAAATTGCTTTTGGACACGGCCGAGAACTGGGCGAAGGAGAATGGCATGAACGAGATTCATGGCCCTTTGTACTACAACACCCTCGGAAAACAGGGAATGTTGGTTGAGGGATTCGAGAACATTCCGCCGTTCAACTGCCTTTACAACTATCCTTACTACAATGATTTTGTGACGAGGCTCGGCTATGTGAAGGAATGCGACTGGCTTCAGTACAAGGTTGCGGCCGACCAGCCGCTTCAGGAGAAGATCACCAGAATCGCCGGGCTTTTGAAGCAGAGGTATAATCTTCATGAGGGAAGCCTGAACAAACTCAAGAAGGACAAGAAGATGGTAAGGTACTTCTTCGATGTTTACAACGAGAGTTTCGCCAAGTCGGTTTACAACTTTATCCCTTTCACCAAGGAAGAGATAGACGAGGAGGCCAGTGAGGTCTTGAGTTTTGTCTCGGACAAGACGAGCAGCATCATATTCGATGATAATGAGGAACTTGTCGGATTCGGGATCACTTTCCCGTCCATCTCCAAGGCTCTCCAGAAGGCGAAGGGGCGTTTGTTCCCGTTCGGTTGGTTCCATCTTCTGATGGCGATGTTCAGGTACGACACTGTGGACCTGATGATAAACGGAGCTGTCCCGAAGTGGCAGAACACAGGAGTGTCGTCGATCTACCATTGCACGATGTCAGAGAAGTACCGCAAGGCCGGAACCAAGTGGGCGATCACAAACCCGCAGATTGAATCTAACGGGGCTGTCAACGTGTGGGGCAAGTACGAGCATGAGCTTTTCATGCGCCGCCGCTGCTACCTCAAGTCGATTTAGGAATATATTAAGAATATGGCAGAGAACACATTAGTGGACAAGATCCTGGCTCTCCAGGACAAATACGAGTCACTTCAGAAGCAGCTTGCTGATCCTGAGGTGATCGCTGACATGAAGAGATACGTCCAGCTCAACAAGGACTACAAGGAGCTGGAGCCTATCATCAAGACCGGTCTTGAGTACAAGAAGATGGTTGATGAGCTGGCCGATGCCAAGGACATCATGATCAACGAGAAGGATGAGGACTTGCGCGACATGGCCAAGGCTGAAATCGCCGAGATCGAGCCGAAGATTCCGGAAATGGAGGAACAGATCAAGATCCTCCTGATCCCTGCCGATCCGGACGACAGCAAGAACGCCATTATCGAGATCCGCGGCGGCACCGGCGGTGACGAGGCTGCCATCTTCGCTGGAGACCTTTTCAGAATGTACTCCAAGTACGCCGAGAAGCGTGGCTGGAAGCTGGAGGTCAACGATGAGACCCCCGGCACAGCCGGAGGCTACAAGCAGATCGTGTTCAAGCTCTCGTCCAACGATGAGGGAGTCTATGGCATCATGAAATATGAGTCCGGCGTGCATCGTGTGCAGAGGGTTCCTCAGACCGAGACCCAGGGCCGAATCCAGACCTCCGCGGCTTCCGTGGCCGTTTTTCCTGAGGCAGGAGAGTTCGATGTCGATCTCAAATGGGATGACATCCGTCTTGACCTGTTCTGTTCGTCAGGCCCTGGAGGCCAGGGAGTTAACACGACCTATTCTGCCGTGCGTCTGACCCACCTTCCTACCGGTCTTGTCGTACAGTGTCAGGAGGAGCGCTCCCAGCTCAAGAACAAGGACAGGGCTTTCGAGGAGTTGAGGACCCGTCTCTACAACCTTGAACATCAGAAATATCTCGACGAGATCGGAGCAAAGCGTAAGACCATGGTCTCCACCGGTGACCGTTCCGCCAAGATCCGCACGTACAACTATCCGCAGGGCCGTGTGACCGATCACCGCATCAACTGGTCGATGTACAACCTTCCTGTCTTTATGGACGGTGACATCCAGGAGTGCATCAACCAGCTTCAGATCGCAGAAAATGCCGAGCGTCTAAAAGAGGCCGGCGAATAATAAATTAAGGTAAAAAATGTGTCCGGTCACTGAGCTTGACGAAGTGACCGGACGTTGTTCCTTTATTGGTTAAAAATATACTTAATAGGCACCTCCACCATTGGCTACAGCAACCGACGCTTCGCGCCCTGTCCGGGTAAAGGGTTGCTGTAGCCAATGGTGGAGGTGCCTACGATCGAATGACTTGATCGATCTCCTTTTGATGAGGTCGCTTTGACAGGCGACCGATATGTCGAAGCGCTCTCGATACCTATTTTACAATTCCGCCGTACTGTTCGCAGACGGCGTGGTAACTTTCCAGATTGCCGATGTCGTAGCGGCGGCCCGGCATCTCCATGGCATGTACAGGAACCTGTGTTGCCAGCCACGCGATGTAGCTGCCTGGGGCATCCGTGCCACAACCGGCGACGATGCCATCAGGAATCCTTGCGGCATCCTTTCTGGTGTAATAATAGAAAGGAGGGCAGCACCAATGCGAACGAGGTTCTGACGGTTTTTCCTGCATCCCGAGGATCAGATCCTCGTCATTGACTTCAAGCACTCCGCATTTGCACAGTCTCTCCTCCGAAGGCTCGAAAAAGCGCATGACGCATGACGTTCCCTTTGAACGGGCATATTCAATGAACTTCACAAGGCTGAAATCCAACACATTGTCTCCGGCGATGACCAGCATGTCATCGTCAAGCCCCAGAGAATCGATGGCGAACTGGATGTCACGCACGGCCCCGAGACGGGTCTCGTTTGTGGAGGTTCCGTCGTCAACCACGGTGATCCGGTCGTCAGGTCTTCCCGCGGCCCATTCCGTGAAGTGGCCGGCGAACTTATGATTGGAGATTACGACATATTCATCAACCTCTCCGGAAGCCTTGATGTCGTCGATGAGCCAGTCCAGAATGGCTTTGTCCCGGACTTTAAGCAATGGCTTCGGGAAGTTTTCTGTCAGCGGGTAGAGACGTGTCGCGTACCCTGCCGCAAGTATCAAGCATTTCATGTCCTGATCGATTATATTTTCACACCGTCGGCGCTGTGACATACGCAAGCCGAGTAATGCCCCTTCAACTCCGGGAACTCGGCAAGGTATTCAGTCTCGACTTTTTTGAATATCTCATCCTTGAATGCCGGATCTATGAGAGCCATGCAGCAGCCCTTGAATCCCGCTCCGCTGAACCGGCCTCCATAGATTCCGTCCGTGCGTGTCATGATCTCGTAGATTTTCTTGAGTTCAGGAGACCCGGTCTCCCATTTCTCTATTGAAGACTTGCCACTCTCGAAACTGAGCCGCCCGAAAGTCTCCTGGTCGCCGGCTCTCCATGCTTCGGCACCGCGCTGGACACGGTCATATTCCCCGTACCAATGCTCGGCGCGCCGCCGCCATGTTTCAGGCAGGCGGTCTTTGAATTGATTGAACACTTCGACAGGAACGTCACGCAGATTCGTCTCGCCGAATTTGCCATATTCCATCCCGGCGTAAGCCTTCAGCGCATAAGCGGCGCTGCGGCACTCGTCCACCCTCATGTTGAACTTGCTGCCGGCAAGAGTGCGTTCCACTCCGCTGAAGAATATGGCGATCTCGTACGGCTTCATGACCGGAGAGGTCGGGATCAGCTCGTAGGTGTCATCTTTTGTGTCAAGGTAGAGAAGATGGTCTTTTTTCGAATATACCTCGCAGCTTTGGTCCAGCTTGCCGCAGGACACGCCTACATAGTCATTCTCCGCCGCCATCTCCGTCTTGATCAGTTCAACATCGGAAAGATGGATTCCGTTTACCGTACACAATGCTTTCAGAAAAGCGATCGTGACGGCTGCCGAAGATGACAGTCCTCCGATCGGGAGAGAGCCTTCGATCACTCCGCTCAATCCGACCCTAAGAGGGTATTTGGCGCCAAGTTTCAACGTCGCTCCGCGCAGATAGTCGGCCCAGTCTCCCTGTTTTGGCTCTGGAACCGAGCTTACATGCCATTGAGCGCGCTTGGAAAACTGGAGCGAGGTGAACTCTATCACTCCGTTTTGTTTTGGTGCATAGGATATGTGGATTCCTTTGTCGATAGCCAGACCGGTCACTTTGCCGAGC
Organism: uncultured bacterium; assembly: GCA_963657715.1. Classification (GTDB taxonomy): domain Bacteria; phylum Bacteroidota; class Bacteroidia; order Bacteroidales; family UBA932; genus Cryptobacteroides. Next base: position 40,192 of record CAVKML010000004.1, on the reverse strand, counting down.
TGATGATCTGAATGGGCGCCGAGAGGGCACACACGATACGGACAGAACGAGAGCCCTTCCGGCTCCCGTCTGTACGTTTCCCTGAATTTCTGTTCGCAGGTCATCATAAGCTTACAGTCTGGCTTGAAGAGCCTTGCCTTGCTCCTCGTAACCTGGCTTGCCCAGAAGGGCGAACATGTTCTTCTTGTAGGCCTCGACACCTGGCTGGTTGAACGGATTCACGCCGAGAACATAGGCGCTGATTCCGCAGGCATATTCAAAGAAATAGAACAGGCCGCCGAGGTTGAATGCGTTGATTTTCTCGATGGAGACTTCCAGCTGAGGCACCCCGCCGTCGATGTGGGCGAGTTTGGTTCCAAGCTGAGCCATCGCGTTGCAGTGTTCCACATGCTGGCCGGCGAGGTAGTTGAGCTGGTCGAGGTTCTGCTCGTCAGAACCGATGACAACCTCGCGGTTGCTCTTCTCGATGTTGACCACGGTCTCGAACATCACCCTGTCACCGTCCTGGATGAACTGGCCCATTGAGTGAAGGTCTGTGGTGAAGTTGACGGACGCAGGGAAGATTCCCTTGAGATCCTTGCCCTCAGACTCTCCGTAGAGCTGCTTCCACCATTCTCCAAGGTATTGGAACTTAGGGTTATAGGCTACAAGAACCTCAATCTTCTTGCCAAGCTTGGAGTAGAGGAGGTTCCTCATCGCGGCGTACTGGACTGCCGGATTCTCCTCGCTCTTGACAGCGAGGGCCTTTTCCATCTCCGCTGCTCCGGCGAGCATCTCGCGAACGTCGAAGCCTGCGAGTACAATAGGAAGAAGACCTACCGGAGTGAGGACAGAGAAACGTCCGCCTACGTTGTCCGGAACGACGAAAGTCTTGTAGCCCTCCTGTGTGGATAGGGTCTTGAGGGCCCCCTTGTGAGCGTCGGTGATGGCGACTATCCTTTCGGAAGCGTCTTCATAGTTCTTTTCGATGTGTTCCTTGACGATTCTGAAGGCGACGGCAGGCTCTGTGGTGGTGCCGGACTTGGAGATTACCACAGTGGCTACATTCCTCTCGGCCACGAGATCCATAAGCTCGGCAAGATATTCCTCGGAAAGATTGTTGCCGGCGAAGACTACTTCCGGTGCCTCTTTTGCGCCTCCGAGCTGCTTTGCGAAGTTGTGTGAAAGGGCTTCGATCGCGCAGCGCGCTCCAAGGTAGGATCCTCCGATGCCGATAACGACCACAAGGTTAACACCTTTTGCCTTCCAGTTGTCGCGCACAGCCTCGCATTCCGCGATAAGTGCCTCAGGTGTTTGGGACGGAAGGTGCTTCCATCCGAGGAAGTCGTTTCCGGCTCCTGTCTCGCTGTCCAGCACATCGAAGGCGGCGAGAGCCTTGCCTACATATTCCTTATAATCCGCATCCTTTACAAAGGAGGAGCATCCTCCCAAATTGACTTTGACCATATTACTTTTTATTAAGTTTTAATTTCCGCAATCCTGAAAATAACTTGCATCTTCTTAGGCAAATCAGAGGCAAACTATTTTTATACTGTTATAATTTACAAAAATAACCATTTTCCGCAAAAACATATTCTAATGAACGAGACATTCGGAGATTTTTTATATCTTGTGAATATGATTGTGAATAATGATGCCTTTTTTGAAGCGGTCATCGCCATGCTGCGTGAAGGGAAACAAGTCACGATCCCCACGAAAGGGGAGAGTATGCTTCCGTTCATAGAGGGTGGGGTTGATTCTGTGGTTCTTGATGGGGTTGAAGGCGGAACGCCTGTTGGTCATGTCCTTAAGGCGGTCGAGGTAGGCGACGCCGTTCTTTTTCAAGTGGATGGCAGGTTCTTCCTTCACAGAATCATTTACAAGGACAACGATAAAGCCCTTTGTGAGATTCAAGGTGACGGCATCCTCAAGGCAAAGAATCAGTGTCCATGCGATCAGATATATGGCCGCGTGACCACCGTGCTGAAAGGAGGTGTCACTCCTGTTGATGTAGATTCGCCCTCTTATCGCCGGAAGGTTTGGCTATGGATGAACACTGTGTCTCTCCGTCGGCTTCTTCTCGGTCTGTGGAAGCTCTTCAATCGTCCAGTACATGAACACGGTTGAGAGAGTCGTCCGGCGCTGTGATCCTCATGACGGAAGTGCAGATGCCGGTGACCTCTTCCCTGTGAGTGATGACAAGAAGTGTCTTGCCTTTCGCGTGTGTCCTGAGCCTTTCCAGCAGAACCTTCTCGGTCTCGATGTCCAATGAAGAGGACGGCTCGTCCAGAAGAATGATTCCTCCGGGGCGGAGAAGCCCTCTGGCTATGGCTATTCTTTGGGCCTGTCCTTCGCTTAATCCCGATCCTTTCTCGCCACATTTAGTGTCCAGCCCATCCGGCAGTTCGTTTACGAAATCAGCGGCCGCCGCATGAAGGGCCGTGATGAGTTCCGCTTCAGTCGCGTCCGGATTTCCCATCAGCAGGTTGTCGCGGACAGTTCCGCTGAACAAGGTGTTGCCCTGTGGAACGTAGGATAGATTGCAGCGGGTTGACCGCGAGGCGGCATATTCCTTACCTTTGTCATTGTAGAACAGCACTTTCCCGCTTGTTGGGTAGACAAGCGCCAGAATCAGACGCATCAGCGTGGTCTTGCCGGTACCTGTCTTCCCGATTATTGCCGTCATGCTGCCAGGGGAAAAGTCATGGTTGAGGTCACTGAATATACTTGGTTCATTCTCGGAATATGCAAAACTCAAATGCTCGATGCGTATTCCGGCCTTCCCCTCCAAACGCACAGTCACGTTTGTCTGTTCGGTCGGCTCTTCCGACAGGTCGGCAAGCCGTTCGGCAGAGGTTGTGGATCGGATGAAGGCAGGGATCTGCCGGCTCAGTCCGAGCATCGGGTTCTGGATCTGTGCGGCTAGTTGCAGGAACGCGGTCATGGTCCCGAATGTAACGACCCCGTTTTTGATTCCGAAGATGCCCCAAAGGAATGCCGTGGCGTAGCTGGCCGTGAATCCGGCTTGGATCATCATCCGTGAGAAAAGTGAGAAATCGGTGTGTCTCATCACTTTCCGCATAAGGCCTGTCTGAAGCGAGGCGAGCTTTGAGATAGAGTGAGGTGTGTATTCCAAAGATCTTAGCAGCAGCCGGTTCTGCACGCTTTCCTGAATATGTTCCTGGACGGAACTTTCCGTTGAGCGGATGTCGTGTGTGAGTTGTCTCATCTTACGGAAGTAACTCTTGCTGAGCAGCAGTGCCGTAGGCATTATGACCATCAGAGCCAGCGCAAGATGAACATCCATCCGTGAAAGAAGGAACAACGCTCCGGTCAGTTGGCTGGCGGTCACCATGACTGTCGGGACTCCGTTGCACAGTATGTCCGAGATTTTGGGTACATCATCGATGATCCTGTTCAGGATGTCACCGGAGTGATGCGCTTCCTTGCCGTTCCACCGGCTTTCCATGAGATGATTGAAAATGTTGAGACGTAGTCTGTTAGTGAGGCTCATCTCGATTTTGCGGCTTAACCTGGCACTTTCCCAAGACAACAATAATCTTGCGACCATGCATGCGATCATCGCGGTGATCTGTCCGCCGAGGCCATCCTGCTTCCCCGTTACATTGTCGATGAGTTCCTTACATACCCAGATGAAGATCAAAGAGGTGACCACTCTGAATATGCCGATGGCCCCCACGCATAGAATACGCGCGCGGTAGCCTTTTGCTGCATTCCATAGCCATTCTATGCTGTTGCTGATCCGCATCAATGGCTTAATTAAAGTTCAACTGTAAACAGATAAAAATAGGTTAAGTTTCGGGTTAGAATCAAGCCCAGGCACGTACCTCCGCTGCTGTAGGAGGTGACCGTAGGATTGCTTTTGCCTGGCTTGAGATCGTATTATTGAAACTCTATTTTTTCGTAGTGTAGGAGAACTCTATAACCACAGGGTAGTGATCAGCGAGTCCGTCATAACCCTCTTTGTCGCAGAGATAATCATTGGCCTTGATCTGGGTGGCGGCACCTTTGATGTTGATGTAGAACACCTTGTCCACAACCTCACCGAGGTAATAGCCGTAACCGTTGCCGTCTGGACCGCAGTCATCGTTACTGTCTGTGGTAGGATATGCCATTATTGACTTACCTCCGTAGGTAGGGTAAACTCCTTCCCTTGGATAGTCGATCCACGGGTCGTGGATCTCAAGACCTTCAACATTGTTGATCCCGTCTATCAGTAGTTCCTTTATCTTGTGTCTGGTGTAGCGCATGTTAGTGTCACCCATGAATATGATCGGCCTTACCGGTGTACCCTCCTTGAGTGCCTGTGCATATCTTGCTTTTATGTAATCAACAACTTGTGTTAATTGAGAGTGTTGCGCTGCAAGATATGATGATTCATTTTTGGCATCGTATGTATTCATGTGAGTGATGTACACATCGATCTGAGTACCATCTGCCAAAGTTATAAGATAGTAACGAAATCCCTTGGCGATAAGTGTGTTGGAGCCTCCGGTTATTCCACCATATGCTTTGTCATATTTTACTCGTGTCTCGTTTTCTGCATTAATACTTTTAGCACTACGCCAAGCTAAATTAATACCGTCAGTGTTGCTGTCTGTTGCATTTCCTCCATAAGTTCCAAAGGTGAAATCTGCCAGGTTGCCTGTAAGGACAGAATGATTGTTGAAATCTTCAGAAACTCCCAAAAAGTCCCAATCATCAGCGGCGATTTTATATGCCATATCCTTGGTTTTACTTGCGCTTATTCCTTTTAGCGGTATACCATCCACATTATAAGTCGCACATGTGAATGTCCCGGTAATGACCTCCGGCTCCGGATCTGTCTTACCGCCATCAATGATGAGTTGATCGGAAAAATTACTGAGAGTGAGCGGGAAGGAGTACATCTGCTCTTTTTTGAAGTCAACCTTGCACCTTACGTTGAGTGTTGCTGTGTGCTTATCCGTTGTGAACGTGAAATTAAGGATGTCCCCAGACTTGATTTCCGGGAAAACGCTGATGTAGCGATCGATCTTCGAAGAGAGAGAGACGCCGTCACCCCAATCCATCGTCAAGGTCGTGGAACCGATGCCATTAAGCGACCAAGTGCCATTCAAGACGTTGAATATAAAATTACCACAGATCTTTACATCTGACTCATTACGTTTCACGTTGAGAGCCACAGTCTTAAGTACATCATCAGCCAGTGCTGTGCCGGTAGCGTCGATTGAGACGTTGACAATGGAGAAGAAATGCTGGAAGACGAACTTATAGCCGGACTCAGCGGATCCTTCCTGCGCACGGCCATATTTGTAGTCTCCGGAGATATTGCCGCTGGTCATCTCTTGAGTTGAAGGTAATGTTCCATAAAGAGATGTGACAGGTTTGCCTTCATTCGCCGAGTTGTACGGATAGTAGGCGTACAGGGGAGTGAAGTCGCTCGCCGTTGTCGTGAAAACGGCCTCGGCCTCAGTGTCATCGGTCTTCTTTGTGTACTTGACTTGATTGCCATCCTTTGAGGCGAAGACTCCGAGTTCATCGCCTGATGTCCACAGCAGACCCACAGACCCGCCAGCGTTTGCCGGATCTCCATCGATGCAAGTTCTTGTCGCCACCGGCTTCTCGACTCCTGCGATGATGTCATTGTTGTTCGTCTTACATTCATTCAGTTCGCTTTCGCAGGCACTGAATATCAGCCCGGCACAAACAGCGACGGCTGACGCGAAGTGGTTCTTCTTCATAATGTTATCTGAATATTTTAACTTTTATTATATTGTAGCCATTCACGAAGCTATCCAGCACTTTCCATGATCTGCCTCACTTCTTAATGACCAACGGAAAACGTCTGGGGAAAGACGTTCTCCGTTTGATCATAGGCTATTTCAATCTGATTAGAGGTACTGCGATTTGCTAGAAAGCCTTCCAGTTTTCCGTGTCAACATTGAACCCGGAGCTGTAGCCCTTCTTCGCCGACTGAACAGGAATGTCAGAACCTTCTGTTGTCCACTCTTTTCCATTTGGATCACGGTTCAGATAGAACTTGCCGTTCATCTGGAGTATTGCATCCACAAGAGCTGCTCCATTACCATAGTCATCAGATGTACTTGTGCAGTAATTCATCAAAACAATACCTACAGGCGATGGTCTTAAATCTGTTCCTGCCGTACTATTTAGTTTATCCTCAACAAGTTTGTAAAGGATAGGATTCAATTTTTTCGCAACAGCTTGTCTATCATCATTACCGCTTGTCTTAGTATAACCACCAATGCCAATCTGATACCAACCATTCATCAACTCTGAATTGTAAATTACCTGTGACTTTTTTACAATATCGTTTATTGCCAATTCACGTTTCTCGTAAGTCGGAACACCACTAGTTGATGTCTCTGTTTCTTGTGCTTGATGGTAATAGAATGTTACGCCAGTACCTGCTTTATCATTCCACATATACATTGGCTCGTCCAGCATCTGATCAAAGTATCCTACTTTAATATCTCCGTCATCACTTGGAGCCATTGATCCTTTTGATAGCAGTGCATTTGGAATGCTACTATAAGTATAATTCAGAAATTTTTCTGCATCCGTGTTTGCATTAACCTTAACAATCATATGACCTAGTACTTCGTTGACTGTGGTCTCCGGTTTTATTTCTCCAGTATACAATTTTAGATTCTTAATATTGTCACTATTAGATAGCATATCTGCAATGCTTTGCAGAACTTTTTCTGGCTCCACGGAACCGTAAGTTGTTGTGATTATTCCAGTTTCGGTTATTTTCGGTTTTTCAGCTATGGTAAGAACTGTAACAACATACTCATCATCTCTAATCTGTTTTGCTATATCCTGTAATCTGTCTAATACGAAATCACCTGTCAACGTATTGGTTCGTCCTACTTTTGATGTCCAGTTCTCTGTTCCTGCGCAAACAAGTTTTAAATTTCCGCTAGGATTACTCCAAGTTACCCCCCATACATTCTCATAAGCGAGTCTGCAGTCTATGTGGAAGCCCCTAACACCATTTGTGTATTGAGTAGCAATATCTGCCGTTTCGTAGCTGTTTGATGTGTAGGTTGCATCCTGATACCTTTTGTCATAGCAATACCAAGCACCAGGCAAAGACAATTCAGACAGATAGACATTTCTTGGAATCTGACTTATCCATTTGCTCGGGTCAAACTGAGGATCTTCTTTGATAGTCGTTCCTTTTATGTCCAGTTTATGGATTTGTCCGGCAATCAGACTTGCGCTTTCGGCGTTTGTCGGTTTCAACTTTTTCGTAAAATTCCCACCGTCTGTGTAAATCTTGAAGGTCCAGTTCTCGTCAATGCTCATTCCTTCCTGTGGAATAACGAACACGCTGAACTCCATAGCCTGCCCTTTTTTGATTGGAGCGTATGCTCCACCTTTCTGTGTCGGATAAAGATTTATCTGATTCGAGGCATTAGATGATGGCGAAACAGTTTTAGTTCCATCAGAAGCGATTGTCAGATGGAAATCTCCTGAAATCATAACACCTTCCGGGGCAGTGATGGTTACTTCAGATATATGCAGTGTGGGATCTGTCAGATTTGTCGAATATCCCCCGATCTTGAATTTTAGAACAGTAGAGAACGGTTGGAAATTCAGATCAACTTTTTCTCCGCTGTGTACGTCTTTGGTTACCGCATACATCACAGCATCAGGCATTGACAGTACGTTCTCGTCAGTTCCATAAGGTGAGCTGACCCAAGTGTTGTTTGAAAGTGAGAATATATTTCTCTGATCTCTACGGATTGATGCTGAAATCGTCACGCTGCCATCGTTGTTGGATGCGATCGTAAAATCCTTGCCATTGTTCGATGACGGATAGACAGCATAGAAGTCAGAGGTGGCTTCCTTGCCCCACTGAACGCCTGCATCTCCAGTCTTATCAAGCGACGTGGCATAGTTCTGATCAGTGGCTCCAGAGGTATTTACGGAGTATTCGGCCAATTGTCGTCCGTTTGAGCAGGTGGTTCCATAGACTTTGATTTTGTCGCCTTCCACCCAGTTCACCTTGATCCCGTTGTTCTTTTCCTCTCCATAAACAGTTCTTGTCTTGTTCCCGTCAAGGTTAGCGGAGAAGCTTACGTCCATGCCTGGAGTGGAAAAGACTTTATCCTGACTTTCCGTGCAGGATGCGGTCATAAGAGACGCACCTGCTAAAAATATGATTAACCCTCTATTCATTTTCATCTTTGATTCTAGGTTGTTTGCCATTACTCTTTCGTCCAGTCATCTCCTCCACCAAAATCACTGTCAAATCCGATGTTGATCTTTTGATCTTCGATTCTGCCGTAATCTGTGTCCGGGTTCCTTATCTCAGCGGACGCTCCGCAGATCTGTCCTTCCATCTCCACGACCGTCAGTGTTGTCAGAGGGGATGTGTAAATCGCTTTCTTTTTCATATTCAAATCGCTTTTCATCCTATTTTATTTTGCCCTTGTGATCACGGCGCGGCTGAGGGCAGGGTCATCGTAGAACATGTTGTCGACTCCTCCCTTGTAGTCGATCTCAAGTTGGGAGGCCGGAACACCGAATTCCTTGGTCAGGCAGTCGTAGACGGCTTCGGCGCGCTTCTGGCTGAGTTTCTCGTTGAGCTTCTTGTTGCCGGTCGCCGCGTCAGCGTAGCCGCTGACGGTGAACTGCGCTCCGGTTGTCTTAAGAATCTCGGCGAGGAGACCGAGATTGACCCTGGCCTCTCTGGATAGTTCGCTCTTGCCGAGTTCGAATCGGACGTAGTAAGGAGATGCGATTGTGTTGGTGGTTTCGATGACCTCTGGCTTGGCTTTGAGCGCGGCCAACTCTTTCTCAAGACGTTCACGTTCGGCCTTGAGTTCGGCGATCGCGACCTGATATGAAGATATGTCGGATGACTCGATCATTCTGACGACCTTGCTTCTGTCCCATCCGCGTGGCTTGAATTTATAGGTAAGGCCGATGGTCGCTGATATGTTGCCCTCGCCCCAACGGTTTCCGGTTTCGCCGTCGAACTCTTCGTTCACCAACATGCCATGGAAATTGACATTCAGATCAAGAGCCTTGCAGAGCCTGAAGGCATTGTTGAATCCGACATTTGCGCTGAAGTTGCTGTTCTTCGGCTCTTCTGAATATATATGCGCGAGTCCCAGTCCTATGAACGGCGTAGGATTCCATAAGTGTCCCTCCGGCTTGTAGCCACAGAATATATTCGCGAGGTTGAACATCACGTCCGCATGAATATTCCAGAAATTGAATTCCTGCTTTTTTAGCCAATATCCATGGCCTCCTTTTCCAGGAACATCGGCCTCAAGACCGTGGACACCGTCCTGAGTCGCGCCTTTCTGTCCAATGCCGCTGTAGCCGAGTCTCGCCCCCACGGCCGGTGTAAACCATTTTCCGACATATATGTTGAGAGCCGGCGCGAGCCTGTCTCCGAATTTGCATTGGGTGTCATGCTCTCCAAAGTAGATCTGGGTTCCACCGTCAACTCCGATGAACCAATTTGCCTTGAACGGAGCGGTCTCGACTTTGTATTTGTTTGAGTCGTACTCCACAGTGACCGTTGTGTCGGTCTTCACTGTCGGTTGTTGTGCCAGCGCTGTCATAGTCGCCAACACCATCATGGTTGTTGTGATTAGAATTTTTCTCATATTGTTGAATCTGTTTTATTTCTGTAAATTTTTCGTCACTTGCTCATAATTATCCCACCCAAGGGAAAATTTTTGCTAAAGTAGCACTTTAACAAAACGTCAAAATTGCCCCGAGACGCTCTAAATGTAGTCAACTATTGTATAATTAATTGGTTATATGTCGGCAGGCTTCGTAAACGTTATTGATAGCAAAAGAATCGCTAAGAACACTGTTCTGCTTTATGTCAGGATGCTGTTTTCGATGGGTGTGGGGCTGTTCACAAGCCGGGTGATTCTCGCGAGCCTAGGGATTGTGGATTACGGCATCAGTAATGTCGCCGGAGGTGTCGTGGCGATGTTCGGATTTCTGAATGCGGCGATGACCACATCGACCCAGCGCTACCTGACGTTTGAATTGGGACGCGGAGACAATGAACGGCTTAGACTGACTTTCATGACGAGCTTATATATTCACATAATGATCGCATTGATCGTTGTGATTCTGGCAGAGACAATCGGTTTATGGTTTCTCAAGAACAAGATCGTCATTCCGGTCGGGCGGGAAACGGCGGCGATGTACTGCTATCAATTCGCGATCATCTCAACCGTTGTCTCAATCCTAAGCTACCCGTTCAATGCGGCGATAGTCTCTCACGAGAGGATGGGAACGTTCGCCTACATATCAATTCTGGACGTGATCTTGAAACTGGGAGTGGCGTACACGTTGTATATCGTTAATATAGATAAACTTATAGCTTATTCATCATTGGTGCTCGCCGTTCAGTGCCTGATGACATCTGTTTACGTTGCCTACTGTTGGAAGCACTTTGACGAGTCGCGTCTAAGATGCCTTTGGGATGTGGGCCTACTGAAAGAGATGGGAGCATTCGCTGGATGGAATATGTGGGGGAATGTTGCCTATATTCTTTTCACTCAAGGGATAAACATCCTTTTGAATATGTTCTTCGGCCCGGTGGTCAACGCCGCCAGAGGGGTAGCCGTACAGGTTCAGGGAGTGATAATGCAGTTCTCCGGCAACTTCCAGACCGCCATCAATCCGCAGATCACGAAGACATATTCACAGAATGATCTGACAAACATGCACAGGCTCATATTCAGAAGTTCGAAATTCACTTTTTTTCTGCTTTTGTGCCTGTCGCTGCCGGTGATTCTGGAGGCTGACGTGATCCTTGGCCTTTGGCTTAAGACCGTCCCAGAATATTCCGCGATCTTCTTGAGGCTGATGCTATGCGTCGCGATCATGGACTCGGTCGCCAATCCGCTGATGATCTCGGCCGCGGCTACAGGGAAAGTCAAAGTCTATCAGTCTGTTGTCGGAGGAATATTACTTGCCGTGGTGCCTGTTTCCTACGTTGTCTTGAAACTTGGCGGGAATCCTTATTCTGTGTTTGTTGTGCATCTTAGCGTCAGTCTCATCGCATTCATAGTGCGCTTGTTTATTGTCCGGCCATTGATAAAAATCACGGTTCATGACTACACTGTCAATGTCACAGCCAGATGCGCAATCGTGGCGGTTCCGGCGACAGGTCTGTCGCTTTTGTTCAAGATTCTTCTGCCTGGATCGGCGCTGTGTGCGGCTTTGGTCTGTTGTTCTAGCGCGGCGTTGGTGGCGGCTCTGGCATATTCCGTCGGGCTGACGACACATGAACGTGAGGTCATCGGCGGGAAGATTTCAGAAATTATCCATAGGAACAAGCGATGATCAGTGTAAACTGTAAAAAAGATTGTTGCGGTTGTTCGGCATGTGTTCAGGCATGCCCTGAACAATGTGTGAAATTGGCAGAGGATCATGAAGGGTTTCTCTATCCGGATTTTGTTGATAAAGACTGTGTTGAATGCGGGAAATGTGTCAAGGTTTGCCCAATGCGACGAAGCGCGGAGCCGCAAACGCCGGCAGAGGTCTACGCTGCGGCAAATCCTGATGAATATGTGCGCGAACGGAGCAGCAGCGGTGGAATCTTCTCACTCATCGCTGAATATGTAATCGGACAAGGAGGCGTGGTGTTCGGTGCCGCATTCGATGAGAAATGGAACGTTGTGCATAGCTATGCCGAAACTCTTGATGGGATAGAGAAATTCAGGGGGGCGAAATATGTTCAAAGCGGCATCGGATCATCCTACATAGACGCGGAGCGTTTCTTGAAGGCCGGAAGGTTGGTCATGTTCTCTGGCACTCCTTGCCAGATCGCCGGGCTGAAAAGTTTCTTGCGGAAGGGCTACGGGAACTTGTTGGCTGTTGATTGTGTATGCCATGGAGTTCCAAGTCCTGGAATATTCAAGGAATACATCGCTGACGAGTCAAACGGGAAGCCGATTTCCGGCATCAGCTTCCGGGACAAGAAAAACGGTTGGAAAAACTATAACGTAACATTGAGTTACAAGATGTTGAATGTGAGTCGAGAACATAACGAGGACAGCTATATGAGAGGTTTTCTTGGGGACTTGTACCTTCGTCCTTCCTGCTACGATTGCCGCTTCCGTGAAGGCCGCTCCGGGAGTGACATCACCTTGGGTGACTTTTGGGGAATTGACAAGATAAGACCGGAACTTGATGACGACAAAGGTCTAAGCCTGGTGATCGTCAACAACAAACAGACTGATGATCTGCTTAGGACTCTTGGTTGTAATCTGACCGAAATGCCACTGATCGATGCCATCAGGCACAATCCCAGCGTCACCACATCCGCCAGTGTGCCGCCTTACCGAAGCTTGTTCTTTGCCGCGCAAAGACATTTCGGCCTTGATTTCGCCTTGAAACTGTGTCTTGACAGCTCGGCTCTTTATAGAATAATCCGAAAAATCGGTTTTTTGTTTGGCAGACATCTCATCTATCCATGAAAATAGGAATCCTTACACAACCGCTTCACAACAATTACGGTGGAATTCTTCAGTGCTACGCTCTCCAGACCTTGCTGGAAGGGATGGGACATGATGTGACAGTCCTCAACAGGAGATTCGCCGGTCCAGGATGCCGACTGCTGATCATGAGGCTCGGTAGCCTAGTTAAATGTGCGATCCGGAAATTCATACTGGGCCAAAGGAATATTGCTATTATGAGTCCTTGGGCTGAGAACTATAATATTCACAAACCATCAGAGACAGAGAAGAAAAGGGATGCGGAAATTCAACGGTTCATTCGTGAATATATTCATTTGTCCGAGCCGCTGCTGGATTCAAAAGAATTGTTGGAATATGTCGAAATAAATGACGTTGAGTGTATTGTGGTTGGCAGCGATCAGGTGTGGCGGGAGAATTACAGCCCTTGTATAGAGGATTTCTTTACGGGATTTCTGCCGGAAAATGATAAAAGGCTTAAAATCGCCTACGCCGCATCGTTCGGAACGGCTGACGAGCCGATCTCACGTGAGCGTCTGAATGATTGCGTTCGGTTGGCGAGGAGGTTTTCTGCAATCTCGGTGCGTGAGCGCTTTGGAGTCGAGATCATGGCGCGTGATTTCGGGCTTGAAGCGAAGTTGTCGCTTGATCCTACGCTTCTCCTTGCGGCTGAGAAGTACAGGTTTCCGGTTGAAGAGACGGAAAAAGGAGACTTGCTGAGTTATATTCTTGACAGTACGGACGATAAGGATGATGTCATCCAAGATGCCGCGGGCGTGTTGCGCCTAAAGTGCAAGAAGATATGCCTGTCTGACTCGGTACAGGATGACGCGTCCGTGCTTCCATCGGTGGAGGAATGGCTTTCGTCGTTCGCCAACGCTGGTTTCGTTGTGACAGACTCCTTTCACGGCTGCGTCTTCTCCATCATCAATCACAAACCTTTCATCGCCATCGCCAACGAGTCACGCGGCCTCGAAAGATTCACCTCGTTGCTTGGCGCATCAGGACTAATGGACCGGCTCGTTTTTGATTTTAATGAATATAAAGGCAAGAGAGACCTGTTACTTTCCCCGATAAATTTTGAAGATGTGGAGACGATGCTTCAGCCCCTCCTCCAAGACAGTTTGGAATTCTTGAATATGTTAGGTTATACCTCAAGGAGGCATCCGTCTGACGAAGGACACCTCCCATTGGCAGCACGGATGCGATAGGACACCAGCCGGAGCTGATCATGTCAGGTACGAACTAAAGTCCTCTATTCTTCCGGACGTACCCTTTGACAAGTTCTTTTTTACCGTTGCGGAACCTCACATAAGGCGCCACTCTGGTTTGCTTGCTCCTTTCGCGGTCTAAGCGAATCTCAAGCCTGACTATAATTACCTTGTTCATGTACAATAAGATGATATGTTGAGTAATAGTGGAGGGTTGAAAGTGCTAGACATCCTGCTGTAAAAAGCAAGAAGAGCAGCCGTAGAGGACAGCCGCTCTTCATAGAGTTCAAGGTAATAACGTCCCCACAATCTCTCATCTTATAGTACGTTGCAAATATAATCATTTTCCTCGAATCTCAAAGCCGATGCGAAAAAATAGCCGTATTGAATGAACATACTAAACAACATATAATGACCAATAATCCCCCTATGGTATCGGTGATAGTGCCGGTATACAACGTTGAGAAATACCTCCGTAGATGTTTAGACAGCATCCTTTGCCAGACCTACACTGACTGGGAATGTCTGCTGGTTGATGATGGCTCTACAGATCGGTCCGGCGAGATCCTTGATGAATATGTTGAAAAAGATAAGCGGTTCACGGTGTTCCATAAAGCCAATGGTGGAGTGACTTCAGCCAGGAATGTCGGGTTAAACAACTCAAAAGGAAAATGGATAATGAATATTGATGGCGATGATTGGATCGAACCTGATGGCGTGGAACAATTGCTAATAACGGCTGAACGTACTGAATCAGATGTTGTTATTGGAGACTTTAAGTTCAATTATGAGAATGGGAACGAAACTGTTGCATATAAGAATATAGATTGGACAGATGATAAGATATCTTCTTTAAACAACTATATATCTTCAGTATGGACTACCTTATGGGCAGGAATTGCCAAACGTGCCATCTATACATCGCAAAATCTTAAAAGCCCATCTGAGATCACTTATTGCGAAGACTTCCACCTGATGACGAGACTCTGCTGGTTTGCGAAAAAAGTCTCTAACTGTCACTATGCTTTTTATAATTACAGACAACAACCTACGTCTGTGATGCATAATCTGAATAAGAAAACTGAATTTGATGAGCAGTGGGCATATTTAGACACAATTAAGTTCTTCAAGGAGCAAGATGCCTATGAATACTTGAGGCGTACGTTGAATTGGAGATTGTTGAAGTCCGTGCAAGGATTGGTACTGATACCTTCTGAACATGAAAGATTTGTAGAATTGTGTCATGCGTCGGGTTCGGAGATATGGTCATGTCCATTCATAAACAGGAAGACGAAAATTATGGCTTGGCTTCTTGTTCATCACTTTCGACCTATTGTAGTACTCATAGATAATGTTCGAATATTATTGAACAGGTAAACATAATTTTTTTGATGTTATGAGTGATAATCCTAAAGTTTCAATCATCGTTCCTGTATATAATTGCGAGAAGTATCTTAATCGTTGCCTTGATAGTATCCTCGGACAAACATTTCATGACTGGGAGTGCTTGCTGGTTGATGATGGCTCTACAGATCGGTCCGGCGAGATCCTTGATGAATATGCTGAAAAAGATAAGCGGTTCACAGTGTTCCATAAAGCCAATGGTGGAGTGAGTTCCGCCAGAAATGTAGGATTGGAAATAGCTGTGGGGGAATATATCTCGTTTATAGACGCGGATGATTATGTTACCGAATTTTATGTAAGCAACTTGTTGGAGCAGCTCCAAAATGGGAGCGAGATGTCTGTCTCTTTTTCTATTAGATGTGATGAAAATGGTATCCGGCATAAAGAGTTGTATGGCAAAGGAACTCTGCGTAGGGATAATTTTAACATGTTGTTTACGGATTATGATTTTTCATGGCATACAGCGATTTGGGGTAAAATGTTCAGACGGAAAATAATTAATAATCTTAATCTTAGATTTGATGACCGCTTGTTTATAGGGGAAGATTTGGTTTTCTTATATTCTTATATTTTAGGGTCAAATATCATTCAATTATCATCAGATACTGATTACTTCTATTTTTATAATATTAATGACTCCTTGACAAAAAGAAAATATTCTATAGAAAAGGAATTGTATACATACGACAAAATAACATCGTTGATAAATAAAGTCATTTCTGAACTATCATTAAAAGATCGTGCTGCATCAAATATAATGTGGACTTATGCATCATATTGCCGTAGAGTATTAAATGCTTTATATGATGACAGAAAGATTGGTTATATGGACAGGCTAAAGGTGCTTGAAAATTTAGATATCGATTCATATTGTAAATACATAAATACGACTTCTGTCAAAGAGAGAATTTATGTCTGCCTGTTAAAAAGGAAATGCTATAAGACCTATGATGCGCTTCGCTGTTTAGTAAAATATACCAAGTTATGGAGTATTCGGTAGTGATAAGGACATTGGGCATGGCCGGAGAAAAGTATCAGCGTTTGCTAGATTCATTGATTCGTCAGACCATAAAGCCTTCTAAAATCATTGTTTACATAGCGGAAGGGTATCCTGTTCCTAAAGAAACTGTGGGTGTGGAGGAATACATCTACGTAAAGAAAGGAATGGTCGCTCAGCGCGCTCTTGATTATGAGGAAGTCAAAAGCGAGTTTGTCTTGTTTCTTGACGATGACCTTAAGTTTGGAAATGATGCTGTGGAAAAGATGTACATCGGGTTGATTGAAAATGATCTTGATGTAATCTCTCCTGACATATTCCCAAATGACGCAAGGCCGTTCTTGAATGAGATGATGATGTATGTAGCGGGCAGAATGAGGCCACGGTTCAACAATGACAGGTGGGGATACAAGGTGATGAGATCAGCTGGGTACTCCTACAAAAAACATATAGGTCAAGATGTTTATCGTTCGGAGACAAATGCTGGGGCGGCGTTTCTGTGCAGGAAAAGAGATTTCCTTAAGATTAATTTCAAGGACGAGCTTTGGCTGGATGAAATTCCGTACCCTCTTGGAGAGGATCAGACAATGTACTATAAAATGCATTTACGTGGCCTTAAAGTTGGGACTTTGTACAAACATTCGTTTGAACATCTTGATGCTGGAGGAAACACGAATCCAGAAAAGGAAAAACGCTTGATTTACTCTGATTTCCGGTTTAAAACTATCTTTTGGCATCGGTTTATCCTAAGAACGGAAAA
The DNA here is from genome assembly GCA_963657715.1 of uncultured bacterium. Taxonomy (GTDB): domain Bacteria; phylum Bacteroidota; class Bacteroidia; order Bacteroidales; family UBA932; genus Cryptobacteroides. The sequence goes on along the minus strand of CAVKML010000004.1, from coordinate 23,353 downwards.
TGATTTATTTTCAAAAATATGCGATTATGTTTCAGTTATTTATGCGTTTACTTTCGCATTGATGATTTCTATGCTTAAGTTACGGATGGATATTCTGCAAGTTAAGGTAAAGGCAATTTTGGATGGAGTTCATTTTATTAATAGTGATGAATATAAGGCTTTGCCAAGAATATGATTCCTAAAGTTATACATTACTGTTGGTTCGGAGGAAAAGAACTTCCGCAAAGCGCACGGAAATACATTGAATCTTGGGAGACATTTCTTCCGGAATACGAGATAAAACGTTGGGACGAATCAAACTTTAATGTCAATATCATCCCTTATACAGAGGAGGCTTATGCCAGAAAAAAGTATGCTTTCGTAAGCGACTATGCTCGCTTTTGGATAATATACACATACGGGGGGATTTATTTCGATACCGACGTGGAAGTCGTCAGCAAATTGGATGACATTGTCTGTCAAGGAGATTTTTTTGGAGTGGAGAGTCAAGACGACCATAAGATTTCGGTAGCACCCGGTCTTGGATTTGGAGCGGAAGCCGGAAATGCTATGATAAAGGACTTGTTAGAACTATACAAAACATTCCACTTTATTAGCAAGGATGGAAACCTATGCATGAAGAATGTTGTTGAGACAACGACTGAATATCTGATTTTGAGAGGACTGAGAAACACTGATGAAATACAAGAATGCTGTGGCTTTAGAATTTATCCTAAAGATTTTTTTTGTCCTATTGACTACGATACCAGAAACTTAAGCATGACCGCAAACACGAGGACAATCCATCATTACGCGGAATCGTGGGTGCCAAGGTCCGCTCGTTTAAAAAACTGGTTGAGTCGTGTTTTTGGGCGTAGGTTCATCGCTTTTTTAGTGAAGACCAAAAATATAATACTGAACTGATATGGTAAAAGTATCCGTCATTGTGCCAATATATAACGTTGCCGGATTCATCAGAAGATGTGCCGACAGTCTCATGAGGCAGACTCTCGATGACGTGGAATTCATCTTTGTCAATGATTGTACACCAGACAACAGCATGGACATTCTGAAAGAAGTTGTGGCTTGCTATCCGGAAAGAAACGTCAAGGCCATTAGCCATGATGTCAACAAAGGTTTGCCCTCCGCCAGAAATACGGGAATGAGAACAGCTGCCGGAGACTACATATTCCATTGTGACAGTGATGATTTTGTGGAACCCACCATGCTGGAGGAGATGTATGAGGCAGCTGAGGAGAACGGTGCGGACATAGTCTGGTGCGATTGGTATCTTTCTTTTGAAAAGAACGAGCGGTATATGAAGCAACCTGCCTACGCTGATCCGAAGGAGGCGTTAAAGGCCATGTTGACTGGCAGAATGAAGTATAATGTCTGGAACAAATTGGTACGCCGGTCATTGTACGAGGATAATCAAATATGTTTTCCGGCCGGCTACGGTATGGGTGAAGATATGACAATGATGATGCTGTTCGCTTTTGCCCAAAGAGTACAATATCTCCCGCAAGCATACTATCACTATGTGAAACAGAACTCAAATGCGTTTAGCAATACATACTCTTCAAAACACATTGAAGAACTTAAATATAATGTAGCAAGAGTTGAAAAGTTTATACAGAAAACTTATGGGAGCGATCTGGCCATAGAGCTTTGTTTGTTTAAATTGGATGTGAAATATCCGTTCTTGATAACGGATAAATGTGAGAAATACAAATTATGGGAAAGCCTGTATCCGGAAGCAAACATATATTTGGACACGAAACGAGATGTAGGATTCCGGAGGAATATTTTAGAAAAATGTGCGCGGAGGCATTGGCATTGGGCATTGTGGGCATATTATACATTCATACATAAGACTGTCTATGGAATAATTTATAAATAAACGGATCAGGTGATGAGGAATGTCATTTCGTCCATAGTACTTGTTATCATTACGAGTTTATATTATTTCCCTTTTGAGCCATCATTCATGCCTGGAGCCAACACCAAAATGATAATGGCTGGAATAGGCCTTGTCGTGTTGGGAGTGCAAATGGCAAAAGGTAACAAGCCAGATATTGATAAAAATCTGGTTTTAATTATGGAGTCAGCTGTCGTTGTTTCTCTTATCGGGCTGATCTCGGTGTGCTATAATAGTACTTCAGACTATACATATGCTACATACATAATGTCTATGCTGGTTTGGCTTAGTGCGGCGAATGTCGTTATCAGTTGTATTCGTGGCATTCATGGCCGTGCCACGGTAGGAACACTCTGTGATATTCTTATCGCATTATGTTTTGTCCAATGTCTGATCGCAGTTTGTGTGGATAGAATACCGATGGTAAAGGCCTATGTGGATGCACTGGTCGGCGGTCACGGTTTCATGGGGAAGAACGATAACAGGCTGTACGGCATCGGATGCAGTCTGGATGTGGCCGGGACGCGATTCTGCGCGATCTTGATCATGATCGCAGACAGACTGTGTAAGATTGTCAGACACAAGGAGACGCGAGGAAAGACCATCGTATATTTGACGGCATTCATGTTTATTTCCATTGTCGGGAATATGATTGCCAGGACAACAACAATAGGTATTGTTATCTCATTAGCCTATCTGGTCTTTGTCCCAATTGCTGACCGTGAACGAAAAGATGTCGATTACGGTTATCTTTGGAAAAGGGTACTATTTGTTTTGATCATAACTGTCACGATAGTCTCTGCTCTGTATAGCACAAATCCAACAGTGCGCTCAAACATCCGATTCGGATTTGAGGGGTTTTTCAGTCTTGCGGAAACCGGCAGATGGCAAGTTCATTCCAATGATATCCTAAAGAATATGGTAGTGTTCCCTGACAATCCAAAGACCTGGCTCATCGGGAACGGCTATTTCGAAAACCCGTATTTTTATGAGAAATATTATACAGGAGTCAGATGGTCAGGCTATTACCAAAATACTGACATAGGCTATCTTAGATTTATTTTTTACTTCGGGATATTCGGCTTGGCGGCTTTCAGTGCCTACTTCATCAAGGTAGGGACAACATGCATGAAGCGATACCAGTCCCACAAAATGTTGTTCTTTGCGCTGCTGATGCTGAATTTCATAATCTGGTGCAAGGTGTCCACCGACATATTCCTGGTGTTCGCCCTGTTCCTATGCTTGCGGAAGGATGAGTGGGACGATGCTTTTGAACCCTTGGGCCAATGAAAATAATCTACTGCATGTGTTCCCTGTACAATCCTGGAGGGATGGAACGTGTGCTTTTGAACAAGGTCAGGTATTTTAAAGAGGTGATGGGGTGGGATGTCGTTGTGGTGACAACCGATCAGAAAGGACTGCCTGCGTTTTATCCGTTTCCGGAAGGTGTCAGGATTGTAGATCTTGGGATCAACTACACTAATGACAACGGAAAGAATCCGATAATCAAGACTATCGGGTATCTTTTGCGTAGAAGAAAGCACAGGAAGGCCCTGACGGAATTGCTCCTCAAAGAGCGTCCTGAAATTGTGGATTCCCTCTATCCTTCTGAGTCTTCGTTCATTCCTGCGATCAAGGATGGCAGCAAGAAAGTATTGGAACTTCATTTCAACAAATATTTCAGGCTACAGTACAGTCGTCATGGACTGCTTGGACTGGCGGACAAGTTGCGTACAAGGCTGGACGAAAGGATCGTGCGGAAATTTGATTCGTTTGTGGTGCTTACAGAGGAGGACAGGGGCTATTGGGGGAGGCTTCCCGGCATCGAGGTGATTCCCAACGCGGCTGTCACAACGGGAGCTTCACACTCCGATTGCATGGCTCACAGGGTCATCGCTGTCGGCAGACTTGACTACCAGAAAGGCTTCGACCGACTTATCGACGCATGGAGTATCATAAAGAAGGATAATGAATATGCCGACTGGAGGCTGGACATATTCGGTAAAGGCGAATGGAAGAAAATGCTTGAAGGGATGATTGATGACAGGAGACTCTCGGACAGTGCGCGCGTCAACAATCCGACTGGCGACATTTGGAAAGAATATGCCGGCAGCTCCCTTCTGGTGATGAGTTCTCATTTTGAAGGCCTTCCTATGGTGATGATCGAGGCGATGTCGTCGGGGGTGCCTGTGGTGACATTCGATTTCAAATGCGGCCCTAAGGACATCATCGATGACGGCGGAAACGGTCTTTTGGTTCCAGACGGCGATGTCAAGGCTCTTGCCGAAGCGATACGGAAACTGATGGCGGATGAGGAACTTCGCCGTAGGATGGGAGCCGAGGCCTTGAAAATCAAGGAGAAATATTCCGAGGAAAAGATTATGGGCAGTTGGGTACGACTGTTTGAAAAATTGGTCAAAGAATAGACTGCCATGCCGAAGTTGTTGCAAATCAATCCGGTGCTGAGAACGAACACTTCGACCGGGAGGATCATGCAGGAGATCGGAGACCTGGCGATGGCGTCGGGGTGGGAAAGCTATGTGGCTTACAGCAAGGGACGAGATGGATTTAGGGAATGCTCCTCGAAAACTGTCCCTGTGGGCGATCGTCTCAGCGTCGCGATGCATGGCTTGGAAACCAGGTTGTTTGACAGGCATGGATTGGGATCAAGAAGAGCGACAAGAGACTTCATCAAGAAGATCATTGAAATAGATCCAGATATAATCCACATTCACAACATCCACGGTTATTTTCTGAATTATCAGTTCCTTTTTGACTATTTGAGCAAGTCAGGCAAGCCAGTCATCTGGACTGTTCACGACTGCTGGCTTTTCACCGGTCATTGTTATCATTACATGAAGGCAGGATGCGAGCGCTGGAAGACCGGCTGCCATCACTGCCCGCAGAAGCGCCTGTTCCCATCCAGTCTTCTTTTCGACCGTTCGACACGGAACTTCAAGGACAAGGCCGAGGCTTTCCGCTCAATGCCGAAAGACTTGATGACATTCGTGCCGGTGTCTGAATGGATGATGGACGAGATGCGAGAGTCGTTCCTCAAAGACTATCGCTTCAGAGTGATCCACAACGGAATTGACACAAACATATTCAAACCTTCTGATTCCGGTCGGTCGGTCAGAATGAGATATGGCATCGGTGACAAGAAGATAATCCTTGGGCTTGCGAGTGTCTGGTGCCGTGAAAAAGGATGGGATGATTTCATCTCGCTTTCCAAGCTACTTAATGATGATGAGGTGATCGTGATGGTCGGAGTCAAGCCGGAACAAGCCAAATCACTGCCTGAAGGAATCATTCCGATCGCAAGGACAGAGAATGTGTGGCAGCTGGCAGAATTATATTCAGCGGCGGAGGTGTTTGTGAACCCAACGTGGCAGGACAACTATCCTACAGTCAATCTGGAAGCGATTTCCTGCGGGACTCCAGTGGTCACCTATGACACAGGCGGAAGTGTTGAGTCCATAACGCCTGAGACCGGCTTGATCGTTCCGAAGGGAGACATTGCATCGCTTAGACAGGCGACATCTGCTATAGAAGTCCTCGGCAAGTCTTGCTACAGAATGCCTTGCCGGGAATATGCTCTTGCCAACTTTCGCAAGGAGGACCGTTATGCGGATTACCTCAGACTCTATGACGAGTACTTGGGACACTGACATTAGATCTTGATTTAAAACGACATAACCACAACAATCACCAATGAAAATACTCCAGTTGGGAAAATTCCACCCTGTCTTGGGCGGAGTCGAGAAAGTGATGTACGACATAACGAAGGGCCTCTCTGAGAATGGCGTTGAATGCGACATGATGTGCGCGACGAGCGATGGAAGCAAGGGAGGAATCATTGAACTGAATGATAACGGACGGCTCATCCGTTGCGGAACATGGACAAAAAAGTCGGGGACTACCATCGCGCCATCGATGATCACGGAATTGCGGCGCAGGGCGAAGGCCTACGACATCATACACATCCACCATCCTGACCCGATGGCGGCGCTCTCGCTTCTGCTCTCCGGCTACAAAGGAAAGGTGGTGCTGCACTGGCACAGCGACATACTGTCTCAGCGGTCGCTTCTGAAGTTCTACCTGCCGATTCAGGGTTGGCTCATAAAAAGAGCGGACACCATTGTCGGGACATCTCCGGTGTACCTTGCGGAATCTCCTTACCTTAAGGAAGTTCAGGGCAAGACACGATGCATTCCTATAGGGATCGATCAGAACATGAGCGACCGCGTCAAGGCGCAAAAGATCAGAAATGAATATCCAGGGCGCAGGATTGTCTTCTCGCTTGGCCGTCTTGTTGAATATAAAGGCTATCGTTATCTCATAGATGCCGCCAGGTACCTTGATGAAAGTTATATGATTCTCATAGGCGGATCCGGGCTGCTGAGGGAAACACTTCAGAACCAGATAGATGAATCGGGATTGGGGAGCCGTGTGAAGTTGCTTGGCAAAGTACCTCAGGAGGATCTTCCATCCTATTACGGCGCATGCGACTTGTTCTGCATGAGCAGTGTGATGAAGACAGAGGCTTTCGGAATAGTCCAGATCGAGGCGATGTCCGAAGGACGGCCGTTGATCGCGACAAAGATTCCGGCTTCTGGAGTGTCATGGGTGAATGAGGACGGTGTCTCCGGAGTCAACGTTGCCCCTCGCGACAGCAAGGCGATCGCCGACGCAATCAAGCACATAACCAAAGATGAAAGAACATGGTCGCGTTACAGCGACGGCTCACGGCGAAGATTCGTGGAGTTCTTCACGAAAGAGAAAATGCTGTCCGCTTGCCTTCATCTTTACAAGGATTTGATGTGATGAACACTATGAACGAGAACCTTAAGAGAATTTTTGACTGTGCCGCCAGCTGCGGCGGAATGCTGGTCTTTTCGCCGTTGTATCTCGCGATCTACATCGCGGTCAAAAGCGAAAGCAAGGGGCCGGCCATCTTTAGGCAGGAAAGAATCGGCCGTGGAGGCAAGCCTTTCACGTTGTATAAGTTCAGGTCGATGAACATCTTGTCTGAATCAGATGGAAAGCCGGCGCTCTGCCGGCAAGACGATGCCCGTCTGACAAGAGTCGGGAAGTTCATCCGGGAACATCATCTTGATGAATTGCCACAACTATGGAACGTGGCCAGAGGGGACATGAGTTTCGTGGGTCCTCGTCCGGAGAGGAGGTACTACATTGACAAGATCATGGAGGTCAATCCAGACTACGAGAGGTTGTTCGAACTCCGCCCGGGGCTGTTCTCCTACGCGACTTTGCACAACGGCTACACTGACACTTTGGAGAAGATGCTCAAAAGGCTTGACTATGACCTTGAATATCTTGAGACGCGCACGATGGCGATGGACACGAAGATCATCTTCCAGACGGTCTGGTCGATCCTCAGCGGAAAGAAATTTTGAAACCAATGAATATGAAATTGAATGACATGTTGCGGCTGCGCAGGATAGGCAGCAAGTGGATGATAGTCAAGACTGATGCCGGGAATGTCAATATGACTGATGTGATCAGCCTGAATGAGACGGCGGCTCGATTGTGGGAGCGGTTTCAGGGACAGGAATTCACGGAAAATGAGATGGCAGAATGGCTTTGCGGTGAATATGAAGTCGGATTTTCGATGGCCAGAGCCGATGTCCAGATCCTTTTGAGCGTATGGAAAGAGTACGGAATGCTTTCATAGGACTGTTGAGGTCAGGGCTGTGGGGACATGATCCGATAGAGGAAGGATTCTTGCAACTAACTGATGATCAGTGGGAAGAAGTTTACAGTATGTCGAAAAGGCAGACTGTCACCGGAATTCTGTTTGATGGGATATGCCGGCTTCCGGATGAGTCGCAGCCTCCGGCTATGACCCTCGCGAAATGGGTGGCGACTGTTGACAGGATCGAGAGGGACAACAAGAGGATGAATATCGCGCTGAGAGATCTGGTCAGATTGTTTGTGAACAATGGGTTGAGGCCTGTGTTGCAGAAAGGGCAGAGCCTTGCGACGCTTTATCCTGTGCCATGGCATCGGGAGTGCGGAGACATTGATCTATACTTCTCTGGGCTTGTCGAAACCACCGGAATGGCAGAAAACGACAAAGCCATAGAACTGGTCAAAGGACACGGGACGAAAGTGGAACTGATGCCGGACAGGAGCCAGAGTTACGAATGGCATGGGATAGAGATCGAACACCATCCCACAATCGTGGACCTCAGTGGGCCGTGCTTGAGAAAAAGGCTCCGGACGTTTGGTGAAGATCATGGTGTGATTCCGTCAAATTTGGTGGATGGCCTCCTCGTCCCGTCATCTGAACTCAATGCGGTTCTTCTGAACTCGCATATCCTTAAGCACACGCTTGGCAAAGGGATCGGGTTGCGGCAGATCTGCGACCTTGCGATGGCCTACCACCGGATGAGCGCGGAAGATGGCAAAAAGGAAAGGGGTGAACGAATATACTCGCTCTACCGAGAAGCGTGGCTTCTGAAGTGGAGTCGCCTGCTGCATTCGTTCCTCGTGGACATCATAGGACTTCCGGAAGAGGAACTTCCTTATCCTGAAAAGATTGTCTCGCCTGTACCACTTATTCGGATAGTGGAGGAGGGCGGAAATTTCGGGCGGTATCGTAACGGGATCCGCGATCGGAATCGTTCAAAACGGAAACTGAACACAGCTTTGATGTTCTTCAAGCGTGCGGGATTTTCCATAAGATTCGCGCCTAACGAGGCGTTCTGGACCGTTGCGAGGTTGGCTATGGGACAATTCAAAAAGTAGAGGGTGAAGGATCTGCAAACATATTCATACAAGGTGGCGGGACTGACGTTCACTGTGATTGCGCCCGAGTCCTATGACATCGAGGGGTTGTTGCCCTCGTTCGCAGCGTTCCGGGTGGCTGATGCCGCTTCAGCGGTTGGTGAGTTTTGCCGAACGTCAGCTGCTGGAATGTTGTTCCGTCTTGTTGTCCAACCCGAAGACATCGTTATCCCTGCGGAAACGAAGTTGGTAGAAGAGGACTTCAACGACATGGGACACACGCGCCTGAGCCGGACACCAGCCGGTCGTTACTGCCTTGAACTTGCTTGTTCTGACGGTGACGGCGGCATATTCATGTCTGATTCAGACTTCTCCGACATCACCACCTGCATGGCGCCAGATTCACCGGATCACAGTTCGACTCTGACCTCGATGCTCCGCATTGCGTTCGCGCAGGCGATCATTCGGCGGGACGGTATATCAATGCACGCGTCCTCGGTCATCGCGGACGGGAAATCTTACCTCTTTCTTGGCAAGAGCGGCACCGGCAAAAGCACTCATTCGGTAATGTGGCTCAGGAATATTCCAGGATCCCGCCTTCTGAATGACGACAATCCGGCAGTTCGTATAATAGACGGTCAACCAATCGCTTTCGGAACTCCGTGGAGCGGCAAGACCCCATGCTATCGCAACGAATCCGCTCCCGTCGGAGGCATCGTGCGCCTTGTCCAGGGGAACGCTGACATATTCACGGAAAAGAATGATGTGGAAGCTTTTACATCGCTTCTTCCGAGTTGCTCGGTCGTGCATGGCGACGCTGCCTTGCAGTCCCGCCTTTGCGACACCATATCAAGACTTGCCGTCCTTGTTCCAATCGGGGAACTTGAATGCCTGCCGGACGATGAATCCGCCATTATATGCTATAATAATTTAAAATCACTTATAAAATGAAAAACAAAAAATTGCTTCTGATTCTGCTCTCGTTCATCGCCGTGTCATGTGGCTCGGCGAAGAGGTACGTCTATCTTAATGACATGGCACCAGGTCAAGGCTATCCTTTTGACTCATCCCACGAAGCCGTGATCCAGGCGAATGACCGTCTGAGCATCACGGTGAGCTGCAAGCAGCCGGAACTCGCCATTCCGTTCAACATCCAGAGCGGCTCGTTCCGGGTCTCTTCGGACGGATCTGCGTCCTCATCTTCGGTGGCTGACGAAAAAGGCTACAAAGTAGACGCGAAGGGCAACATCGAGTTTCCGATCCTCGGAACTCTTCATCTTGAGGGGCTTACTCTCCGTCAGGCTTCTGAAAGGATCAAGAATCAAATCATCGACGGGGATTACATCAAAGCTCCGATCGTGAGCATGGAGTTCTTGAATTTCAAGTATACGGTCTGGGGCGCGGTGGCTCATAACGGCACGTTCACAGTGGAAAGCGGCCGCGTCACCTTGCTTGAGGCCCTCGCCAACGCCGGCGACCTCACAAACCGGGCAAGGCTGGACCGTGTGGCCGTCATCCGTGAGGAGAACGGAGACAAGCGGATCTACTTTCACGACATCCGCGACAGTGATATCTTTCAGTCCCCGTGCTTCTTCCTTCAGCAGAACGACATCATCTATGTTCAGCCTAAGTACGGCAAGAAAGATAAAGAAGATCATGCGATTCAGATCGGCACACTAGTTATATCATCGATAACCTCAATCTGTTCAATGATTTGGGCTACATCGGCAATCCTCAACATCGGTAAATAACGATACTGTAATCAATCAAGCGATATGCAACCCAACAATACAAATGGCAGAAACGATCAGGATGTAAACATCATCGACATCCTTCTGTACCTCCTTTCCAAATGGAAATGGTTCCTCGTCTCCGTCCTCGTGTTCGGAGGTCTGGCCTGGTTCCAGTACGCCAGAACCCCGAAGACATATTTCCGCTCGGCCACGGTCATTATCAAGGATCCGTCCAACAAGATCTCGTCCGCCGGCCTTGACCGTTACGACAATTACATCAACAAGGTCAATGTGGCGAACGAGATCCTTCAGTTCCGTTCCAAGAAACTGATGCGCGAGGTTGTGAGCCGTGTAGCTGCCGACATTGACTACAAAGTCAAGGACGGCCTCCAGATGACAGAACTTTACAAGAAATCCCCGGTTTCAGTCAAGTTTCTCGACACTACTCCGGAGATGAGCCTCACCTTGGTTGTGACTCCGCAGGACAGCGGCAAGGTCGTGGTCTCGGACTTCGGAGGCGATGAGAGCGGTAAGAAGTGGATCGTTGCGATGAAGGACACTGTCAGCATCGAAGGCGCTAGACTCATCATAGCTCCGACCAACTATTATGTGGACGCATGGAAGGGCGAGCATATTCAGATTACCAAGAATCCCATGTCGTCTGTGGTGGGCCGCTTCACCTCCAGCCTCGGCATAAGGCAAGAAGAGGATGAGGCGTCAATCCTCACCCTCTCCTTAAAGGACCGTTCCGCGGCCAGAGCGGAAGATGTTCTGAATATGCTGATTTCTGTCTACAATGAAGAGGCCATCAATGATAAGAATCAGGTCGCTATCAACACCGCCGAGTTCATCAACGAGCGTCTCATCATCATCGAGGGTGAGTTGGGAGGAGTGGAGTCAAACCTGGAGTCTTTCAAGCGTGAGAACCGGATCGTGGACATCGGCACGACCGCCGGGATGTATGTCGGCGAGTCTCAGAAGTACAACACGGACGTGATGGAGCTGGAGACACAGCTTCGCCTAGCGGACTACATCAAGGACTACCTCACGGACCCGACAAGGGAGATCGACCTGATTCCAGCCAACACCGGCATCAGTGACATGAACATCGAGAACCAGATCGCCCAGTACAACACCGTCAAGCTCCGGCGTGACAAACTCATCGAGGACAGCAGCGAGAAGAACCCAGTGGTGGAGGAACTCAACACCTCGTTGAGGGCCATGAAGCAGTCCATCATCAGGGCGGTGGACAACATGATTGTCAGCATCAACGTGCGGCGCAACGACGCTCGATCCCGTGAGTCTCAGGCTCAATCCAGAGTGTCCTCAATCCCGACCAAGGAGCGTCAGATGCTCTCCATCGAACGTCAGCAGAAGATCAAGGAATCCCTGTACCTTTTCCTTTTGAACAAACGTGAGGAGAACGCCCTGTCGCAGGCGATGGTTGACAACAACGCCAGAGTGATCGACGGGGCTTCCGGCCCAAATGCCCCGATCGCTCCGAATCGTAACAGGATACTATTGCTCGGACTATTGCTCGGACTTGCTTTTCCCGGAGCCATCTTCTTGATGATCATGTTTCTGGACACAAGAATCCACACCAAGAAAGACATTCAGGGGAAGGTAACCGCGCCGTTTTTAGGAGTTATCCCGGAACAGGACAAAGACAATGGAAACCTTACATCGGAAGCGTTCAAGATTGTCCGTACGAACATGTCGTTCCTTTCCAGGAAAGACAAGAAAGTCAAGGTTATAATGTGTACCTCGTTCCGTTCCGGAGACGGAAAGACGTTTGTTTCCGCGAACTTAGCGAACAGTTTCATCTCAGCTAAGAAGAAGGTAATTCTTGTGGATCTTGATATCCGTAAGGGTACTTTGACTTCACACTTCGGCAAGCATCCGCATCATCACGTTGATGGAGTGGCGAACTATCTGGCAGACACGGATATTCATCTGGATGAAATCATCTCGCATGAGACCGGAATCGATGGACTTGACTTCATTCCGTCAGGCACTATAGCCCCTAATCCAGCCGAGCTTCTGATGGATGAGAGGTTGGACGAGATGTTCTCCGAGCTAAGGAGCCGTTACGACATCATAATCGCGGATTCGGTTCCTGTAGGGCTTGTCGCGGATGCCACGATCGCCAACCGCATCGCTGACATTACGCTATTTGTGATCAGGGCCGGCCGCATTGACCGCCGACAACTTCCGGACATCGAGACTATGTATCAGGAACGCAAGCTCATGAATATGTCACTGATCCTTAACGGAGCCGACTTCCATAATCACGGCTATGGCTATGGCTATGGTTATGGCTACGGCTATGGAGGAAGAAAGAAAAAGAGGAAATCTTGATAAACGTTTGAACGCTGATTATCAAAAATTTCCTCTGATTTTTCTTGCAAGTTTTTTGCAAAAGTGCTACTTTGACATGTTATCTTGACTTGTCTTTCCCTATGCCTTTTATCCGACTCCAGAATGATGTTCCATGTGATTTGGACAGGCTATCCTGTCTGTTGAGATAGAAGTCCCGGAACGTCAGGTTTTCGGACACGATCTGATAGATCTCGCCCCAATCGGGAAGGCCTCCAAGATTACGGTCGTCTATGAAGAGATCGGCCTTGAGTTTCCGTGGAGAAGTCGGAGTCTCCTCACCTTCGTAATATTCCTCGGGATGGTTGCTGTTGACTGCGTAGAACACAAGGCCGCGTTCCCGGCACCAGTCAACGGCTTCCTTAAGCAGTCGGCCTTCTCTTACGGACCAAAGTATCAAGGTATGGTGATCGGCTTGTATACGCTTCAGCGTCTCAACGGCGAACGGGATCTCTTTGCCTATCTTCGGGTACTTGTGCTCGACTATTGTACCGTCGAAGTCAACCGCAATTATCATATTTAGAAAGTGTCTTTAAAAGTCCTGATAAAATCTTGGGGCTTGGCACCTGTTGTAATAGATTAGGAGCCAAATAGTTAGATTAGAGTGTGACCCGAAAGCGTGTTGTGGATGTTCGTTTCCGTTAATTGGTCGCAATCGTTTGCTAACAAAGCGCAAAAGTAGTCAAATGTGTCTAAAAAAACAAATATCCGGACATTAAATATATTAAAATAATATTGTGAGGGTGAATATTGGCAAGATTACGACCGGTCACTGAGCTTGCCGAAGTGATAGAAGCGTGGCAGTACGCCGGGGCGTTTCGTTTCACCGGCTCTGCTCGATGGAGGCCACAAGATCCGGATGTACGGAGACTAGAGCCACGGAGACCACGCCCTTGATTTCCACGACAACTTTTTTTGAGCGTGAACCTTTAACTTTGACAAAAGCTCCTTCGCACCCTTCAAAGATTCCGCCTGTGATCCTGACCTTCTGTGCCTTGGAAAAATTGATTTCGGCAGGGCCGAAGAAGCGGAGCGACTCATCGTAGGTTCCGGTGACGGCTATGAACGCACGCATCTGTTTCTCCGGAACGGTGATTTTCTTTCCGAGCCTTTGATCCATCATGTATTGCAGCATGGGAATGCATGATGGCTTCTTGAGTTCGGCTATCTTGGACGCTGTTGTCCTGACGAAGATTATGTTATGGATGACGGGAACAAGACGCTTTTTGCCGCTTCTTTCCGACCTCTCATATTTCATAGGAATGAAATTTTCCACGTGCTTCTCATCAAGAAGCCTTTGGGCTTCCAGCTCCCGATGATAGGTGACGCGCATGGCGAACCACTCTATTTCCTCATATTCATTGGCAGTCTGCATATGGCTTTCTCCTGTGAATCCGGCTTCAAATTTAAGTATTAGAAGTGAATTTATCAAAAGGTAGTTCAAAGTGTAAAAAAACGGTTCATGTCGGTTCTTACGGTTCAGTTTGTTTCATGTTTTGGGAGTTTGTTTGGACATATTGTTTCAGAATCGCCGTTCTGGGCGTGTGAACTTGCGTTTGAACATATTTTTTGCGAAAAAAAACGATTTTATATTGCATATTAGAATTTTGTGTATAAATTTGTAGCCGATTTTAACTGAGAATTGAAACATTCTGCTAAGTAGGAAGTAGAAGTAAAAGCTATGTCAATTGCTGCTAAAAGATGTCTGGACAGGGATATGCGGTTTGCCAAGAGCCGTGCCTTTTTTGATGTCTATATCCCTTTCGGGGGGGCAACTTCTTTATAACCAATTACTTACGGAAGCCTGGAACGATAAGCAAAGAATACTGTCGTAACATGAATAACACTGTGACAACTGTTCGGCGCGTCATGCGTCGTATCGCGGGAAGCGTTGTATTCGTTCTCGCATTGTTCATCACCAAACCTGCCTCGGCTCAGAATGTGGCCGTGAAGACCAATTTGTTTCACGATGCCACTACCACAGCCAACATCGGAGCGGAATTCCGTCTGGCTCCGAAATGGACAGTGGATTTGTCCGGGGACCTTAATCCATGGACGTTTTCTGAAAACAGAAAGTTCAAGCATTGGCTGTTCCAGCCGGAACTCCGCTACTGGACCTGCGACTCATGGGCGGGCCACTTCTTCGGGGTTCATCTTCTCGGCGGCCAGTTCAATGTAGGGGGCTGGGACATCAACGCCAACGCCGTTGGCACCGACTGGCGCCTGATCAAAGACCATCGCTACGAAGGGTGGATGGCCGGGCTCGGTCTGGCCTATGGCTATGCGTGGGTTCTCGGTCGGCATTGGAATCTTGAGGCCGAGGCCGGGGCCGGCTGGGTTCACAGCTGGTACGACACCTACAGGTGCGCCGGTTGCGGCAAGAAGATCGCCACCGACGACCAACACGACTATTTTGGTGTCACCAAACTGTCTGTAAGTCTTGTGTATCTATTCTAATGTCTGAAACGATGAAGAGAAACAGCATATTCATTAGCGCTCTGTCCGCCCTTCTTCTGGGTACAGGGCTTGCCTCATGGGCTCAGAAGTCCTCATTGGATGCGGTGGCCGTAAATGTCTCTGGCCGAGCCATGGAAATGGAAGGAGTTGTCGCCGAAAAGGCAAAGGTGACCAGGGACGGATCCAAGGTCGTTGTTGACATGGATCTGGACCTATCGGGCATGAAAGTGAAGAGTACCAAGGCGGTTCTCCTGACCCCCTGGCTCGTGAACGGCGGAGATTCGCTGGCCCTTCCTTCTATAGGAATATACGGTCGCCAGCGCTACTATTACTATCAGCGCCGGGATGCCGACATGATGATCTCCGGCGGCGATGAGACCACTTTCAGGACCGGCGATGACATGGGTTCTGTGCCTTACCATGCGGTGACGGACTACCAGAAATGGATGAATGACAGTCAATTGGTTCTCTCGCGCACTGAATATGCCTGCTGCGGGAACAATGTGCCGGGATGGAGAAGCGAACTCGTCTCCAGGGCGCTTTGGGTGCCGGAGGTCCCGGAACTGATCTATGTCCGTCCTGAGGGCGAGAAGGTCAAGACGCGCAGCCTCAGCGGCAGGGCGTACATTGATTTTCCGGTTGACAGAACGGAGATCCATCCGGATTACCACAACAACTCTGTCGAACTCGGAAAGATCCGCGCGACCATCGACTCGGTCCGCAACGACAATGACATCACGGTGACATCAGTGTGGCTCAAGGGCTTCGCCTCCCCGGAGGGAACCTACGGACACAACACGATGCTGGCGCGCGAAAGGACCGCGACAATCCGTGAATATGTCCTCAATCTCTATCACTTTGATCCGTCGATCGTCACGTTCGATCACGAGCCGGAGAACTGGGACGGTCTGATTTCATGGCTCCGTACCTGCGCCCTTCCGAACGCATCAGAGATCCTGAAGATCGCCGGAGACAATGACGTGGATCCGGATGTCCGCGAGTTCCGGATACGCAAGTACTACCCGGAGGACTACAAGACAATGAAGGCCGAGATCTATCCTCGTCTGCGTTGCACGGAGTACCGGATTGACTACAGCATCCGTGGCTATAGTGACCCTGACGAGATCCTGCGGGTGATGAAAGCCCAGCCTCGCAAACTTTCGCTCAACGAGTTCTTTGTGGCGGCCGAGAGCCTTGAGGCCGGAAGCCCGGAGTTCAACGAGGTCTTCGAGACCGCGGCGGTGATGTACCCTGATGATCAGGTGGCCAATCTCAACGCTGCCAGCGCGGCCATGGGACGCGGGGATTTGGAGACCGCCAAGGCAAGGCTTGCCAAGGCTGGGGACAGTGCAGAGGCTGAATATTCCCGTGGAATCCTGGCAGTCATGAGCAAGGATTACAAAGGTGGCGCGGAGCATTTCCGCGATGCGGCCGCCAAAGGTATGGAAAGCGCCGCCGCGCAGGCTGAGATATTCTCTGAATATGCCGCCACGGTGAAGTGATGACAAAAAGAATATTTTACTTATAACTTATTACCAATTAATTAACTACTTATTAATGTTTATGAAAGCTAAACATTTTTTCATTGCGGGCATGGCGTTGGTTGCTTTCGCCTCCTGCAGCAAAGAGACCGGTTCTCAGGATCCGATTTTCAAAGGCGATAAAGCCTACATTAACGTGCAGCTGGCTTATGCTGATCCTGAGACCAGAGGAATCGCCGCTGATCCTGCCTTCTACTATGGAACAGCGGAGGAGAACAAGGTCAACAAGACTGATTTCTTCTTCTACAACTCAGACGGTTCATTCCAATCCTATGCGTCCAAGACTTTGACTTGGAAGGATGCGAACGGTGTTGACCAAGGTACCACGGACAATGTCGAAAGGATCTCCGAGGGCGTTGTTGTCCTTGAGAATCTGAGGTCAACCGCTTATCCGGCCTACATGGCAGTAGTTCTTAACGGTGACGAGAACCTTATCGCCAAACTACAGACTCTCAGCATGCAAGACGCTCAGAAAGAGGTCATCAGCGCCATTGCGACAGCGGACGTCAACAAGCAGACCGACTGGACCAACTTCGTTATGACAAGCTCTACTTATAACAATGGTGACGCCGCTTCGTGCTACTATTGCGAGAAGCTTACCTCCGACAATTTCCAGGAGACAGAGGCAGCTGCTAAGGACACCAAGCCGGTTGTCGCTTACGTTGAGAGACTTGCGGCCAAGGTGAAGGTTGCTTTCGGAGATGCGCTCGCCAACGATAGTCAGATCGGGGACTTCGAGGTTGACGGAAAAACCACAGCTCTCTATTTCCATGTTGACGGCTGGGGACTGAACGCCACCGCAAAGGATTCCTATGCTTTCAAGAACATCGACAAGGATTGGTCACTCGGTGATTTCACTTGGAATGATGCCACGAACCACAGGAGCTACTGGGCCAAGTACCCTATGTACGGTGATGCGGCCGCTTACTATCCTACAAGTGCCGCCGATGCAGCTCTCGCAGGAGCAAAGACTCCTACCCTTGCATATTCATCCTACAATGACCTTGCTGTGGAACTCGGCAAAAACGCCTATTGCCGTGAGAACACCAACACCGAGAAGGAACTCGAGAAAGTGTTTGCCGGAGCCGTCACAAGTGTCCTTCTCAAGGCAAAGGTTGGTACCAAGGAAGGTGATGAGTTCAAGCCTGTTGAGCTTGTGAACTATCAAAAGAGCCTCTATGCGTTTGATAACTATGTGAATGCGGTCCTCTCTGGCTACAAGGCCGCTCATTCCGGTGCCAACATCCTCGTCTGCGATGGTGGCGATCCTGATAAGACTTACTCCGACATCACCAAGGATAACCTTGAGGTTGTGGATCTCAGTGATGGTGTTGTTTACCTCAGGCTTAAGCCTTTGACAGCTCCGGCATATTACTGCACCGGCAGCATTGAAGGTAAGACTTACAGCGAGTCCATCTCTGACGAGGCTGCCAACAAGCTTCTTAATGGAGAAGTGGAGAATGAGAAGGCGACCCAGGCTTCTTATTATAAAGGCGGTATGATGTACTACAACATCCCTGTCGAGCATCTTCGTCAAGGTGTCAAGTTCGGTTCAAGCAACTTCGACAAGAAGAATGTTAAGGAGGCCGAGTTCGGTGTTGTCCGCAACCACTATTACATGGTGACTGTCAACTCCATCAAGAACCTTGGTAAGGCTGTTTATGATCCAAACGAGATCATCGTGCCAGGGGACAATGACAACAAGTTCTACTATGTCGGAGCCCAGATCAACATCCTCTCTTGGAAGGTTGTAAAGCAGGACGTTGACCTTTAATCGAACATTATTATTTGGCTTTCACCAATGTGGCCGGCGCGCTCCGGCTCACCGGCCGCGTTGGTTGAAAGATATTCAAAACAATTCAACCGTTAGACTATTATGCTGTCTGCATTCAAAAAGATATTTGTCCTTCTGTCGGCCACGGTACTGGCTCTCGGAACGACTGTTTCTTGTGACGGACTGATCTATGATGGAGAAGGCGACTGCGCCGTGACCTACAGAGTCAGATTCCGCTACGACATGAACATGAAATTCGCTGATGCATTCTCCCACGAAGTGGATCGTGTGACGCTTTACGTCCTTGGAGAGGATGGCAGCATAATTTTGACCAAGACTGAAAGCGGCGACGCTCTTGCCGCCGAGGACTATTCAATGGTAGTCGATGTACCCGCCGGAAGGTATGATCTCCTTGCCTGGTGCGACACCGGAGATAATGGTTCGTTCACTGTGGCGAAGGCCGCTGAGAAGACAGGCCTGAAGTGTTCGTTGAATGCGAAGACCGCGGGCGACGGTACCTCTTATGTGGATTCTGATCTTGACAAACTTTACTATGGCTATCTCGCCGGCGCAGACTTCACCGCCGATGAGGGTACCGTGGAGGTTACCGTGAATCTGACGAAGAACACCAACCATTTCAGTGTCATTCTCCAGCACATTTCCGGTGATCCTATGGACAAGAGCAAGTTCTCCTTTTCCATTGTCGCCGACAATGCCTTCATGGATTGGGACAACAGCCTGATTGGCAATGACGCGGTCTCTTACAACGCTTGGTCAGTCGAGTCTGGTTCAGCTAATGTGGAGAAGTACAAGACTTCTACCGCTGAGCCACTTTCTTTGGTCGCTGAGCCTGTCGAAGCGACAGCCACAGCCTCCCTGAATCTGGTGACCGCCGAACTGACAACCGGAAGGCTTGTCAAAGGAAGGCAGCCGCGTCTCAATGTGACGAACCGTGAGTCTGGCGAAGAAGTCCTTTCCGTTCCGCTTATCGACTTTGCCCTGCTTGTGAAAGGAAAGTACAACGAGCGGATGGATGATCAGGAATATCTTGACCGTCAGGATGACTACAGCATGATTTTCTTCCTTGACGATCAGGACCGGTGGATCAACACCTTCCTCTACATCAATTCTTGGAAAATTGTCCTTCAGGACGCTGAGTTGTAGTCGGATTGCACATGAGATTCAGAATCAATCATATTCTTGCGCTCTTGGCGGTACTCGGCCTCGGTGTCCAGTCATGCGAGAAGAACACCCGCGTCCCGATGGAGCGTCCTAAAGACGCCGTGCAGGTGACACTCCGCGTCACGGCCGGTGAAGAGTCTGCCCTGACACGCGCGATTTCCGAGACTGACCGGACGGGTTCCGGCTATGAGAACTATATCGATGTCAACAAACTGCACATTCTCTTCTTCAACAAGACGAACGATGTCTTCATGGAGGAGTTCAAATTCGAGCCGGAGAATGTCAAGCCGGTTGACAACAGTGAATACCCGCAGGTCTGGGAACTGAGCGGTCAGATCCTGAACCCTCCGATCTATGGCTTCAAGGTCGTGGTGCTTGCCAACTGGTACAAAGACATTGTACTGACTCCTGGAACAACCACGATTGAGGACCTTTGCAAGGCCGAATGGGCGATGTGCGACGGCATTTCTTTCCCGTTGGTTCCGTCGTCCGAGGTGACTATTCCGATGTACGGGGTCAAGACAATCGATGACTCATTCGTGTTCAAAAAGGATCTGATCAACAATCTGGGACAGATCGACATGCTCCGTTCTGTCTCCAAGATCATTGTACGGACCGACGCTGATGTCACGCAGACTCTGGAGTCGGTTGTACTTAAGAAATTTAACACGGGCATAGCCTGTGCTCCGCTTGGAGTGTACGACAATACCCGCAACCTTCCGTACGGCAATTCCGTGCATCTTTACAATAATAATGACGACAACACCGTTGTCGAGGATCTTGTGTTCTCGTCCTCTGCTGACAAGAAGGTCTGGACCGTCTATGTGCCGGAGTATCGCAACACCGATCCGGAGACCGGCGCGAGACGAAGGGACTGCACTTCGATCGATCTTAAGTTCACGGGGATCGACAAGACATATTCATTGGATTTCCGTGACTACAGCATCGATGACAACGGCAAGCGTTTCAACATCGTCCGCAATCACATCTATGACTACACGATCAATTCGCTTGGAGCCTATGACGCGGACATCACCCTTGTCGCCCAGCCGTGGGAGGTCAATTCCATTGATCTTGACTACAAGAAGACTGTCGGTGTGTCGAGTCCGATCAACTGGACCGATCAGAACCACAATGACATATCGAACAACAAGGTTATCGCCCAGACCGCAGGTGACTTGGTTTGTGAGTTCACCATCAGCAGCCCTCTTGGGGCCACATGGTACGCTGTTTTCGAGGAGAAAAGCGGTGACTTGGACCACTTCCGCTTCGATGACGGAAGCCATGACTTTGCCAACGGTTCAGATCACATCAGCGGAATCGTGGATGGCAATAAGGTGACACTTAGGATATTACAGAATCACCAGACGAAAGGGACGGCGAAACTTGTGATTTATGCGCGTTACGGCAACGTCAACTTTGACACTTCTCTGGCCCTCGGCGGCCCTTACCAGATTATCAAGGATTAGACTATGACAAAAAGAATATCACTTGCATCCCTTTTTGTGGCTTTACTGTTGGTCTCCTGTTCGGAGCGGGAGTTGGACACTCCTGCGGCGGATACGAATGTCCTCACCGTCAGCCTTGATCCAGGCGCGATGGGACTGACCAGAGCTACGGCTTATGGAGAGGACAGGTTCAACGAGAACGAGATCAAGAATTTCAAGTTGTTCTTCTACCCTGACGGATCTTCTGATGATGTCGAGGCGGTTTATGTCTATCCGGCGACCGGCTATGCCCAGGCTCAGGCAAACGATGCGGCAAATGTGGGAGCCACTACGGGAATAGATCCTCAGACTGGCAAGGTCACGGTCAGAATGAAGCTGCTTCAGGAATATATTGACAGAATATTCCCGTCTCAATCAAGTTGTAAGGTCTATGTCGTGGCCAACCTTGACGAAATTTCTGAACTTCCGACTGCCACGTCGATTAATTCTTTGAAAAATACGGTCTTGACCTCTAATTTCGGCCCTGATGACGCTGTGACTGACGTTCCTTACGCCAAGGTGCAGGATTCATTCGCCATGGACGGGGAGGGGAGTCTGACTTACAATCCGTCAACGCGTACTGTCTCAGGAAACGTTCCGATGTACCGCGCGGCTTCCAAGATCACGCTCACTGTCACCAAGGTGACGACTGATGGAGTCGAGGACAAAGATTGGGAACCTCAGACAAACGAGATGAGGGTGGCCTACATCAACGGCATCAACAGAGGCTATCTCAACGGCCAGATGGCAAAGCAGTCCCGCGAGGGAGAATCCAAAGAGTATCTGTTCAGTTACAAGACTTCGACCTTCAACAAATCCCGTTTGTTGTCCGGTGACGAGACCTCAGGGTGGACACAGGAGCTGCCGTTCTACTCCTATTACAATCTGTGGGGTAAAGCTGGTGATGCCGTTACCTCTGACTGTGGGGACACTCCTTATCTTCTGCTTTCAGTTCCGTGGCGACATGGTTCCAACGGCCGCTATACCACTTGCTATTACGCTGTTCCGTTTAACCTCTTGTCTGGCCAGCTTGACCGCAACACCTGGTACAAGATCAATCTTTCAGTGAGTGTCCTCGGCAGCGGTGACCCAGACAACCCGACCGAACTCACTCCGTCCTACATGATTCTCCCTTGGGGCAATGAGGTCGAGACGAACGCCAACCTCATGCGCTACCGCTACCTGATGGTCGATCAGAACTACTACGAGATGCACAACATCAACTCGCTGACGATTCCGTTCTTGTCAAGTCACGGAGTGGAAATCGCAAGTCAATCTTTGACCTACACGAAACTGATGCCTAGTTCCGGCAAATATAAGCCAGAGGAGAACGTGTCAGTTTCATCGTCTAAATATACTGTTAGCATTAATGACGACAACAATGCTCTTGTTTTTAACCATGACTTAGTCAACGACTATAGTGGTGACTATGATGTGTCGGCCTACACCTTGACAGTTACTATTCAACATACTGACAGGCCATCTTTTTACGAGACGATAACTATTGTTCAATATCCTGCGCTGTATGTCCGCGCGGAGTTGAATTCTGATTGTACGGGAGACCCGGACCGTGGTACACGATATAATAGAAATAATCGTGGCTATGTTTACATAAATACGAACAATAACAATCGTGGCAATTCTTGGCAGCAGGTTTCTGATTATTCTAATGCAGGAAATTTGGATCCGTATATGTATGTGGTCAAGGTCAGTTCTTTGCCCTTTAATTCTAAGTATACTATAGGGGACCCTCGACTTGATTCTTATTCTGTTTACAGTACTACATGGACTACATCAGCTAATTGGTTATATGGCAACAATAAAGAGTTGTCTTATTATTATCCTTCTGACGAAGACGAAAATAGAGTGAACAGTATGATTGCACCTTCTTTCCGAATTGCTTCTTCTTATGGGGTTGTTAGTAATATTCCTTACGCCGATGCAAAGAAAAGATGTGCCGGTTATCAGGAGGATGGCTATCCTGCAGGAAGATGGAGGATTCCTACAAAAGCGGAAATTGAATATATGGTAATGTTGGCTAATGATGGTAAGATACCCGTGCTTCTATCAACCGATTCTTACTATTGGGGAAGTGATAAAAAAGGATACAGGCCGAATGGCGCGACAACTACTAGAGATTCATATATCCGTTGTGT
>CAVKML010000003.1:42295-138386 GCA_963657715.1 uncultured bacterium | reverse complement strand
TACATTTCATTGGTATTCTGCTGTGTGTCCTGATGCTGTCATCCTGTGCGAACAAGGAGGTAAGCCGTGCCTTGTCCCAAGCCGATGACCTGATGTGGACCAAGCCCGATAGCGCATTGGCAATTATGAAGTCGGTTGACACGCTTGACTTAAAGACAAAATCACAGCGTGCTAAGTTCTCACTTCTATTCACAATGGCATTGGACAGGAATCATATCACTATTCCGAACTTACATATAATCGAACCTGCCGTGCGATATTACGAGTGTCACGGTTCAAAAGAGGATAAGATGAAAATGTATTTTTATCTTGGAGTGGCACAATACGACACTGGAGATCCAAGGTCTGCTATCGTAAGCTATATCAGAGCCAAAGAATATTCATTATACTCAGATGATCTGGTTTTCAAAGGTCTTATATCCTTTGTGATTTCGGATGTATATTTCAACGACAATAATTTGCCTGAAAGTATCTTGTATTGTAAGGAGGCTTGCAACTATTTTGCTCAGGCAAAAGATTCTTTCAGATTGTGGAATACGACTGGGTGTTTGGCGAGTTATTATTTGAATGTTGAAGATTGGACAAAAGCGGATAGTCTCTATTCTGTTTTCTTTTCGCAGCCTGTTCGCGACACGTCAATTTATGCGAGGCAATTATTTAATTTAGCGTGGAGTAATGTATTCAGGCCGGATTTCAACCCACAAGAATCTATTGATTTGTTTGATATGTCAATTTCAAAGTATAACGGTAAGCCTTCTGTGAATGATTATTGTGTATATGCCTATGCTTCTGAGATTTTAGGAAATACAGAAGTTGCGGATGATATAGTCTGTCAATTGGAAAATGCGGAAGCGGATTCGGTTGTTTTAAATACTTGGCGTTACAGGATATTTAAACATAGAAGTGACTATAAAGAGGCGTTTACTCTTCTTGAGCAGACTGTTAAGGCACAGGACTCAGAAATCATAAAAACAATTGACCAATCAGTCGCTTTGGCTCAGTCCGATTATTACGAAAGCAAATCTTTGTTATTAGATAAGGATAGAAGAATACAAAGTCTGTCGAAATGGATCGTTCTGTTGTTATGTTTGTTATTGGTTATTTCTTTAGTTGTAATTCATTCAATACTGAAAAGGAAATGGCAGAGCCAGATAGAAGAAATGTCATCTATTAATGAGGCGGTTGCTAATCGATTGAAAGATGCCATTCTGTGTTGTGAGGAACGACAGCAATCCATAAACATCTTGGTATCAGAGAACGAATTGGCCAAGCGGGAAATTGAAAACCTTTCGGATAAACTGTATGTGGCTCAAAGCGGAGAGATGATAGTCAATCTTCGTAATAAATATATTCAAGCCTACAAAGGACAATATTATCAACTAAATGACTTGTGCCATCAGTATTGGGAAGCATCACGACTATCCAAAGGTGGAAAGGATAAAATCTATGCTGAAGTAAAGAAGGTAGTTGCCGTTCTGGATGAGCAGAATCAGAAGAGGCTAGAGGCAATGATTGATGATAACCTTGACGGTATGATGTCAAAGCTCCGTCTTGCTATGCCGGGAACGAGTGATAAAGATTTTCGCTTTATAGCATTGATTATTCTTGGTTTTGACACCAAGACTATCGCAAGGATTATGAATTACAATGTGAGTACGGTCTATACCAAGCGAAGCAACATGAAAGACAAGTTGCAGGAAATAGAGTGTGAGGAAAAGGAACTTGTCTTGGCATTGATATCGTAATGCGTATAAAATATTGATAGTGAGTTATTTGTTTAAATGTGTAATTTTACTGTTATTGATAATTTATTGATATTCAATGTGATTAATAGCCAAAATTAAGAATTGTAATTTTAGTTTTGACTCAAAATGTTGATATTGAATGATATAGCACTGGTTTAAAGTAAAACTTTTTTTCATTACATTCTCATCGATTCTTCGGAACTTTGCAGTCGCAAACATTAACTGATATTAGAAGATGAGAAAAAGTTTACTGTTATTATTATTGCTTTTGACATTCAATTTTTCGTTGTTTTCACAGAATGATGAGGTCATCAGAATCAAAGTCATTGATAAAATTGAGAATAACACAAAGGCTAATCATGCACCGGCGAAAGTTTTGGTTGAGTGCTACTATTATCCTGTTATACATAGCCTAGAATTATCTTTTCTTTCAAATTTAGGCTTGGCCTATATTTCACTTGAAAATCAGGTTACAGGTGAAATGTGTGATTATTCTTGTAATACTTCTGCTGAAAGGATGATGATTCCAGTTGAAGCGAACACTGCCTACAGGATGGAAATCACAACAGAAAACGGACGAGATTACTACGCCGTGTTTTTTACTTGTGACGAGAATTATGACTAACTGATTAACTCAACATTATTTATTCAATACTTTGGTAAACTTGGCTAATAATTACAAATTTTATTATGAATAAATTTATCGTTTTACTATCATTGGGCTTAGTAATATTTTCTTGCAACAGGTATGATGATTACCTTGAAGCTGACCGGAATGTCGTAGATGAAGAAACAGTTTATGATGTGCCGCAATGTGTTGCCAGAATCCTTGCTGAACAAACTGTTAAAGATAAGGCGCTGATAGAAATGGTTCCAGTAACAAAAGGGAAAGATACATTGCTGTTTGTTTGTAATTTTTCTGATGGCTGGATGGTGATCTCCGGTGATAAAAGAACGGAACCGATTCTTGGCTCTAATGCGATTGGACACATTTCTTCAAGTGAAGTGAATAACGTGAAGAACAGAATTTGGTTGGATGAGCTATCTAATATGATTTTCCAAATAAAAAGGGATAACAGAACTGACTATGACGAACAAAATGTATCTTTTTGGAAATTCTTTGAGAATATAGCGTCATCTCAGGGCAAATTGACCAAACCATTGACAAGGGGGCGAGTCGAGATTGATACAAATGAAGAAGGTGTGTGCTATTGGGTAAAAAGGCCTTTGGAAAGAGTTAAATCTGATGTCATTGTTAAAGATGTCGTTCCTCGTCTTACAAAAACGAAATGGGGACAGCTTGATCCTTGGAATAATGGATTTCCCGTTGGATATAAAGATGACACATTAGTTAACTGCCCTACTGGATGTCAAGCTGTGGCAATGGCTCAGATGTTATACTACTACCATTATTTTCTTGGAAAACCATCAGGATTATTCCATAATATCTCTATTACCGGAGAGTATCTTAATGACGATAATTTTTCTATAAATTTTTCACGTAGCAATTATGTTGAAGATTCTCCAAGGTGGGATTTGATGGCATTGTCGAAGACAGATGACAACACTGATTATGTCCGTGATTTGATGGCTGAAATAGGTTATCGAATCAATATTAAATATAGACCGGACGGAGCTGGCAACTCTGAGTTTAAGCCCGAAAACTTTACCTTTTATGGATTACATTGTGAGAAGGATGATTACGACTATTCTTTGGTTAAGTCAAACCTTAAACAAGGAAAGCCGGTTATGATAACTGCCTTTGCTAATAGAGAACATAAAGGTGTTTGGCCTGTTGATTATTATGTTTATAAAGATGGGCATGCTTGGATAATTGATGGATTGAGGGAGAAAACTTATAAATATAATCAAACCTATCAATGGATATATATCAACCCTGTACTTACACCAGGCTTCATTCCTGATTCAAAAAATGGAGATGTCGTTTATACTATCCCTGAGGCTGAAGCTGAGTATCCTGATATATACAAAGGAATGAAAGTCGTTGAGAGTACATATTCAACGACAGAGTATTTATTGATGAATTGGGGGTGGAGTGGAGGCCCGGAAAATTATGCTGAATATTATCCTTATATTAAAGACTCTTGGGTTGCGAAAGGAGATGATTATTTGTATAAGAGGACTATATTTTATAATTTTACCGTAATTTAATAACACTGTGTATGGTCATGAAAGGTAAACTACTCTTACTTGTTGTTTTGGCGGTGGGTCTTTTCTCTTGCAAGAAAGATAAGTATGACTTTACTGAAAAAACAAATTATAGTTGTGTGCCACGGACTTGTGAGGCAATTTCGGCCAGAAATTTTGAAAAGTACATTGTCCCTAAAAAGAATGAGTCATCGAAAGATATAGTTCATGAAAAAGAGTTAGAGGGAGAAAGTGTTTCCGCATCTGACTATCTTATCAGAGTTGACATTGGACCAAGGAAGTTGACTGGTAGAATCTATTGGTTTGAATATGATGAGATAAGTACTCACGACTACGAGATAGAAAGGCAGATTGTGCAGTATTTGGAAGGATTGCCGCCTTATGTGCTGACAAGAACCATTGCGGTTGATGTCGAGTACCGTACCGAGGAGGTTATGGGAATAAGGATTACACCGGTTGTGGAAGGAGAGGCGCACGAACCTGTCAGCGGTGATCGGGTGAACATTTGGCGTGCCGGAAATTATCAGAATTTTATCATTTCGTATGATAAACGCTTGGTTGGAGAGGTCGGGAAAGAAATGCCTCTTGAGAAGTACCTGTCTTTCAGGCCTATGATCACTGCGACAATGTTTCTTCAGGTTAAAGGGTGTGATGGCCTTGTCGGTCGTAAGTCAAGATTTGCTGTTGAGGTGGAAATGAGGGATGGAAAGGTGATGAGGGACACTACGGCGACCGTGATTCTTAGGTAGGATATTTTAATGAGGTTCAGATTAATCGCTTTTGTTTTATTAATATCCTTGGCCTCTTGTGTCGAGGAAATTAAGTTTGACAATGCCAGAAAGGACAGAATCGTGGTCAATTGCCTATTGTCGTCAGATTCTGTCCAATATCTCTATTTGACGCATAACGCCCAAAAGGGGGATATGTTTTTTAACGAGGTTGAAAATGCGGTTGCGACATTGTCGTCCAATGGGGCGGTTGTGGGAATTTTTCAGAAGTCTGCCAATGGAAAATGGTCTCTGGACTTTACTCCTGAACCAGAAGCAAAATATGAGCTAAAAGTTTCTGTGGACGGATTTGATGATATTTGTGCGGAAACGACTTTCCCAAAAGATGTCAAGGTGTTTTCAGATCGTTCATCAGATCGTTCAAAAGGGACAGTTTCCAAACGGTATTTTGTTCAGGAACGTGCGGATAACCCGTTTTGGATGTTTCATCTTAGGCAGGATGTTGACACTTTGATGCTGAAGCCTGCGATTTCGGCATCTGATCGATTGGTGGAATTTATAGGCACATCACATCCGGATGCTGACAATTTTAATGCATCTGACAATCTGATGTTTTTTGATTCAGGAGAACCTGGCGACACAAGGGAGCATCTTTGCTACATAAGGGTTTTGCCTGGTAATTCAAGTCGGCGGGAATTCTATGTGGAAGGACAATTACGGCAGAGTCTGATGGTGTTCCGAAGTGTCTCTGATGAATATGATAAGTATTTGAAAACAAGTCTTATGAAGATGATGTTGCACCAAAACTTTGATGATCCTACTCAATGGTTGGATGAAAGTACCGTCTATTGCAACATCAATGGTGGTTTGGGAATATTCGGAGCATATTCGGACCGCATCATCCAATGTACACAATTTGATCTGCCAAGTGCTTATGAATAGGAATATTCACAATCTGTTGTTGATTATTGCATTAATCTTCATCCCCCGATTTGTCCTATGCTCTCAAAATTTTTCGGAAAAAACAGTCGCTCTTGACAGTGCCAAGGTTACAGCATCGTATTCGTCGGATAATCGAGGAAACAATTTTATTTACACTCCAAAACAGTCGTTCAACACGATTTCTGTCATCGGGGAACCGGATGCGATTCGACATATATCGAGTCTGCCAGGTGTGGCTCAAGGTATGGATGGAACTTTAGGGCTGTTTGTAAGGGGGGCATACAACGGTGGAAACAGGGTTGAATTTAATGGTGTTCCGATGAGTGGCACAAGTCATCTTATAGGATTGTTTTCAATTTTTTCTCCTGACGTTATCGCCAGAACTTCTTTTAGCCCAGGTGGAATCTGTGCCAGGTATGGAGATGTGTCTTCGTCCATAATTGACATAAGAACCAAAAGGTCATCTGCTTTATCGGCTAAAAGAAATGTCTCTGTTTCTCCATATATGGCTGGAGCGTATATTTCGCTTCCGTCATCTGTTGGTAAGTTTGGAGTGCAGGCGGCACTACGCTTTTCACCGGCACTGTTTGCCGGGAAACTGATTATGAAAGCCGCAGCGAATGACGATAACGGCAATGCTGGAATGTCAGGCAACATCTACGATGTGTGTGTTCTGTCGGATTGGAATATCAGTAGGTCAAATTCTGTTGACTTAATGTTGTTTGCATCGAATGATAGGTTCTCGTTTTTCAATGATGAGGACAAAAGTTATTTGGGGTGGAACACATTTGCTGTTAAAGGTCAATGGAATTTAAGTCTTAATGAAAAGTTGAGGTTGGTCACGAAACTCTATTATGTGTCATCGAAATCCACTGAGGGGCAAATCTATTATAACCGCAACCATACAAAAACCACCTCTGAAATAGTTCTTGGCAATGAGAAATCAAACTTTGCTGCACAGAGCGAACTGAACTGGCAATTAAATGATTATCTGAATATAAACGGAGGCTTGGTGGGCGAGGGAAATGTTTTCAAGCCGATGAACAGGCAGGAACAATCATCATCTCTCAGCGTCGGATCCAACCAGTGTTATTCATTAAAGACATACTCATCTTTCATTGATGCCTTTTTGTCTGTGCGAAGGTTGGATGTCTCTTTGGGGCTTCGTAATACTTTGGCAAGGAGCGGTTCAAGTGCAAGGGATAATTTTGACATAAGATTCAAAGTTGACTATATGTTGTCCGATAAATTCGGCGTTGAGACAACTTTTGACAAACTCACCCAGTATCATCATATCTTGGAAGGTCTGCCTACAGGATGGGCGTTGGATATTGATGTTCCTGCTGATGACAACTTTCCGGAGGAGGTGACGAAACAAGGTTATGTCGGAGTGTTCAACCACTATCGTTTCTCCGGATCGGAACTGCATTTGACAATGGGGGCTTATTATAGAAAAATGAGCAACCTTGTCAGCTACAAATCATCATCTAATATGTTCAGACTCAGTGATGACACTTGGGAGGATGAGGTTGATGTCGGTGAAGGAAAGTCTTTTGGTGCGGAATTGTCAGCATCCTACACTTCTGACAAGTTCAACGGAACACTGGCATACACATTGTCAAAAACTACCAGATGTTATCCGGAACTCAATAACGGCAAAGAATTCCCGTTCAAATTTGACCGGAGACATATTCTTAATATTCAGGCTAAATATCTGGTGTCAAAACGTCGTACCGGGAAAGGCTTCCAGAGGGAAATGTATGTTAATGGTGTCTTGGCATATTCATCAGGGAATATGGCGACTGTTTATGCTTCTTCCTATCAAGGTGTGTCAATGCCATATTGGAATCAACGTTTGGGTGTCAACTCTTTTCCGGACGAGTTTACAGAGTTGAATTATAACCGGTATGAGATGACCGGCAAAAACGCTTGGAGAATGAAAGACTATTTCAGGATAGATGTCGCCTATACGATTGAGACTCATAGAAAAGGAAGGACTTCATCATTGTCCTTTTCCATATTCAATTTGCTGAACAGGCATAATGCATATATGATTTTCAATGAAGGAGGCAAGTGGAAACAGTTGAGTATAATGCCTATAATGCCATCCGTTCGGTGGAGTAAGGAGTTTTAGCAATTCTCGTTGCTCCATTCTCAGGGAAGGCCACCACTTGCCGACAACGATGGCAGGTCTGTGGATATTATATATATTTGCATATTAACTTTTAGAGCGATGATAGGCAATGAATAATACAATAACCATTAACCGGAATCAGGCGAGAGTACATTTCATTGGTATTCTGCTGTGTGTCCTGATGCTGTCATCCTGTGCGAACAAAGAAGTAAGCTTGGCCTTATCCCAAGCCGATGAACTGATGTGGACCAAGCCCGATAGCGCATTGGCAATTATGAAGTCTGTTGACACCACAGCTTTGCACGGCAAATCTCAGAAAGCAAGATATTCTTTACTCTACTCAATGGCGTTGGACAGGAATTATGTCGATACCACGGACACACGTATCATAATGCCTGCCGTCAAGTACTACGAGTGTCGCGGCTCTCAGGATGACCGGCTAAAGGCTTTGTTTTACCTTGGAAGAATGCAGGCAAACTCCGGTGAATATAACAAGGCAGTTGTGACTCTGTCCAGAGCGTTGGAATATTCGGATGAAGTCAGTGATATGCGAATGCTTGGTTTTGCCTACTCAGAGATAGCGTATTCATATTCACAGACTAAAAATTTTTCTGAAAGCCGTCAGTACTATGGTAAGGCTGAGTCTTGTTTCAATCAGGTCGGTGAGCATCGCTATTCTTGCATGATGGTGCTGGATAGGGCTAATGATTGCGTCAGCAGCCTTGCTTGGTCTGAGGCGGACTCTTTATTAAAAAAGATCGTCGCTGATGAATCATTTCCATCAGATCTCAAAGCAGACGCGTTGGCCACTTATGGTCGTATGCTGACAATCTGCCCTTTTTCTGATTATGAGAAGGCTGTATCGATGTTTGAAAGGTCAATGGAGTTGTCGGCGACGAAATCTCTTCAAGATGTTGCCAATGAATGTGTCTATGCCTATGTTCTGGCCAAAGTCGGTAGAATGAAAGAGTCGAAGGAAATCTTCACAAAACTTGATGGACAAGGCTTTGGTTCTATTCCGGCTTATAGGTACTGCCTTAGTCAGGTAATGAGATTGGAAGGGGATAATTCCGGGGCATATACTCTGCTTCTGGAATCTTTGAGAGGATATGATGCTAAGACTATGCTGATACAGTCTCAATCCTCTGCATTGGCTCAGAGAGACTATTATAGACTGCTTAGTTCGGAAAGGGAGCAGAGTATGCTGATTCAGCGCTTTTGGACAATGATAGTGGTGTTTTTTTCTATCATTATGATAGTGGTTATTTCTATATTGTTGTATAAGAGATACTTAAAGGCTGAGAGAGAACGCATCAAATTAGTGCTGTTAAATGAGGTCTCTGAAAACAGGTTAGCCGAAAGCGACAAGTCTAAAGAGAAAATGCTTAAGGATATTTCGGTTATTCAAACTGATTATCTGAAATTATATAAAAGCCAGTGTCGGTGGATGTCGAAGTTTGCTGAGATTTTTTGTGATTCAAAAAAGAAAGATTCAAAATCAATACAATCTGAGGTATATGGAAGGATATATAGAATAGTATCCGGAATTAATTCAAACGACAACATAGGGCAGCTTGAGTTTGAATCAGAATTAAACAGAACCTATAACAATGTGATGAAAAAATTCAGACAGGATTATGCCGATTTATGTGAAACTGACATTAGGTTATTCAGTTGTATAGTCGCTCAATTTGATGCTGTTTTGATACTTAAAATATTTAATCTACCAAGCAAAGATGCGGTCTATATGAGAAAAGCCAGATTGAAGGAAAAGATACGGCAAAGCGGTTTAACGGACAAAGAGCGTTACCTTCTCTTCTTTTAGTGTTAGCGTTAATTATTTGATTATTAATACGCTAAACTAATATCTTTAGGGCGTTTTCAACCGCATTTTTATTCAAAACGATTGAATAATAGTAACTTATGGTCGCTTTGGGTTAGGTTTTGCCTAACTCATTTTGCCGAATATCGTTTGTGGCGCATTGTACGGCCTATTATCCCAATAATCAATGTTGGGTTATTTTTACCAAAGATAATATTCGTTATGACGAACTTTATACGGTAAAAATAACAAACTAATATGTATTTAAAATTTTTATTAAAAGCAGCTTGTCTGCTTCTGTTGTTGCCATCGGCGCTGGTTTATTCAGGTAATGTTTATGAACCAAACGATGAAGAACCGATAGCGATAATTCCTGCTGAACAGGGTTCTAAGCATCGGCCACATTCTAATGCCTTTGTCCCTTTTGAAGCTAACTATAATGCCGGGCTTGCTTCGGTGTTATTGTGCGGCTTGGATGTTAATGCCAGAGATAAAAGTACTCCTTTGATACTCAAGGAGTATTCGGATTCGGTGCTGTCAAGGTATGGAATGAGAATATCCGTACCCAAAAATTATACTGTTGATGTCTTTGATGAAGCAACAATTTGGTCGTTGGCGGCGGCTTCTGAATACGGTAATCCGATGTGGGATTATTTTGCTAGGCTAATTAGTAAAGACGGCAACTGTATGATTCTTTTGGAGAGTGTTCCCGCTTATAATGAGAATGTGATCTTAAGAAAAATCAAAAATAAAACCGCAGATATGTGTAGGGAGATGTCCTATGTTTTGGATGATGGGGAATCAGGTTTCAGGGGCATATCAAAGATCGAGGATTATTCTAAGGTGACTGAATATGATCACGCTAAGTCTATGCGGCTATTTGGAGCAGACAAGGTGTACTCTTATGTTGTCCCTTACGGCAAGACAGCATTTTGCTATATTCATCCTTCGGTGGACGAAAAAGTACCTTACATACAGTCTTTATACCGAGATAAATATCCTGAAATGAGACGCTACTTTTTTACTAAAGATGGTTATGTGACATATTCTCTGACAATGTTATTATCTTCAAAGGGGGTTCTACATGAAAAGAAATACATTAAGGTACTCAAGCATGTTGTGGATTATGGCAAATAGTTGACTGTTTTTACTATTATAAGTTTTATCAATAAAATGAGATTTAAGTTATTGCTATGTTGTGTAGTCGTGCTTGCCGGCGCGACGCTCTCTTCCGCACAGGGTAACAAAAAACCAAGTTTCATACTGGGATTCGCCGGGAATGTTGAGGCTGGAGTTCTTTTCAATGAGGGTTTTGCCGGTGAATATGTAAACGTATCATCGGGATACAATATCCTTCCAGGGCTGTTTGCCGGAATTGGAATCGGGATAAAGGACCAACGGTTCAACTCTCCTTCGACAGTGAAGTCGGTTCTTGTCCCTACATTCATCCAGTTGAGGTACAGCTTCCTGAACAAGTCCGTAAGCCCGTTTATAGATCTTAAGGGAGGTTTGATATCGGACTATTCTCCTTCCTTGAAGGATATGCCTGAAGGCTTCCGTCAATCTGGTTGCGGCCATTTCTTCAGAGTGGGAGTTGGTGTTGACTACAAGAGGTATTCGATCTACGTCGGTGACGACTGGTCACAGATTTCGTACTCAATCGCTTCCCGAAACAACTATGCCTGGACTATCGGCATTGGGTACAAGTTCTGACAGGTATCGGGTGCACAGCCTGTGGTTTTGCACCCGAAGTCACTAAATAACAGCATTCCGGGTGCAATAATTCGCCTTTTGCACCCGGGATGTTTATTTGTTTGCCATGGCGGCAGTCCTTACTTCTCGTACGGGGTATAGACTCCGAACTCGGCGAGGGAGAGGAGGCCGGTCCATTTGGTGAAACGGACGCGGACGGCGTCGGCGTAAACTTTGTCGAAACGGTGGATCTTCACGCGGCTCTGGGTCGGGGTGACGCCGCTGAAGACTGGGTGCCAGGAACCTTTGTGGAGATATTCAATGACATATTCCTGCATCACGCCGGCCTTTGGTTCGGTCATCACAACCATGTTGATGAGGGAGCCGGGGTCGAGCTCTACTTTCCAGAACGGCTCCTTGACTTCGGGGCTGGAAACCCAGCAGGTGCGGAAGTTGTCGTCGTTGGCGAAGTCCATGATGTCCATGTCGTCTGACCAGGAGGAGTCGCACGGCCTTCCGATGGCAATGTTGATGTCGGTGATCGGCTCCATTGTCTCGGCAACGTCCACGATGTGCCCCGTGTTCTTCCAGATCTTGCCTATACGCTTCAACGCATCGATGCAGTTCTGGTCCATCAGTCCGTCACGGTTCGGGGCGGAGTTTAGGATGTAGGTGCAGTAGGCGTTGTTGTAAGGGATTATATTCCCTTTCACTATCTCGTCAACGTCCTTCAGAGGAGAGTTCGGGAACTCGGTCTTCCAGAACCAGGTCTTCTGGAGAGGGTAGCAAGCCATCGCAGGAAGCTGGTTGGTCTCCGCGGAAATCTTCTGTCCTGCGCCCTGCTCGTAGCAGCGGATGTCGGAATAGAATAGTGCCTCGGACGGGTATTTCGCACCGTTCAGATCCATCACCAGACAGTTCGGCTGGATGCTCTTTATGAGATGATAAAACTCTGGGAATGAGACATCTGAATATGAAATCCTGCCCCACGGAGCGTCCCATCCGTCGAACATTATAGTGTTGACAGGGCCATATTCAGTAAGCAACTCGCGGACCTGGCTTTTGAGCAGGTTGATTTTTTCCTGGGTGAACGGCATGGTAGGGCGGATGCGGTGGTGGGTGTCCAGGATCGAGAAGTGGAACATTATCTGCATTCCGGCCTTGTGCACGGAGTTGACGAGTTCACGAAGCACATCCCGGTGAAGAGGTGAGCTCATCACGCTGTAGTCCGTGGTCTTGGTGTCCCACATACAGAAGCCGCTGTGATGCTTGACGGAGACGCATATGAATTTCATCCCGGCGCATTGTGCGGCCTTGACCCATTGGTCGGTGTCCAGCTTGACCGGGTTGAACACCTCCGGACTGAGGTCAGGATCGGTCCAGTCGGCTGTCTGGTAGGTCGGGAGACCGAAGTGGACGAACATTCCGAGCCTCAGATCTATGAACTCCTGCTGGAGCTGGTGGAGGCTTTTTTCCTGCGCCGCCATCAGCATCGGGATGGCAAGCAGGGCCAATATGGTTGAGATGTACTTTTTCATAGTCGCTAAGTTACGAAAGATTTTTTGTAACTTTATGCCGACAAAAGAGATTATCCTTTGCCGGTTGACAGGCATTGAACAATCAGTCGTTACAGATTGCAGAAAATGCTGGAAATTATTTAAATAACATTTATAATGGATTCAAAAGAAAGAATTGCCAAGGCCTTGACTGTCGCCACTGACACCAAGGTGTTTGAGATGGGCTGCGGAGTCAGCTCACAGGCTCCTGAGGAGTTCAAGAAATGGTTCTCAGGCCGCAAGGCGGTCGTTGTCGCCGACCTTAACACTTGGAAGGCGTTGGGAGAAAAAGTTTATGGGGAGTTTGTCGCTGCCGGTGTCCCTACTGAAAAGTACATCATCGAAAAGGACGAGTTCCACGCCGATTGGAGGTATGTCGATATGGTGGACCACATCATCGCGGGTGACTTAGCCGTCGCCAAGGCCATAGAGAATGATCCTGAATATGTGGAGCCGGATGCCGAGAAGGCTTTCAGACCGTCATCCGAAGCTGAATATGTCGCCGTATCCGTTGGCTCGGGTGTCATCAACGACCTCTGCAAGCTGGCCTCCCATCACTACGGCCAGTCCTATCTGACATTGCCTACAGCGGCTTCTGTTGACGGTTTCTCATCGTTCGGAGCCTCGATTTCCTACCATAATTCCAAGCAGACATTCTCATGCCCGGCCCCTCTGGTGATCATCGCTGACATTGACGTGATCGCCGCCGCCCCTAAAGTTATGACTGCCGCCGGTTACGCCGATCTGGCCGCCAAGGTTCCTGCCGGAGCCGAGTGGATGATTGCCGATCTGATGGGTACTGAGCCTATCAAACCGGACGCATGGCATGTTCTTCAGGACTACCTTGATGACCTTCTGGCCGACCCTGAGGGTGTCGCCAAGGGTGACAAGCAGGCTGTCGCTGACTTGTTCGAGGGCTTGACCCTTAGTGGAATAGCTATGCAGGCCGCACAGTCCAGCCGCCCTGCCTCATGCTGCGACCACCTGTTCAGCCATATTCTTGACATGACCCATCACCGCTTCAACGGCAAGCTTCAGTCACATGGTTTTC
This sequence comes from uncultured bacterium, assembly GCA_963657715.1. Classification (GTDB taxonomy): domain Bacteria; phylum Bacteroidota; class Bacteroidia; order Bacteroidales; family UBA932; genus Cryptobacteroides. The sequence goes on along the minus strand of CAVKML010000003.1, from coordinate 124,547 downwards.
AGGTGGCTATCGGCACGCTGACGATGTGTGCGGTGTTCGACGAGCTGTTCAAGATGGATCTCACGAAGATCGATGTGGACGCTTGCGTGAAGGCTTGGCCTACGCTTGAGCAGGAGCAGCAGAGGGCACTTGAGATATTCAAGGATTTCCCTGCGCCGAAGCTTGGCTACACCGAGATCACCAAGAAATATGATGATGCCGAGACCGTCCGTGTCCAGCTGACGAAGGTGAAGGAAGGCTGGCCTGAGCTCAAGAAGAAGCTTCAGGGTCAGGTATATTCATTCGCCAAGATGCAGGATCTGATGAAGAAGGCCGGCGCGCCTTATGATCCTTCGATGATCGGTGTGACCCGTCAGATGCTCAAGAATATGTTCCCTAAGGTTCAGCTGATGCGTTTCCGCTTCAATGTGCTTGACCTTGCGAAGAGGGGAATGTTCTACGATCAGCTCGTGGAGTCTGTCTTCGTTCCGGGTGCCGCATGGGACCTGACGAAGGAGATGAAATAGTTTTTTTCGTCGGCGGACAATTACTTTTGAATATAATCGCTGCCATTAGTGATTGTCTGCCGGCGAGAGATGTTTTAGAAATATGACAGTGCGTGGAACGGGTGTCCGAGGCTTTGCCAAAGGCCGTGCGTTCGTGGTCAAGGACTGCGGGCAAAGGAATCCGTTCGAGGATATACCGCCCGGCAGCGTTCTGGTTGCCGAGCGGTTATCGCTGTCAGACTCAACTCTGATTGATTTCAGGAATGTCGTTGGTATTGTTGTCCGTGAGGAGGATTCTGACGGTCAGGTCTGCGTGCTTGCGAGAGGCATCGGTATTCCGGCCATCGTAGGCATCATGGACTGCTTCTGTGAGATTGTCACAGGCGATCGTCTCCTGATCTGGAATCTGGACCTTATGGTCAATCCGGATCTAGACACCACAATCGCCTACGAGAAGGCCCGATCCACCGCCGACTCCCAGCTCAGCCTGAATCTTCCGCACTCGACGTATTATTAATAAAAACCGAGGGGTGAAGCAGATAGCCTGATGGCCCCGAGGCAGGATTGTACTATGAAGTTGCCCTAATAACTTCGATAGTGGCTCCTCACTCTCTCAACCTTGCCGAAACGTACTCGCTTGTAGGCGCGTACCTTGACAAGCCTGATAACCTCCACTTCAATGGCGACTATCAAATAGCGCTGATTTGTTTTCATTACTTGACTATAGATGTGGATTGATGAGAAAACAATCGGGCTTTCTTTGAAAGTACCCCCTCGGTATAATGCAAAAAGCAAGCATTCCCTTTAGGGAAAGAATGCTTGCTTTTATTCCACATCTTTTTTAAGTCTATGCGAAAGTAAGCAAAAAAGTGCTTATCATCAAGTTTTTTTCTGATTTTTTAGTGTTTCTGTCACTTCGACAGGCTCAGTGACCAGAGAAAAGTGTAAAGTTTCTTTACAGTCGGTGTTAAATTTCTTTACACTTTAGGAAAATGAATATATTGCTAAAATATTTACAAATAATCAGTTGTGATATTTGGTACGAAGTTGGTTCGGTGAAAATGTCGCTTTGGGCGAATGGTGATGATAAGTCGTCGCGAATTTGCTGGAAGATGAGGAAAAACATTTTTGATGATCAATTATGGTGTTGTTATGTCAAGCACGTATCTGAAGTTCCTGTCGAGGAACAAACTCTACACTTTCATCGAGGTTTTCGGACTGTCGGTGGCGTTGGGATTTGTCATACTGCTGGCTTCGTATGCCAGGACCGAGTTCAGCGTCGGGGCGAAGCAGCCGCTTTCCAAGCAACTGTATGTCGTCGGGGCTGGGGATTCTTTCGGAATGACGCTCGGAACATCCGAGGAGTTTTTCCCGTCTATTCCAGAGATCAAGGAATGGACCAGAATATGCGATGGGGGGAACGCTGACATTATGGTCGGCAACGACTATTACAAGGCCGTTGAAGCTTCGATAGACACAAACTTCTTCAAAATCTTTGACTATCGTCTCATCGGTTGTTCTAAAGATAAAGTTCTTGAGAACGAGGACGAGGTGATCCTGTCCGAATCGTTCGCCAAGAAAGTGTTTGGAAAAGAGGATCCGATAGGCAGGACATTAAACATCGACAAAGACAGGTACACCGTAGTCGGAGTTGTGGAGGATTTCGGTCCGGTTGACGTCTTCCAGCACTATGACTTGTTCACAAGCATCAAGCGCGCGCAAAAGCGGTTTGCCTGGATGGATAATTTCGGCAGCACGATTCCGATTGTCCGTCTTGATGAAGGAATTGATGTCGATAAGGTAAGGAGTGAGCTTCTTGAAAAGTATTTAGGATACTGGGATTACTATAAGCCAGACGCCTCAAACAACGCCTTCCTGTGGGGATCGAGTGTCACAAGACTTGATAAAGTCTATTTTTCAGGCCTGAATGCCTGGAGCAGTTTAAGAACAGGGGACAAGAAACAGGTTGAACTCTTGTTCATTGTGGCTTTGGTGCTGCTGATTTCCGCCATATTCAATTACATCAATCTGACTGTCGCACAGACGGGGAAGCGCGCCAAGGAGATGGCCACCAGAAGGTTGCTTGGCGAAAGTTCAAGGAATATAGTGACGAGGTACATCACCGAGTCATTCGCCTTTACTCTCGGGTGTTTCGCCGTGGGCTGTCTGCTGGCATATTCATTCAAACCATTCTTTAACAAGATCCTGAGCGCAGACATCGTGCTGACACCAGATGTGGCGACGGTGCTTTGGACCGTGCTTGCGTTGGTTGTCATCTCCGTGATCTCGGCTCTTCTTCCGGCTCTGCTCGTGTCCCGGTTCAAACCTATTGATGTTGTCAAGGGTGAGTTCCGCTTCAAGAACAAGATGGTCTTCGGGAAAGTCTTTATTGTGCTTCAGACTGTGTTCAGCACTGTTCTTATCGCGATGGCGATCACTATGGTGGCGCAGGTCAACTATCTGGTCAACCTACCTGTCGGTTACGAAACCAAGGACATCATTCAGGTCAAATCCAGCTCTTTGGGCTATGGTAGAGGAACTCAGGAGGCTCTGCAGAACAGACTTAAGTCTTTGCCGCAGGTGGTTGACGCTGGGTTGGGGATCACGTCACCTGTGTCTTGCGGAGCAAATGGCATTCATGGAGAGGACAAACAGCTGATAGGCTATCTGCGTATGGCACAGCTGGACACGGCTTCGCTTAGGATCCTTGGAATCAGATTGCTGGAAAAATATAGCGAACTATCCTCGCCCAAAGTGCTTTTGACGGAATCTTCCAAGAGGGAGCTTGGAGTGACTGCGGAACATCCTTACGCAGGCGGAAGCTACACTAACGGTGAATATGAAATCTGTGGTATCATCCCGGATTTCCGTGCAAACACGGCTTTGTTCGAGCCGATGGAGAACGAGAGGAACGCCATCCTTGTCATTGATGAGAATTACCCTTACGCTTTCATTCAACTTCTTAAGATAACCGGTGATCGCGCAGAGGCGATGGCTGCGGTCAAGAATGTTTGCAGTGAGTTTGCGAAAGAGACTTTAGGCGTTCCTGTGGAGATGGAGACTTACTACCTTGACGAAAAACTGGTCGATGACTTGAAGGGCACGAGAAACACGATGCTGCTCGTTATTTCCTTTATGGTGATGGCTATCCTGATCTCCGCTCTCGGCCTGTTTGCGATGTCGCTTTATTTCACAGAACAACAGAGCCGTCAGATCGCCGTGCGCAAGGTTTTCGGTGCGGAGGTGAGCTCAGCAGTCTGGACTCTGTCCAAATCATTTATGATCATGAGTTTGGTCGCGGTGGTGTTTGCCGCTCCGTTCGCCGTCTGGGGCATCACGAATTACCTCCAGACATTCTACACCAAGATCGCCTTCCCGTGGTGGGCGATTGTCCTCGCGTCCTTGATATCGCTCCTGATCTCATTCATCTCCGTTGTCGGTCAGACCTACGCCGCCGCCACACGCAATCCGGTCAAGACGCTTAGTCAGGATTGACCCGTGTGGTCACTGAGCTTGTCGAAGTGACAGGAGTGGAAAAGGGGGAGGTAAGACTCAACTTTTTACGTTTCTTATCAAAATTTACGTTTTTGTTCCCTATAATTGTGGAACAATGACTTGAACTATGATAGGAAACGTAACCTTTTATGATGTCTTGACAGCTATGGGCGACCTCATTATGCCGCGCGAGTGCATTGTCTGCGGGCGGCCTCTTGCCTTGCGCGAACGCCACATCTGCATAGACTGTCTTGCCGACTTGCCACGGACATATTTCTCGAATATGCCGCACAACCAGCTTGCGGACAGATTCAATGCCTTGATCCAGCGAGATTTGAATGCTACCGGCGTTTTCGAGGAATATTCCTACGCCACGTCCCTGTTCTTTTACCGCTCGCAGACCGGCTACAGGCTGATCACCCAAAGGTTGAAATATCATTCCGACTACACCGTCGGGCGTTATTTCGCTTCGATGTTCGGTCGGGAAATGGCCGCGTCGCCGATCTATTCCGATGTGGATGTCGTGATTCCGGTGCCTTTGCATTGGACAAGGCTTTGGTCCAGAGGACATAACCAGGCCGAGATCATCGCTGAGGTCTTGGCCGAAAGCCTTGGGGCCGATCTTCGCGCCGACATTCTTTATCGATCCCGCCGTACCCGTACGCAGACCAAACTCTCGGTCGAGAGCAAAGCCCACAATGTAGAGGGCGCTTTTAACGTGAGACGACCGAAAGCGGTCCTTGAATATTCACACATCCTTTTGGTGGACGATGTTTTCACGACCGGAGCGACACTTCATTCCTGCCATAAGGCGCTTAGAAAGATCTTTCCGCCTAAGGTCCGCATCAGTGTCGCAACCTTGGCGTGTGTTGGAATGTGAGATGCGCTACAAGTCGGTTACAAATCGTAAGGATAAACGTTTTAAATGGCAGGTTTCCTCGAATGAAGTGCCTTCCATGCCTTGTATCGTAGATCTATTAAAACCTATTAAAATTTCCCTTATTGTTTATAGGGTTGGAAATAAAACGGTTAAGTGGGAGATTTTGTAAATTTTTACAAAAAAAATATTAAAAAATGTTTGCAGATACCAAAAAAAACAGTACCTTTGCACTCGGGTTGAGCAAGGAGGTTCTCTCCCCGATCAACCTATTGGTTATTAGTTTTAGTGTTATTAATTATGTGGTTAGAGTGAGAGTCCACGCGCGATGCGTCGACGCTCATTTTTTTTGTATATATCCCATCCTCTGATATGTCAGGTCACTTCGACTGGCTCAGCGACCGACGCTGTTCGGGTCAAGTCCAAAAGTATTCCTGTCGCTGAACTTGTCGAAGCGGCCGACTATTCGTAAATTTGTCAGAAGAAAAACACAACTGATATGATCGAACTCGGAATCAAAGGCCGTCAAGAGGAGATCGTGACGGAGGAACTGACCGCCAGCCACATCGGCAGCGGAACTGTAAGGGTTTTCGCGACCCCTATGATGATCGCTCTCATGGAGCGCACAAGCAGACTAAGTGTAAAGCCATATCTTGAGGAAGGACAGGAGACTGTCGGGACCAAGGTCGATGTCTCGCATGTCTCGTCCACGCCGGTCGGGCTGAAAGTGTGGTGCGAAAGCGAGGTCGTGGAGATTGACCGCCGCCGGATTGTCTTCAAGGTGGCCGCTTACGATGAAAAAGGTCTCATCGGAGAAGGAACCCATGAACGTTTTGTGATAGATGTAGCAAAATTCCAGGCCAAGACCGAAGAAAAAAGGAAAGATTAGCCGTGGAGGGCAAAGCCCTGATATTCATGAATATAACAAATACTCCTCCTACCTGTTATAGGTGGGAGGAGTATGTTTTTACTTATTGAAGTCCAAATAGTTGGCCTCCACGGCTTCCTTATGTTTTAGCAGTTCATCGCGCCGCAGCAATGGATGACCTGGCCGGAGACATAGCTGGAGAGGTCGCTGGCAAGGAAGACAGCCACATTGGCGACATCCTCAGGAGTGCCTCCACGGCGGAGCGGAATCTGCTTTACCCAAGCGTCACGCACTTCCTCCGAGAGGGCGTTGGTCATGTCTGAGATGATGAATCCAGGGGCGATGCAGTTGGCTCTGATGCCACGCGGACCCATCTCCTTGGCGATGGACTTGGCAAGACCGATGAGGCCGGCCTTGGAAGCCGAGTAGTTGCACTGTCCGGCGTTTCCGGAAACTCCCACGACTGAAGACATGTTGATGATGCTTCCTCCTCTCTGACGGGCCATGATCGGGGTCAAGGCGTGGATGAAGTTGAACGCTGACTTGAGGTTGACATTCAACACGGCGTCCCACTGGGCCTCGCTCATTCTGAGCATGAGTCCGTCCTTGGTGATGCCGGCGTTGTTCACAAGAATGTCGATTCTGCCGAAATCCGCAAGGATCTGGTTCACAACATTGTGAGTCTCTTCGAAGTTAGCGGCGTTTGAGGCGTAGGCTTTAACCTTGTGACCGAAAGCTTCAATGTCTTTTACAGTCTGTTCCCCAACTTCATTGATGACGAGGTCGGTGAAAGCGACATCCGCTCCCTCGGAAGCGAATTTCATGGCGATGGCCTTGCCGATTCCTCTTGCGGCGCCCGTTATGAGGGCTACCTTTCCGTCTAAAAGTCCCATAATATTCAGTTAAATTAAAATTTCTTTCCGTCTAAAGCGGCTCTGGCATATTCAGATGACTTTGTCCGCTTGGTGCGGGGATGTCTGCCGCAAACTTTAGACCACATTAAACCTCTGCAAAAGTAATCTATCTTGCCACGATGCGCAAATCTTTTGATCGCTATTTGGTGAAAGAAAGTAAGATGTGGCGAAAGGCTCGGATAAAATGGCTATCTTTGTACGTTAACACAGCGATGACGGGCGTGGGGATATTCATGAGCCAACGGCGCGCCGAAGTCGCGGAATCAGTTTTTAGAAATGAGTGAAATACGCGACCCTCAGCTCTGGGAAAGCGGAGAGCTGAAGATAGAATGGGTAAGGCATCACATGCCTCTGCTTGAAGGTTTGGAGAAAGAGTTTAAGGAGACGAAGCCGTTCAAGGGGCTTAAGGTGGCTCTTTCCGTGCATCTTGAGGCCAAGACGGCGCATCTTTGCGAGGTTCTGGCCGAAGGCGGAGCAGAGATGTACGTCACAGGTAGCAATCCTCTTTCAACCCAGGACGATGTCGCCGCCGCCCTTGTGCATGAGGGTTTGAACGTCTTCGCCGTCCATGGTGCGACTCCCGAGGAATATGAAAGCGGCATCAGGCGTGTCCTTGAGTGCGGTCCGAACATCATCATCGATGACGGAGGAGACCTTGTGACGATGATTCACGAAAGTTATCCTGAACTCATTCCGAATGTCATCGGTGGCTGCGAGGAGACCACGACCGGAATCCTTCGTCTTGAGACGATGAACCGTGAAAAGAGGTTGAGGTTCCCGATGATGCTTGTGAACAACGCCGCCTGCAAGCATTTCTTCGACAACCGCTACGGCACAGGCCAGTCCGTCTGGGACGGCATCAACAGGACCACAAACCTCATTGTGGCCGGGAAATATGTCGTTGTCGCCGGCTATGGCTGGTGCGGCAAGGGTGTGGCTATGAGAGCCAAGGGTCTCGGGGCGAAAGTGATTGTCACGGAAGTGGATCCGATCAAGGCGATGGAGGCTGTGATGGATGGGTTCCAGGTCATGAGCATGGCTCAGGCCGCTGTGGAAGGTGACATATTCGTGACAGTGACAGGCTGCGATGATGTCATCACCAAGGAGCATTTCCTTGCGATGAAAGACGGAGCCATCTGCTGCAACGCCGGGCATTTCGACTGCGAGGTGAATGTCGCGCAACTCAAGGAACTTGCTGTGAGTGAGAAACCTGCGAGACAGAATATTCAGGAATATGATCTCCCGAACGGCCGTAAGGTTTATGTCATCGCCGAGGGTAGGCTTGTCAATCTTGCCGCTGGTGACGGACATCCTGCGGAGATTATGGACATGTCGTTCGCGATCCAGGCGTTGAGCGCCAAGTATCTGGCTGACAACAGAATGGTTCTCGCGAGGGATCTTGGCGAGATGCTTCACTGCGTGCCTGAGTCCATCGACCGCGAGGTGGCTTTCAGAAAGCTGAAGGACTGGGGGATCACTATTGACACGCTGACACCTGCCCAACATAAATATCTTTACGGAGAATAATATGAGACTATTTCCTATTTACACTTGGACCAAAGGCATCCGGAACTTTGACCATAGAAGAAAGCAGTTTTCCCAGTTGCCGTGGGCGCAGGGAGTCCTTCTGCTTTGCTGTGTCGTGGTGGCGATGCTTCTGGCCAATCTGCCGTTCACCAAAGAGTTTTACCATAATTTCCTTGAGACGGACATCTCGCTTAGATTCCAGAGTCCTGGCGGAGAAAGCATTCTGTTCCCGCATGGGATGACGGTCGAGAAGTTCATCAACGACATTCTGATGACAGTCTTCTTCTTCACGGTCGGTTTGGAGATCCGGCGTGAGATGAAGAACGGAGAGCTGTCCAGTGTGAAGAAGGCCATGATGCCGGTGATCGCCGCGTTCGGCGGAGTTGTGGCTCCGGCATTGATATTCACCGTCATAAATCATGGCTCGGCAGCCGCTTCCGGTTGGGGTATTCCTACCGCCACTGACATTGCTTTCGCTGTCGGTATTTTGTCCATTCTGGGCGATCGTGTGCCGGTGTCACTGAAGGTTTTCCTGACCGCGCTGGCCATAGCCGACGACCTCATAGCCATTCTGGTCGTGGCTCTGTTCTATGGCGGCACGATCAACTTCGGGCTTCTGACGATCGCTTTTGTCTTGATAGCTTTAGTGCTGCTGATGAATAAGTTGGGTGAGAAGCGTGACTGGTATTACCTGATTCCTGCCATCGCGATCTGGTCGCTCTTCTACTATGCCGGCATCCACTCCACGATGTCTGGCGTGGTGATGGCGTTCCTCGTGCCGATGACTCCGAGATTCAACGAGGCCTATTTCCGCAGAAAGCGACTCCAGTACATCCGCAGACTTAATGAATATAGTTTTATAGCTACCTCATCTTCCGAGTTCCCTAACGGTCCGCAGAGACATTGCCTGAGGCGTCTGTCCGCCATCTCAAGGGATTCCATCGGGATGAGCTATCGTCTTGAGCACACCCTCGGTCCTTGGGTCAACTTCCTGATCATGCCGATCTTCGCCCTCGCCAACGCCGGTGTAGAGATTCCGGATGTTTCCTATTTCAACGTGTTCCAGTTCGATCAGGCTCTTGGCAGTGTGAGCATGGGTATATTCCTTGGCCTTGTCCTTGGCAAGCCTCTTGGAATCTCCCTCGCAAGCTTCATCGCCGTCAAACTTCACGTGGGCGAGATGCCGGCCAAGGCAACTTGGGCTATGCTGATCGCCGTCGCATGCCTTGGAGGTATCGGATTCACGATGTCTATCTTTGTGGACACATTGTCCTTCGGTGACCAGGCTCCGGAGATCACAGCCTGTCTTCGTGACATGGGCAAGGTGGCCGTCCTGATGGGTTCGCTCGTCGCCGGTATCTTGGGCAGTGTCCTCATCAGCATCGTACATGGATTTGAATCCCGCAAGGCCGCAAGGGCTTAACGGACAACACCTATGAAGGCTTTGTGACTTTGACCATGGAGGTTATGTCGTTTGTTGTCAATTTGTTAACGCGCTGTCCTCGTACCCGATTCCGATAGGAGGACATTGGCGTATTTGCTTTATATTAAGCGTTTTGCCCTCCATGACACAATAAAGGCTGGCCATTCCGGCCAGCCTTTATTGTAGCTTACAGTCACTTGACTTGCGGAGGCCCCACAGACTTTTGTCCCAATCTTCCCAGAGGGGGCTGACAAGGATGTCCTTGCGTAAGTCGAATGTCTGTTTTCAGGCAGTTACTTCTTCGGCGAGTCAAGGATCTTCACATCACCCGGATTCTCGGGCATTTCAAGCCAGAACCAGTTCAGAGCGACATCTCCGTTCTTCGTCTCACCGACAGCGGCGTAGAAAAGGTTATCGCCTGCCTTCCAACCCTGTCCGTTATCATTGAACTTGTGAATGGAAGTATTGGCATAGACTCCCGGAACGTGATCCTCGTAGTCCCAAACCACGTAGTTGGCATATTTATTTTCGGTTGCCAACCCGTTTCCGATGATATTTTGGTTCTCGGTCGTCGTATAATAATTGGCAGCCTTGCTGTTAGGCACATTGTGGATGATCAGTGTGTTCTTTTCCGCAAAGACCCTGTACTCAAATGCCACGGCCACCCAAGGAGTGATTGCAGCCGCTTCGGTAGTGAATTCAAAAGCGGCTTCGTTTGAGGCCACGAGGCCAGATTCCGATGAAGGGATTGTCTGGACGTAGATGATGTAGGATGTGGAGGCGGTCAGTCCGGCGAGAGTGACGAACGGATCTTCGAAAGTCTTGTCCGCATCGCTGTTCAGATTATTTGACGGATCGTCCTTTGCCACGATTCTGTACTTGTATGTCGCTCCTTCTATTTCACTCCATGTAACACAGACACCTGCATCGGTCACCGCGTTAGTTCTGAACACAGGAGCCTCCGCACGAGGAATGACACCAGTCTTGAATGTCACCTTGGCCTCCTCTGAGTTGAGATAATTTGTCTCAGGGGTGGCCACGGCCGTGATGGTGAAGTCATATTCGGTGTCCTCCTTAAGATCTGTGAATGTCTTGGATGTTCCTGTGAATGACGCATCCTCGTACACTATTGTGGTAGGATCGGTTGTCTCGCAAAGTGTCCATGAATAGCCCGCCGCATTTTCAACAGCAGTCCATGTGATGGCGCAACCAACAGAGGTGGCCTCCGCTACGGCCTCGGGAACAGGGGTTTGAAGTTGAACTTTCTCGGTGTCCTTGTCGCATCCCGCGACAACGAACACAACAGCCGCGATGGCGGCCTGCACAAACAGATTACTTTTCATGTCTATCGTTTTGTTAAATTCGTTGCTGAAAGATAGGAATAGTTTGTGAATGTACAATAGTATATGGCAACAATTAATGCACCCTCGGGCGACATTTTTGTGCTTTTTCGCTACCGAAAGGCTATTATCAACCATCTTGGGCAACGATTTTAACCGAAAATGTCGCCCAAGGAATCTATATTGAGATGCTGTTTTAAGATTCAGTCGGTCTATAGTCCAAGTTCGTCCTTCATCGAACGGAGAAGGTCGAAGGCTTGGAGCGGGGTGATGTTGTTGAGATCCACTCCGGAGAGTTTGTCACGCAGGGATTCGAGTGTAGGGTCGTCAAGCTGGAAGAACGAAAGCTGCAGACCGCCATCGCTCTCAAGAGTGCCGGCCTTGGTTTGGACAGGCTTCTTGACCTCGCCTTTCCTTGCGCTGACAAGATGCTGGGAGTCGTTCATTTCCAGAGCTTTCAAAGTGCTCTCGGCGCTTTGGATCACCTCTTTCGGCATTCCGGCCATCCTTGCGACGTGGATACCGAAGCTGTGCGCGGTTCCGCCCTCCTTTAGCTTGCGCAGGAAAATCACCTGCGAGCCGACTTCCTTCACCGCGATGTGGAAATTCCTGACCCTTGAATATATCTCCTCAAGGTCGTTAAGCTCGTGATAGTGAGTGGCAAAGAGCGTCTTCGCCCCGTGACCGTATTCATGAATATATTCAACTATCGCGCGTGCGATCGACATTCCGTCGTAGGTTGAGGTGCCTCGGCCGATCTCGTCCAGAAGCACGAGGGAGCGCTCCGAAAGGTTGTGCAGGATCATCGAGGTCTCCAGCATCTCGACCATGAAGGTGGACTCGCCACGGGAGATGTTGTCGGTCGCGCCGACCCTTGTGAAGATCTTGTCGAAATACCCTATCCTGGCGCTGTCAGCCGGCACGAACGAGCCGATCTGCGCCAGCAGGACGATGAGGGCCGTCTGTCTCAGCAAGGCCGACTTACCGGCCATGTTAGGACCGGTAAGGATGATGATCTGCTGCTTCTTGTTGTCAAGGAATATGTCATTGGGAACATATTCCTCTCCCGCAGGCATCAATGTCTCGATGACCGGGTGGCGGCCGGCTTTGATGTCAAGGGTCAGATCCTTGGTCATCTCCGGACGGTTGTAGTGGTTGTCCTTGGCAAGTTGCGCGAATCCGGTCAGAACGTCCAGACGGGCGATGATCCGGCAGTTTGTCTGGATGGCAGGGATGTTTCTCTGGATCTCGGCCACCAACTCTCCGTAAATCTTTGTCTCAAGGGCATATATACGGTCTTCGGCACTCAGGATCTTCTCTTCATATTCCTTAAGCTCCTGGGTGACATAACGCTCGGCGTTGACGAGGGTCTGCTTGCGGCTCCATTCCGGCGGGACAAGATCCTTGAATGCGTTGCGGACTTCGATGTAGTACCCGAAGACGTTGTTGTAACTTATTTTGAGAGAGGATATTCCCGTCCTCTCGGCCTCTGACTGCTGGAGTTTCAGAAGGTAATCCTTGCCGCCGGAGGAAATGCTCCTGAGCTCGTCCAGATCGGGATCCACTCCTGAGGCTATCACTTCGCCTTTGCCCACAGCGGAAGCAGGTTCAGCGGTCATTGTCGCGGAGATCTTGTCAAGCAGCTTCGAGCAGTTCTTCATCTTGCTGATGAGTGAGTCCAAAGCTTTGACACCGTGATTCTTGCAGAGTTCGGCTATTGGCTCCATCCTGGACAGTCCACGCCCCAGCTGCATCACCTCACGGGGTGCGATCCTGCCTGTGGCAGCCCTTGAGATGATCCTCTCAAGGTCTCCGATGTCACCGATATATTCTTGAATCCTGTCAAGGTCGTCGCCGGCCTCAAGGAAGTGCTGCACGACATCATAGCGGCTGTTCAGCTCCTTGATGTCCATTATCGGCATCGCCAGCCAGCTGCGCAGAAGCCTCGCTCCCATCGGGGACGAGCATTTGTCGATGACGCTGACCAATGAGACCCCTTCGCCGCCGACAGAGGAATTGAATATCTCCAGATTCCTCATTGTGAACTTGTCCATCCACACGAATTTGTCCTCGTCGATTCTGGAGATCGAGCAGATGTTCTTAAGACCTGTGTGCTGGGTCTGCTCCAGATAGACCATCAGCGCGCCGGCCGAGCATATTCCCAAAGGGAATCCGTCCACGGCGAATCCTTTGAGGGACTCGACTCCGAACTGCTTCTTTAGCCTTTCGACGGCCGCGTCATAGACGAATGCCCACTCTTCGATGGTGGTGATGTAGAGATTGTCTCCGTATTTTGCCTTGACTCCTTTCTCGTAACCCCTCTGGACCACAATCTCCTTAGGATTCAGTGACGCGATCAGGGTTCCGATGTAGTCCAGCGATCCCTGGGCGACCTGAAACGCTCCGGTGGAAACATCCAGAAAAGCCGCTCCGCATTGATCCTTGTCGAACGTCAGGCCGGCCAGGAAGTTGTTCTCCTTCTGGTTCAGTAGCTGGTCGTTGAACGCCACACCTGGGGTGACCAGTTCGGTGACACCACGTTTCACAAGCTTCTTGGCGAATTTTGGGTCTTCCAACTGGTCGCAGACAGCCACCTTGTAGCCTGCCCGGACGAGTTTCGGAAGGTACACGTCGATGGCGTGGTGCGGGAATCCGGCCATCTCGATGTAGCCCTTGTCCCCGTTGGATTTCTTGGTTTGGACGATGCCCAGAACCTTGCTGACCAGCACCGCGTCATCGGAGTAGGATTCATAGAAGTCTCCGACCCTGTAAAGCAGCACCGCTTCAGGATGCTGTGCCTTCACAGAGAAAAACTGTTTGATCAGCGGAGTGTCCTCCGGTGCCTTACTTTTCGCCATATCAATGTCTTATGTTTGCCCAAAATATAAGTTTGCAATGTCTCCTCTACCGAAGAGGCAAGATTACAAATTTACAAAAAACCTTGAATATGCAGAAAGAGATTTCGGATTACATCTACGACACGTTATGAAAAACTCTAACCGGCTACATTAGACAACGTTTTGTTGCAAGATTGTTGTTTGAAAACTCCATTTGGCGCTCTCAAGCGACATTATAGGCTTAAAATGCTATACATCCAACCGGAGGATGTCCCGGGTGAGACCGATGTACTTGGTCTTGGTCTCGGCGACCACGAATCCTTGGGCGAGAAAGTTGCGCTCACTCGGGACGTTCTGCGGATCCACGGTGGCGACTATGTGCTTGACACCTATGCTTTTGGCAAGGTCGATGGACCATCCTATGAACGTGCGTTGGAAACCTCTGCCACGATATTCATTGTCCACAGCCACGGCATCGAAAGTAAACACTTCGGAAGGGTTGAGGTGAAGGTCGGAGGCAAGGCTGCGCTCGCCGTTTCGGTTGCTTACGATGACACTGAAAGCCGCCAAACGGCCATCGGGGGAGAATATTCCTAAAAGATAGTCAAGTTGTAAAGACTCAATCAGTTCCTCTCGGCTCAGCGGGTAGAAGAGATTTTTGTTCTCCATCCCGTCAACCACTTTTCGCTGAAGATTCTCCACCGCACTGAGGCTGTCGAAACCGAGACGCTTCATCGTGAATCCGTCAGGGAGGATGGAGATGACTTTGTTATATTCAGAAGTCCCGTAATCGAAGAGGTATAGTTTGTTCTGGAGATACTTGTCCGGGAACATGAACTGGTGGCTCGGAACATGCCTCTGCCAGCCTTTTGCACCGCTATTCTCCCGCTCCCGGTACTTGATCCAGATCTTGTACAACTCGAAGACCTGCACGTATGAAGACGAGGTCGGCAGGATGTAGTTCTCCTGGATGTACGGATTGTTCATGAACAGGAAGAAGCGGTAGCCGAAAAGGTCGTCCAGATCGTCAATGCTTGCGATGTGGTGGCGGTAGAGCAGGTACAGGTTCTCGAAGAATGTGCAGTACTGCGCCACTTCCACGCTGGAGACATCTTTCCATCGGTCGTAGCTGTAATCTCCGTCTATCTCGCTGTTTTCCAATACTTCATAAACTTTCATCAGGCGGTCGCTGTCGTGGAAATAGTTGTTCAGATTGATCAGCATCTCGCTGCACGTGACCTCCGACCCGTTCTTCAGCTCGATGGCGATGAATATGGTGCCGACCAGTGTCGCCGCGAGCGAGAATATTCCCACTGTCGCTTCCTCACCGGTGCGGAATGTGTGCACGATCAGCAGACACAGCAGCACCAGCACGATGGAAGCCATCACAATCAATATGGATATGCTAGTCTTGTACTTTATCTTTCGCATGGGCTATGAATATTTCAGTGTCAGATTCAAAGATAGCCATTTTTCTTCGATTACGAGGGAAAAACGACTATCTTTGTAAACTTAGGTAAGATGCGGTTTTAATTGTGTGCAAGAGCGTAATCTCGGTACGGGTTAAAGCGGATCAAAATCAGGTGCGACATGAAAAGGGTGCTGATAGTGACATATTACTGGCCGCCGTCCGGGGGATCCGGAGTTCAGAGGTGGGTCAAATTCGCGAAATACCTTCCGGCGGTCGGATGGCAGCCGGTTGTCTATACTCCTGAAAATCCAGAGTTGACGACTATTGACAAGACTTTGGCTGCGGAGATTCCTCCTGACGCAGAGATTGTCAAGAGCCATATTTTCGAGCCGTACGGGATTTACCGGAAGCTGATGGGGAAGGGGAGTACGACCGACCTCAAGTCTTTGACCGCGGCGAATGCCGGTAAAGACGAGGTAAACCCGATCAATGGACAGAAAAAATCTTGGAAGCAGAGGCTTTCCCTGTTCATCAGAGGGAATTTTTTCATTCCGGATCCTCGTGTGATGTGGGTTCGCCCTTCGGTTCGTTTTCTGAAAAAATATCTTGAAGAACATCCGGTTGACGCGATAGTTACGACAGGTCCTCCACAGTCGATGCACCTCATCGGATTGAGACTGTCTCAGGCCACGGGGATCCCTTGGGTCGCCGATTTCCGTGATCCGTGGACAAAGATGTTCTATTTCAAGCATCTGGGTCTGACTTCTTGGGCAGAGAAAAAACACCATCGGTTAGAACAATCAGTTCTGGATGGAGCCACGAGAGTGATCGCGGTCTCGCCTTTGGTTCAGGACGAGTTCAAAGCGATGACAAAGACTCCGGTGGAACTGATCACGAACGGTTACGACGAGGAAGACTTCAAGAAGGACGTGGAGTTGGACGAGAACTTCAACATCACGCACACGGGGCTTTTCGCTTCGGACGGCAATCCGGAAACCCTTTGGAAGGTTCTGGCTCAGAAATGCGACGAGGATGAGGAGTTTAGAAGGTCATTGAGAATCAGGTTGGTAGGAAAGACAGACCGGGAAATCACGGATTCGATCGAGGCGGCCGGCCTCGGGAGCAACCTCAAAGACTTTGGCTATCAGAATCACGAAACGGCTGTCAGAGAGCAGCTTAACGCCTCTGTCCTGATTCTGCCGCTTCGGAAGGAACCTGAATATCGCGCCGTCCTTCCCGGAAAACTCTTTGAATATCTTGCCTCACGCCGTCCGATTCTGGGAATAGGCCAGACTGACGGGGCGATGGCACGGATTGTCGGAGAGACGGGGGCTGGAGTCGTCTATGACTGGGGTGACGAGAAGAAGATCCGGACTTGGATTGATTACTGTTGGGAGGAGTTCAAGAACGATGAGCTTCACGACAACACTTCGGACATATCGCGGTTCACGCGCCGTAACCTGACGGTACGGTTGGCCGGATTGCTGAATCAGATAACTGAGAAATAGTTTTGATTTGTCAGAAATGTTCTTTGATGTCAAATCAAAACAAAAATAATATTCATTGATTATGAACAAGACTTTGATGAGGAAGATTGGGATATATGCCGGGATTGTGGTGCTGTTTCTGGTGCTGGCTTATGGTTTCGTGCCGGAGGTGCTGACTGGCAAAGTGGTGAACCAGAGCGATATAACTGGCTATAGAAGCATGTCGCAGGAGGCGGTGGCGTGGAATAACGCCCATCCTGACGATCCGACGTATTGGACGGATTCAATGTTCGGTGGGATGCCTACGACTTCGTTTCTGCCGTCGAGTGACGGGGACTGGACCCAGTCGTTGTACAATCTTCTCATGAAAGGGAAGAGGCCGGCTAACTGGTTGTTCATTTCCTTGCTGGGAGCGTTTTTGTTGATGCTTTCGCTTGGGATTGACAAGATTCTGGCCATCGGCGGAGCGGTCGCCATCACATACTGCTCGTACAATTTCCAGATCATTCAGGTTGGACACAACACCAAGATGCAGGCGATAGCGTTCCTGCCTTGGGTACTGGCCGCGGTGATATTCACTTACCGTTCGGCGCTCAGGCATATTAAGGAACATAAAAACTGGAAATCATGGCTTCCGAAAACCTTGCTTGGAGCCGTTCTGTTCGGCTTCGCCTTGAGTTTCCAGATCAAGGCCAACCACCAGCAGATTACCTACTATCTGGCTATCATGATCGTGATCTATGCGCTGTATGTGTTCATCAGGCTTATCTGCGACAAGGCTTTGCGCTCTGGCTTGGCCCGCTTCTTTGCCGCCAGCGCGTTGCTTCTGGTCGTAGGCCTCGCCGGAATCGGCACCAATGCTATCAAACTGGCTCCGCTTTATGAATATACCAAGCATACCATGCGCGGCGGGTCTGAACTCTCTCATCCTCAGGGCGGCGAGATCAACAACACCGGTCTCCAGCTGGACTACGCCACGGCTTGGTCCTACGGTTGGGAGGAACTCCCTAACCTGATGATTCCGAACTTCAACGGCGGATCGTCTGCTGGTTCGGTAAACCCGGACAAGTCAGAAGTCGTGAAACTGTTCCGACAGGCCGGTCAGGGCAACGCCAATGAGATCGCCAAATCCCTGCCTCTTTACTGGGGACCTCAGCCGTTCACCGCCGGACCTATGTACATGGGAGCGATAACCATCTTCTTGTTCATCCTTGGCTTGTTCCTTTACAAAGGCAAGGAGAAATGGTGGCTGCTGGCGGCGACCGTTGTGGCCGTGTTCCTTGCGCTCGGTAACCATCTGATGTGGTTCACGAAACTGTTCTTCGACTATGCACCGATGTACAGCAAGTTCAGGACCGTGTCTATGGCCTTGATTGTGTTGCAGTTCACCTTGCCGATGTTGGGCTTCATCACCCTCGATGGAATCTTGAAGCGGGAATATTCAAAGAAAGAGTTTCTGAAGGCTGGGTGGATCGCCCTTGCGCTGACCGCCGGATTCTGCCTTCTATGCGCATTGATTCCAAGCGTCGCCGGCTCGTTCTCCGGCAGAGCGGATGCGCAGATGCAGGACATCATCGTGGATGCCCTGAAGGCTGACAGAAAGCACATTCTGTCCGTGGACGCTTTATGGTCGATGATCTTGATAGTCATTACTTTCGGGCTTATTCTCTGGGCCTACAGCGTGCCGAAGAACGCCCCGAAATCCTACGAAAGCGACCCTCACATCGGCAATGCCCGCAGAATGCAGGCGATGGCGGGAATATGCCTCCTTGTGTTTGTGAATATGTTCGCGGTCGGCAAGCGTTACCTTAACTCGGAGAGTTTCACGACTCCTCGCCAGTTCAACAACCAGTTCTCTGCCAGGCAGGTGGACAAGTTGATCCTTGAGGACAAGTCTCCGTCCTACAGGGTTGTCGATCTGAGCGCCGACATATTCAATGACTCTTTCAACCCTTATTGGCACAAATGCGTCGGAGGTTACAGCCCGGCGAAGCTGCAGCGCTATCAGGACTTGATTGACCGCCACATTGTCAAGGAGTTGCAGAGCGTGGCGGCAAATACCCGCAGTGCCAAGACCATCGAGGAATTCCAGGATGGAATCAGGAATATTCAGGTGCTTTCAGCGCTGAACACCAAGTACTTTATCCTTGGAGCGGATATGCCGCCGGTGGAGAATCCGGAGGCTTTCGGTCCGGCGTGGTTTGTGGATTCGTGCGCTCCTGCCGAGACACCTGACGAGGAGATCGCGCTGATTGATTCCGTGGATTTGAGACGCACGGCGGTGATCGGCTCAGATTTCGCCGAGGCTCGTGCCGGTTTCGCCAAGACAACCGCTACCGTCAATGGTTCTGTTGAGATGGCAGCTGAGGATCCTGCCGATAGCATGGTCACAGACTTCATCCGGATGACCTCGTACGCCCCTAACGAACTCCGTTATCATTATAGCGCGTCAACAGCGCGAACAGCTATATTCAGTGAGATCTATTATCCGGATGGTTGGACAGCCACGGTTGACGGCTCTCCTCTGGATCTGTTCCGCGCCGACTGGATTTTCCGCGCGGCCAATCTTCCGGTCGGAGAACATGACATCGTGATGCGCTTTGAGCCAAAGATTTACGCTGTCGGCAAAGATGCCTCCAGGGCCTCGTCTTTGGCCTTGTTCATCCTGCTTGCCGTCTCGCTTGCCGGAATCGCTGTCTCACGAAGAGACTCCTAAAACGAATAGGCAAGACTGACATCTTGATCCCGGAATGATTACCGGAAAAATTTCGCGACCCAGGATGGATCGATGCGGGAGAAGCCGGGGGATGGTTTGACGGACGGGTTGCGACGGATGATGCCGGCGCAGTCTTCATAGACATTGAAGCCGATGCGGAGTCCGTGCATCTGGCCGTCTTTCGGGTAGGAAAACTCGATGTCGTTGTCCGGGCCGTCCATGTGGTAGAACTTGAACGGAGTGTCGGCCAGGTCTTTGGGACCGCCTTTCTCCATCATCTCCATCTTGGTGATGTATTTGCACATCTCAATGACGCAGTCGTCCAAACCGGCATCGAAGATGTTGACTTTCTCAATCAACGAGCCTATGTCGCTCACGCGTCGGAGAGTGTAACCTTCCAGCGTTTCCGAAATCTTTTCGAACTGAGATTCAAGGGCTTTCTCCTGAGTCTCTGGCATGATTCCGTCAGGCATAAGCCAGATCATCAGGCGCTCGGCAGGATCGTGGTAAAGTGTCTGGCTCTGGACAAGGTTTGCCTTGCCGCAGTGCGGACATTCCCAAACGAACAGGGATCCGTCTTTGACTTTCGCCTTCAAGTCCGGGTTCTCTCCGACATTTATGCGGTTCCAGATCTCGATTCCGTGCTTTTCCCCGCAGGAAGAGCAAGCTACCATAACTTTCTCTGACATATTCGTTTAATCTAAATATTCCTTGATATTTCATCGGTTATATTCATCGCCGCCGGCTGATTGGCGAGGAAGAATATTCCAACCTCCTATTTGTCAAGCCATTTCCAGACCTTGTACATCAACGCTCCCCAGGCGAGAAACAGGACGACATAGACCCAGAACGGCAGTTTGGCGGCATAATGTGTGCCTTGGGTGTACTTGTCGAACTCCGGGATGTCGGCGTAGTAATATGCCCCTGCTCCGAAATCGAGCGAGTCCTGAAGTCCGAGGCCGCGCGCCATTATGTAAAGGGCGGCCAGAACGGTCGCCCCTATTACGGTCAGGGTAAGAACCTTGACGATTCTTTTTCCTGCGATATTCATCAGTCGAGTACCGGAATCGGGAAGAACTTGCCGGAGAGGAGGAACCATACGGCGAAGAACGTCAGCGCGATGTTGAAGAGCTGGCCGATGATGTAGAGCCAGAGTACCTTGCCGCCCTGCATCTGCTTGATGATCTCCTTGAAGTTCGTGTCGAGTCCTATGCTGGTGAAAGCCAGCACGAAAGCCCAGTTCTTGTACTGGTCAAGCACCTTGTTGATCGCTCCTACCTGATCGGCTCCGCAGAGAGGCTGGATGAGGAACGAGGCCACCATCGATGCAATGAAGAAACCAAGGATGAATTTCGGGAACCTGTACCAGATCTCGCCTGCTCCGACCTTCGCGTTTCCGGTGTTGTCAACCTTTGTGGCGAAGAACACGGCCACGAAGAAGGCTATGAAGCCAATCAGTATGTTTTGGATGGACTTGACAAGGACGGCGGCCTGCTGTGCCTCATGTCCGAGCGCTGTGCCGGCCACTACAACCGCTCCTGTGGAATCGACTGTACCGCCGATCAGTGAACCTCCCATGATTGGAGACATTCCGCAAGCCTTGATGATGACCGGTTCGAAGACCATCATAAGGATTGTGAATATGATTGAGATCGACACAGTGATCGAGAGGTCGTTCTTCTTGGCGTTGGAGGCTGCCGCTGTGGCGATGGCCGCGCTGGTACCGCAGACACTGGTCGCGGACGCCATCGTGATGACGAGCGGTTTGTTGTTGATTTTCAGGACTTTTGTTCCAAACCACCACATGAACAGAATGACAACCGGGGTCACGATCCAGGCTATTCCAAGCCCGTAGAGGCCAAACTTGGCGATGTTGGAGAACAGCACGGAGAATCCCATGATCACAAGACCGGTCTTGATGTAGAACTCAGTCTTGATGGCTGGCTTCAGCCAGTTCGGGACTCCGACCGTATTGGAGATCAAAAGACCCACCAGAAGCGCCCAGAAAGCCCATTCGAGGTAGCGGTTGAGGGTATATTCAGCGCTGATGAGGCGAACCACAAGAGCGATGACGAACAGTCCGATGATCGCGGGGATATATTTCTTCACGCTTTCGCCTTGAAGTTTGACTCCGATTGTGAACAACGCTCCGAGGGTGATGAATGTCACGAGGAACTTGCTCCAGAACGCCCATGTGCCAAGTTGTGCACCCAGAGGGACTACTTTTGCAGCCGCGGCCTCTGAAAGATTCTCTCCGAGAGTCCATGTGGCGAATTTAACCGCTGAAAAATCAAATGCTTTAGTCAGGATAGCGATGCAAGCGATGACGATAACGATGCCACCGATCCAGATCGCCTGCCAGTCCTCCTTGCCCCAGAACGCGGGAACAGTCTTGTTTTTCTCCATCTGTAGAAAAATTAGTATAACGTTTTACTATTTTGCA
Source organism: uncultured bacterium (assembly GCA_963657715.1). GTDB lineage: Bacteria > Bacteroidota > Bacteroidia > Bacteroidales > UBA932 > Cryptobacteroides. The sequence goes on along the minus strand of CAVKML010000003.1, from coordinate 102,724 downwards.
AAGATAAGACAACTGCGGCTTTCTCGCAAACTTTTTCTAAAGCTTGGAGACGCTTGGAGACATTTTGATAAACACATTCGGTACACCAAAAGCGCTTTCCCTGTACCAACGGTAGTTTAAAAGTCCGTTGGTACACCAGAAGAGGTTTTCAGGTACGAAACGCTTTGCCGTACCTTTTGTGAGCGGCTGATGCTGTTCCCGGACACAAGGTGTCTGCTATAGATCTATGTTGAATATCCAACCGATGTAGTTCGCGTTGAGGTTCGAGATCGCGAACCGATCGAGGTTGTGCCAGAAGTTGCGGGCATAGCGGATTCCGATATGTGTGTCGTACGGGATCCAGAGGAAGTTGCCGAGATTGACAGTGAGGTCGGCTCCGACGCTGAACAGGTTCTCGCCGGCGACCGCGCCGGGATTGTAATGCAGGTCGTAGCTCCAGCAGAAAGTCTGGTAGGACCAGTCGAAGAACGGTGTCAGTTCGAAGTTCTTTATGTAGGCGGCCGGGCTGAGGAACGACCAGTCAACATCCGCGAAAGGAATCGCGTAGTCGGCTGTGACTCTCCATCTGGATTCCGAGCAGGAATTGATGATGCTTTTCAGGTTGGTGTCCACGAATCCTCTCGGCACGGCGGTCAGCGCTCCTTCCATCATGCTCCCTTTCCCTGCCGGTCCGTACCACACCTCCATTGACGCGGTAAGTTTGAGTCCCTGTCTGGCGGCGAATCCCGGAAGGTAGCCGTAGGTGTAAAGGTAGGCTGTCGGACTGTAGGCCTTCATGTGGCCAGGCCTGAAGTGAAATCCCAGTTCTGCCCCGAATCCAAGAGAAGGGAAGACCTGTGACGGAGCTTTCTGTCTCATGACATAGCCTCTCAAGGATGCGTCCAGTGTCTGGAGCGCCGCGACGTGGTCTTCACCTATCGTACTATATGTCTCGGTCACATCCTTGCCGTCCTTTTCAACGATATGTTGGAGGAGGATCTGGTCATTGTACCTGTCGTTGGTGAACGTGTACTTTATCTGCGGAATCAGCCCGCGGTTGATGCCACCTGACGAGAAATTGAACGGAATATAGACTTTCAGCCCCCCCTCAAAATTAGGTCTGCCGGTAAGGATGCCTTTGTTGTAGAGGCTGAACAGATTTCCTTTGGTGACTTGTATTTTCTGGATGTCAAGTGCCGCTCTGTCATTGAAGTCTGCCGAAAGCTCGAACACCGGGTAAAATCCTGTGAATACGTACTTCAGGTGTCCTGAATGCCTCCATTTGCCTGTTTGGTACGGGTCTTCATGAGCGCCGTAACCGACCATCCCATAGCCAGTGCTGAGCAGATTCTGGAACAAAGCGGTGGCTCCGAGCGACGCGCTTTTGTAGTAATCATCTGAACTGATGGATTCGACATCGTCATAATTGAAATAGACGGGAGCCCAGGAATGGAAGTGAGGGAATCTGATCTTTGAATATCTCTCTGACCGCGTGAATTCAACCTTGGTGGTGGCTGAAACCGTGTCTCCAAGAGCCTTCTCCTGCAATGTTAGCGCCTCGGCGACCGGGTATTTATGAATATCCTCGTAGCGGACTTCGGTGACCGGCAGGTCGCTTACCGCCGTGGCGTATATCATCCGGCCTTGCTTGTAGTCCTGTGGCCTTTCCGACGCCGCCAATGAGCTGTAGTACAGCGTGTCAGATTTGAACACCGGCGAACTGATCCCGTAGCGTGTGGATGTCAGCTGCCTCAATGTCAGACTCTCCACGTCCAATGAATATAATTCCGTCACGCCGGTCCGGTCGCATAGGAAAGTCAGCTGCCCGTCTTCTGAAACTGGTCGCTTCGACAGGCTCACCAACCATCGAAGGGCTGGAACGGTTCGGAGATATGAAACAGTGACCGGCTGAGGCCCAAGTAATTGTCGGAGTACTGCCTTGCCGTCAGGATTTCGTCCGGCAATCTCATAGACTCCCATTCCGTTCTCTGACAGTCCAGCCACGAACAGTCTCTCTCCGATCCATGCTGACTCTGTGAACTGAAGCGAGTCCGGGGCTAAGAACGATTTTCTGACGGAACCATCGTCCGCATCCAGCAGAACAAGGCGCGATCCACCCGCATAGGGATAGTCAGTGGCGGCGATGACATTTCCGCCAGGTGCGGGAGCCGGATTGAAATACCTTCCTTTCTTGGTCAGATTATGGACTTTTCCCGGTTTCGCCAGATCCACATACCGGATGCGTGAGCTTCCCCCGAGAGCCCATCTGCGCCCCGTCAACGACTCGCTCCAGAATATTCTTTGCCTATCAGTGTCAAGGAAGAGATCGCTTGTGTAGGAGGCGAAAGATCTGATTCTGTTCTCTTTGCCCGTGAGATCCATCTTGACAAGGCTGTTCGGAGTGGCAAGCCCTGATTTGAGCGAATATATTCCTGAATCATCCGAGGTGACCGCTCCTTTGTATTCCGTGTGCATCGGGGATGCTTGGGTTACCTGCCTTGAAGGCATGAACGGTCCCCTGACCGCTGCCTCGATGTTCCAAAGTTGCTGGAAATTTTCCTCTATGGTTCGGAACGATTCCTTGAAATTCTTTCCGCTTGCGTCCTTGACGGTCTTCTGTAGATTGAAGAACCAGCCTTTGCGGACAACACGGTCGAAATATTCCTGAGTGAAAAGAGGGTCGTCGAAAAATACTCTGGTTCCAGCTATCAGCATATAACCAACCTTATAATAATCAGGAGTATAGATCTTATTGGACCCGTAGAACCATCTGTAGTAGTCCCGCCAGTCCCCGCAGTCGAACGCCGGCATCATATAACCCAGAAAGTCGGCCTGCCGTCCGCGTCCGCTCCTGCTGAGCGCCGTCTCCGCCACAACCGCGTCACCTTCAAGGAACGCCGGCCCCGGGTATATTCCTGCAAACGCTCCCGCCACCATTTCGCCGAAGAGCCAATGCAGCACCTTGTTGCCTTCGGCCGCTCCGAATTGCATCTGCGCCGCGTGCCGCCCCTCATGGATCGCCAGGTTCCGCACCCACGGCATCGCCGTCGGCCCGTAAGGATCGTTGACAGTGAATATGTCCATTCTCTTCGGCGCCCACGTGACCGAAGCGTTCGGCAGCACATAGCGGTTGTGCAGCACGACCGGCATCTTTCCCTTGTAGCTCTGCCCGATGAGGAAACCGGAAGACGGAGCTATCCTGAGCCTCGCTTCTTCCAGCTCCTTCCCATAAACCCTTGCCAGTGAATCCGCTCCTGTCGGAAATATCAACTTGAAGTTTTCTGTCTCAATTTTCCTCCATTTAAGCGCCGCCGGATCGTTCTCCGTAAGCGAGAACTGCGCGTTGGCCCTGATGCTTGTCAATGCGAGAAGAAGGACAATGAATGTCCTGATTCCAGTCTTAGCCATAAAGTCGTGTTCAAAAGTCTGTCTGCGAATATAGTGATTTTACAGAAAGACAAGGCCTTTTCGCGGGTGAATATTGAAACCGTATTCAAAAACGAAGAATATGACCTTTTCTGAGTTGCCGTTATCGGCAGGAGAAATGTGCTGTCAAAGGAGCAACAATCAATGATATTGCTCCGGTCGATGACAAAAAAGCATATGACGGCAGCATTATCTCTGTAAAATACTGCTGTCGTCATCGGCGAAGGTCTATATCTATGTTTTGTGCGATGTCTTTGCCATTGGGGTAATTGGGGGGCTTGAAAGAACTTCGTATTCCAAGAGCGGGATTTCGCTGTAAGGGCGCTCGTGATGGTGCAATCAACTCTCTAAGAGCGTTAATCAGGCTAAATGACGCTTGCAGGAGAACTATATGCGCGTAAGGGTCCGGGAGGGTGTGCAAGGCTCATCCAATTGGAGATGGATTTAGGCGTAATGTGAATCGATGAGAGTGGGTGATCTCCTTTGAACGTGAGGTAATGTGGTTTGTTTCAAAGAATTGCATGCTTGCGAAAGTTGGATAAGGAGAAAGATGGTCAACTCCTATATGGTTTCCTTGAATATATTCGCACACCTGAGGGTAATGGAAGTATGTGATGTGGTGGGATGCAATTCTTATTGTTTTTGAAATAAATGAGATATATTTGGTGAAAAATAATAGAAAAAGATGTGCAAAAGAAAATCTGAACTGTTGTTCTGCGGCGCGGCGGTGTTGGTGTCGCTGGCGCTGGCGGGGTGCAAGAATGAGCCGTTGACGATAATTGTGGGAACGTACACGGACGAGTGTGCTAGCAGGGGAGTTTACAGCTACTTTTTTGATCAGGAAAAAGGGGAGCTGGCTGGTGGTGGCGGAGAATGGTTCTCTGAAGCTCCCGGTGCTGTGGGTCGGGCCGAGATAAGAAATCCGTCTTACCTGACGTTGTCCGCTGATGGGAAGTTTGTCTATGCGGTGAGTGAGGTCCAGGACAGCTCGGCTTCAGCTGTTACATTAGGACTTGACACAAAAACGGGGGAGATGCGAATGCTTGGCAGCGAACTGACTGACGGGAAGGATCCGTGCTACATCTCGACAAACGGAAAAGTCGTTATGACGGCCAACTACTCGTCCGGGAATGTCACAGAATTCCCTATCGGTGATGATGGTGTCCTGCGGCCTCACGATTTCCTTTACGAGACGGGTCTTGGAGGCCCGGACAGCACACGGCAGAATCTTCCTCACGCGCATTGCGCGCTGTTCAACGCCGCAGGGACGGAACTGTACGTGTCCGAGTTCAGCGCGGATGCCGTGACGAGGTACGATGTGGCCACCAGACAAGGTAAGAGCATTCAGCTGCCGTCGGATTTTGGCCCGAGACACATCGTACTTAATGGAGATGAAAGCAAAGCGTATGTCCTCGGGGAGTTGTCAGGTGATGTAGCGGTCATTGACACTGAGCGTGACAGCGTCATCCAGACCGTGTGCGCCGACACTGTCCACGCCAGAGGAAGCGCTGATATTCATTTCTCTCCTGACGGGAAGTTCCTCTATGCCAGCAACAGGCTGCGGAATGACGGAATTGCCATATTCAAAGTCAATCCTGATGGAACTTTGGCTTATGCCGGCTATCAGAACACCGGTATTCATCCGAGGAATTTCAGCATAACACCAAACGGAAAGTTCCTTCTGGCCGCATGCCGTGACAGTGGTTGCATCCAGATTTTCAGGCGCGATGCAGGTACGGGGCTTCTTTCAGACACGGGCCGTACTATAGTCTTGGACAAGCCTGTCTGCATTGCGTTCGTGCCTTCGCTGTGATCGTAAATATTTATACTATAAAGCATTACTTAAAATGAGAAATATGATATTGGCCGCGAAGGTTGCGGTTGCTTTGGCTGGCATTTCAGGCCTTTCCTGTTGCACGACGGTTCAAGATGAATCTAAGCGACTGAACGCGGAAGCCGCAAAGGAGTACTTGACTCCGATCCGCCCCGCTTCCGAGGGCAGGAATCCTTGCTGGAACGAGTTCTGCAAGAAGTTCATCTACGCTCCTGCCTTTGACATAAAAGCGGTAGAAGGCGCTGAGAGCTACAAGTTCATTGTCAAGGAAAAGGAAGGCTCCGGGGAGTGGTCGTTCACTTCGACTGATCCTTGCGCTGACCTTTCGCCCGTCTGGGCGGAAATCCCTCCTTCAAAGGTGGACTTGACCGTCCTTGCGCTTGGCGGAAAGGACAATGTGCGCGACACTGCGTACAAGAGAAGTTTCCTGCGCGATTTTCCGTTCGAAGGACCTTACAACTCCAATGTGAGGCCGTACCGAGAGGCGGCTGTCATGGCGGCCCTTTATATTCATAAGACTCCGGGAGCGCAGAAGTTCAAGGAGACGCAGGTTCCGGATCTGGACCTTTACTCGCATTTCACCTATGCGAACAAGGTGATCGGCGGACTCATCAGCGTCGAGGCGAAAATCGCCGAATATGTTCCTTCCTTGAAAGAAGAGGCTTTGCTGATCGCCCGCAACGCCGCCAAGTTCCTTATGGATCAAAGCCGCCCGGAAGGGGACAGACTTGAATATTTCCCTCCTACCTACTACGGTGACCGTGTCGCCTCAAAGAACGATTGGAATGTGGGGCGGACGATGACCATGGATGCCTGTTATTCAGGCAATGCGTTCCTCGACCTCTTTAAGGTGACAGGAGACTCGCTTTACTATGACAGGGCCTTGAAAATCGCCGACACATTCATGAAAATACAGAATGAGGACGGTTCGTTCCCTATCAAGGTGTATTTCGAGACCGGCGAGCCAGTAAATGAGGTCAAGGCCATGCTTCATCCTATCTTGAGCTACACTCGCCGTCTTGAGAGGGAATATGGTGTCACCAAATATTCCGACATGAGCGCCCGTGCGGCCAAATGGATGAAAGATGTGGCTTTGGAGACTTTCGATCTCACCGGTCAGTTCGAGGATGTGACCGTGGAGGGGCTGAAGCCTTATCAGAACCTTACGAACTGCACCGCTGCGCCGTACGCTTCGTACATCCTGCGCGGCCATCCAACCGCCGCCGAGATCGAGGATGCCCGTGACCTTATCCGCCTGAGTGAGGATCAGTTCGTCCATTGGAACGCGCTTCCGAACAAAGATGGTGTACGTCCTATGGCGACACCTTGCGTGTACGAGCAGCACCGTTATCAGGTTCCCGTGGACAACAGCTCATGCAATGTGGCCAACGCTTACCTTGATCTCTACGAGGCTACCGGTGATGAACTCGCTTTCGCCAAAGCCAAGGCTCTGGTGGACAATCTGACTGTGGTTCAAGACATCACCAACGGCAAGATTCCGACAACTTTCGACCTCCGCAGCCCCGAGCGCAACAAGCGCCGCACTTACTGGATAAACTGCACCAACGCCTCCATCACCATTCTCCTGCGGATGGCCGGATTGACAGGTGAAAAATAAAGATTTGATATCCAACTTTGGAATAACAGTATGCCAGGATATACTTGGCATACTGTTATTTTTGATCATATTATTCTGGAAAGCAATTCTTCAGGAGATTCTTCCAATAGACAAAACGCAAACGTTTTCTTCCCTAAATCCTTGATTGACGCACCAATGTGATAGACAGAGTCGTCAACTATCATAAACCGGTCGTGAAAATTAGTCGCGATCTTGACATCAATGGATGGATATTGAGCATTATGCAACTTTATGTCCATCTTTAAGGTTTGAGGAATCTTTAAGGTGTAAATGGTGGCGTTTACTCCTTGTGCCCTTTTGTCAAGACATCTAAGTACAGAATCGTCAATATAATTGTCAATGAGAATGATTCTATGTTTTGCCTGTCTGATAAGATCACAAATAAAGGTGTGAGCGTCAAATATTTGTCCATCATAGAATACACCTTGTACTGCTTTTGTTTTCTCAAGCTTATCAAGTACATCTTCGATTCGTTTATCAGATTCATTCTGATGCTTTTGAATCATAAGCTGGTTATATTCAATCACGTCCATTCTTTTGAATATTCCTGAATCCAAAGAAATGAATCTGCGCATCATTGTGAACGCCCGCATTATTTGTATGTTTACGGCAATGGCTGTCGGAGAGCGGAGGATTCCGCTCAACATAGCTATTCCGTTCTCTGTGAAAACATAAGGAGCATATTTCAGATTATTTCCTCGTTTGCCGTTCAAGGTCGCAATTTGCGACCTTGAACATTCCTCCTTTGTAAGTTGGAACATAAAATCCTCCGGAAATCTTTCTAAGTTACGTTTGACTTGTTCATTAAGCCTTTTGGTCGAAACGCCGTACAATGTGGCAAGATCCTTATCAAACATAACCTGTTGTCCTCTGATGTTGAAGATAAGCGATTCGATGGATGTGAATGGTACAGGTTCCAGCCCTGCGTTGTTGTCATTAACAATAATGGTGTCTGTTTTTTCTCCGTCCTTCATAGCGGTCAATGGTTTTTGCAAATATAGTCATAACAAAGAAAAATTCTTATCTGACAGCGGCTTTTAATTAGAATTGGTTTATAGTTGGAGATATTTCTTTAACCAAAAAGATTTTTCAGTAAATTTGTGGGAACATTCTTACGAAGAAAGATGCAGGTTTTTCTACAGATTCTAACCCTGCTCGGCGCGATGGCGATGTTCCTGTACGGAATGACCATGATGAGCGAGGGTCTTCAGAAGGCGGCGGGTGACAAGCTGCGATCGTTTTTGGCGTCGATGACATCGACCACATTCAAGGGAATCATCACGGGTATCGTCATCACTGCCCTCATCCAATCCTCCAGCGGAACGACCGTGATGGTCGTCAGCATGGTCAACGCCGGTCTGCTCGCTCTGGGCAACGCCATAGGCGTGATCATGGGAGCCAACATCGGAACGACGCTCACGGCTTGGATGATCTCCCTGTTCGGATTCAGCTACGACATCGGCGCGTTCGCCGTTCCGTTCATCGCCTTGGGCTTCTTTATGATGACCCTCAAGAGCAACCGGAACCGCAACATAGGAGAGTTCATCATCGGATTCGCGTTTCTGCTGATCGGTCTCGCGACGATGAAGAACTCCGTGCCGGATCTGAACCAATATCCAGAGGTTCTCGCACTTGTGAAGAATCTGACGAGCTACGGCTTCTTCTCCGTGATCATCTTCACCCTCGTGGGTGCCTTGATAACCGTGATCGTGCAGGCCTCCAGCGCCTCTCTGGCACTCACGATGGTCTTCGTGGCCAACGGCTGGATCAATTTCGAGATGGCCGCCGCGATGGTCCTCGGAGCCAACATCGGAACCACGATCACCGCCAACATCGCCGCGGCCGTGGCGAACTATTCGGCCAAAAGAACCGCCATCGCCAACACCCTCTTCAATGTGATCGGTGTCGTGATGGCGCTGGTGTTCTTCAACCCGTTGATGAGAATCATAGCGTCGATGACCACAGCGATAGGCTTTGAGAACCCTGTCACCTTGTTCGACGGCACTGCAGCGGCGGGAGATTTCTCGCCCGAGCAGCAGAACTCGATGCTTTATGGAATATGCATCCTTCACACTGTGTTCAACCTCTCCACGACCCTGATTCTCGTCTGGTTCATCCCTCAGCTCGTCAAGGCTGTCAACAGAATCATCCCTACCCCTAAGGGCGAAGAAGAGGTCTATCGCCTCAAGTTCATTCAGGGCGGTCCGCTTTCCACCGCCGAGCTTTCTCTCGACGAGGCCAAGCAGGAGATCATCCATTTCGCGGAAATATGCTGCCGTGAGGTCGGCTTCATCCGCGGGGCGGTGAGCGCCAAGACCCAGTCGGATCTGGAGTCCGTCAATGAGAAACTTGTCAAGTACGAGAACATCACGGACAAGATTGAATATGAGATCGCTTCCTATCTGAATGAAGTGTCCAAGGGTGACATCAGCGCCATCTCCGCATTGAGAATCAAGTCGATGTACAGGGTGATCGGTGAACTGGAGAGCATCGGAGACTCCGGCGAGGCCATAGGCAGGATGATGAAACGGGCCCTTGACCACGGCAAGACGTTCGATGACGAGATGATAAAGAGGCTGGACAGGATGCTTGACCTTCTGGATGTTGCTTTCAAGGCTATGGTAGAGAACCTCAGCTCTTCCGCGCTCTTCCTCAAGGACATCTCAAACGCCGAGGACGCCGAGTACAACATCAACGAGTACCGCAACAGCCTTCGTGAGGAACACATCGTCAACATCGAGAAGGAAGGCTACAACTACCAGACAGGAGTGTTCTACATCGACATCGTGCAGGAACTTGAGAAGATGGGCGACTTCATCATAAACATCTCCCAAAGTCTTCTGGAAAAGAGCGAATAAGGTATGAGACGTGCGTTGACATATTCATTTATGATTATTTGCACCTTGATGACGGTAGGGTGCGGGGGACGAGGGGGTGACAGGACGGCCGCTTTTCAGCCGCACGCTTTTCCTCCTATGCCTGAGGCTCCGGCGGTGATCACCGATCCTCAGAAGAAGGCGGAATATGTTGTCTCTAACTATTGGAACGACTTCTTGGGCCAGACCTATCCATGTGATTCAAATGTGGTCAACGGAGTCCTTGCCGATGATGTGGAACAGGCGTTTGGCACATACGTGACGTTTCTGGAAAGAACATGTACGATTGATTTCGGCCGGAAGGCGATGGCCGGGTTCTTCGACAAGGTGGAAAAGTTCCAGGCGGCCGACACCTCCTCCAATGTCTTCGGATTCTTCGAGAAAATGGTGCCAAAGTACCTCTATGATCCGAATTCCCCGGTGCGCAACGAAGACCTCTACCTGCCTTACGTCTCGCATCTTGCTGTTTCTGAATATACTGACCCTGATTCGAAGCCGGCATATTCATTCGAAGCCAGAATGTGTTCTTTGAATATGATAGGATCGCCTGCCGCTGATTTCACATTCACGGATCTGGCGGGTAAAAGGCACACGCTGTATGGGGTGAAGGCCGAGACGACGCTGCTGTTTTTCACAAATCCGGGTTGTCACGCGTGCAAGGAGATCATCGAAAGCCTGACTTCTGATGAGAAGATCACCGCGCTGGTGGCATCCGGAAGGCTGGCGGTGGTCAACGTTTACATTGACGACGAGTTGGACAAATGGCGTGAATATGCGACTGCCTATCCGAAGGATTGGTACAACGGCTATGACCAGAGCTACATCATCCGCTCCGATGTCACCTATAACGTCCGGGCTATTCCATCGCTTTATGTTCTTGATTCAGAGAAGAAAGTGATCCTGAAAGACGCTCCGGTGGAGAATGTCCTTTCGTATCTCGACAATCTAAAATAACACTGAATATGAAAATCACCAAGGAACTTTGGGGTACGTCCCCTGACGGGAAGGAGATATTCCTTTATACTCTTGAGAATGAAAGCGGCGCGTTCGTGCGCCTTTCAAGCATTGGTGCCGGAATCGTTACGATCGCCGTGCCGGACAAGGATGGAAAGATCGCGGATGTGGTTCTGGGGTACACCAGGCCGGGGGACTATTTCGCCGACGGCCCTTGCGCCGGGAAATGCCCTGGACGCTACGCCAACCGTATAGCCCTCGGAAAGTTCACGCTCGACGGGGTGGAGTATTCATTGCCGATCAACAACGGTCCGAACCATCTGCACGGTGGTCCGGAAGGATTTCAGAACCAGGTCTGGGACAGCCGCATCGTAGGTAACTCCGTTGAGTTCCAGTATTTTTCGCAGGATGGTGAGGCGGGCTATCCCGGCAATCTGAAGGTTGTGGCGCACTTCGAGTGGAGCGAGGACTGCGCCCTCAAGCTGACTTTCACGGCGCAGACAGACAAGGCTACGGTTGTCAACCTTACCAACCACGCCTACTTCAATTTGAATGGCGAAGGGAACGGGAATATCCTTGATCACGAGTTGAGGCTCAACGCGGCTGTCTATCTGCCGACTGACGAGACCTTGATTCCGGTTGGGGAGCCTGATCCTGTCGCAGGTACCCCGATGGATTTTCAGGACTTCAAGAGGATCGGTGCGGAGATCAAGGCTGATTTCCCGGCTTTGAACTACGGCAAGGGTTATGACAACTGCTTCATGATCAATGATTATGAGGCTGGACAACTTCAGGCGGCGGCTCAATTGTACTCTCCTTCGAGCGGGCGTATGCTTGAGGTTTTGACCACCCAGCCTGCTGTGCAGATCTACGCCGGCAACTGGCTTGAGGGCTGTCCTGCCGGCAAGTGCGGCCGTGGTTACCATGACTACGAAGGTGTGGCCATTGAGTGTCAGCACTGTCCGGATTCGCCTAACAAGCCTGACTACCCAACGACTGTGCTTCGTCCAGGCGAGACCTTCTGCGAAGCCATCATTTGGGCGTTCTCGGTCAGGAAGTAGATTGCCGGTCACTGAGCAATACCCACTTCGGTCACTGAGCCTGTCGAAGTGCCGAAGCGTCGAAATGACCATAACAATTGAGAATATTCACAAATGAAACAGTATCAGGATCTTCTACGTCATATAATGGAAGATGGTGTTGTCAAGCACGACCGCACCGGAGTAGGCACCAAAAGTGTCTTCGGCTACCAGATGCGCTTTGACCTCTCGAAGGGCTTCCCGCTTTTGACCACCAAGAAAGTTCACCTCAAATCCATCATCTACGAACTTCTCTGGTTCATCTCAGGCGACACCAACATCAAGTACCTCAAGGATCACGGTGTCTCTATCTGGGACGAGTGGGCTGACGAGAATGGTGACCTCGGTCCAGTCTATGGCCACCAATGGCGCTCCTGGCCGACACCTGACGGCCGTTCCATCGACCAGCTCACACAGGTTGTGAATATGATAAAGAACAATCCTGATTCTCGCAGGATGCTCGTCACCGCCTGGAATCCAGGGGAAGTGGACAAGATGGCCCTTCCGCCTTGCCACTGCCTGTTCCAGTTCTATGTAGCCGAAGGCAAACTCTCCTGCCAGCTCTACCAGCGCAGCGCCGACACGTTCCTCGGAGTCCCTTTCAACATCGCCTCCTACGCGCTGCTGACAATGATGATCGCCCAGGTCTGCGGCCTGAAGCCCGGAGAGTTCATCCACACCACCGGCGACACCCACATCTACCTGAATCATTTCGATCAGGTCCGCGAGCAGCTATCCCGTGAGCCCCGTCCGCTCCCGACAATGCGCATCAACCCCGATGTGAAAGACCTCTACGATTTCAAGTACGAGGACTTCACCCTTGAGGGCTACGACCCTTGGCCTGCCATCAAGGCCCCTGTCGCTGTCTGATGGTTTACGCCCGAAACTGTTTTTGTTTATGGAAAGATGTATCATCGCGGCGGTCGCTGACAATGGAGCGATAGGGAAGGACAACGACCTGCTCTGGCATATTGCCGAGGATATGAAATATTTCAGGCGCACAACCACCGGGAATCCAGTGGTGATGGGCTACAGGACTTTCCTTTCGATAGGACGGCCGCTTCCTAAAAGGGATAACATTGTGATTTCCACCAGACTTTGGAACGATGTTCCGGCTGGCGTGAAGGTGGCCGGGAGCCTTGATGAGGCATATTCATTGGCGGAAGAGATCGTGGAGTCGGAGATGAGCAATGCCACTGTGATTGCGGAAGCTTCTGGAAAAGAGGTGGTTGCTTCTGCGGGCGGCGACAGGAAAACAAAAGCGAGCCGCATCTTCGTCATGGGCGGCGGTGAGACTTACCGCAAGGCGCTTCCGACGGCGGACAAACTTTACATAACGCACGTCCACACCGTGATTGAGGATGCGGACACGTTCTTTCCGGTGATTGACCCGGCGATCTGGGAGGTGGCATCGGAGACTCCGCAGGCGACTGATCCTGAGACCGGTTACACTTACGAATTTAAGATCTATAAAAGACGATCATCCGATCTTTTTATTTGATTTTGAACCTGTAGATCTGTCCGTCGCGCGGCTGTCTGCTGACATGCATGACCATGTAGAGCCATTTACCCTTGATGTCCACGCCTTCTGGCTCATGATGCAAGTCGTTAAGATTGACAGTCTTGACCAACTTCTTGGTATTCATGTCCAGAACATGCAGCAATCTGTCATGCGGCGGATATCCATCTCCAAGATAGGCATAATTCCCTTTTATGACACTGCCCTGGTATATTTTTATGCCAGGGACATAAAACTCGTCCAGCACATCGTTCTGGGTCAGGTGGACCTCTCCGTTCTCATCAGAGTCCTTCAAGGTCGGGAGCTTGAATTTCTTGACAAGTTTCCGCATCTCGCCGCTTGATCCGTAGGTGTAGATGATCTTGTTCTTCCTGTCGATGAACCAATCGAAAGACCCGGTGTAGCCCTCTCCCGTGTGGAAAAGTTTCTGCACTATCGTTCCTTTGTCCAATGTGATGTCCGTGACGTAGCAGCAGTGATCTCCCTTGCAGCCAGAGATGTAAAGCAATGGGATTTTGGTTCCTTTCTCTACTCCGAACGAAGCGTTGTTGCAGTGCGAGGTGTTTCCCTCCAGCTTGAAGGTTGACACAAACTTGTTCTTTTTCAGATCAATGACCACGCATTGCCCCTTGTCGTGCAGAACGAATCCGTACTTCCCGTGAATCGCGAACCCCTGTGTCGCACCCTTGACCGTGACATCCTCCGGAGTCAGCTGTCCAAGAGAACAAACGAGTTCCGGCGTCAGCTCCGGCCCTTTGTATTCCTGCGCCGAAGCCGCCCAACCAAAAAACAGCGCCACAACCAGCGCCGCGATGAAATTTCTGCTCATATTCCTTTACTTTTTATGAATATGGTAAAGTTACATCTTTCGTTTCAGACTGCAAAGCCCACCTCTGTGAACTTATCAACTTTCCATAGTGGCTGGTCACATTTCGTGCGTATTGTCAGCCATTCGTGCGTGAAGACCTGCATTTCACGTACGTGGCTCTAGTTGAGGTCGTTTCGTGCGTGAGGAATGGCATTTCGCTCACGCACGGTTGATAGACAGTTAGTTATTCTTGCCACGTATGGACATCGGCTGGGGAAAACGGAATTGATTTTTGGTGACGGCGTTCTTTTGCTGCCCCTTTACGACGTGGTTCAAGGAATTGGATTTCTGATTTGTATGGTTTAATTTTGTGACAAATTACACACATCATGAATCCTGTCACCGCAAGACTTTTGAACCAGCAGCTGGTTTGCCCTCAGTTCACAAAGCCTGAGGAGGTTGTCTCGTGGTTCGGAGCGATGCAGGGACAGGAGTACCGGATGGTGCGCTGGGCGGTGGCGATGCGGACAAAAAGGCCGTCACTCAAGGCGTTTGAGAAGGCATTCAACGAAGGACGGATTGTCCGGACACATCTGCTGAGGTGTACTTGGCAACTGGTCGCAGGTGAGGATCTTGGTTGGATTCTAAACCTCTGCCGCACGAAGGCGTTGTCCGGACTCAAGGGCTGGATGACAGCCAACCGTATCTCCATCCCGGAGGAAGAGCGGGAAAGGATTTCTGGAATATTCGAGGAAACCTTGCTCCGGAAGCGTAGCGCTCAGAAAGCGGATTTTGTCACCGCCCTTGCCGAGAGGGGAATCACAATGGATGACCACCGGCTGTCCTATCATATCCGCCTTGCTGAACTTTCTGGACTTCTTTGCAGCGGGGACCTGCACCCGTCGAAAAGCACCTATTCTCTTGTCAGAGAGAAGATAAGCGGCTCTTTGAATATGACCGAAGAAGAGGCTTTGGGAATGCTGGCCAGAAAATATTTCCGAAGTCACTCACCGGCGACCTTCGAGGACTTCCTTTGGTGGTCGGGACTGAATGTCAGCGATTGTCAAAATGCGGTGGAAATCATTGGGAACGAACTTGTTAAGGAATCTTGGAAAGGCCGAGGGTTCTATATTCACGAATCCTGCCGCTCCAAAGGTTTCCGCTCAGGCACGGTGCATCTGATCGCTCCGTATGATGAATATCTCATCGGCTATAAGAGCCGTGATGTCGTCCTTCCGCCCGAGCATTCCCACAAGGCCCACAGCAACAACGGAATATTCCAACCCGTTATCGTCCTGGACGGCGAGATCGTCGGCAACTGGTCCCCGACCTCCAAGGATGGCGGCTTCAAGATCTTCAAGCCCGGCCTTTCCATTCCGGAAGACACCCTCGCCGCCCGTTTCGCCGACTACCGCCAGTTCATCGGTGGAGGCTAATGAGCTTATATTCAATAAAATAATTAGCTCTCCTCCCCGCTGGAATGGGTGTGAGGATGGTTAACGATAGCGCTGATTGTCAGTACTTTATCCTCCATGGAGTTCCAATGCTATTTTGGTCGCTGAGTTTGTCGAAAGGCAGTCGCAGGTGCAGTGGCAGAATTTAAGGTGTAAATTCAAAGGAGTTTCCCTTCCCGCAATTTTTGTAACGTGAAAAATTCGGGAAGGGTGATACCTCTGAACTTTCAATAGCGATAGGCTATTGTTTGCTGGCCACTTTGTTTGCCCCAACTATGCTGGCATAGGTTAATAGGGGGTACATTTAAAGTGATTCAATCATCGAAATGACATCCAGCACGCTTCGACAGGCTCAGCGACCAGATTGCCTTGCTGTGACCGGATTGTCCTACAGCGAATGCAGGAATCCGAAGGCGTGGCTCCAGTTCTGGAAACCGAGGTCGGATTCGCTAATCAGGATGTTGAACATTCCGGAGTCGTGGAAACGCATCTCAAGGTCATCATCCTCATCGAGTTGGAGAAGGTTGACGGCATCCGGGTACTCATCGCGGATCTCCTCGAAGTACGGTCGTCCGAGAAGCTTGAAGCCGTCGGCGTCGTCATCGCATTCGGCGAAGTCAATGGCCATGGCCGGCTCGGCGAGTTCCTGCTCATCATCGTCCACAAGGATGCACGAATTGAATGTCTCCATGTTGATCTGCTTGGCGTACTTGACCTTGACGGCCTTCTTCGGCCAGTGTCCGAGCGGAAAATGCTCCGGGGACTCGTAACCGATGAAATCATCGATAGCCGCGAAGAAATATAGCATTCCTTCGTGCGGAAGAAGTCCCTCTTTGTCGAAAGGGGCGATGTCCTCGCAGTCTATCTGGCAGATGAACGTGAGGGGATATTCAGATTCCGTTCCGTCCTCTTCCGTGACCTTCATCATCGGGTACTCCGCCCGAGGCGGCAGATCCGGGTTGCCCCACCATTTGCTGCAGCAGAAAAGGTTGGACTCTGTCTTTCTAGGTTTTAAACTGATTGCCATATTATTGATTCTGTTTTTATTAGTAAACCATTCGCTATTGACTTGCATACTGGAGAGTAACTACCTTTATCGAACGCAAGTCTCAAGTACATATTATGTGTTGAAAACATCCGCCACGATGGCCGTGACGTTGTCCACGCCTCCGTTTCTTTTTGCGGCTTCGACTAATGCCACGCAACTTTCCTCAGGTGAGCCGGAAGCCAGCAACCGCTCGATCGCATCGTCCTCCAGCATGTCCGACAGCCCGTCAGAACAGATCAGAATCCTGTCCGATTCCATTAGCCTGCCACTGATGTCTTGGATGTAAGCCTCTGTGTCGCAGCCTGCTCCGATGCAGTTGTACAAGGCTTTTCCGGCAGGAAGCGGAACCATATCCCTTTCGTGAAGTGTCTGGTCCGAAGTCAGTTGCCGGAGCATTCCGTCCCTCAAACGATAAGTCCGGCTGTCACCCACATTTACAAGCAGCGTTTTTCCTGACATCCAGATCAGACCTGTCAAGGTGCAGCCCATAGCCTTGCCTTGATGCTGCTCGCTGGCCTTCAAGTTGAGTCTGGTGCTTATGTCTTTGATCTTCAATGTTACATCCGACAAAGGATTGTGATGCCCCAAGGACTTGTCCAGCAGGAAGGCCCGCAAGGTCTCCAGGGTGAACTGGCTGGCATATTCCCCGCTCTCGTGGCCGCCCATCCCGTCCGAGACAAGAAGGCAAAAGTTTTCATTATCAGAAACTTCCTTGTCAATATTCAAGGAATTGTCCCTGATGAGATACATTCCGATGGAGGCCATATCCTCATTGTTGTCCCGAACTCGGCCGACATCCGAGACGCAGCTGATTCTCATTTTCATAGGCTTATTCTACAGTGAATTTCAATGTGGCGATTTTAAGTTGCTGGCCTTTGCGGAGGGTGTACCATTTGTCCTTTTCCAACTTCACCCCGTCGATGGCCGTGCCGTTGGTCGAACCCAAGTCACAAATCTTCCACTCGCCATCCTCAAATGCCAGTTTCCCGTGATGTCCGGAGACATATTTACAACTCCCAAGTTCCGGAAATATTCCTCCGCTCCGTCCGAACTCTCCTTCCTTGACATAAAGTGTCATATCCTCCCCTTTCAAAGTCAGCAAGGCATCGAATATCTGGCTGAAATCAATCTTTTCCAATGGCTTAGCCTCTTCAGGCGCTGGCCAGTTCGCCAAATCCGGCGAAACTGACGGCTTAGGCACGTCCTTTTGCCCAGAAGCTCCACCCTGATCATGCGCCGCGAAGAACTCCTCGGCACTGACAAGCAACTCTCCACAGCGAGGGCAGGAAGTCCCTTTCTTGGGTTGCCGGCACTCCGGGCAGAACATCAGGTGCTTTCCGCAGAGATCGCAGTAACGGCTGTCGTCATCGATCACGCCTTGGCAGAACGGACATTTCATAGCAGATCCTCCTTCATTATAGTCTTTGGTTTGGAACCCTCGTAGGCGGCCTGCCTGTCGGTGCCTTCAGCGATGAGTTCCTTCATTTTTGAATATGCCCGGCCGGCCACCGCCGACTTGACTTTGCCGAACAAGTTGCGGACATCCCGGCCGTTGCCGAAATCGAACGCCCTGTTGTCGTACATATCCCTGAAACAATCTTTCAGGATGGCTTCTGCTTCAGGTTCAATGGAATAACCTTCCTTCCGGCAATATAACCTGAATATGTCCATCAACTCTTCCGGCTTGTAGTCCTCGAAGGTGATGGTCTTGGTGAAGCGGGATTTCAGCCCGGAATTGGAATCCAGGAACTGCGACATTTCCCTCGTGTAACCGGCGGCGATGCACACGAATTTGCCTTTGCGGTCCTCCAGCAGTTTGAGCAGCTCGGTGACACACTCGTTGCCGTAGCTGTCGTTGTACCCTTGGATCAAGGAATATGCCTCGTCGATGAACAGGATTCCTCCCATCGCCCTGTCCACGACCTCTCTGGTCTTGGGGGCAGTCTGGCCGACGAAACTGGCCACCATGTCCGCTCGGGAAACCTCGATCACATCCGGTCTGGAGATTACACCGAGAGAGTACAGCATCTTGCCCATAAGCCTTGCCACAGTGGTCTTTCCGGTGCCCGGATTGCCGAGGAAAAGATAGTGATCCGGGGTGATGGCCGTGAATTGCCCGCCGGAAATCTCGCTGTCCATCTTCCTCTGCCTCATCTCGTCGAGCATCGAACGGATCTCTTTCTTCACGCTCTCCAGACCGATGAGCGAGTCGAGTTCCGCAAGGCATTCCTCCTCGGAGGCCACCTTCGGCTCCTTGAACGGAATGTCCTCGGGAAGAATCGTGAAGAAACTGTCCTTGGTGATCTGGTCGTCAGGCATGGCGTTGACCCTTGTGCCGATGTTTCCGAGCACGCTGTCGAGCATATTCCTTGCCTCCCTCGCGTTGCCGAAATCCTTGCCTGACTTCTCCGCCGAGAGTTTCCGGAAGGCTTTCAGAGCTTTGTCCAGAGTACCGTTGGCAAAGGTGTAACCCTGACCTTCGGCCATCCTGCGGAAGATTTCCGTAAGTTCCTCCGGGGTGTAATCGTCGATGTTTATCCTGTGCGTAAATCTGCTGGCGAAGCCCTCGTTGGCTTTCATCAGGTTGCGCATCTTGTCCTTGTATCCGGCGCAGACCACCACGAATTTTCCTCGGTCGTTCTCCATCCTGACCATAAGGCGCTCAAGGGCTTTGATGCCCTCGGAGTCCGAGCAGTGGCCCGTGTCGTCAAACGGTGCGAGAGCATAGGCCTCGTCGATGAACAGAACCCCGCCCATCGCCTCGTTCACGGCCTTGTCCATATTCTTGTCCGATTCGTTGGCGTAGGTGCTGACGATGTCCTTGCGACTCTTCTCGATGACACGGTCAGTGGAGCATATTCCCATAGCCTTGAACAACTTGCCGAGTACTCTGGCCACGGAGGTCTTTCCGGTTCCCGGGTTGCCTGTGAGAATTATGTTCACCGGACGGATGGCCGCCTTGCCTCCGAACTCCATCCTCCGCTGCTGGAAGCGCATCTCCTCCGCAAGGTCCCTCAGGGCCTTCTTGACGGACTCCATCCCGACGAACGAATCCAGTTCTTTCATCACGCTTTCAACGGAGATCTCCTTTGTACCCTCAGGACCGGCTATGTCCTCCCATGTCAGGACTTTGCCTGAGCGGGCATATTCATCATCACTCATTCCCGCCGTTCTGGTGCAGAGCCTCTCGAAGCAGCGGTCGAAGGCGTTGCGCACCTCGCGGGCGTTGCCGAAGGTGTCGGTACGGCTCAGGTACATCCGCTCGAAATATTTCCCGACCTTGCCGGCTGCCTCGTCCGTAAGGGACAACCCCTTGTTTTTCACCATATTCAGGAATATCTCGGTGAGTTCCTTGCCGTTGTAGTCCTTAAACTCGATCTTCTTCTTGAACCTGGATTCGAGTCCTGAGTTGGAACGCAGGAACATCGTCATCTCCTTGGTGTAGCCGGCGATGATGCAGATGAAGTCACCGGCCCTGTTCTCAAGGTACGGCAGCAGGGTGTCGATGGCCTCCTGACCTACCTTGTCATCGTCCCCTTGTTTGAGGGCGTAGGCTTCGTCGATGAACAGGATTCCTCCCATCGTGCTGTTGATTATCCTTTCGGTCTTGAGGGCTGTGTCGCCGACGTACTGGGAGACGAGATCCTTGCGCGTCACTTCGACCAGATGGCCGCTCGGGAGCACCTGAAGGCTGCCGAGGATGTCGGCGAACAGCCTTGCGATCGTGGTCTTGCCCGTGCCTGGGTTGCCGGTGAAGACGAAATGACTCTTCAATTGGACAGGCTTGCCGGGATTGTCCCTTTTCTGCCTCTTTATGCTGTCGATGATGGACTGGATCTCCTGTTTTACCTCTGTCAGACCTGTGAAGGCATTGATCTTGGCCATTATCTGTTCCTCGGTGAGTTCCTCGAACGGTTCTCCCGGAATGTCGGCCTCCTCTATCTCGTTCCCACCTCGGCTGAACATATTGAACGCGCTCTCCTCGGCGATTTTCCCGGCCAGGATTCCGTTCTCTTTGGTCCTGCCGTCACGGAACATCTTCTTGAAGACAAGGCCCAGTTTCCTTTCTGCCTGAGGACTGAGTGCAGTCCTGAACTTGTCCCTGATCATCGCCACGCACATTGTCTTGAGGTCATTGTCCTTGAACGGAGTGATGTGGAAACGGAACTCAAAGAGTGACAACGCGTTGCTGTCCGCACTGATGAAGGTCCCGAAGCCGTCCTCAAGGCCACACAGGATCACCACAGGCATATTCACGTCAACCTTCATCCTCGCGAACAGTTTGTCCAGCTGCGAGGAGCCTCCTTTGGCATTCACCAGATTCTGGCAGTTCGTGACCACAAGCACTCCGGTCTTGATGGCGGCGAGATTCTCGTCCAGCTTGGAGTTGAACTCGTTCCAGTCGGCGGCGTCCACGGTCTTCGGCCTGAGGTTATCCGTGATCTTGTTGTGGTAGAGGATTCCGGCCAGTTTTCCGGCCAGATAGGTCTTGCCGGTTCCGGTCTCGCCGGTGATTATGCAGTCAAGCCCCGGCCTTACATCGCTGCCGGTCCGTTTGCGGAATTCGGCGGTCTGCTTGCATCGCTTCGTGAAATTCGCCAGCGGCTCCCTGATGCAGTCCTTGGCGATCATCCCGTCTGGGGTCACTGAGCCTGTCGAAGTGACCGCTCCTGAAGCGCCGCCCTTTCCGGTCACTGGGGTTGCTGAGCCTGTCGAAGCACCTGCCACAGATGCTCCTCCAGCGCCGCCCGTTCCGGTCGCTCCTCCGGTTTTGGCCGCACCGGTCGCTTCGACTGGCTCAGCGACCTCAGCAACCGAAGCAAGCCTCTCCCCGCACCATTTGCAGTAGAAAGCCTCGTCCCTATTCGTCTTCCCGCACTTCTGACACGTCTTCATGAGTCTTTTCTGTTATCTTGTTGATTGTATTACCAATTTTAGGATGATTCTCCGTGATTTTCTCCGTGTCGCTGATCCGAGGAATGAACGCGATGGGGAATAGCAGCAGGAAGGTTGTTATCGCGGCCAGAACCAGATGCTTCAGCTTGTGCAGAAGGCTCTTGAGGTACTTTGACCGGTAGAACTTTTCGTTGGCGAACAATGATGAGACGAATTTGTCCTCCGACAGGTGGAACGCATAATGCAGAGGCTCCAGAATCGTCTGGTCCTCGTTCGGATTCCACATTTTCCTCAGTTCGGACGCTCCCTCGTCACGGGAGAACATCTGCTTGGAGAACCACACGATCGCCGCCACCACAGCCAAGATGGTCACATATATGATATACTTTCCGAGGAACCATTTGCAGAGGAAATAGACTGCGACGGTTCCTGCAATGTATCGGAATATGTAGGTGAACAGATTCCTGTCGTAACTCCTGTTGTAGAAGAATATGTTCAGCAGCAGCGGGAACACGATTCCTCCGCCCCAGACCCAATAGACTGACTTGCCGACATTGTCCAGCACCGGATAGTCTATTGCCCCGATGACAAGCATGAGCAGCATCGCAAGGCACGGTACAAGCCAAAGTGCCACGGCGAGAATCTTTTCCAGCAGGCCCAGCAGCAGGACAGGAGGAGGCAGCTGATGCCATCCGACGGCCGTCGTAGCCTTGTTGTAACGCTTGAAATTCTCGTCGTCCTTGTCATATTTCCCTATGAATTTCAGGTACTTGACAGTGAACCTCTCGTAGGTCAGACGCTTGCTCAGATCTCTTTTCGGGTTCTCTTGCAACTTGACGGCGAGCCAGGCATCCAGGGCATAGAAGTCAAGAGCCTCTCGGATCTCATCGGCTTTGATCTTGTTCAGGTCGTCCAGGTCGTAAACGGTCTCTCCTGAGGCCGGAAAATAGAATGACGCTCCGTTGGCAAGTCCTTCAGCTGCCTTCATCATGGCTATGTCCTCATTGTAGGGGCCGGCTTTCCCGATGTTGTCTGGACTGTCGTAGTCGGTGCAGTAAGCGACCCATTTGTCCTGTGCGGCGAACCTGTCCCCCTTGCTGAGGAAGAACTTGTGCAGGTAGGAGTCCTTGTAGTCGCCTTGGAACGACTTGACCAGCAGGTCAGCCAGCGAGGCCGGACACATTCCGGAATAAGGGTTGATGTCGGAGTACCAGTCCTTGTACATCTTGTCCCTTTCGCTGTCGAAAACGCAGCGGTAGGCGTTGAAGGCGACATCAATGAGCAGTCCGATACCCTCGCCGTCCATCGCGTAGTTGGGATCTTTGGGGTCGGTGATCAGACTGAGGTCCGCCGCCGGGTTGATGGTCTGGATGACCAGCCTGTACAGCATCTCGTAGTCCTTGATGCCTTTGCGCACCTGGATCAATCTGTCAGCGTCCTTCTCTGAGAATACACGAACCATCTCGGCGAATCCGAGCGAGCATAGGAACTCCTTGTCCTCGTCCGCCACGACCCTGTAGTCAGAGCAGAACTTCACCACATCCGTGATGTTGTAGCAGTCAACCTCGGTGAACTTTTCCTCCTTGCCGGTTTTCTTGCCTTGGAGGGTACGGAAATATTTCCGGTCATATATTCCCCAGACTATCACGCTCTTGGCGTAGCCGAAGCTGTCCTTCAAGGCGGCGCAGGTCCTTGAATATATTCCGTCAGTCTCCTTTTTTCCGAGGCGTGCCTCGCAGTAGAGGTAAACCGGGTTGCTCCGGTCGCTCAGATTCGAGCCGAGATTCCCGTTGCCGTTGAGGAGTTTGTTGATGTTCACGCAGACATTTCCGTTGCGGTTGTAGAACGGCAGCTGAGGGTCAAGAGCGAGCGCGGCGGCGTAAAGTCCGGCCAACTGGTTCTTCGGGAATATCCTCTCCACTATGTCGTTCAGTTTCACTTCCATCTCCGGCATCACCCTGCTGATCCATCCGCTGATCTTGCCTTTGTACAGGTAGGCCGTTCCGAGAGCCTGGTCCTCCATCATGAACTGCGCCAGTTCCTTGGCCGTGTGGGCGATCTTGTTCTTGCCCGAGTCAAAGACTATGCGCAGGACCTCGGCATCCTCGACCACCGGAATCCTCTCGCCCTCAAGGGTTCTGCGGATCTCATCGTAGCTCCAGCGATTCTCCGGCTTGCCGACGAGAAGCCCTCTGGTGATTGTCCGCAGAGGCTCCGGCATGTCGTCCGGCACAGGCAGCTTGCCTTGGATTTTGAGTTTCACCAGTTCCGGCTCTTTCTTGCGGAACTCGCTGTCTCCCATCCACATGGAGAGTACGGACATTCCAAGCGCGTAGTAGTCCGAGGCCGCTGTCATGATCGCGTAGGTGACATCGCCGATGCGTGTGGTGTTTGCATAGAGTTCCGGCGCGGCGTAGATCACGGTTCTGGATTGCAGTGTGTTGACGGAGCCGTCGTCCCCGAGGATGTCAGCGATTCCGAAGTCGGAAAGCACGACGAGTCCGGACGCGCGGTCGGTGTAAAGCATATTCTCCGGCTTGATGTCCTTGTGCAACAGCCCGACCTTGTGCAGCTCACTGAGGTTTCTGGCGGTCATCGCGGTGATCGCAAGGATCGAAGCGGCGTCTTTCCTGAGGTCGTAGCCCGCCACGGAGCCATCCTTGCAAAGCGGCATCAGGACGTAGCCTCTGTCGTTGTCATCGATCCTGACCGTCCCGCTTTCAAGAATATCCACGATCGCGGCCTTTCCTTTCAGCCGCTCCAATCTTTTGAGAATTTCCTTGCTCACGCCATTGCCTCTGCGGTACAGTTTCAGGGCGAAGCTCCCTTTCGCCGAGCTGACCACATAGACCTCGGCCTCGCCTCCGTTGCCGATCAGCCTGTCAACGCTGTAGCGGTCGCCTCCGAGGGTGATCTCTTCCTTCGCCTCTATCTTTGCGGCATCGTCCGCCGTTTCATTTGCGACTGCCGTGCCGGTTGTCCCGCAAGTGAAAGTAGCCTTTGCGGTCACGGTTCCTGAATATTCAGAATCAGATTCGGTTCTGCACGTGCTTGTCGCGGTGATGTCCGCCACAGCTGTGCCGCTGTCTGCTATGGTTTCTGCCATAATTCTTTTTGTTGTAAGCTGTTATCCTATGATGACCTTGCCTTTCTATATGAAATCCAATATCTTTTCTTCATTATATTCACAGACCCATTTCCCGCCGTGCCACGGTTCGCAGCACTCGCTCGGGCAATTGTGCCAGCAGCCGCAGAAGTTGCAGACCCAGGCGGATCTGGTCTTGGTCCGGATGATTTTATCCACCGGCAACTTTCTGGCCGAGAAATAGTTCCGTTGCTCCTGCGGAGTGGATCCCACCGGTGGAAGCATCTCATTCAGAGCCCTGTCCAACTCCGCCTTGATCTTTGAATATTCCGCCCGCAGCTCGGCCTTGCTCTTCGGCCTTGCTCTTCGGTCGCTGAGCTTGTCGAAGCGGTCGAAGCGCCTAAGCGTAGTCTTCCCCAACAATTCCTTGAGCCTCAACACATCCTCCGGCAACTCAATCTCCTTGCTCTTCGATTCCGGAACCTCTTGTTCCTCAGTATCGATCATAGCCTGCAACTCCGCCGCTTTCACGGCCAGTTCCGCCGCCTTGAGAAACTGCGGATCCTTCTGTGCCCTCTCCAGTTCCTTCTTCGCCGCAAGTGTCAGCGGCTCATTGCATTTCCGGCAGAATCCGCCAGCGTTCCTTGTTCCGCATTTTGGACAGACAATGCCATTTCTGCTCATTCCGCACTCGGGACACTCGTCTTCTCCGCGAGGAATGTCCGCCCCGCAGAACGTACACCAATCCACAAGCGAATGCCCGCAGGACGGACACCATTCCCAACTTTTCTTCACCGGCTGCCCACAGTAGGGACACCCCGTGTCTTCCGATGATGCCCGGATCTCCTTTACTTGTTCCAGAATGCTTTCCTTGTACAGTTCCTTTTGCCTGAGCTGGGATTCCATATTCAATAATGCTTATTGTTTGCTTTGTTTTCCGACACTTTTTTCAGTCCAGCGGCATAGCCATATTCCTTGAAAAAGCAATCATATCCAGATTCCCCTCAAAACCCCGAACAATCAAAATTTCAGTTTTTGGGGATTTCGATGACGAATTCCGAGACCACAGGATAATGGTCGGAAATGTATTTCACTCCGAATTTCGGCTCATCGGCCACATCGAAGCTTCTGGCCTCCGCATTGCGGTAGAAGATGTGGTCGATGCTTTCCGGTTTTCCGCCTTTGCGTCCGAAGTCATTGAAAGACGGAACCTTGTCGGCTTTCTTCACGGTTTTCGCCGCTTCCTGAAGGAACGAGGCGAGAGGCTTGAGGGACTTGTCCCCACTTTGGGCATTGAAGGAGCCGGTCAAGAAGACGACCGCATCACTTCCGGCGATCTCCTTGATCTTTTCCTCAATCAACTCGGAACTCTCCTGCCGTGATTCCTCACCGATGTTGTCAAAATGAGTGTTGAAAAGGAATATGATCTGTCCGGATTTTCTGAAACGAAGCTTGACCCAGTTGGCCGTCCTGACATATTCAGCGTCCCAGCCTTTCTTTTCGGGAGTCTGGTCCTCATTGAGCCAAAATGTGCCGTAGTCCAGAAGTTCGAACTTGTCGGCACGGAAGAGAATCGGGTTGAACTCGTACTCCGTCTTTTCGTTGATTGTGCCTGGCTTTGTGCTTCCGTCAATCAAGATGTATTTAGGCAACTCTTTTATCATGAATGATTTCTGTACGGCCGTGGCCTCTTGGATCCCAAGAATGTCCGGGTAATATTTCTTGATGGCTTTGACGCATCCATTCTTGCGGCTTTCCCAGTTCCGATCTCCTGTGTCAGAAGGCAGTTGGATTCTGATGTTGAATGACATCACGCTGGCTTTCTCGTCCTTCGCCTCAGCCTTGATTGCAGACATGGTCAGGACTGCGAGGACCGCTGTTGCTAACAACAATATTCTTCTCATAAACCAAAAACTTCTTATTTAGAAAACAAGTCGCCGGATGTACGTAAGTCTCTGATTTTCTTCCGGTACTTGCTATCTGGTGATCTTCGCCACCCAGCCTCCGCCTGGAGCCATGTGGATCTTGACCATCCCGTCCGCCGGGATTTGCGCGGAAGTTTTCTTATAGTCTCTGGCCGCCCTGTCGGCGTTGATTCCATCCTGGAAGACGGTCATATTCCCGCCTCCGATAAAGCTCAGGTCAAGGGTGAGGTCACGGGCATCCCAGTTGGTCAGCGCTCCGACGTACCAAGTGTCCCCGCTGCGGCGCGCCACGGCGACATATTCACCGATCTCTCCGCAAACAGGAACGGTCTCGTCCCAGACTGTCGGGAAGCCCGCGATGAACTTCGTGCACTCCGGTTCGGCCATATAGTTGGACGGAGAGTCGCAAAGCATTGTTAGAGGAGCCTCGAAGATGGCGTATTCGGCGAGCTGACGGCAGCGAGTGCCTTGGCTCATCGCCTCTGATCCGACCGGGTGGTAGTTCTTCTTTATGGCGTTGCGCATCGCTCCCTGGGTGTAGTCCATCGGGCCGGCTACCATCCTGACGAACGGAATCGTCACGTCGTAGGTCACCTCATCGTAGCCTTCCGGACTCCATTTCAACTGCTCAAGCCCGGCAACACCTTCGAAATTAAGCACATTTGGGTATGTCCTTTGGATTCCGGCCGGCTTGTAAACTCCGTGGAAATCGATCAGCAGGTGGTTCTCGGCGGCGATCTTCGCCATCCTTTCGCAGAACTTCACGGCCTGCTGGTCATCCCTGTTGATGAAGTCGATCTTGAATCCCTTGAATCCCATTTGCGCGTAGTGGCTCATCGCCTTCTCCGGGTTCTTCACGATGCTGTTGTAGCTGGCCCAGAGGATGATGCCGACATTTTTGCTATTGGCGTATGTCACGAGTTCCTCCAGATTGATGTCCGGGTTGATCAGGAATAGGTTTGCCTTGGCTCTCTGCGCCCAGCCCTCGTCCATGATGATGTACTCGATGCCGTGCGCGGCGGCGAAGTCGATGTAATATTTATAGGTCTCCGTGTTGATTCCGGCACGGAAGTCCACACCGTAAAGATTCCAGTCATTCCACCAGTCCCAGGCCACTTTGCCCGGCTTCACCCAGCTCCAGTCCATGCTCTCGTCTGCCGGAGCCGCAAGCTGCCAGACCAGATCCATGTCCATCAGCGATTTGGCGTCGGAAGTGATCCCGATGACCTTCCACGGAAACTTCTGTCCCGCCTCGACCTTGGCGATGTAGTCTGCGTAGTCCATGTCCTGATAGACATACACTCCGTTAGGCCTCAGCCCGATCGGATAAGGAGCGCGGACGCTCTTCAAATTCTTCCCGCCCTGCCCGTTAAGGAACATCCCCGGGTAGCCGAACAGATCCGACTCGGTGATCACGATCTTCACTCCGTCAGCCGCTTCCACCGTCATCGGAAGGAACGCCAGCTTCGCGGGATTCATCTCGGACAAATGAATATGCTCGTAGGTGTTTTCGAACGAGTTGACGAACTGCTGCTTGAATGTCTTCCCGTCCTCGCTCTTGACGTAAGGCACCCACGCCGTCCAGTCCTCGGCGAAATTAAATTCCGTAAGCTCGTCGGTCACAGTGAATTCCCCGGACTTGGCCGTAGAGACGAACCTGTAGGCCACCCCGTTGTCAAACGCCCTGAACTCCACATTGTAGTTCCTGAACTCCAGCGTCAGGAAATTATAAACGTCATCCACAGTGGCCTTCCTGTAGTTCATCGCCGGGATTCCCTTGACATCGTGCGCTCCTCTTCTGACCTTGCGGACCTTGTCCGCCGTTCCTCCGAACACCGTTCCATCCTCAAAGGTCATAGAAATCTCGGAAGGTGTCAAAAGCGTCACCCCGTCCCGGCTTATTGAATATCTAAGCCCGTCCCCGGCGGAGATCTCCGCCACGATCCTCCCGTCCGGAGAGGAAAGCGACCATGTGTTCCGCGCCCCGAAGGCCACCAAAGGCAGACTTATGAATATCGCCGCCGTCAGAAGAAGCTGTTTCAGTGTCATGTTACCCATAGAATGATGATAATTTTCAATAAAAATCAAAAATAGTCATTTTGCCGAACTTTACCAAAACAGGGAAATTTGAGCCAGAGGGCAGAGTCAAAAAGCAAGTCCCCGAATGGTCTGTTGTGATCAACTTGTGTACCTTTTGCTCTTTATATGTTTGCGACAACCGCATAAAATCGAGACTTGTCGCAAAACAATAAAATTTATTCTTGTGCGGTAACCAATTTTTTTTACCTTTGTCGCAAAGCAATAATGAATATGTCGAATGAGATCATAGGACGGGAAGTGGAAATCAGACTGCTTGAAGAATGCTATCAATCGGGTAAGGCTGAATTGATTGCGGTGTACGGCAGAAGAAGGGTAGGGAAGACCTATCTGGTAAAAAGCCTTTTCCAGGACAGGTTTGATTTCTTTGTCACCGGACAGTATGAAGGGAAACTTCGGGACGAACTATATTTGTGGAACCGTAAGCTGGTGGAATGTTCCGGAAACTTCTACCCGGTGCCACGTGATTGGAATGAGGCGTTTGAACAGCTGAAGCACTACATCACCACAATTCAAAAGAAAAGAGTCGTGATATTCATTGATGAAATGCCGTGGCTAGACACCCCTAAGTCTAAGTTTGTCAGGGCTTTTGAATATTTCTGGAATGATTGGGCATCCTCTCGGAACGAACTTATGGTGATCATCTGCGGTTCCGCCACAACGTGGATGAATGACAACGTCATTTCCCAGAAAGGTGGGCTGCACAATAGGGTCACCAGGAAAATAAAGTTGTCCCAGTTCAACCTCCACGAGACCTCCCTTTTCCTTGCCAAGAAAGGCATCAAGTGGACAAACCACCAGATCGCGGAGTGCTATATGATTCTCGGAGGCACCCCGTATTATCTTGATCTGCTCCGCAAAGGTTGCAGTCTGCCACAGAATGTCGATTTCTTGTTTTTCCGGAACAATGCGGAACTGGATGGTGAATATGATGTCCTGTTGAAATCTCTGTTCAAGGACTCGCAGACATACCGGCGTGTGATTGAGCTCCTTGCGAAACGCTCCAAAGGGATGACCAGAAAGGAAATGTGCGAAGATCTGAAATTTTCCGACGGCGGGGCGTTCACGGCTATCCTCGAAAATCTGAAGAATTGCGACTTCATCAGGTCATATTCAGCGTTCGGGAAGAAGGACAGAGACACGATGTATCAGCTTGGCGATATGTTCATTCTCTTCTATCTCAAGTTTGTCAAGAATGGTGTCGGCAAGGATGAGGCTTTTTGGTCTAACTCAATTGACGATCCATCGAGACGGGTTTGGTCAGGATATGCCTTTGAGCAGCTCTGCCTCAGTCATATTCCCCAAATCAAAGAGGCTTTGGGCATCCGTGGCATTCTTAGTAATGTCTGCTCTTGGTACAAGAAGGGTGACAGCGGAAAGGGCATAAAGGGGCATCAGATCGACATCTTGATAGAACGCCGTGATCAGGTGATAAATGTTTGCGAGGCAAAATTTTCCAACAGACCATACGTCGTGACCGGAAAATATCTTCAAGAAATGTATGAACGGATGGAGGACTTCCGCGACACAGTGAAAACCAACTCCGCCCTGCACCTCACAATGATCGCGTCATCCGGACTTGCCACCAATGAATATTCCGGTGACGTCCAGAGCGTTGTGACTCTTGATGACCTTTTTAAGAGTTGATGTTTCCTCTTCTTTTCTTTTGCATTCTAACCGTTCGCCGGCCGTTCGTCTGACGTAGAAAGCAAAAATGGTTTATTGTCTTGCGGCAGCCAAGTTCGTCAGGATGTCTTTGGAATAGTGATTGATTCGCCTTCAGAAAGATGAATCTTCTTTTTTAACAGATTTTTTCCAGAGTCACTAGTCCTGGTGTCGGAAAGAACAAACCGATCCAGATCAATACTTCCTTTAAGAACGGAAAGTTTGGCCCCGTTGGGAGTCACGTGACATGTTCCCCAGGCGTAACCATTGCTCCAAAAATATTTTCCTGTGGCAGAAGAGAAAGACAGCGAGCGTTTTATGGCGGAAAAATGGAATCCGCTCAAAGCAAGAATCTCGCTCCATGCCGCCATCGCTCTGGCATAATGATGTCCGCATTCAACCTCGTCAAAAGGGTTGCGCTTGGCACCGTCGAATCTGTCCCTGACAGATTTGATGCACCTCAAGCCTTTCTCGTCCATATTTTCGTAGAGCATTCCTACGGCGGCGGCATATTCAAATCCGGTCATGACTTCATTGAAGTAAGGGAAAGGGATTGAAAGCCTTCCTTTCGGCCATGAAGCCATAAGGAGACCGGACTCATTGTCCATTACAAATGACCTCATGTTGTTGAAATGACGAAGGAAAGAATCTTTATAGTTATATTTGAATATACTATTGAGCGTTGTTGTGATGTGGTCTTGATCAACCAGATATCCAAGACCGCAGATGTGGGCCATGTACTGTCCGACAAGTTGATCAACAAGGCATCCTGGACCCAGTTGGTATTCAGGCACTCTCTCGGGGTGTCGCTTGACATCGATGAAACCCTTTGTCTCAGGGTCTGTTATCCAATGTTCATAGTATTCTCCATTGAAAAGATTCTCGTCTGTCCATTTTGCCCCAGCTTCCCTGACTTTCCTGCAAATCTTGGCGAAATCCTTGTCTTTCACGGCTATGGCCATTTCCTCCGCCGCTTTCAGCGCGCCAAGGTACCACAACTGCATCTGAGGGTTTGGACCGTAATATTCAACATCCATTGTGTTGTGTTGGCATCCTTCCATAACACCATCCATATTTTCGTCCCAACTGTCTTTCCTCCAGGCGTATGTCAAGGCCTTTTTAACATATTCCCAATTGCTTTCGAGAAAATCATTGTTTCCGGAAAGATGCCATTCCCTGAAGAATTTCATTATGCATCCCATCTGGCCATCAGCTGCCGGAAACTCAATCCACTCAGCACCTTCGGAAAGAGGAAGACCTGCCCTGAAACTCATCATTCCGTCTTCCTTGAGCGTGTGTCTGAACTCGACATCACGCATGCTTCTGGCAAGGTTGCCGAACAAGAATGGGGTTGTTGTCTCGTAGTTCCATACGTGTGTGCAGTTTCCAGAGCATGAACCGACCCTATCTCTGACTCCTTCCCAGCCCATCATATGTCCGTCTTTGATCCTGAACACAGTCTGACTTCTCAGTGTTGAGATGTTGAATAAAGCTGATTCTTTCACAAAGTCAGGGTAGGTTGATTCCAAAAACGCATCCACGAACTTGATTGTCTCCTTTTCAAGTGTTGGAATCCTTGGCACAATACGTGCGGCCGCATCCCATGCGTCTTCGTACAGAGTTGTGTAGTAGTTGCCTTCCATTACCGGAGACCATGCCTGCCTGTTTGGAAAGTGCCAGACTAGAAAAAATGTATAATACTGTTCGGAAT
This sequence comes from uncultured bacterium, assembly GCA_963657715.1. Lineage (GTDB taxonomy): Bacteria > Bacteroidota > Bacteroidia > Bacteroidales > UBA932 > Cryptobacteroides. Next base: position 70,729 of record CAVKML010000003.1, on the reverse strand, counting down.
GGGCGGCTATCTCTTTGGTGACGGCAAGAGATGCCATCGGGTCATTGTCTATCAATCGCATCTTTTCTGTGAGTCTGCCGTCATCGCTGAAATCATCCCAAAAGTCAAGCAGGGCTTTACTCCATTCGTTTGATTCAGAAGAAATTCTGTGTGTGACTCCAACCTTGGCCTCTGTTACCAGTGCCATCGTACCCCATGCCTGATTCAGTGAGTCTAGCTTTCCTGGCCGGAAATAAATTCCTGAGAGGCCTTGTCCGTGTCTGTACTCGTTGATATTTTCTTCGACGGTCCATGAGGTCGAGCCGTCGCATCCTATGAAATTGCGTATAGAACCGCAGATGGAAACCTTGACAGGATTGTCTGAGATGTTCTTAACCTTATAGGATAGCACTGCCACAGGTAGACCGCTTGCCTCGTCATCCGCAGGTACAAGAGGATTGAATCCATTGATCGTGACCAATATCGGAACTGAACTGTCTTGCAGGTGTACCTGTCCGAACGGATAGGCTGCGTCGAATGTCGCTCTTTCGAATCTCGGTAATCCGTAGTTGTCAGTAGGGCGTCCTTCTTCGTCTTGATATTCATCTGAATATGGCCTTCCTGCCAGCATCATGGTGGTGGACTGGTCTTTCCCTTCTACATGAATCGCAAAGAAAGGGGCATTGTTCCTGCCTCCGGTACCGGAAAAATTTTTGGCAGGGTTGTTCATTATCTCCCAGTCCCGTAGCTCCCCGCGTCCTCCTAAGGAAACGGTACCCGTACCGATTCCTCCAAGAGGGATTGCTATCCTCTTTAGATGTGTGCTTTCGTAATGCCTGAGAACAGGCCATTGACCGGGATGCCATTCGGCTCCTGCGTTGATACAAGCAAGGAGCATAGCTGCCGTACAGATAGTTCTAGTGATCATTTTATTGGATTTATTAATGAGTGCGATTGTATTACCGACCGACCTTAGTTTATGTCAAATATAACTGTTTTTACGTTATGGAAAAGTCTCGCTTGTTTTAGGGGAATATCGTGCATCATATTGTATAGTAGCGCCTTGCATTGATAATTGTGATATAATTCCAATAATTAATGTACGTATTCAAAACTTTTTAGGATTATTTTTAAATCCTGCAATTGGTGTTAATGCCTAATTTTGCGACGAGATCGTTATCGGTCTCTCATCGACGGTTATGTGTAAAACGTTTGATGATAAGATTAACATTTAATACTAACTAAGAAGTATGAAAGGAAACCACAAGTTATTAATGCTGCGGATTATGGTTGTGTCGGCATTCTGTCTGGCCTTTCCATCCGTCGCTTTTGCCCAGACTCTGGTCAAAGGTCGGGTCGTTGACGAGAACGGGGAAACCTTGCCTGGCGTGTCGGTTATCGTGGCTGGAACCAAAACAGGAACCGCTACAGATCTCAATGGTGACTTCAGCCTTTCCATGAAAGTCCCTGGAACTCTTGAGATAGCTTGTCTTGGCTATGCTACACAGACAATCAGAGTCACTAACGCGAATCCTTTAGCCATTGCTCTTAAGTCTGAGGATACTTCCCTTGGAGAAGCTGTAGTGGTAGGTTATGGAGTCCAAAGAAAAGCCAGCGTGGTTGGTTCGGTGCAATCTGTTGTTCCGGTTGAGTTGAAATCTTCCAGCTCGAGTTTGTCGACATCGTTCGCGGGTAGGATGGCGGGAGTCATCGCGGTCCAGCGTTCAGGAGAACCTGGTGCGGACGGAGCTGATTTTTGGATTCGAGGTATATCCACATTCAATGCTACGTCTCCTCTTATCATCATTGATGGGGTTCAAGCCACATCGTCAGATCTGAATGCTCTTGATCCTGAAGTTATTGCAAGTTTTTCTATTCTCAAGGATGCCACGGCTACCGCACTTTATGGTATGCGTGGAGCCAATGGAGTCATGATCGTGAGTACAAAATCAGGTCAAGAATCATCCAAGCCTGTTGTCAATGTTCGTTTTGAGACTGCCTATAACAATCCTACATTCGTCCCGGAGTTTGTTGATGGTGTGACATACATGAACATGTATAACGAATCGCTTGCCACAAGAGGAACCACGGATGTGATTCCTTTCAGCAATGACAAAATACGAGGCACGGCTCTTGGCGGTGATCCTTATGTCTATCCGAATGTTGATTGGTACAACACTCTTTTCAAAAAAGGCTCCATGTCGGAGGATTTGAATATAAACGTACGTGGCGGTGGAAAGGTCGCGCAGTACTTCAGCAACTTCTCTCTTAATAATGAGAATGGAATGATTAGAAGCTCGGATGACTTTTCTTACAATACAAATGTGAAAGTTCAGCGTTTCACATTCCAGAACAACGTCGATGTCAATATCACGAAAACCACAAAGATGGCTCTTCATATGAACGTGATACTTCGCAATTACAATGGTCCGGCCACGGGAGCGTCATCTTTGTTTGATCTTGTTACCGAAGTCAACCCTGTTGATTTTCCGGTTCGCTTCCCTGATGATGATGAGTATAATTATATTCTTTGGGGCGGCAAGTCCGGCGGAGCCTATAATAATGGATATCGCAACCCTTATGCGGAAATGGCGAAAGGTTATTCCACAAGTTTCTCCAGCACGCTTAACACCAATCTTACCCTTGAGCAAGATTTCACCAAATGGGTAGAAGGTCTGAAGGCAAGCGGTTTGATTTCATTCAGAAACTACACATCTTCTGATGTTTATCGTTCTGCTGGTTATAACCAGTTTGAGGTTGATTCTTATGTTCCTCAGGAAGACGGATCCGTAAAGGATATGGTTCTTCGTCAGGTTGGATCTGAACAGACCACCACTTTGAGCACATCTGGTGGAAACAGTGGTGACAGGAGAATATATATGCAGGCTATGCTCAATTATGATAGGGTGTTTGGCGGCAAGCACAATGTCGGGGCGATGCTCCTTTATAGCCAGGATCAGTATAACACCAACACTCCAGGTTCTTTGTTTGATGCCCTTCCTCAACGTAAACAGGGATTCGCGGGCAGATTGACATATTCATATGATTATCGTTATATGCTTGAGGCCAACTTTGGTTACAACGGTTCCGAGTCATTCGCGAGAAAACATCGTTGGGGGTTCTTCCCGTCAGTTGGTTTCGGTTACAATATCTCCCGCGAGAAGTTCTTCGAGCCGATCTCTCATGTCGTGACAAACCTCAAGATTCGCGGCTCATGGGGTCTTGTCGGTAATGATAATTCTGCGTCCAGGTTTACATATTTGTCAAATATAACCCTCCAGGATGGCAATTTCTATTACCAGACAGGAAGGAACATGAATTATACCCTCAGTGGACCGAATTACAAGAGGTTCGCCAACGAAAATATCGGTTGGGAGACAGGCGAGAAGTTGAATGTAGGTGTGGATTTATCCCTTTTCAACAATCTTAACATCATGGCGGATGTCTTTACTGAACATAGGAAGAATATATTCATGACCCGTCAGTCTGTTCCGGATTTTCTTGGAACCCAACCTTATGACAGATGGAATGACTTTAGTACAACGGTGTTCGGCAATCTTGGTGAGGTTCGCAATACGGGAGTTGATTTCTCTGTCGACTATGGCCGCCAGTTTGGCAAGGATTTCTACCTTAGCGCCAAGGTGAACTTCACATATGCCCATAACGAGGTCCTTGCTTATGACGAACCTGATTATCAGGAATATCCTAATCTCTCTATTGTCGGCCATTCTCTGAACACTCCTCTCCTTTATGTGGCCGAGAGGTTGTTTATCGATGATGCTGAAGTGGCTAACAGCCCTGCTCAGAAACTTGGAGGTATCGCGGTGTCCGCCGGTGACATAAAGTACAAGGACATAGCAGGGGCAAGTGGTGTCGCCGATGGACAGATTGATGCCAATGACCGTGTCTATTCCGGCAATCCTGTTGTCCCTGAGATTGTCTATGGATTCGGTCTGTCAGCCAGGTATAAGAGAGTGGATTTCTCGATTTTCTTCCAGGGAGCTGGCAGGTATAGTATAATGATGGAGGATATTCATCCTTTCGGGACTGACGGTCTCCGTAGTTTCCAGAGATTCATTGCCGATGATTACTGGTCTGAGGACAATCCTGATATCTATGCCAAATACCCTCGTCTTTCCAAAAAAGACAATACAAACAATACGGTCGCCTCGACTTTTTGGCAACGTGACGGAAAGTATCTGAAATTGAAAAACATCGAACTTGGATATAACTTCCCTAAAGTCCGCATCTATCTGCGTGGTACAAATGTGGCCACATTCTCTCCGTTCAAATATTGGGATCCGGAACAAGGGAGCGGAAGCGGTCTGTTCTATCCTACGCAGAGGGTGTTTAACGCAGGTGTTCAATTTTCATTTAAATAAGCGATATGTTTATGAAAAAGATAGTTAGAATATTATTTATGAGCATTTTGGTCGCCTTTTCAGCGATGTCATGCAATTATCTTGACGTTGTTCCTGACGAGACTCCGACTGAGGATGATGCGTTTGAGGATGAAAGGGCGGCAGAACGTTTTATCTATGGATGTTACGGCTCCATGCAGAAAGAAAGGTTGATGATCTTGACATCCGGTGAGGTGATAGCGTCTTTTGATTCGATGCTTGGAATGGCTCTTGGCAACACTTATACCGCCGCTGACCCTGGATACTTCAATTTCTGGAGCCGTTGGTATGGTGTGATTCGTAGATGCTACATCCTTCTTGATAACATCGACAATGTTCCGGGAATGAAAGAGCAGGATGTCAAGTACTACAAAGGTGAGGCTAAATTCCTCATAGCATATCATCATTTCCTGCTTATGCGTTCCTATGGCCCTATAATCATAGCTGATCATTTGCTTGATGCCTCAATGTCTGCCAATGAGATGCCGGAAAGGGCTGAATTTGATGACTGCGTTGATTTTATTGCCAAGACATTCGATGAGGCCGCCGCTGATTTGCCGGTCACATGGAAGGCTTCCAGCTATGGACGCGCCACCAAGGTGGCAGCCCTTGCGTTTAAGGCTAAAGCGCTGGTCTATGCGGCTTCTCCTTTATTCAATGGAAACTCAAAGTTCTACAAAGACTTTGTTGATAAATCCGGAAAACATCTGATGCCTCTTGAATATGATGCTTCCAAGTGGCTTAGGGCTGTAGATGCGTGCAAAGATGCTGTCGAGGCGGCAGAGGCTGCCGGGATTGAGCTTTACTATGGAACTCCAAGCGCTACCTATCCTCAGCCTGAGGATCCTGTGGAATTCCGTTGCAGGATGAATTTTATCGACCCTCAGAACAATGAGGTGATCTGGGCTGACACAAGATCTGAGGATTACTACGACTACCAGAACAGTTGCACGCCTCGGCATCCAGATTATGGCGACCCTTCATGGAACGCTTATTCCCCTACATGGAGGACAGTGAAGATGTTCTATACAAAGAATGGTCTTCCTATTGATGAGGATCCTGAATACATTCCGGAGTCTGAATATTTCAATACTTCCGGATACGATGACATGCAGGTGGCTAACATACACCTTGGCCGAGAGCCGAGATTCAACGCTTGGATCGGATTCCATGGCGGATGGTATGAGATGAACAGAGATGATGACACTAAGGTCCGTCTGATGTTCCGTCGCGATGATGTGCATGGCTTGGGCAACCGTACAAGAAATTATACCATCACCGGTTACCTCGTGAAGAAAGGGGTAGGCCCACGTTATTGTACAGAGCAGGGAGGGATACAGGATGAATATTCATGGCCGTTGATGCGTCTTGCGGATCTATATCTCCTTTACGCCGAGGCGCTGATTGAGTCAGGAGACCTTCAAACAGGAATGACTTACCTCAATAAAGTACGCCAGCGTGCCGGTATTCCTAATGTTGAGACTTCATGGAAGGGCATAGCTACCCTTAATCAGGATAAGCTTCGTGAGATCGTCCGCAGGGAACGTTGTATTGAGATGTTCAACGAAGGGCAGTATTTCTGGGATGTCAGAAGATGGCTTGTCGCCGAGGACATATATTCAATGAACCCGGAAGGTCTGAACATTCAGGGTGAGACCGACTCTGATTTTAATGAGGTAGTCACCATCGGCGCCAACTGGGGTTTCAAGTCTCCGACCAATTATCTATGGCCTATCAAGCAGAGAGAAATAAATATCGATGGGAAACTTGTTCAGAATCCTGGTTATTAATATAAAACAAAATCGACAATGAAAAAGATATATTCTTTGATTATACCGGCGGTGGCGGCATTGATAGCGCTCTCTTGCTCAGAAGAAAACTCCGTTGTCCCGAACAATGTCACTGGGCTTCGTGCCGAGCCTGTTGAGGGGGCGGTCATTCTCAGGTGGAACAAACCAGCCGAAGAAGACAATGTCCTCTACACAAGTGTCGCTTTTGACCTCATGGGAGAAAAACACAAGAGAATCATAAGCAACTATGTTGACTCTGTGCTTATAGATGGCTTGCTTGCCAGATATGGTGCTGTTGAATATCGAGTATGTACATACAGTGCGGATGGAACGGCTTCAGAAGAACAGTCTCTTTCTGTGCAATGCGATCCTGTCAAGAAAGTTTACAAGGTTGACTATAATAAGGATACCATGAAGAAGATCAATATGGTCAGCATGAGCGCCAGTGCCTGTTCTGAGTATGATGACTCTAGGCCGGAAAATCTTTTTGATGGTGATAAAGGTTCCATATTCATCACTCCTTGGGAGGATGATTCAATGACTTATCCTCAATGGCTGGATTTTGGTTATGACGATGAGTTTAACTACATTGAATTTGGTTTCACCAAACGTGACGCTGACAATGAGGAGTATCCTGATGAGATTGAAATACAGGTCAGCAAGGATGGCGAGTTCTATCAGACAGTCTATTCGATAAGCATCAGTGAATGCTGCCCTACAGGAACAGAGAGCTATGTTTCGTCTCCGATCAAAATCGCGGAAGGGGAATCTTTCAGGTTCATAAGGTTCAATGTGTTGAATGACAATCAAAGGTCACATTATTGGACTCTTTCAGAAATGAAGATGGACACTTGGCTTGCTCCGCAGATTGTTTATGATCCTGAGAATGAGTAGTAGAAAGATGGCTATGAAAATAATCAGAATGTGTCTATGGGTGGCTTTGGCCGCCCTTTCATTGGTATCTTGTTCAGGGGATTACATGGATGCTTCTCTCCCTGTGGAAAAGAGGGTTTCCTTGTTGATGAAACAGATGACCATTGAAGAAATGATCAGCCAAATGGATGAGTGCTGTTTGTGGGATGAGGATTCCATCATTGCCGGGAAGATGAATGAAGGTCCTGGGTTCGGGGCTTGGCTTGGTGAGGTTTCACCCGAGCATTACAATGAACTTCAGGCTCTTTCGGAAAAATCAAGACTGAAGATCCCTTATCTTTTCGGCTGCGATTGCCCGCACGGACATGCCGCTATGTATGGCAGGACTGTATTTCCGACATCAATCTCAATGGCTGCCACATTCAATCCGGATCTAGTGTATGATTGCGCGGTTGAGGCTGCTAAGGAAATCAGGGCTACAGGTACGGACTGGACAATGTCTCCTTCTGTTGATATTGTTTGGGACGCCAGATGGGGAAGAACAGGCGAAACCTACGGAGAATGCCCATTTCTTACATCTCGTCTTGTAGAAGCCAATGTCCGTGGACTGCAAGGTGATCTGGGTCCGGAGAATGTGGCCGTGGCCGTTAAGCATCTTTACGGTGGAGGGACCTCGATCGGAGGAGTCAACCATGGCAACGCTGAGATTTCAGAACGTACGGCAAGGAATATATTTCTGCGCCCTTTCAAGGCGGCTGTTGATGCAGGAGCCTGCACAATCATGCCGGGCCACAATGATGTGAACGGCATTCCTTGTCATTCCAATAAATGGTTGCTCACCGATCTTGTCAGGAATGAATGGGGATTCAAAGGGTTTTACATCAGCGATATGGGAGATGTGGAAAATCTGAAGACCTCAAATATTCATCGTGTCGCCGCCGACCAGAAAGAAGCTGTCCTTCTTGCTGTCAATGCTGGCCTTGACATGCACATGTACTCTTCGTCAAGGGCGGATTTTCAGGTACTTGTCAAAGAACTTTATGATGAGGGCAAAGTCAGTAAGACCACCATCAAGGATGCCTGCGCAAGGATTCTGAACTTGAAGTTTCGTCTTGGCCTTTTTGAGAACAGGTATATTGACGATCCTGTTCGAAACGACACTCTTTATGGAGGCCGGCGTGCTTTGGACTTGGCTCTGGAGGCCGCCAGACAGAATGTCGTGCTTCTGAAGAACGATAACGGTATTCTGCCGCTTGACACAAAGAAATACCGTAGGATACTCATCACCGGCCCGAACGCGGACAACCATTCCATTTTAGGAGACTGGTCAAATCCTCAACCGGAGGAAAATGTCGTGACGATCAAGGAAGGACTTGAAAAAGAATTGGAAGGCGCATTGTTCACTTATGTGAATGTGGGAAGGATCAAGGGAGAGGTCTCGGATGTCAAAGTTAACACGACCGATCCTGCCACTCAAAGCAAATATCTTGAAAGCGGTGGCGAGATTAATGATGTAGCCATATCCAATGCGGTGGCAGCCGCCAGAAAGAATGACATCGCCATTATCGTGATTGGTGGGTATGGATGCCGTTATGACTGGGGACTTCGAACTTATGGGGAATCCGCTGACAGACCTTCCATAGATTTCTATGGCCGTCAGGTTGAACTTGTCAAGCGAATAGCCGAAACCGGCATCCCTTACATTGTCGTGATCATTAATGGGAAACCTCTTAACAACACATGGGTGACAGAACATTCTGCGGCGATGCTTGACGCTTGGGAGCCTGGCCTTTTCGGGGGACAGGCGGTCGGTGAGATCATTGCCGGCAAAGTCAACCCTTCTGGACATCTGCCTATCACTATCCCTAAGGATGCCGGTCAGGTGCCGATGTTTTATTATCAGACAAAGTCCAGATACACAACTGGCTACGGTATAGGCTCAAGCAGGAGTGATGATAGCCCGGAATTCTGTTTCGGACATGGCCTTTCATATACTACTTTTGAGGTTCATGACGCCGCTCCGTCCGATACGACTGTTTTGGCCAATAAGGATCACGTCTTGCGCCTGACTATGGAGAACACTGGTAAAGTTGCAGGGTATCAGACTGCAATGGCTTTTTTGACAGATGAGAAGACTTCGGTCGTGACACCATATTCAATGTTATGTGGTTTCAAAAAAGTCTGGCTTGAGCCTGGCGAACGTAAGGACATAGAGATAACTGTACCATTCGATAGTTTCAAATTATGGAATGAAGATATGGAATATGTCGCCGAAGCCGGTGAGTTTACCTTGAGAGTAGGGTTCTCTTTCGATGATATCCGTATTGTGAAAAAATTACTCCTGTAGAACATGAGAAGAAACATCAAGATTCTTGCGTTGATTTTTATTGCATGCACGACCTCTGCGTGTGAAAGTTCCGCGGCTTCTGAACAGGCTGTTCTGGAGGTTTCCAGTGATGTTGTCCTTTTTGACGCCGCAAGATCCACGGCAAGTGTCAAAGTGACACATTACGGCGATTGCTCAGTTGAGGTTTTTCCCCAGTCTGACGAATGGTGCAAGGCCAGTCTTTCATCCTCCTCGTTGACTATATCTGTCATAGAGAACGAAGGTCTGGATGAGAGAAGCACCGGAGTTAGACTAACCTCCGGCAATATTGTGAAAACTGTTTCCGTCAGACAGAAAGGTGCTGACGCCAAGATAACCGTGACTCCATCGTCTGTCACAATGGATTATTTTGACACGGCATTTGACGTTACCGTCAGCGGTAATGTTGACTACGAAGTCTCTGTCTCAGATTCTTGGCTTTGGCAATCAGCTTCAAATGTGACCGGCAATAAGGAAAAGGTGTTGAGTTTCGCGATGGATGTCAATGATACCGGAATGTCAAGATCGGCGACAATTCTGTTTGAAGCCTCTTCTGGCCGTAACATAAAGCCGGTGTCGCTCAAGGTGGTTCAGAATTCCAGGCCATCGGGTTATGTAGAAGGAGAGTATGGCGCATCTACCGAAGGAGTGTCCGAAGTGTTTGCTGATGAACTCTGCACCTCTCTCAAACCAGGAACGACATTCCGTCAGATAGCGAAGTTGGAAAACAAATTCTATCGCAATCTTGCGGCAGCCATTCTGGATAATGATTACGATACGGAGTTCCGGGTCCAGGACTACACCTCTTACGAGCCTTTGGGAGAGCTTGCCGCTTCTTTGAAGACTTCACGGTACAACCGGTACGAGAATCCTACAGGAATATATTTCCCGAAGGCTGGAATGCAGGCTATTGTTTTTGTCGGTGAGACTAAAGGACATGAGCTTTCCTTAAGGGTGAACGACCTGTCTTTCAACGGAGGTGATGAACAAGACTATCCGTTGAAAGAAGGCATCAACAAAATCACCATCCGCCACTCTGGCTTGGGCTACATAGCTTATTACACTTCTGATTACAAGACCGCTCCGGACATCAGGATACACATTGCCAGCGGTGAGGTCAATGGCTACTTTGACAAGTCAAAACACAATGATGATGATTGGAAAAGGCTTGTCAACTCGTCTGTCTATGACTTCTTTGACCTTAAGGGGGAGTGCGTGAACCTTTGTTACAGTACCGGAGGACTGAGGCAATACTGTCCAGACCAGGGCTACGAGCTGATTGATGAATATGATCAATTGATCAGTCTGCAATGGGACATCATGGGCCTTAAAAAATATGACCGTATTCCGAAGAATCATATGTTCGGCAGGAGGGTCCGGTCTGGATTTTTCGCTGACGGTATAGGGGCTGGCTTTGACTATGACGGCCTTTGCCGCGTCAGCACAGTCCATAAAGATGATGTTTGGGGGATAGCCCATGAGTTCGGCCATGTCAACCAGATCAGTCCGGGACTCAAATGGGTCTCTACGACAGAGGTCACGAACAATGTTTATTCGGTGTGCAGTCGGTATGTGTTCAATCCGGAATACATGAATCTGGAGATGGAAACCATCTCGGATTGTGAAGGTAATGAATATTCAGGAGGGCGTTTCGGCTCATTCCTTAACGCCGCTATCCGCGATGGTCAGCATTGGTTGACCCAAAGAGGGCCAGATCAATCAGAAGACTATTCTCCAGGTATGCAGAGGGACAATTTCGTAAAACTCATACCAATATGGCAACTTCTTTTGTACTACCGCTATATGCCGGAATCCGCATGGTATTGCCGTGATTGGTACGGGGATGTCGCTGAAATGGTCAGAAACAGCACTTGGTACGAGACAGCTTCAAACGGGGAACTTCAAATGAAATTCCTGAAGAATGTCATGGATGTCGTCAAGGCTGACCTTTCGGATTATTTTGTGGCCACCGGTATGCTTACTCCTATAGACGAGAAGGCGATGGATGACTATACGCGTGCTCCTATGGTGATCACAAAGCAGATGTGTGACGATGTCATTGAATATGGCAGGAAATATCCTAAACCGGTGACTCCGGTGCTATATTATCTCTCTTATTTCAGCAGGGATGCGTTCGCCGGGAATTTACCCGTTGAGGGGATTTATGGAAAGGGAATTGAAAAGCAATCTGATAATCGGATTAAAGTCTCTGGGGCGATTTGGAAGAACGTGGCTGTCTTTGAGGCTTATTCCGGCGAGACTCTCCGTTATATCACGATGGTCAATTCCGGAGACCGGACAGGGCATGACACTTATGTGATTTATCCCGACGGATGCTCAAGGTTAGAGGCAGTGGGGGTTGACGGTAAGCGTACATTGGTTTATGGTAAAAGGTAAAAAATATTCAAAGATTCTTTCAGGTGTCATATCCTCCGTTTTTCTTTTGGGTGGCATTTGTGTTAATAATGGTTGTGTAAGTAAATGTTTTACCTATAAAGATGCGTCTTTCCCGATTGAAAAACGGGTGAATGACCTGCTTGACAGGATGACGCTGGATGAAATGATAGGACAGCTGAACCTGCTGCCCTATTATGAATCCAACGATTCGTCAATCCGCGAGTCGATCGTTCTTGGAAGGGTCGGTGCATTGCTCAAGGCTGACGGTGCCGCTCTTAATCTCAGGCTCCAGCGTTTGGCTGTCGATTCAACCAGGCTTGGCATACCATTGATGTTCCATGAGGATGTGATTCATGGTTACAGAACCATATTCCCGATCCCATTGGCGATGTCATGTACATGGAATGACGAACTTGTTGAGAAAGCATCAGCTGTCGCCGCCGCGGAGGCTTCCTCGTCGGGCATCCAACTCACTTATGCCCCGATGGTTGACATCTCAAATGATCCTCGTTGGGGCAGGATCATGGAAACCATGGGTGAGGATCCGTACCTTTGTTCCAGAATGGCCGCAGCTCAGATTCGAGGTTTCCAAGGGAATGCTATTTCTGATCATGACCGCTTGGCCTCATGTGTAAAGCATTTCGCTGGCTATGCGTCCCTTTCGGCCGGAAGAGATTATCTTGGCGATTATTTCTCCGAGCGTATGCTTAGGGAAGTCTATCTTAAACCATATGAGGCGGCCATACACGAAGGAGTGTCTTCGTTCATGTGTTCCTACACGATGTTTGAAGGAGTGCCGGCGACACACAGCCGCCACCTTAACACCGAGATTTTGAGAGGAGATCTTGGCTTTGATGGCCTTCTGATGACTGACTGGCGCACACTGTCCAACGCTATCGCCTCTGGAGCCGCACCTGATGATACGGTCTCCAGTCTGCGTGGGATTCTTTCCGGGATAGAGATGGACATGACTTCAGAATGTTATTCAAAGACGTTGAAATACTTGGTCGAATCAGGGCAAGTCAGTGAGACTGTGGTCAGAAGAGCTGCTTATCATGCCTTGAAGCTGAAATTCGAGGCAGGGTTGTTTGACGATCCGTACGGAAGGTTTGATGAAAATCGTGAGTCTGCCGAGCTTCTCTCTCCCGGAAACAAATCCAAAGCCGAAGAGGTCGCCGCCAGCAGCATGGTGCTGCTTAAGAACGATCACAACGTGTTGCCGTTGAATAAAGAAAGAATAGTCTTGGTCGGCCCTTATGTAGCGGAACGGGCTTCTTTGATGGGTAGCTGGTGCGCTAAAGGCGTTGAGGATGATGTCCGGACTCTTGAAGAATCTTTCAGAGATGTTTTCCCGGGCAAGGTCGTCTCGCTGCCTTGTGGATTTGACGGTGTGACTCCTGAATATGTCGGTCAGGCCACAAGAACGGCATCTTTATGTGATGTCGCGGTTGTGTGTGTCGGTGAGCCGAATTGGCTTATAGGGGAGGCTGTCAGTACATCTCGTGTCGAACTTTCGCCAGAACAGGAGGAGCTTGTTCGTTCTGTGAGGAAAGTGTGCGGAAAAGTCGTGGTTGTCCTTTTTAATGGTAGGCCTTTGGTGACGAAGAATATTCTGGACAATTGTGATGCCTTGTTGGAGGCTTGGTATCCTGGCACAATGGGCGCTGAGGCGGTGGCTTCCATCATCAGCGGAGAGCGGAATCCATCAGGACGTCTTACCCAGACATTTCCTCGGTCTGTTGGTCAGATACCAGTCAGATACAATGAACTGCGTACTTTCGCGGATGTCGATTTCTCTGACCTTGAGGAGCATGGGCCTCAGTTCCCGTTTGGCTATGGACTTAGTTATACAGATTGGGAATACTCGAGTTTGGAAGTATCTTCCGCCAACGTGAACTTGCGGGATAGCTTGAAAGTCAGCGTTAATGTAAGAAATGTAGGTCCGGAAGCCGGACGTGAAACAGTGCAGTTATATTTGTCCTATCCATTTCTTGATGTGATTCCGAGGAAGATGGAGTTGAGGCGGTATTCACAAGTTGATCTCGCTCCTGGTGAGAGTGAAACTGTAGTGTTTACACTTTGCGACAAGGACTTTGAGTATCTTGGGCCGGATGGTGTCATGCGGCGCGCCGAAGGAGGATGTCGCATACTCGTTGGCCATGACTCGTCATCATTTGATGAGGTTTTTGTGAACCTTGCGAAATAATATTTATCTTTTCTGGTTGCTGGAAAAAGGTTATATTTGAATGTTGTGGCAGATGGCTTGGCAATAATAGTCCGTAAGGCTTCATTGACGCTGTTGTTCTTTATGACAGTGGCGTTTGAGTCGTTGTCAGGTGTTCAGGATAGATTCTTGAAGTTTCATAACCTTACGATAGAGGATGGGTTAAGCAATCAGTTTGTAAGTTCCATCGCACAGGATGGAAATGGATTATGTTGGTTCGCTTCCTCAAGAGGGCTTGATAGTTATGACGGGAAAACGGTCAGATCGTACAGGCATCATCCTGGAGATCCGACATCGTTGCCGGACAATAGGGTTTCAAAAATCTTCGCTGACTGCAATGGATGCTTATGGATAGCGACTGACAGCGGCTTGTGTCGAATGACCGTTCCGGAGAAGTTTGATCCTGTTCTTTATAATTGTGAGACTTTGTCTGTCCAGGGGTTCGCGAACTGTTTGGGTGGAGTCCTGCTTCTATCTGATGGATCTCTGTTGAGATATGACTTTGAATCGGAATCCATCGCAAGGATTCTTCCCCGGCTTGAGGGAACCGTCTTGGCTATTTGCCAAGAACCAGATGGCGGCATCATGATCAATGATTCAAGGCAAGGAATCTTGCGTCTGGATTTTGATTCATCTGATCTGGAGCTGATGATCCCTTGTGATGCCGAGGATTTCTCGGGAGAGTTCATAAAGGATAGCCATAATAATATCTGGGCCGCTTCGAACACAGGCGGTCTATTATGCTATTCATTGAATGATGGTGAATATTCTCTTAGAAAGAGCTATACTACAGAAAATTCGGGGCTGTCGAACAATTTGGTGTTCAGCCTTTTGGAAAACGATGGCGAGATCTGGATCGCGACTGATGGCGGCGGAATCAATGTACTTGACCCGGAGACGGATGATTTTACTGTTTACACTTACAACCCTGATAATTATTACGGCATACAGTCAAAGTCCATCTGTATGCTGTATAAGTCTCCGGACGGAACAATTTGGGCGAGTACTGTACGTGATGGCGTGATAGGAATCAGACGTCAGCCCGTACGGACTATCAGGGCCGCCTCTCCTGACAGCCATTATGGACTTTCTGTAAGTACAGTCCTTTCAATGCTCAAGGATGACTCGGGAATTGTTTGGATCGGTACTGACGGAGGAGGACTGAATAGTTATGATCCTGACACAAAATTATGTGATTTATGGCCGTCCACATCGGATCTGAAGATTACTTCGATAACTACATGCGGTCCTGGAAAACTGCTGCTAGGCTGCTATTTTGACAGGCTTAAGGTCTTTGACAAGGGTACAGGGCGGATTTCTGACTTCCATTTGGCTGATCCAGAGATTGAACGTCTCTTTTTTGACACATATGTTATCACCACTGTCTGTCAGGTTTCGGAGGATAAGCTTTATCTATTCATCGGTGATGATTTCTATAGTTGTTCGCTTAAGGACAGGAACTGCTCTTTCATATCTAATTTGGGACCGGGTACTGTCGTGCGTATCATAAGTACTTCCGCACGTTATACCGTGGCGGTGAAGAATGGGAGTGTCTTTGAGATTGATAATGAGAGTGACAGTATAAAAATTCTTTATAGTCAAGACGAGATAGTGTCATCTGCTGATGTTGACAAATCAGGGCGCATCTGGTTGGCGGACACGAAAACACTTAAAAGTTCCTTAAGAGGAAATATTGATGTAAGGGAAGAAAGACTTCCTATAGAGATGTCACCGTCAATGGTGCGTGTCGAAGACTCCGGAAAGCTATGGGTTTGCGATAGGAACAACATAGTGATGTATGATTCTTCCATCGGTAAATATCGTGTGTTTGGCGCTGCTGACGGGGTGACAAGCAATTTCTATGAAGAGAGACCATCTGTTTTTACGGATAAAAGTATAATCTTTGGCAGTGACAACGGATTGGTGGAAATTGATCGCAAGGCAGTGGATAGGGCGGCTCCTGAACCTATTAGTGGTGTCTCTTTTCGGACCGCCTCGGCCAACGGACATGAACTATATGTGACTAATGGTGCCTTGAGTCTGCCCAACAACTTCAGACAGCTGACAATGTGGTTCAATATTGTCAAATCGAATATTTTCGATAACCGGGAAGTCACCTTTCATCTTGATGATGGCCATAAGGTGATAGATATCATTTCCGAATGTGGAATTATTTCTGTCAGTTCGCTTCCGGCCGGCCAATACTCCGTGACCGCGACATGCCTGTCATCTTCAGGAGAGCGCCACCAACTTTCTTTGAGTCCATTGACCATTAATGTGAATAGGCCTGTGATGGCCTCGTGGCCTATGGTTATGGTTTATATCCTTCTGTTGGCGTTGCTCGTTTGCGGGATAGTGAAGTATCAGAATCATAGAAGATCGCTTGCCTACGCCCGCATGATTGATGAAAACCAAAAGAAGCAAGAGCAGGGGAAGATCAATTTCCTGGTAAACCTATCGCATGAGTTGAGGACACCTCTGACTTTGATAAGCGCTCCGTTGGAACAGATCATGAAGAGCAAAGATATGAATCCTGAGATTCTTGGCAAGCTAGCCATGATTCATAACCAGACTGAAAAAATGGCAAAGATCCTGAATCTTACTCTTAAGATGAACAGCCTTGAGAACGGAGGATTGGTTGTGCAGGTTGATGATGTGGAGTTCAACTCTTGGGTAAGTGAGTGCGTGGACGCGTTCAGGATGACTTTGTCGTCTATGAAACTTTCTGTCGAAACCGTGCTTGATCCTTCAATAGGGATAGTTTGGATGGACATTTCCAAGTGCGACATAATCCTTTCAAATTTGTTGATGAACGCCTGCAAGTACAGTCGGCCGTTGACAACCGTCAAAGTCGAGACAAGGATGAATGCGGACTCTACGGTCAGTGTCCTTGTATATAATTCCGGGGATGGTTTCCATGGGACAGATCCTGATCGCCTTTTTGAGAAGTTCTTCAAACTCAATGAGGAATCATCCGGGTTTGGACTTGGTCTCGCTTACTGCAAATTACTCGCGGAACTTCAGAATGGAAGTATCGGGGCAGATGATTCAGGAAAGGATACATTGTTCTGGTTTACTATTCCGTCCGGAGAACCATTGCCTAAGCAGAAAGACCGGAATCCGGAAAAGCGTGTGCATTCGGCTGATATGGATGAATGCGGTGTCTCCGCCGCTTTTGACCTGCATGGTTTCAGCGTCTTGATCGTGGATGACCAAAGAGAATTGATCGAGATGCTCAAGGAATATCTTTCGCCGGAATTCGCCAATGTTTATGTGGCAGGGGACGGAGAGGAGGCAATGAGGTCGATGGAAGAACATTGCCCGGATTTGATAGTGAGTGATGTGATGATGCCTAGGATGGACGGTTATAATCTATGCCGGGAAATCAAGACGGATATTCGCTATAGTCATATCCCTATCATCCTGTTGACTGCCAGAGCTGATGAGGAGAGTAGGATGATTGGTTACAAAGTCGGAGCTGACGCATATCTCGCCAAACCGTTCGGGGTGGATAGTCTGCTCGTTGTGATAAGGAATATGATGAAGACGAGAAATGACTTGCGTGTCAGAATGTTTTCTGATCCGACGAAAACCGTGGTCGATTGCAAGGCTGACACGTTCAGTGTCGCGGATGAACGGTTGATCCGGAAACTGAACGACTACATAGACACTCATATATCGAATCCTGACATTTCGGTAGATGATATTGCCAGACATTTGGCCTTGAGCCGTACCCTTCTTTATAATAAATTCCGCACTATTACCGGACAAGGTGTAATGAGTTATATTAATAGGGTTCGTATGGGCAAGGCGGCGGAGTGGCTGGAATCGACAGACCGGCCCATTTCGGAAATCGCCATGGCCGTAGGATTTACTGATAACGCTTATTTCAGTACGGCATTCAAGAAGGTTTACGGTAAGACTCCGTCAAAGTATAGATCGGATAGATTGGCAGGACGGGATAATATGGGTTAATCAGTATTTATTGTCACATGGAATTATAGATAAAATAACTTGATATTGAATAATCTTATGAGTAAAAGATCACATTTTTTGACACCGCTGTCCTTTTTTCTGTCCTGCTTCGCTACTTATGCAGGGACGCTCACGACAGACTTTACCGAACACCTTGACCAGAAGGTGGTCGCGGAGGGAAACGCCGTGACGCGGAGGCACGAGACTATATTCTTTGACTCAGCGAAGGAGGCGTTGTCAAAGGATTTTGAGGAGAGCGCGGCTTACACATCGCTCAACGGTGTGTGGGATTTCCGTTACTACGATTCCGTGCAGGAGATGCTGACGGATCCGGACAAGGCTCCTTCGACCATCAAGGTCCCCGGCAACTGGGAGGTTCAGGGATTCGGAACGGCGATCTATGTGAACCATCCGTACGAGTTCTGTCCGCGGAACCCGCAGCCGCCGCAGCTTCCGGACAAGATCCCTACGGGAGTATATTCAAGGAAATTCACGCCTGAATTCGGGGCGGGGGAGAAATGCTACCTGAACCTTTGTGGGGTGAAAGGTGGTGCGTATGTGTTTGTCAATGATGAATTTGTCGGCTACAGCGAGGACTCCAAAAGCCTTGTACGCTATGATATTACTCCTTATGTGGAGAGTGGCAAGGAGGCGGATCTCAGAATGGTCGTGACAAGGTGGAGTACAGGCAGTTACCTTGAGTGCCAGGATTTTTGGCGCATAAGCGGAATCGAGAGGGATGTCTATCTCTCCAAGGAGCCGTCCACCGTTCCGGAAGACTTTGACTGGAATGTGGTCTCTACGCTCGACAATGACCTTAGTACCGGGAATTTCCGACTGAGTGTCAACTCCTCGAAGCCGATCAATGTCAGCTGGACTCTTCTGGATGCCCAGGGCAACGAGAGCGCAAAAGGGAAAACTGAGACCGTGCAAGGCGCGAAACAGTGGCGATCAGCCATCAAAGACGTGAGAAAATGGTCCGCCGAGACCCCGGAACTTTACACTTTGCTGCTCTGTGTCGAGGGGAAATACGCCAAGGCCAACGTCGGTTTCCGTCGTCTGGAGATTGTCGGCAACCAGTCCCTTGTGAACGGGCGGCCGGTCAAGTTCAAGGGTGTCAACATCCACGAACACAATCAGTTCACGGGACACTACGTCACCAAGGAAGACATTCTGACCGACCTGCGTCTGATGAAGGAACACAACATCAACGCCATCAGAACCTGCCACTATCCGCAGCCGCGCCTGTTCTACGAACTCTGTGACAAGTACGGCTTCTACGTCTATGATGAGGCCAACATCGAGTCCCACGGAATGGGCTACAAACTCCCGAGGACGCTCGGCAACAATCCGGACTGGCTTCCGCAGCACCGGGACAGGATTCTGAATATGTACTACCGCACCCGCAACTACCCGTGCGTGACGATTCTCTCGCTTGGCAACGAGGCTGGCAACGGGTGCAACTTCTACGACACTTACCGCGACCTGAAGGCGCTGGAAAAGGACGGCCAGAACAGGCCTGTCTGCTACGAACGCGCTGAATATGAATGGAACACGGATATGCTCGTGCCGCAATACCCAGACGCGGAGTGGTTCCATAAGATGGGGGAGAGCGACTATGGCAAGCCAGTGGTCCCTTCTGAATATTCCCACGCGATGGGCAATTCCAACGGCTCGCTCGACCGCCAGTGGGAGTATATTTATGAATATCCAAACCTTCAGGGCGGCTTTATCTGGGACTGGATCGACCAGGGCCTTTACGAGACGGATAAAAAAGGAAAAATGTATTGGACCTACGGCGGGGACTATGGCGAACATTCGCCGAGCGACGGCAATTTCAACTGCAACGGAATCATTGCTCCGGACCGTACTCTTCACCCTGCGATGGCCGAGGTCAAGCACGTCTATCAAGATGTGACGGTGGCCCCTGTCGATGTCGCGAACGGAATGTTCCGTCTGAAGAACCGATTCTATTTCAAATCGTTGAATGAATATATTCTCAAATGGACAGTGACGGCTGACGGTATCCGTGTCGGCTCGGGAGACCTGGCTCTCTCGACTCGGCCTCAGTCTGAGGAGGATGTCCGGGTAGCTTTGCCGAAACTTCCGTCGGACAAAAAATGCCTCATAACATTCGAGACTGTCACCAAGGGGAGTGACGGATTGCTCCCTAAGGGCTATGTGATCGCTTACGACCAGTTCAAACTGTCTGAGGCCAAGAGACTTGACTCGCCATCGAAGGCAAAAGGCGTTAAAACCTCCGAGACGGAAAACGTGCTTGTCCTCGAAAGTCGTGAGGCCTCCATCGTCTTTGACAAGGCTCTTGGATGTCTGCGTTCATATTCATTCAAAGGAAAGAATATGTTCAATGACGATTTTGGTCTCAGGCCGCTGTTCTGGCGTGCTCCGACCGACAATGACTACGGCAACGGAATGCCGTCCCGCTGCCAGGCGTTTAAGACCTCCAGCCGTGAGTTCAATGTCAAGGCGAGCATTGACGGAGAGTCCATCGTCGCTGAATATTCATTGGCGAGCGGGAACATATTCATTGTCCGCTATACTCTTCTTGAAGGGGGAATTCTTTCGGTAGCGTCTGATTTCAAGGGAATTAAGTCTGGCAATCCGATAGACGTCCCTCGCATCGGATTCCGGATGCGGCTGCCTGCTTCGGCTGATTCCTTTATCTATCTGGGCAGAGGGCCGGAGGAAAATTACAGCGACCGCTTCGGCGGAACCCTTATAGGGAAATATTCATCGTCTGCCGCGAAGGAATATGTCCGTTACGTCCGTCCGCAGGAATGTGGTCATCACGCTGATTGTGAATATCTTGCCATTGGTGGAATGACTGTCCGTTCGGAACGTTTCGAGTTCAACGCTCTCCGCTGCTCCGTTGAGGACCTTGACTCTGAGGAGGCTGTTCAGCGTGACTACCAGTGGGAGAACAAAGGCCCTCTCACAGAGAACGATCCGGCCAAGGCCAAGAACAGATTCCGCCGTCAGACACACATCAATGATTATGTCGAGAGGGATTTCGTGGAGGTCTGCGTTGATTATGCCCAAAGCGGAATCGGTGGCTATGATAGTTGGGGAGCCAGACCGGATGCCGACAGGTGTCTTTGGAACGACAAGGACTATTCGTTCCGCTTCGCGATTGTTCCGTCCAAGGTGATGAACTTCACGCGGTCAATGAAATATGGCTTTTAGCGAAGTCTGCTGTCTTACGGAGAAAGATTTTCGTTTCGGACAATATATTAATGGTATATTTGCAAACAAAACATAATTAAAATGATGAATCTAAAACATTTGTCTGCCGCTTTTCTGCTTGCTTTGGCGGTATCATGCACTACTTCCAACGAGGTAGGAATAATCAAGGTTGAGACACCTGCCCGGCCTGCCGGTCAGGAGAATGTGCTTGGACTGACTGTCCCTGCCATGGACACTGTCAGGGTCGGCTTTGTCGGCATCGGCATGCGCGGATCGGATGCCGTCGAGCGTTACACCTATGTCCCGGGAGTCAAGATCACCGCTATCTGTGACGTTGAGGCCGACCGTGTCGAAAGCGCTCAGAAGACATTGGAAGACAGAGGATTCCCGAAAGCCGCCGGATATTCCGGAAGCACTGAGGCTTATAAGGAGCTTTGCGACCGTGACGACATCGATCTGGTTTACATCTGCACAGACTGGAAGCATCATGCTCCGATCGCCCTCTATGCCATGGAACATGGAAAGAATGTGGCTGTCGAGGTCCCTGCCGCCGCTACCCTTGAAGACATCTGGGCGTTGATTAATATGTCAGAGAAGACCCGCAAGCATTGCATGATGCTGGAGAACTGCTGCTACGACTTCTTCGAGCTGACCGCCCTGACTATGGCTCAGAAGGGACTTCTTGGTGAGATTCTTCACGGAGAAGGCTCTTATCACCACAATCTGGATCCATTCTGGAACGCCTACTGGAACAATTGGAGACTTGATTTCAATCAGGCTCATAAGGGAGATGTCTATCCTACGCATGGCCTTGGCCCTGTATGTCAGGTTATGAACATCCATAGGGGTGACCGTTTCAAGACCCTTGTCGCTATGGAGACCAAGACAGTGAACGGCCCTAAGCATGTCGAGGCAAAGACCGGGGAGAAATGTGAGGATTTCCAGAACGGTGATGTTGCGATGACGATGATTTCCACCGAGAAGGGCAAGACCATCCTTGTGGAACACGATGTGATGACCCCACGTCCTTACAGCCGTATGTACCAGATAGTCGGCAGCGATGGCTATGTGGGCAAGTACCCAGTCCAGCAGGTATGTCTCCGTGAGAACGCTTCTGAAGGCACTTCGACAGATTTCCAGAATCTTGGCCGTGAGGTTGTCTATTCGGGAGACAGGCTCAAGGCTCTCCTTGAAGAGAACCGTAATCCGATCCTGACTCCTGAGCTTGAGGCTCTTGCCAAGGAAGTAGGCGGACACGGGGGAATGGATTTCATCATGGACTACCGTCTGATCTACTGTCTGAGAAACGGTCTTCCTCTTGACATGGATGTCTATGACATGGCCGAATGGTGCTGCCTAACCGAACTCGGCAAGATCTCGATGGAGAACGGCAACGCCCCTGTCGAGGTTCCGGACTTCACCCGTGGCGCCTGGAACCAGGTAAACGGCTTCTCCTACGCCTTCGCCAAGTAAATATTTGTGGAGGCTAACTGATTAGCTGTTAGGGTAATAAATAAATGTCCTGGTGCCGAAATTGGACACCAGGACATTGTTTTTTGTCGCTTATTATCAGCGCCTTAAACGCCACGATTTCGGTTTTACAAACTTTTGCAGTATTTTTGCATCGCAAAATGCAATGAACAAAAATCATTAACAAGATGAAAGCGTTAAGAATCTTTGCGGTCGCCGCTTTGGCGATCATGCTTGCGGCTCCTTGCCGCGCCAATGTGTCATCAGTAGCCTCTGCGGCCACCCAGACGACATCAACATCACTTACCAAAAACAACGGTGCCGCCGCCGGCAAGGCACTTCTGGCACTCTACACCCAGTACAAGAGCAATGGGAGCCTGGACATGACCAATCCTACCAATCTCCTGAATATGGCCACTTTGGCCAACAACATCAAAGGGTTGAAGTCAAACTCAAGCACAACCAACTTCCTTAAGGGCCTGATCTCCGGGTCTGGGCAACTCGTCAACAACAGCAACTCCAAGACAGTGCTCGGCAGCCTGACCAAGCTTGCGGGAATGGATCTTTCCTCATTGCAGACATCCGCGAAATCAGCGGCGACTTCTGCCGCCAAGTCAGCGGCCACTGATGCCCTTTCCAAGATAGCGTCGTCAAAGACCGCTTCCAATGCCAAGGAGGTCGCTTCAGCCGCCTCGACCCTTTCCACCCTCTTCAAGACCTTGAAGAAGTAGGAATATCCTATCGAAAGTTCTCGTACTCCGGCATTCCGAGTCCGGAGACGAAATCTCTGAACTGTTTGTCATCTTTAGGGCAGATCAACAGAACATCGCCGGTGTCAACTACGACGTAGTCCTTAAGCCCTTTGATGGCATACAGTTTCTTTTTGTCCCCAGAGACCAGCATGCTGTTCTCATTGTTTTCTCCCAAAAACTTGTCCGTGAACACGACATTCCCGTCCCCGGTCTTCTGGCTGATGTTCTTGAAAAGAGAATCCCAGCTGTCGATGTCTGACCACCCGAAGTCTCCGCAGTAGAGCCATGCGCGGTCAGTTTTCTCCATCACAGCGTAGTCAATCGAAATTTTCGGGCAATCTGAATATGCCTTTTCAATGAATACTTGTTCCTGGTCGCTTCCCAAAGCGTCTTCCCAGCCTGCGAACAATGATGTGACATCCGGAATATATTTTTCCATCTCCTCTCTGATCACGGACGCTTTCCATGCGAATATTCCTGAGTTCCAATAAAATTCACCTGTCTTGCAGAACACTTCGGCGAGGGCTTTGTCCGGCTTTTCGGTGAAAGTCTTCACTTTGATAGGACTGTCTGTGTCGATGGACTCTTTGCTTTTGGGGGCCTGGATGTAGCCGTAGCTTGTGTCCGGTTCGGTCGGGTGGATCCCTATCGTCATGAGGGCGGGCTTGCTTTCGGCATATTCCATCACTTTGAGCATGGCTGCCTTGAAGTTCTCCTCGTCAGTGATGATGTGGTCTGCCGGAGTGGCGATGATCGTAGCGTCAGGATTCCGCTTCAGGATGCTGTAGGTAGCGAATGCTATGCATGGGGCGGTATTCCGGGCGTATGGCTCCAGAAGGATGTTGCTTTCGGGAAGTTCCGGGATCTGGGCATGGACGAGGTAGGAGAATCTGGTCAATGTGACCACGAAGATGTTCTTTGAGGGAACAATTTCGGCGAAGCGTTCGTAAGTGCTTCTTATGAAGGACTTTCCTGTTCCAGTTATGTCCAAAAACTGTTTGGGTTTTGATTCTCTGCTTACTGGCCAGAAACGATTCGCGGTGCCTCCGGCCATTATGACGCAGTATCGGTTATCTTTGTTCATATCTTAGTGCTTAGCAATTATCTCAATTAGAGGTACATCGGGTAAAACGCGTTCGGGAACCATTCCACAATCTCATTCCCTCCGTCAAACGTCACCGCCACGACATCAAAGTTTACTTCCATGTCGGCGGAAATCCTTTTGTCCCTGGCGGCGTGCAGGTACCTCAGCGCCGCGTCCGCAACCTTCCTCTGCTTGCTCGCTGTCACGTTCTCTTCCGGAGAGACCATAACGGGAGCCATCCGGCTCTTGACTTCCACAAAATGTACACCATTCCGATCTAAAGAGATGATGTCAATCTCCAGATGTCCCGTTCTGAAATTCCTCTGGACGATGGTGTGTCCTTTGCCGGCAAGGAAATCACAGGCGACATCCTCTCCCTTCCGCCCCAATTCCATCCGTGGTGTCATCTGTCTTTCCGAGTCTTTCATGATTTGAAATCAAGTGCTTATCCTAATGTCACAATCGTCACTCCAGAACCACCGAACTGTACTTGCTCGTCATGGACGGAAGAGACTCCCGGGATTGTCCTTAAATATTTCTGTAATTCATCCCGAAGCGCACCTGTGCCTTTGCCGTGGATGATCCGGACGGATCCGATGTTCAGCATGATCGCATCGTCGATGTAGTGCACGACTATGTCCAAAGCGTCCGAAACCCTCTCTCCGCGCACGTCCAGTTCCGGAGAGAATGCCAACCTGCGTTCCCTAAGGCCGGAATCATCCTGAGCGGCCCGAGGCTTGATGTTCTCACGCACGGCGGCTTTATATTCATTGGAAGAGATTCGCTCAACCCTGTCGAGGGGCATCTTGCTGGTGATGTTGCCGATGGCGACGGTCACCGCCTTGTTGGACACACGGATGACCTCTCCGGCCAGTCCGTTGTCTTTGACGCGCACTTTCTCCCCGACTTTCAGCACACCGCCCCGGAACTGCTCCGCAGTCTGCGACTGGTTGTCATCCTGAGATTTACCATTGCGGGCGTTGCGACGCATCTTTCTGTCTTCCAACTGCTTGAGTTTCTTTTCTATGTAGTCGTCGTGATTCTTCTGTTCGTTCTCCTTCTTCGTCTGGAGCGAGGACATGAAATTCTGGAGGGCTTTTCTGGCATCGGAGGTCTTCTCCTTGTCCGCCTGGGATTCCTTGATGGTGCGGATAGTGTTCTCGACCGTCCTGTTTGCTCCCTGCACGATTTCCTGTGCCTCCTTCTTGGCCTGGTCCAGAATCTCTTTCTTGGTCTGTTTCAGACCTTCCAACTCTTTCTGGTAGCGCTCGGTGATGTTCTCCAGAGTCTTGTCCGTGTTCTTGATCCTCTGGAGTTTCTCGTCCAGGGCCCGGCGGTTGCGCACGATCTTGCGCAGGTTCCGTTCCATGCCCACGAACTCCTCTCCGGCCCTGGCCTCGGCATCCTTCACGATGCTTTCCGGAAGCCCCATCTTGCGGGCCAGTTCGAATGCGAACGAGTTTCCAGGCATCCCGATGTCCAGCTTGAACAGAGGCTGGATCTTGGCGGCGTCGAACTGCATCGCACCGTTGATGACACCGGTCTCCGAACCCGAGGCGTAAAGCTTGAGGTTCGTGTAGTGGGTCGTGATGACTCCATAGACCCCTCTTTTGTCCATCTCGCTGAGGATGGCCTCGGCGATGGCTCCTCCGGCCGCCGGCTCCGTGCCTGAGCCGAATTCATCTATCAATATCAATGTCTTGTCATCTGCCTTGGCCAGCATCGTCTTCATGTCGTCCAGGAACGAACTATAGGTGCTGAGGTCGTTCTCGATGTTCTGGTCATCTCCGATGCTGACCATGATGCGGTCGAAAACCGGAAGCTCGGAAGTCTCGGATGTCGGCACCAGCATGCCCCACTGAAACATGTACTGCAACAATCCCGTGGTCTTGAGGCACACCGACTTGCCGCCGGCGTTAGGTCCCGAGATCAAAAGAATATGCTTGCTTGGAGTCAGGCGGATGGAAACTGGCACGATGTCCTTTTTCTCTTTTCTCAAAGCCCTTTCGAGGAGCGGATGGCGGGCCTTTCTGAGGTTCATCTCTCCATTGTCGGAGATGATCGGGGCACCGGCCTTGAAATCGAGGGCTACCTGAGCCTTGGCCACAAGGAAATCTATCTCGCCGATATATTCAGCGGAATTGATAAGGTCCGGGACGTACGGTCTGACGAAGTCGCTGAATGCCGCCAGAATGCGCTGGATCTCCTGCGCCTCATCAGCATGGAGGGTGACGATCTCGTTCTCAAGTTCGATGATTTCGGCAGGTTCCACGAATGCGGTCTTGCCGGTGGCTGAGGTGTCGTAGACGAAACCCTGGATCTTCTTCTTGCTGGAACTGTTGACCGGAATCAGCAGCTTGCCGTCACGGACAGAAAGCCCTGCGTCCTCGTCCACGAGTCCGTCGGCCTGGGCCTGCTTGAGGATGGCGTTCGCCCTTTTGGAGATAGCCCCTTCCTTTGTCTTTATGGCCCGTCTGACCTCCAGCAGTTTGTCAGAGGCCGTGTCCTTGATGTCTCCGAACTTGTCCAGAATCAGGTCGATCCTTCTCTGCACCTCGGGAAAGCTCAGCACCGGGGCGCTCATTCTTTTAAGGTTAGGGTAAACACCGTCCTTTATGGACATGAAGAAATTGGTCAGCTTGCGTACGGTCTCGACCATCGTGCGCAGCTTGCCAAGTGATAATATGTCAATCGTGTAGCCGGTGTTCTCCAGTGGATTGAGGAAGTCGAGGCAGTCGATGTACCCGTTGGTGGGAAAGTTCTCCTCGAACATCACGATCAGCCTCATCTCGTCCGTGAGCGCCAACCTTTCCCCGATGACTTTCGGGTCGTTGCTGAACGTCTCCTCCGTCACCCTTGTGACGGCATATTCGGTGGAACATCTGTCGGCCACAAAGGTCCTGACCCTGTCGAATCCCAACTTGCTCTCTAATCTGGTGTCAATCTCTGTTCCGTGTTCCTGCATATTCGTTAATTATTCTTTTCCTCCATGGCGTGCTTTTCCTCCGAGGTTCCATCGCCAGCGCCGAGAAGGAGTTTAAGTTCATTGATGTTGTTGATGCTCTTGATGTTGCCGCCGCGCACGAAGGATATTCCTCCGGTCTCCTCCGACACCACAACCACGTCCGCGTCCGTCTCTTCCGAGATTCCGATCGCCGCCTTGTGCCTCATCCCGTAGTGCGCCGGGATGTCTGAGCGTCCGGTGATGGGCAGGGTGCAGCGGGCCGCCACAATTCTGTCGCCACCGATGATCATCGCCCCGTCATGCAAAGGTGAATTCTTGAAGAATATGTTCATTATCAGCCTTCTGGTGACTTTCGCGTCCACAATGTCACCGGTCTCGACGATGAAGTCGAGCGAATCCTTGCGCGGGAACACGATCAACGCTCCGGTCTTGTCTGCGGACATGGCCCTGCAAGCCTCGGCGATCTCGTTGACTGTCCCTCCGGCCATCTTCTGGTCATGGATACCCATCAGCCTGTTGAAGAAGTCGCGGCCTTTCCCGGCCATCCCGTAGCGGGAGCCGAGCTTCATCAGGAAATGCCGCACTTCCGGTTGGAATATGACGATGAGGGCGATCACTCCCACATCGATGAATGTCCCGAGCAGGGCGTTCATCAACTTCATGTTGAAGGCTGCCACAACCACCCGCAGGACGAAAAGCAGGATGACGGCCACGAATATATTCATTGCCGCAGAGCCTCTTATCCATCTGAAAGCTAAGTAGATGAATATGGCGACCATCAGTATGTCCAGGATGTCCGCAAACGAGATGTTGAGGAATCCGAAGATATTCAAAAGCATCTTAGTCCTTTTTCGTGATGCAAAGATAACGATTTCTCTGATTATTAGGCAGTAGGCTTGTGGAAAACTTTGTTAATTGAAAAAAAATGCCTAACTTTGCAGTCCGCAAAATAGTGC
>CAVKML010000003.1:0-42285 GCA_963657715.1 uncultured bacterium | reverse complement strand
ACCAATGCCTGGATTAATTGGAAAGAAAATCGGAATGACTTCCGTTTTCGGTGCTGATGGAAAAAATATTCCATGCACCGTCATCGAGGCTGGTCCGTGTGTTGTCACGCAACTGCGTACAGTAGAAAAAGATGGCTATGCCGCTGTACAGCTTGCCTATGACGAAATGAAAGAGATACACGCCAGCGCGCCTCTTATGGGCCACTTTAAAAAGGCAGGAACCACCCCTAAGCGCAAGCTTGTCGAGTTTCCGGCGGACTTCCAGGGTGAGCTCAAGCTTGGAGACACCATCACCGTCACCGACGTCGTAACAGAGGATGTCAAGTTCGTTGATGTTGTCGGTACTTCCAAAGGCCGTGGCTTCCAGGGTGTTGTTCACCGTTATCACTTCGCCGGTGTCGGCGGGGCGACCCACGGTCAGCACAACAGACTGCGTAAGCCGGGTTCTCTCGGTGCGTCATCTTGGCCTTCACGCGTGTTCCCTGGAATGCGTATGGGCGGCCACATGGGCAACGAAAGGGTCAAGGTCTTCAACCTCGAGATTGTTAAGGTTATCCCTGAAAACAATCTTCTCGTCATTAAAGGTTCCGTTCCGGGAGCCAAGGGTTCTTATCTTGCATTAGAGTTTTAGTTATGGAATTACCAGTATTGAAAATTGACGGATCAGAATCCGGAAAGAAGGTTGTTCTTGACGAGAAGGTGTTCGGTGTAGAGCCGAACGACCATGCAATCTATCTTGATGTCGTTCAGTACCTCGCCAACCAGCGTCAGGGTACATCCAAGACAAAGGATCGCAGCGAAAACGCTCATTCCACCAAGAAGCTCGGTCGTCAGAAAGGCGGCGGTGGCGCGCGTCACGGTAGCTTGAAGTCCAACATCTTCGTTGGTGGTGGCCGCGTGTTCGGTCCTAAGCCTCGTCTGTACAGATTCAAGCTTAACAAGAAGCTGAAGTCTCTCGCGCGTTGCTCAGCCCTCACCTACAAGGCACAGGAGAACGCTATCGTCCTCGTTGAGCCATTCGCTATGGAAGCCCCTAAGACAAAGGAACTCATGCACATCCTTGACGCTCTCAAGGCTGGACAGAGAAAGGTTCTCGTAGTGCTTCCGGAGAATTCAAACAACATTTTCCTTTCATCACGTAACCTCCCTGAGGTAAAGGTCATCACTGTTGACGAAATCAACACCTACGCCATCATGAACGCCAATTCAATGGTTCTCGTGGACGGTGTGCAGGATGTCCTCGCAGCCAGGGCCAACCGTTAAAAGCGCAAAGAGATGGGAATTTTAATCAAGCCAATAGTAACCGAGAAGCTCACGGCTGAGACTGAGAAGTACAACCGTTACGGCTTCATCGTTGACAGGGAAGCCAACAAGCTTCAGATAAAGGCCGCTGTAGAGCAGTTCTACAACGTGACTG
Organism: uncultured bacterium; assembly: GCA_963657715.1. Lineage (GTDB taxonomy): Bacteria > Bacteroidota > Bacteroidia > Bacteroidales > UBA932 > Cryptobacteroides. The sequence goes on along the minus strand of CAVKML010000003.1, from coordinate 40,868 downwards.
TAAAGGACGTCAACACCGTGAACTATCACGGAAAGAGAAAGTCCCGTTACAGCAAGGCGGGAATGCTCCGTGGCCGCGCCAATCACTTCAAGAAGGCATACGTTACCCTTGCAGGTGATGACAAGATCGATTTCTACAGTAATATTTAAGGAGGGACAAGGCAATGGCAATCAGAAAATTCAAGCCGATTACTCCTGGTACCAGGAACAAGGCTATCAGCGCGTTCGATGAAATCACTGCCAAGAAGCCGTACAAGGCTTTGTTGGAACCTCTTAAGAGTACAGGCGGTAGAAACAACACCGGTCAGATGACCGTTCGTTACCGTGGCGGCGGACACAAGAGAATGTATCGTATCATCGACTTCCTCCGCACCAAGGACAACATCAAGGCTACTGTGAAGACCGTTGAGTACGATCCGAACCGTAGCGCACGCATCGCCCTCGTTGAATATGAGGATGGTGTGAAGAAGTACATCATCGCTCCTGCCGGAATCAAGGTAGGACAGATCATAGAGTCCGGATCAGGAGTCGCTCCTGAACTTGGTAACTGTCTCCCTCTCGCGGAGATCCCTGTAGGTACGCTCGTGCACAACATCGAGCTTCGTCCTGGTCAGGGCGCCGCGATGGCACGTTCCGCCGGTACTTTCGCGCAGCTTGCCGCCCGTGAGGGCAACTACGCCATCCTTCGTCTGCCTTCAGGCGAGACCAGAATGGTGCTTGTGTCCTGCCGCGCCACCGTCGGAACTGTCTCTAACGCAGATCATAATCTTGAGTCTTACGGAAAGGCTGGCCGCAGCCGCTGGTTCGGTCGCAGGCCGCACAACCGTGGTGTCGTTATGAACCCTGTTGATCACCCAATGGGTGGTGGTGAAGGTCGTGCCTCCGGAGGTCACCCGCGTTCACGCAAGGGACTTCCTGCAAAGGGTTACAAGACACGTAATCCTAAGGCTACTTCCAACAAGTTCATCATCGAGAGAAGAAAGAAGAAGTAATTAAACGGAATTAAACTTTAAGATTATGAGTCGTTCATTAAGAAAAGGTCCATACATCCAGGAAGCCCTGGAAAAGAGAATTCTTGCTATGAATGATGGTAGCAAGAAGAAGGAGGTCGTGAAGACCTGGTCCCGTGCCAGCATGATCTCCCCTGACTTCGTCGGCCACACTGTAGCAGTTCATAATGGAAACAAGTTCATTCCTGTTTACATCACTGAGAACATGGTGGGCCACAAGCTCGGCGAATTCGCGCCGACCAGAACATTCAAAGGCCATTCGGGCAACAATAAGTAGTAATTATCAAAGGAGAATTCATTATGGGAGCTCGTAAAAGATTAATGGCTGAGAAGTTCAAGGAAGCCAAAAAGAATACAGCAATAGCTAAGTTGAATGATGTCCCTACATCCCCTCGCAAGATGCGTCTTGTCGCTGACACTGTGAGAGGTGTGGAGGTAAACCGCGCGATTGACCTTCTTCATTTCTCGAAGAGGCAGCCGTCTATCCGTCTTGAGAAGCTTCTCCGCAGCGCCATCGCCAACTGGGAAGCCAAGAATCCGGATCAGAGCAAGGAGCTGGACAATGGCAACGTTTATGTCAAGACAATCATGGTAGGCGAAGGCCGCACGCTCAAGAGAATCCATCCTTGCCCTCAGGGCCGCGCCGGAAGGATCCGCAAGCGTTCGAACCACGTCACCATCGTTCTCGACGTCAAGAAACCAACAACAGTAGAGGAGAATAAGTAATATGGGACAGAAGACAAATCCTATTTCTAACAGAATCGGTATCACCCGTGGTTGGGACTCTAACTGGTGTGGTGGTAACTATGCTGAGAAGATCGCTGAGGATTATGAGATCCGCAAGTATCTGACCAACCGTCTTGCCAAGGCCAGCCTCTCCAAGATTGTCATCGAAAGAACCCTTAAGTTCATCACCGTGACCATTCACGCCGCAAGGCCTGGATTCATCATCGGTAAGGGTGGAGCAGAGGTTGACAAGCTTAAGGAAGAGCTTAAGAAGGTCACCAAGAAGGACGTTCAGATCAACATCTTCGAAGTAAAGAGGCCTGAGGTTGACGCCCACATCGTTGCTGACAGCATCGCCCGTCAGATCGAGGGACGTGTTTCCTACAGAAGGGCCATCAAGATGGCTATCGCTTCAACCATGAGGGTTGGCGCCGAGGGCATCAAGATCCAGATCAGCGGCCGTGTCGGCGGAGCTGAGATGGCAAGAAGCGAAATGTTCAAGGAAGGCCGTACACCTCTGCACACATTCCGTGCTGACATCGACTACGCTCTTGCTGTAGCAAGCACAAAGGTCGGCGCCCTCGGAATCAAGGTGTGGATTTGCAACGGCGAGCGTTACGGCAAACAGGATCTCACTCCTAACACTGCCGCGGCAGCCAACGCGCAGGGCGGATCACGTCCTTCACGCGGAGACCGTGGCGAGCGTAGAGGAGATCGCGGAGACCGTCGTGGCCGCGGTGGCCGTGGCGGACGTCGCAACGACCGTCAGGCTGAATAAGGGATATTAAACTCTCAATAGATTGGGTGGCAGGAAAGCGATTTCCCGCCACTCTTTTTGTATATTCCGTAATTTGATTCTATTTTGACAGAAATGAGACTGAACTGATGTTTGAGAACAAAAATATTAATGTAAATTTGCAGGATACGTTCATGTTTCAGAATGAAATTTAATCACAATAACACTATGGGTGAGTCCAGAAGAAGTTTTTTGAAGAAATCGGCGGCGGGAGTGGCCCTGTTCACTATCCTGCCACGTAATGTGTTTGGCGCTATGGGCGGTGACAAGAAATATGTCGCGCCAAGCGATCAGCTGACACGTGGAATTATCGGTACGGGTGGTATCGGAATGAGTGGTCTTCATTTTGCCAGCGATGAGCGTTGCCGTCTCGTGTCTGTGTGCGATGTGGACAAGAATCACCTTGACAAGGCCTTGAAAAAGGGTGTCGAGAAGTTCGGCACAAAACTCCAGGCATACACCGATTGGAGGGATCTCGTGCACGATCCGAATGTGGACATAGTTCACATCGCGACCCCGTCCCATTGGCATGGAATCATGGCCGTGGAGGCCTGCAAGGCAGGGAAGGACATCTTCTGCGAGAAACCGATGACAAGAACTATCGGCGAAGGACAGAAGGTTGTGGAGGCTGTGAACAAGTACGGCAGGATCTTCCGTCTGGACACTTGGTTCCGCTTCAAGGACACGTTCTACGGCCTCGGAACGACAGTCGAGCCGCTGAAGAAACTCGTGCAGAGCGGACTTCTCGGATGGCCTCTGACTGTCAGGATCTCCGGAGCGACCGGCTTTACGTGGAAGTTCTACTGGACCGGTAAGGAAAATCTTGTGCCTCAGTCTGTTCCCGCCGAGCTGGACTACGACATGTGGCTCGGACCGGCTCCTTACAAACCGTACAATCCTCATCGCGTGCATCAGACGTTCCGCGGCTACTGGGACTATGAGTCCGGCGGTCTCGGGGATATGGGGCAACATTACATCGATCCTGTGCAGTACATCCTCGGCAAGGACGACACCTTCCCTGTGAAGGTCGAGGTGGACGCTCCACAGCAGCATCCAGACGCTGTGGGAATATGGCGGAGCATCACTTACACCTACGCCGACGGCTGCAAGATCATCCTTGAGGGCGAAGGCTTCGAGAGCAAGGGCAAAGTGCCTTACATCGAAGGTCCTAACGGCAAGGTTTACAAAGGATTCGAGTGCACCATCCCTAACGTGATGGATGTCATCAACTCGCTCCCTGACCCTGAGCCGCGCCACACAGACTTTTTGGAGTGCGTGAAGACCCGCCAAAAATTCGCTCTGGCTGAGGACAACGGTCATCACAGCTGCACGATCGTCAACATGGGAGCGTGTGCCCTCAGGCTTGGCAGAACCCTGAACTTTGATCCTGAAAAGCAACTCTTCATTAATGATGATGCCGCCAATCAGCTCATCAACCAGCCGATGCGTGCCCCTTGGGGTTCAATGATCCTTTAATATATTCTTGAATATGAAAAAGTTAATTGCATCTATACTATTCCTTGCGACCGCCCTTACGATCAACGCTCAGGACGCAAGGCAGAGAACAGTCGAGACCGTTGTCGCTGACGTGCTTGCGGCTATGCCGGCCAACAATGCGGCGGATTTCAACGCACAGATCGCAGACCTGGCCGCAGCCGCTCCCGCCTCAGTGGTGGAGACCGCCAAGATGATGAAGCCGGCTGACGAAGGCGTGAAGAACAATCTCTATGAATATGCTCTCACAGGTCTCGCAAGCTACGCGTCGGCCAACCCTCAGTGCGTGGACAAGGTCCGTGAGGGATTCACACAGGCCGTCAAGGCCACAGCGGACACCAACAACAAGATGTTTCTGCTGAACCTGTTCCGCCAGATCGCAAAACCTGCTGACGCTCAGTTCTTCAAGGAATATGTCAGTGATCCGGCTCTTGCATCCACAGCCGTTGGCGCTCTTGTGGATATTCCTGGAACGGAGGATTTGATTCTTGACCTTGTGAAGGAGGGTACCGCTGACAGGAAATTGCTGGCGACGGCCGCAGCGGAGAAAGGAATCACCGCCGCCGAGCCTTATATTCAGAAATGGGTCATCCCGACCGTCCTGAATTCCACGATGCACGACAACGCTTACTTTTCCGCTCTTGCCGCCATCGGCTCCGAGTCTTCCCTGAATATTCTTAAAGAGAATTCCACTCCTGATTATGCCGCTTTGGCAGTGAGACTTGCGGACGGTTCCAAGAGCAAAGCTGTCGCCAAGGCCGCCAAGGATCTTATGGCTTCCGAGGTTTCCGCCTACAAGTCCGCCGGCGCTCTGGCTCAGATGAAGAATGATCCTGCCAAAGCTGTCAAGGTCGTAGCCGCTGCTCTCAAGAGTGATGACATCAAGTTCAGGAACTCCGTGATTGATAACGCAACTTCGATTCTTGGTGCCGGAAATCTTGTTCCGCTTTTCAGCAAGAACTTCGCGAAACTCTCTTCTCCTGTCAAGGTTGATCTTCTCAACTGGTTCGGCAACAACAAGATCTCATCAGTCTCTGACATCGTGCTCGGTTCGTTCTCCGAGGGTGGAGATGTGGCTTCAGCCGCCATAGCCGCCGCCGGAAAGATCGGTGGAGAAAAGGCCGCCAAGGCTCTCGTAGGACAGCTTGGTGGGCAGAACAATGCCACCGCTCTCTCTGCTTTGAGATCATTCAAAGGCAATTATCAGAATGAACTCCTCGCCGCTCTTGACGGAGCCAATGACAACAAGACCCTTTGCGACATTCTCAGCCTTGTGATGGCCAGAAGGATGACAGCAGCGGCTCCGAAGGTATATTCATTGATCGATTCAAAGGATGCGGAGACCGCGTCTCTTGCCAGGATCGCGCTTGCTGACATAGTCGGCGTTCAGGATATTGACAAGGTCGGAGCTTTGCTTGACAACGCTTCCGCCACTGATCTGAAGGCTTCGCAGAGCGCTTTGATCGCTGCGGTGCACACTCTCGCTCCGGCTGAGCGATATGCCAAGGTTAGCGCTTTGATGAAGAAGTCCAAGAACTCCGCAGCCTACTATCCTGTGCTTGCCGCCACAGGCACGGACGAGGCAGTGAACGATCTGGCCGCAGCTTACGAGGCTGGCGACAAGTCTGCTTTCGCTTCATTGCTGAAGATAGACAATTTCAAAGTGGCTCCTGATCTCATCAAGATCGCCGGATCTGATGCAAGTCTGGCGGACAAGGCCGTGAAGAGGTATTCATCACTTGTTTCGCAGTACGAGACCAACATCGACAAAAAACGTATGGACTTTGCCAAGGCTCTTGAGCTTGCGCAGACTCCGGCGGTGAAGAGATCCATCCTCAAGTCGCTTGCTTCCGTGCCGACGATGAAGGCATTCCTTCTTGTCGGCAAATGTCTGGATGATAGCGACAAAGACGTGAGACACGCTGCCGCCGAGTGCGTCAGGACAATCGCCTCAAAGACCAAGGAGGAGATCAACTACGCCGACCTCAAGTCTAATCTTGACAAGGCTGTCGTGATCTTCAAGGCCGCCGGCGGCGCCGATGACGGCTATGCTGTCGATGAGATCGGCAAGATCCTCAGCGAGGCCGAGCCTTCTCCAATCTCGCAGTTGACTGACGAGGAGAAGAAGCAGGGATTCGAGATGTTGTTCGACGGCACGAATCTAGACAAGTGGCAGGGTGACATGGAGGGTTACACTCCTGTCAACGGAACAATTTATGTGTCAGCCAACTATGGCAGCACGGGCAATCTCTACACAAAGAAGGAATATCGCAACTTCGTCTATCGTTTCGAGTTCTGCTTCCTGCGTGAGGGAGTGAACAACGGTGTGGGTGTCAGGACTCCGATGGGTGTGGATGCTGCGTATGACGGAATGTGCGAGGTTCAGATCCTTGACCACGACGCTCCGATGTACGCGAATCTTCGTGAGTACCAGGTTCACGGCTCCGTCTATGGTGTGATTCCGGCCAAGAGGATTGTCCACAAGCCACTTGGTGAGTGGAACACAGAGGAAATCCGTGTCGAGGGTGACAACATCAAGGTGACCGTCAATGGCGAGGTCATTCTGGAGGGCAACATCCGCAAGGCCTGCAAAGGACACAATGTGGCTCCTGATGGAGGCAAGAAGAATCCTTACACGGTCGATCACAGGAACCATCCAGGGATGTTCAACAAGAAAGGTTACATCTCGTTCTGTGGCCACGGCGAGGGTCTGAAGATCCGCAATGTCCGCATCCTCGATCTCGGGGACAAGAAGTAGTTTGGCGGTCACTTCGACAAAACTCAGTGCCCGAGAGTGGTTGCAGAGCTTGCCGAAGCATCGAAGTGACTGAAATTCGGAGATATAAGAACAGGAAGCCTCTAACCTGAATTTTGCACGTTACCAAAATTCAGAACAGAGGCTTCCTGTTCCTTGTCGGGTTGATACGTTACTATGCAGTTCCAATATAAAGGGCCATGGCTGCCCTTCACCCGGATAGGGCGCGCGAAGCGCGTAGGCAGCCATGGCCCTTTATACAGGAACCACCTGAAACAGTTAGGGGCTGTAATTACTTGCAATTTACGGCTTTTCGGACCTCCTTTTGAGCCTTGCGGAACTGTGACTGGTACTCGTCGCTGGCCTGAAGTCTGGCGAAGACCGCTCCTGCGATGATTCTGGCGGCCTTGATGTCGCTCATCCAATGGCACCCCGCGATGACTCTTGAATATGCCCCCTCATCCGCCCGCTTAAGAATCTCGTTCTGCCTTTCCGGACGCAGGGCGCAAAGAATATAGGCCAGACCGTAGTAGTTGGCCGAATGACCGGACGGATAGGAATAGTTGGTCTTCATCCATTCGTCGGACTCGGGAGTCATGCTGCTTTCTCCGTAATAGACAAACGGTCGGGTTCTTTTGTAATATTCCTTGGCCTCCTTGCAGCCTATGCCACCGAAGCACTCCTTGCTGCGAATCAACAGCTCATAGGTTTGAGGCATTGTCTCCTTGGTGATCTCCAGCCCGAATGAATCAGCGAATTTCAGCAACGCCTTGTCGCTCATGTCCGCATCCTGGATGGCCTGCTCGCCTCGTGGAGTGTCCCTGAGCAGTTTTGCCTGGAAGAATTGATATTCATCGGCCAGAAATTCTGGAGAACCAGGCTGGGGAGGGGACGGCAAAAGAGCCTTGCTGTCCGCGACCTCCTCTTGTGAGAGGTACAGCTTCTGTGCGGCGAGGTCTCCTGAATATGCCAGGAATATAATGACGGAAACCACCGCCGTCAGCATTGAGGAAAGGAATTTTCTCATTGCGGTCGATTATTTAAGGTCAACGGAATGAGTGAGTTTGTCGTCTGTGTCGTAGATCCTGACGGCAATGCTCTTGGCATTTACGGTGATTTCCATCCTTTGCCACTGGCCGTTGGTGATGACCGGGAACTCGGCATCTGTCGAGCCGACCTCCCTGAAGGAATATTCATGTACATGGCCGCTGAGCATCAGATCGACTCCGGCATCGTTGAGGATAGGCAGGAATTTTTGGGACATATTCAGATTGCCGTGCCATGCGTCCTCTGTCTGCGGAGGGATGTGGCTGAACACGATCCGCCTTTCCGCGTTTTTCCAGTCGTCGCTTTCGACAACGCCTTTGAGCCACTTCGCCTCCTGGTTGAGGTATGGATCCGAGCATAGTCTGCCTTGGTTCTCGATGTCGCTGTCAGCCTTGTCTTCACCGCTGTCCATCACGACAAAGAAGAATTTGCCGTACTTGAACGTGTAGTAAGGGCCATGCTCCGGGAAGTCGAAATACTCAGACAGCTTGAGGGCATCCTTGCCTCTGAACTCATGGTTGCCTCTGGCCATGAATAACGGTGTCTCAGCCGCGAAAAGGTCGCTGGCCGGCTTGAGGTAGTGCCTGATGATCTTGTCGCTGTAGGCAAGGTCCGAGGTCATGTCTCCGTTGAACATGACAAAATCAAATTCCTTGTTCTTTTTTTTGTCGGCGAAAAGTCTGCGTAGAAGGGAGTCCTGGGCATGTACATCATTGACGACCGCAAACTTCACTTCGTCGTAATCTGTGTTCAATGTCTTGGCTTTAGGAAGATCTACCTTGTAGGCCGGCGCTCCGGAGCCAGTGCCATAGACCGGCCTGTAATTGTTATGGTAGTCCTGCACGGCCGTCATCATGACCCTGTAACGGTAGCTTGTGCCTGGCTTCAGTCCGTCCACCGTCACCTTGTGGATTTTTCCGATCGGCTTCAGTCCATATCCCCTCATGTCGTAGTACTTTGGCCTTTCATCGTAGTAGAAATTCTCCGCGTTGTCCGGGGCGATCTCCACCCAGCCCACAGCATCCACATCCGTGATCCACATCACCGTGAAGCTATCGGTCGTGACATTCTGAAGATAAGGACCGCACACGATCTTCGCACTGACCGGTCCGTTCTGCGCCCCCGCCAAAAATGGCAGCGTGGCCAGAACCGCAATCATAAGGTACTTTTTAATATTCATAAATCTCATTGTTTATTAGTTCGACCAATTGAGGTTATATACCCTGCAAATACAAAATTACTCCGTTTTGCTGAAAGGGCAAAATTTGTGTATATGTGATTTTTTGCGTATTTTGCGTTACGAAAATTACGTAAAAGTAATGAATATGGGACAGAACTTCAAACCAACCAATCCTTTTCTGATTTCAGGATATGTCGGTCCTGAATATTTCTGTGACAGGGAGTTGGAAACATCCAAAATTGTGGATGCTTTGAGCAATGGCAGAAATCTGACACTGGTCGCTCCAAGAAAAATGGGAAAAACAGGACTGATCCAACACTCTTTTAATCGTCTTGAAAGTAAGAATTCGGTTTGTATGTATTTGGACATATTTCCGACAAATTGTCTGGGGGACTTTGTTCGGGCTTTCGCCGGAGCTGTCCTTGGACGCTTGGATTCAGTCCCGCAGAAAGCTCTGAAAAGGATTGGACGATTCATAAAAAGCTGCCGTCCTGTCTTTACGGTTGATGAGAAGTCTGGTGCTCCCAAAGTAACAATAGATGTGGCGGACACCGATCAGGAATCAACATTGAAAGAAATCTTTGAGTATCTTCGCTCGTCAGAAAAGCATTGCTATATCGCCATTGATGAGTTTCAGCAAATTACAGAATACCCGGAAAAAGGAATCGAAGCGCTGCTGCGTTCGTATATTCAGTTCCTTCCGAATGTCAATTTTATCTTTGTGGGCAGTCGGCAGCATTTGATGCAGGAGATGTTCCTTTCTTCAAAAAGGCCTTTTTACCAAAGTACGCAGATTCTGAACCTTGAAAGGATTGATAGACAGGAATATTTCAGTTTTGCCGAGTCATTTTTCAAAAAAAAGAGTAATCGTCTGCCTCAGAGTGAGTTTGATGTGATCTATGATCGCTATGAGGGACACACTTGGTATGTCCAGTCTGTTTTGAACAGGTTGTATTCGTTTTCCAAGGATGTGGACGATTCATTGATTGAATATGCTTTGTCGCAGATTGTAAGTGAATTCAGTTATAGTTACGAAATGTTGCTCAAGGCACTTCCGGCAGGCAGTGTGAGACTTCTACGCGCCATCGCATCCGAAGGGAAAGTGAAAAGTGTCACGTCCGGAGAGTTTATCTCAAGACATAGATTAAGGGCAGCCAGTAGTATAAGCTCCTCTCTCAAAAAACTGTTGGATAATGAATTGGTATATAAAACCCCTGACGGTTACATTGTATATGACCGCTTTATGGGGGAATGGCTACGCCAATTGGACTTTTGAGTAATCCTGTTTTTTATTTCTCGCCTGTGTACATCCGGCAGATGCCGAGGGTGAAGGCTTTGTGGGTGACGGTACGGAAGCCGGCTTCACGCATTGTGGCCATGAACTCTTTCTTGCCGGGGAAGGCGGCTACGGATGTTGGGAGATAGGCGTATGCGGCCTTGTCACCAGAGACCTTGCCTCCGATCTTCGGGAGGATGTGGAGGAAATAGAGGTCGTAGAACCAGCGTATAACCTTGTTCTCGGGGCGGGACAGCTCAAGGATCACGAGGCGGCCGCCGGGTTTGAGGACGCGGAGCATCTCCTGAAGGCCTTTCGGTCGGTTCTCGAAGTTCCTGATTCCGAAAGCTATGGTGACTCTGTCAAAGGAGTTGTCTGGGAAGCGCAGGTTCTCGCCGTCGCCTTCCTCGATGGAGATCAATTCTGTCAGTCCGGCTTTTTCGACTTTCTCACGCATCACGGCCAGCATGCCTTCGGACAGATCCACACCGGTGACGTGGCCTCCGGCCAGCGCCTTGGCGATGGCAATCGAGAAATCCCCCGTTCCGCAGGCCAGGTCCAGAACCTGAACTGGTGCCGGAGCGTCCACAATCTGTTTGAGGGCCTTTTTTCTCCAGATCTTGTCGATGTCCAGTGAAAGTATGTGATTCAGAGAATCATAGTCGCCAGCGATGCTGTCGAACATATTCCTGACTTTTGATTTTGTCGGCATATTCCTAGAAAATTAGAAATCCCGCTCCGGTGAGGATGGAGAGGATGAATGTTGAGATCACCAGCAGTGGCAGCATCGGGTCGAGAGCCCGCTCGCTTCGGGTCCACGCACCATGCAAGTGCTTGATGTACAGCGGAAGAGTGATGATGAATATGAAATGCCACGGTGCGAAGTCATAGACCGCGCAGAAAGTGAGCAGCATCGCCCAACCTATGACAATCAGGAGGGTCTGGTAGATTCTCGCCCCTTTCATCCCGAGTTTGATGGCCACGGTCACACGATTCACGGCATCCGTCTTCATGTCCCTTATGTTGTTGACATTCAGTACTCCCACACTGAAGCATCCGATGGCTGAAGCTGGGAGCAGCATGATCAGAGACGGCAACTCCCGGGCAGCTACATAATACCCTCCAAGGACCGACACGAGGCCGAAGAATATGAAGACGTACACATCGCCGAGTCCTCTGTACCCGTAAGGATTCTTCCCGAGAGTGTACCTCATCGCACCCACGATCGCCGCCGCGCCAAGCGCTTCCAGGCAGATTGACTCAGTCTTGAATATGCTTCCGAAGGAAGCCTGGATCATCGCCAGTCCGAAGACGACGCAGAGGCCGATGAATATTCCGATGAGTTTCTTGATGTCCGGAACGGTCAGTTCTCCGCTTCCCAGAGCGGATTGAGGTCCTTGACGTTCTTCCGTGTCAGTGCCGTTCAGTGTGTCTCCAAGTTCGTTAGAGAGGTTGGAAAGGATCTGAAGGCTTACGGTTGTAAGGAAAATCAATGTAGCCTCCCACAGGCTGACATCTGTCTTGTCAGCCGCGAGCATCACTCCGAGAATCACCCCGGCCAAAGACAAAGGCAGCGTCCTTAACCTTAATGATTTTATGCAGGCTTTGATGGTCATGTCAATAATTATTCGATTCTGTAACAAAGGTACTCATATTATCGAAAATATTCATAACTTTACAATCCTTGTCGGAGTCGGCCCGCATTTGCCGGTGTCGCTCCGAGGCGAGGAAGTTTGAACATTAATATTCATGAATATGAGACGTAATTCATTCATTTTGGCGGCTGTGGCTGCTTTCGCCACTGTCGCGTGCGGTCCTAAGGTTTCTGACAAGACCGCCATCGAAGGATCATTCGAGGCCAACGCTCCTGAGAAGGTGAACATCAAGATTCAGGATCTTGGGGTTGACACTACAATTACGGTGGCAGACGGCAAGTTCGCTGTTGAGCTTCCTGCATCCAAGACCGCTTTGGCTCAGCTGTCTGGAGACGGTGTCAGAGCCAGATTCATTTCTGACGGAACTCCATTGACAGTTGTAGTGAAGGAGGATGGCTCCGTTGAGATCGCTTCCAAGATCCCTGCTGTTTCCGTTCAGGAAAAGTATAAGGTTTACGCGGACGCAAGGGCTGCGATTGACAGAGACACAAAAGCGAAGTTGGACGCTCTTGGAGAAGAGGCGGAAGATTCGGCAAGAGACGAGATCTACGAAACTTATGAGGCTGCTGTCAATGAGTGCAATCGTAAGGCATTCGAGGCCAACAAGGACAACATCATAGGCGCCGCTGTGCTGAGCAACATGCAGTATGACCTTGATTTGGCACAGGTGGACTCAATGCTGAACCTGCTTGATCCGTCACTTGCCGAGACTCAGATTGTCTCCAAAATGAAGGCGACTGTAGATGCCAAGAAGAACACCGCTGAAGGTAATATGTTTACTGACTTCGACATTGACGGTGTGAAGCTTTCAGACTATGTGGGCAAAGGCAAGTACGTCCTCGTTGACTTCTGGGCGTCATGGTGCGGCCCTTGCAAGAGGGAGATTCCTAACATCAAGAATGTTTACACCAAGTACGCCGGAGACGATTTCGATGTCCTCAGTGTGGCCGTTTGGGATCAGCCTCAGGCTTCCGCTGACACCGCCAAGGCTTACGGAGTGAACTGGAACGAGATCGTCAACGCACAGGCCGTTCCTACAGAGCTTTACGGCATTCAGGGCATTCCTCATATCATCCTCTTCGGCCCGGACGGAACCATCGTCAAGAGAGGTCTCCGTGGTGAAGGCATCGAGGAGGAGGTTGCCAAGCACGTGGCCGCCAAGAAGTAATATTCAACGCTTTGGCCGAGAAGAATCTTACAGTCAGGGAAAAAATCGCCCTGTTTCCGCATTCCCCGGGGGTCTATCGTTACTACGATGCCTCGGGGAAGGTGATTTATGTGGGCAAGGCCAAGGACCTGCACAAGAGGGTCGCGCAGTATTTCGTGCCGCCGGAGAGGCTGAACGTGAAGACCAGGATTCTGGTCTCGAAAATCGCTGACGCTCAATTCTCTGTGGTCGATTCCGAGGCTGACGCTCTGCTGTTGGAGAACAACCTCATCAAGCAGTACAAGCCTCACTACAACATCCTGCTGAAGGATTCCAAGACCTACCCGTGGATCGTCATCACCAACGATGAGTTCCCGAAAATCTTTCTCACCCGTCGTGTGGACAGGAAAAACGGAACTTATTTCGGACCGTACAGTTCCGTCTCGCACGCCAACTACCTGCTGGAATTTTTCCGAAAAAACTATCCTCTCCGTTCCTGCAACCTGAAAATCACCGGCGACGCCATTCTCCGTGGCAAGTTCCGCCCGTGCCTGGACTTCCATATCGGCCGCTGCAAAGGCTGCTGCGTCGGTGCGATCAGCAAGGAGGAATATTCATCCTACGTCACCGAGATCACCCGTCTGCTGAAAGGCGGTGTGAACGAGATAATCCGTGAATATGAGGCCGAGATGAAGCGTGCGGCCTCAGAGCTTCGTTTCGAGGAGGCTCAGGTCTGCAAGAACCGGATCGAGTCTCTGAAGAAGCACTACTCGCATTCAATAATCTCCTCTGCCGCAGACACTTCCTGCGATGTGTTCTCGTTGGTCTTCGATGGTCAGGAAGCATTCGGGAACTTCCTGAGGGTTCGTGGCGGGGCCGTCATCCAGTCTCTGAATCTGGGCTTCAAGATGAACATCGAGGAGGAACAGGCCTCGGTCCTCAGCACGTTCATCGCCGAGATTGAGTCCAAGTTTGGAGCCTTGGCTAAAGAGGTCATCGTGCCATTCAAGCCGGACGTGGAGATTGACGGCATCGAGTTCCGCATCCCAGCGCGCGGCGACAAACTCTCCCTACTCGAACTCAGCGTCAAGAACGCCAAGGAATATCTCTTCAACTCCATCAAGCAGAGGGAGCACACCGATCCCGACGAATATCGCTGCATGGTTCTTGAGGATTTGCGCAAGGCCTTGGGAATGAAGGATCTGCCGACCCACATCGAGTGCTTCGACAACTCCAACATTCAGGGAACCAATCCGGTGGCCTCCTGCGTTGTTTTCCGTGACGGAGTCCCGTCCAAGAAGGATTACCGTAAGTTCAAGATCAAGACCGTGATCGGGGCCAACGACTTCGCCTCAATGAAGGAAGTCGTCAACCGGAGATATTCAAGGATGCTGGAGGAGGCTCCGGACGACCTTCCGCAACTCGTTGTGATCGATGGCGGTGAGGGGCAGCTGGAGTTTGCCCGTCAGGCTCTTGCCGAGCTAGGTTTGATGGACAAGCTGATGGTCATCGGCCTTGCCAAACGTATGGAACTGGTGATCAGGGTGAATGATCCTTATCCTTTGTTCCTTGACCGTAATTCTCAAGCATTGAAAGTTCTGATGCATATTCGTGACGAGGCGCACCGTTTCGGCATCACTTTCCATCGCAGCCTCAGAAGCAAGGCGCAGATCCAGAGTGCTTTACGAGAGATCAAAGGTGTCGGCGAACAGACCGAGAAACGTCTCCTGATGCACTACGGTTCCGTCGCACGCATTGCCGTCGCCCCTCTCGAAGACCTTTCCAAACTCGTCTCCCCATCCCTTGCCACAGAGATTCTCAAGGCACTGAACCAATGAAAACCCGAAATATGTAAATCTCAATGACAGGAACGGATTAATTTGAGCGGGCATTAAAATCTTTACGTCTGCCAAGCTGGTATTCGGACGGGGTGAGGCCGTAGCGAGCCTTGAAGCATTTGGAGAAATAGGACGGGGTGGTGAAGCCGACCCTGCACATGATTTCAGTGATGCTGAGTTGTCCCTGTTCGAGGAGCGAGGCGGCCTGCGAGAGACGGATGTCGCGGATGAATTCGACCGTGCTGAGGCCGGTGAGCTGCTTTATCTTGCGATAGACCTGCTTGGCTGGCCAGTGGGACTCCTCGCAGAGGGCGGCGGCGGAGAATTCCGGATCGTCGATGTGACGATAGACTATGTCTGAGATTTCCTTCATGAACTTCGAGTCCGGAGATGGTGCTCCGGAAGACGCGTCATCAGAAGATATTGAACCGGAATCAGCGGAAGTTCCGGGATTGTCCAAGCCTTTGGAGCCAAAGATGGCGCTCAAGGTTTCTCGGAACTCCTGAGTGCGGCTTATCGTGGAATTGGCGATGGACTGAGCCTTCTCCCTTTCCGCCCTCTCAATCTGGAGCTGGCGGCGAACTTTCATGAAATAGGCGACGAAAAGCGCCGTGCCCGCAAGCAAAGCGATGTAGGTAAGCCAAGCCCAGGCGGTCGCATACCACGGATGCAGGATGCGGATGCCCAGAACCTTGGTCTCGGAATCGGGTTTGCCCTCAGGGTTGAGATGGCAGACCTCGAAGGAATAGTCGCCGGGCGGGACATTCAGGAACACGGCGCGGCTGTCCGCCGAACCGGTCTGCCACTCGTCGTGAAAGCCCCTGAGCCGCCACGCGAAGCGCCCTGCCGAAGCGGGATATTTCATAGAGGAGAAAGTCAAGGCAAAAGAGTTCTGATTGCGTCCGAGAGTGATTCTTTCAGTGAGCGCGATGTCAGAGTCGAGAATGCGGCGGCCGGAATATTCGTTGTCCGGAACGACAAGGACATTGTCGAGATAGAGCGCGGTGATGACAATCCTGTCCGGATGCGACGGAAGCGGAGCCGCAGATTTGGGGATGGAATAGAAACCGTTCACCGAGCCGGCAAAAACGGTTCCGGAATCGGAGGCAAGGCAGAAAAGCGGATTCTCGAATTTGCGGATGAGCTGCCACTGCCGCGAGACGGTTTCACAGGAAGAAGCCTCGTAAGAACATCCCTCGGAAGGCTTGTCGGGAATCCCGCAGCGCCAGATTTCGCTGCCATCGCTCAGCCAGAGGAATCCGTCCGAGAAGATGAGCGACTGGGCGGAGACAGACGCGCCGCTGACCGGCCGTAGTTCATTCCCGTCGAGAAAATACACGCCGGCCTCGGTTCCTATCCACTGCCTTTTCCCGTCAGATGCGAGAGAGAGCGTGCGCCGTGAGTCGGGAACCAGAATATGGGATATTTCAAAAGTCCGTGAATCAATGACATCCACGCCTTTGTCCGTCACCACGACAACCCGGTCGCCGAAAGCGCTTAGCCTCAGCACGATATTTCCCGAGAGCCCGTCAGCCGTGGAGATGTGCCTGTCGCACAGGACCTCACCGCCGCGCTCCGACAGCCTCGACTTGGAGATGACAAAGATGCCGCCGTCGTATGTCCCCGTCCAAAGCCTGCCGGAAGAATCTTCCGTGACCGCATACATCCAGTCCGAAAGAAACCGCTCCGAGGATTCCGTTATATGCCAATGCGTTACCCGTCCGTCACGGATGCGGTCAAGCCCCGCGTCGGATGCGGCGAACACGGACTGGCTGTCACTATAGAGGGCGCGTACCTTGTTGTGAGAAAGCCTCCTGTCAGCCGCTCCCCTGTCAGACTTGAACACCGAATATCTGCCCGACGGCGCGAAATCCAGAATCCCGTTCATCCCGGCGACATAGACATGACCGCCCGTGCAGATCAGGGACGATATGTCCAGTCCATCCGACAAACCGGTGCGTTCGACTCCAACAAAGTCATATTCCTCGTTGAGATGTGTCAGCGCAACTCCGTGGTCGGTTCCGACCCAAAGGTTTCCGTCGCCGTCGAGCATGGTTGCCCACACGACATTGTCCGGAATGGAACCGGATTTGCCTACCTCATGACGCTGCACCTCAATATCCCCGGAAGGCGAAACAATCAGCAGCCCGTTGTCCGTGCCCGCCGCGAGGCTTCCGTCCGGAAGAAAGAGGAAATTTTTCACCGGTCCACCGCCCCAGAGGCATTTCAGAGCGGCATCGCTGACATTGAATCGGTAGAGTCCACGCTCATTTCCGACAAAGACCTCATTGCCGTTTGCCCCGAAATACGCCGGAACTTCGGCAAGCGCAAGCACGAGATTGCCCTGCATGGCCTTTCCGACATCTATGCGGACTGCCGCGGAACCTCCGTCGGCATCAATTTTCCACACGCAGCCATAGCTTCCGAAGAGCAGGCTGCTCCCGACGGAGCATGAACTTGCGATGTGGACTCCCGGCAGAAAAGCCCACGTTTGGCCATGACTATGCAGGAACAGTCCATCCGTAGTTCCAATCCAGACATCCTGCCCCAAGCGCAGCGCCGTCTTGACATGACGTGGGCCGACCGTTGTGTCCTGCACGAAGCCTCCCGCATTGTTGTAGATGCAGAAGCCTCGGTCGGTGCCGATGCTGAGCCGTCCTGAAGCGCGGTCATAGTCGAGGACATTTATATGTTCGTTGCAGATGCAGTTCGGGGTGTCCGCAGACCATCCGAAGCGCTGCCCACGGATGCCGTCATGGCGGTAGAGTCCGGAGTCTGTGCCTATCCAGACAAAGCCGAGGGAGTCCTGCGCGAGGGAGTAGGCAGGAACGATTGGACGCTCTCCCACAGACAGGTGGGAAAATCGCCCGGTCAGCGACGGCTGTCCGCACGCCGGTTCAGCGCACGGCCATGCGAGGAAGACCGCTGTCAGAAGAACCGGAAGAACTGTCCTTAGTATGATGGGCATGTGTTTCATCTCAAGTGTACAGGGAGCCGGGATTGTTGCCCAGAACACTCCAAAGATAGGCATTTTGTCCGAATTGTTGCACAACTTGTCCGTTTTGATGTAGTGCCCTTGCGCGGTATTGCATAATTTTGCAGCCGTGAAATTGCATAAAAAAGTATAACACTAAATACAGAAAATATGAAAAATGTCTTTTGCAGGGCCGTCATCTTTCTCGCGACGGCGGCAGGATTGCTTCTCTCCGGTCAGATTTCGCTGGCGCAGGAGAATCCGAAAGTTACGGACAAGACCGTGAGCGGAACGGTGCTCGACGACTCGGGCTACCCCGCAATAGGAGTGACCGCGCTCATCAAGGGCACCTCAACCGGTACCTCGACCGACATTGACGGACACTACAGTCTCGTTGCCCCTCCAAATGCGACAATCGTCTTCTCGTGCATGGGCTTTGTCACCGAGGAGATTCCGGTAAACGGGCGCAGCGTTATTGATGTTCAGCTGAAGGCCGACACGGAGATGCTCAAGGACGCGGTCGTAATCGGTTACGGCACGACATCCAAGAAGGACCTCACCGGCTCGGTTGCCACAATGAAGGCCGAGGACTTCAACGCCGGTCTCATCTCCACACCGGAACAGCTCATCAACGGAAAGGTCTCCGGAGTGCAGATTATGTCGTCGTCAGGCTCGCCGACTGCCGGCAGCACCATACGAATCCGTGGTGGAGCGTCCCTCAACGCCTCCAATGACCCGCTCATCGTCCTTGATGGCGTTCCTCTCGAAATCGGTGGCATCGCAGGAAACGACGGCAACTTCATGTCACTCATCAACCCGTCCGACATTGAGTCCATGACCGTTCTCAAGGACGCGTCATCCACAGCGATTTACGGTTCGAGGGCATCCAACGGCGTCATAATCATAACCACTAAAAAGGGCGCGAGCGAGAAGATTCGCGTGAACCTCACCTCCACCCAGTCGGTGCAGTGGAAGAGCAAGCTCGCCGATATGCTTTCTTACGACGACTTTGTGAACGTGGCGCAGAGCCTCGGCACCGACTACAGCCAATATCTCGGCACGGAGCACACAGACTGGGACGCACAGATTTTCCAGCCTGCGTTCGGAACCGACAACAACCTCAGCGTCAGCGGACAGGCCGCCAAGTGGCTTCCGTTCAGGACTTCCGTAGGATACTACTATCAGGACGGAATCCTCAAGACCGACAACGCCCAGAGGGTTTCAGGCAACATAAACCTCACCCCGTCCTTCTTCCACGACTACCTCAAGTTCAACATCAGCGTCAAGGGTGCGTACAACCGCAACCGCTTTGCGGACGGAAGCGCAATCTGGAACGCGGCCACATTCAACCCGACCGTTCCTGTCTATTCCGGCAACGACACCCTCGGCGGCTACTATGAAATCATCGGCAGCGAGGGCAAGCCTGACAATGTGGCAGTGAAGAACCCGCTCGGACTTCTGATGCAGACCGAATCCACCAGCGACGTGTATAGGGTAGTAGGAAACATCGACGCCGACTACAAGATGCACTTCCTTCCCGAACTGAAGCTCCACCTTACTGGAGGCTACGACTACGCTTCCGGCAAGGGACGCTCGTTCACGCCGGAGACTGCGGCATCGTCCTACGACACAAAAGGTTATCTCAACGAATACGGTCCTGCGATCAAGCACAACCGTCTCTTCACGGCATACCTCAACTACAACAAGGAAATCGAGGCGATAAAGTCACACGTCGATGCGACCGTGGGATATGACTACCAGTACTGGAAGGCGACCTACCCGGCGGGCGACAACTACAACGCCGCCGGCGAGAGCCTCAACCAGAAATGGAACGCCACGGACAACCGCCATGTGCTGCTCTCCTACTATGCGCGTTTGAACTGGTCATTCGACTCCCGCTACCTGCTCACGGCAACCGTCCGCCGCGACGGCACCTCACGCTTCTCACGGAACACCCGCTGGGGAACGTTCCCGTCAGTCGCTCTCGCGTGGAGAATCTCCGAGGAGCCTTTCCTCAGAAATGTGGAGGCGGTGAACGACCTCAAGCTAAGGGCAAGCTACGGAGTGACCGGCCAGCAGGACGGCATCGGCAACTACAACTACCTCCCGACCTACTGGGCTGGCACCACCAACAGCCAGTACATCGGCTCCGACGGCCAGTATGTCAACACCTTCCTCCCGTCCGCATACGTCTCCGACCTCAAGTGGGAGACAACAAAGTCCTTCAATGTCGGACTCGACTGGGCATTCCTCGACAACCGCATTCAGGGAAGCGTCGATTGGTACTCACGCAGGACTGAGGACTTAATTGCGACAGTCCCTGCTCCGGCCGGAACAAACTTCAGCAAGATGATAACGACCAACGTCGGCAACGTGGCAAGTTCCGGTGTGGAGACGTCCTTCAACTTCATTCCGGTCAAGACAAGGGACTGGACGTGGAACATTGGACTCAACGCGACTTGGCAGAAAGTGGAGGTCACCAACCTCACGCTTGTGGATAATGGCGAGGTGACAAAGACTCTCACGGGACCGATGGTTGACAACAAATATGTTCAGGTGATGACCGAGGGACAGGCACCGTACTCGTTCTTCGTCTATAAGCAGCTTTACGGCGAGGACGGCCGCCCTATCGAGGGGGCATACGCCGACCTCAACGGTGACGGGGTCATCAACATCAATGACCGCTACTGCTACCACTCCCCGGCTCCTGACTGGATTCTCGGATTCAATACCTCGGTGAGCTGGAAGAAACTCTCCGTTTCGGCGACGTTCCGCGCCAACATCGGCAACTATGTCTATAACGCGATGGCCGTGAACACCGGCGCGACGGAGACAATGAAGTACAGCGCCCCTCAACTCAACAACCTTTCGGCATCATACCTCAAGACAGGCTTCGCCACAAGGCAGTTTTGGTCTGACTACTATGTCGAGAACGCGTCCTTCCTCAAGATGGACAACCTCACCGTCAGCTACGATTTCGGAAGGCTCGCGAACAAAGTCGGCCTCCAGCTCTCGATGATGATGCAGAATGTCTTCACACTCACGAAATACACCGGCGTGGATCCGGAAATATCGAACGGATTCGACAGCTCCTTCTACCCACGTCCGCGCATCGTATCCCTCAGTCTCGGTTTGAACTTCTAAAATTTCGGAAATATCATGAAAAACATATACAAATACACGAAATATCTTGCGGCGGCGGTCTTCAGTCTCGTGTTGCCACTGCTCTCCGGATGCGTCAAGGACCTCGACCAGTACCCGCACACCGACACGACGTCAAAGGATGTCTATACTACCGTGGAGAATTATGAATCAGTGCTTTCGGGAGTATACACGTCGATGATAGTGAACCTCAGCTCAATTTCCTCAGACGATCGCTACCAGAACTACACGCGCTGCCTGACTATGTTTCAGGAGTGCTCCACCGACACCATCGACGACGTTTGGCTCAGCGGCGAGACCATGACGGACGTAAGCTTCCAGCAGTGGAACGCGGGAGATCCGTGGGTTTCGGCGATGTTCTACCATATATATAATATAGTCGCACTCACCAACGAGTTCATCCGCAATTCATCCGAGGATGCGATTTCCGGATATTCAGATGCCGACAAGGCGAAAATCCGCAGCTGGCGGGACGAGGCACGGGGTCTCAGGGCACTCGCATATTACCACGAACTCGATTTCTTCAATGTCGCGTCCTTTGTGACAGAGAATGACGGCGTGGGTTCATATATTCCGGAAACATATTCCCGCAAACAGCTCTTCGGTTACATCGAATCCGAACTCAAGGAACTCGGGGAATCGCTCCCGTCGAGAAATTACGGACATTTCACCAAAAGTACGGCGAACGCCCTTCTCGCGAGGCTCTACCTCAACGCTGAGGTCTATACGGGAGAGGCGAAATGGGACGAGTGCATCGCGGCCTGCAACAAGGTGCTCGACGACGGCTATGCAGCCCTTGCGCCAAGCTACGCAAGCCTTTTCAACGCGGATAACTACAAACGTACCGATGAAATCATCTTCGCCTTGGCATGCGATGCTGAACATACCGTGGCTTGGGGAGCGGGAACCTATCTCGCCTGCGCGACGCGCTTCGACAACTACGATGACATTCTTGAGGAATTCGGTGTTTCGGCCTACTGGAACTGTCTGAGGGTGCGTCCGCAGCTGGTGGATTTGTTTACTGACGGAGATGCCCGCGCGATGTTCGGCAGCCGCAACAGAAAACTGTACGCCGACGCTCCGGACGACTTCTACGAGGACCCTGGTGACACCAAGTACAAGTATCAGGACCGCGAGAAGGTCATCAGCAAGCACGACGACGTGACTACGGGGTGGCAGATGAACAAGTGGACTAACCTTACCGACGCGGGTGAGGTGGCGTCAGACACGAGGGTGAACGGCGCGAAGACCGACTACCCGATGTTCAGGCTCGCGGACGTGTATCTGATGATTGCGGAGGCTTCTCTCCGAGGTGGCGTCGGAGCGCGTGAGTCGGCTCTCAGCTATGTGAACCTCGTACGCGAGCGTGCATTCGGTGGCGTGACGGGCGACATCGCGACTTCCGACCTGACCATAGACTTTATCCTTGACGAGCGTGGGCGTGAACTCTATTCCGAGGGCGTGCGCAGAACAGATCTCATCCGTTTCGGGAAATACACCTCCGGCTACAACTGGAACTGGAAGGGCGGCGAGCTTGACGGCAAGGATGTCGATAAAAAGTACTGTCTGCTGCCGATTCCGGAGGCGGAACTTTCGGCGAATCCGGGGTTCAAAGCCTATAACGCCGAGTTAGGTTATTGATTTGAGCGTCTCAAAAATAAATCTCAAATCCAATAAGGAAATATTGTTGCGAATTTTGACAATTCTTGAATGATATGAAAAATACATTGAAATATATATTGGCAGGTATGCTGGCGTTGGCGGCGGTTTCCTGCGAAAAGGACGGGGAAATCCTGACGGTCTCGAACCCTGAACCGGCGACCGGACTCGGAGCAGACCCGACGGAAGTGGTGCTGACCGCGGCTGAGAAGGATAACCTCGGAATGACATTCTGGTGGAAGAACGGGGCTGAGGCGAGTGTCAGCAATCCTTCGGTCTCACTCCCGGACGGACTGGTGACATCAACGCTCCAGTTCTCTTCTGACGAAAGCTTTGAGAGTGTTTATTCTCAGTCACTTGAGACCGGAGCGTCATCAGTGCAGTTCACCGTCGAGGCTCTGAACAACATAGTACTGAGGCTTGGAATAACGGAAGAGACTGCGACCAAGGTTTATGTCAGGGTGGCAACGACGCTTGGGAAAAGCAGCGTGTTCAGCGAGGCTGTCGCTGTCACTGCAACCCCATATATCGGCGATACCGGATCGATGAATATGAACGACAAGGACTCCGGCGAGACATTTGCCACGATTCACAACACGACAGAGAATCCTGACCGCTACGAGGGATTCGTCGTGACGACCGTCGGATGGCAGAACTTCTATTTTGTGGCGGCCGACGGCTCTGCGTGGGGCGAAGACGCGGCCTGGACTCCATTCGTGGTGGAGAAGCAGGGTGACGAGTGGCGCAACTGCTGGTTCGCGGGGACGACGGGATGTCACTATGTGGTTCTCGACACCAAGGTTGGTGAATGGTGGCAGGTTCATTTCCCTTCAGTTGTGATTTCAGCGGAGGGCAACGACACGAAGATGAAGTTCTCGACATCCGCAAGGACATGGAGCGGAGTGTTCACCACGACAGCGGACAACGTCACCGTCAAGGTCGGCGGAATGGGAGCCAAATATGACAGGACAGTAGGTACCGACGCATCCGCGACTCCGATTGACTGGCCGTTCACGATTGCCGCTTCCGGAGACACGTTCAATCTCGTGGAGGGCGAGGGCGAAAGCAATCTCACTACCGGTGCTGCGGGCACATATACCCTCACATTCAACATCGACACCCAGGAAATATCCCTCGCTTCGGGAGGAGACGTGCCTGTGACGAACTATCCGGAGCAGCTCTACGCTTGGTACTACAAGAAGGAGGCGTCCGACAAGCTCGATATGGCGACCGTACTCAATGCCATTGCCGACAATGACGGGCAGTACCAGGGCTTCCTCTACACCTCGCCGGACTGGACTGACGAGCAGAGCGGATTCCGCTTCCTGACCACGAAGGATGATGACGCGACGGTCTATTACACCAACAGCGGGCAGTACGAGCTTACTACCGATGCCGGAGGATGGAATTTCTGGAGCGGAAACCCTGGTCTTAACTATGTCACCGTGGATTTGACCACAATGACGTGGGCGGAGCGGAAGACGACTCAGATTGCTGTCTGCGGAGACTTCAACGATTGGAAGACGACCGATGACATAATGACCTACAATGCCACCACACGCAAATGGGAGGCCACCTGCAATGTCAGCAACATTCAGTGGGGAATCAAGTTTGTGATTGATGACTGGGCTTGGGAATATGGAGACTCGGATAACGACGGCATCCTTACAATAAAGTCCGACGGATTCAAACCGGCCGAAACCGGAACATACAAGTTCGAGCTTGACCTCAGTAGCTTTGACGCTCCGACATATACTTTGACTAAGCTGTAGAGATTTCTCCGCTCGCTTCGCACGGTTGAAATGACGGGGTGAGCGGAAAAAATCAAAGAATGAAGAATTAAAGTTCAAACAAAATGAAGAATATGTTCATTAGCGGAATATTGGCGGCCGGGATGCTGGCCGCCGCGGGGTGCGCGGAAGTGAATCCGGAATACACGACACCGGAAAAGCCGGAAGTTCCTGTGGTTGACAGGACGGCGTTCGCCAAGGGTGCGGACATAAGCTGGTGCACCGAGATGGAGAGCAAGGGCATAAAGTTCTACAATGCCGACGGAGAGGAGACCGAATGCACCGAACTTATGAGGCAGATTGGGATGAACTCGATACGTCTGCGTGTGTGGGTGAATCCTGTCGAGGGCTGGAACGGCAAGGGGGATGTCATCGCCAAGGCTCTGCGCGCGCAGAAGCTCGGGATGAGGCTGATGATTGACTTCCACTACAGCGACACTTGGGCGGATCCGGGCAGCCAGACCATCCCGGCCGCGTGGAGCGATTATGGAATTGAAGAGATGAAGAAGGCCGTGGCGGAGCACACCTCGGACGTGCTTTCGGGGCTGAAGGACTGCGGAGTGGATGTTGAATGGGTGCAGGTCGGCAACGAGACCACAGACGGAATGCTTTGGGAACTCGGCCGCTGCACGACCAACCCACGGAACTACGCGGAACTCACAAATGCCGGCTACGATGCCGTGAAGTCCGTCTATCCGGAGGCCAAGGTCATCGTCCACCTCGACGGCGGGCAGGACAACTGGAAATACCGCAGGATTTTCGGCGAACTTAAGAAATATGGCGGAAAGTATGACATGATCGGAATGTCACTCTATCCGTCCTACGACACTTCCGGATGGCAGGGACCGACGAACTCGTGCATCGACAACATGAAGAAGGTCTCGGCGGAATACGGATGCAGGGTGATGATCTGCGAAGTCGGTATGCCGTGGAACGATGCGGAGACGGCAAAGGCGATGCTTTCCTATTTTATGACGAAAGCCAAGGAGACAGGAATCTGCGACGGAGTCTTCTACTGGGAACCAGAGGCACCTGCCGGCTATAACGGAGGCTATCAGCTCGGAGCGTTCGCGGACGGGAAGCCGACTGTTGCCCTCGATGCTTTCAAGGACTGAACTGCCCTATAACGAATCGAGAGATATATGTTCAGAAAGATTTTTACCGCAATGGCCGTACTGACTGCGGCGATTCCGCTCGCCGGACATCCCCGCGGCGAGAAAGCGCTGAAAGACTGGGAGTTCCGCCGCGACCATGACACCGTGGCGGTCTCCGGATGGGAAAAGGTCCGCGTTCCGCACGACTGGGCCATCTACGGGCCGTTCGACAAGGCAAATGACCTGCAGAAGGTGGCCGTGGTGCAGAACGGCGAAAAAACGGCGACCGAAAAGACCGGGCGCACGGGAGGACTGCCGTATATGGGCAAGGGCTGCTACAGGACGGACATCACGGTCGGCGACACGGACGGGCGACGTTTCGAGCTACTCTTTGACGGAGCGATGAGCGAGGCGCAGGTGTTCGTGAACGGGGATAAGGTCTGCGAATGGCCATATGGCTACAACGCTTTCCACTGCGACATAACCCCAAGCCTCCGCAAGGGCACTAACCGCATCACCGTTCTGCTCGAAAACCGGCCGTTCTCCTCGCGCTGGTATCCGGGGGCTGGCCTCTACCGCAAGGTGCGGCTCATCGAGACCCCGCGTACGCATATTCCCGTATGGGGCATGTCGGTGACGACTCCTCATGTGGAAAAGGAATATGCGGTAGTCAGCATATCCACGGAAATCGAAGGCGTGGAAGAGGGCGAGACATTTGATTTGGAGACTACGGTTCTCGATGAATGCGGAAACATCGCGGCCCGGCGGACCGACAGGCGAAGCGTGTGTCACGGAGAGGCTGTGCATCAGAACATCAGCTTGGAAAATCCAAGGCTGTGGTCGCCGGAACATCCCGCGCTCTACACTGTTCAGTTAAAGGTTCTGAAGGACGGTCAGGTCGTTGACAGCAGTTCGGCGCGCTTTGGGGTGCGCACGGCAGAGTTCATCGCGGACAGGGGATTTTTCCTCAACGGGGAACGCAGGGTGATTCACGGGGTGTGCATGCACCACGACCTCGGGCCTCTCGGAGCGGCGGTGAACAGGTCGGCACTGCGCCATCAGCTTGAAATGCTCAAGGAAATGGGCTGCGACGCCATCCGGACCTCGCACAATATGCCGGCGGAGGAACTCGTGGAACTCTGCGATGAGATGGGACTTATGATGATGGCGGAAACTTTCGACGAGTGGGATGTCGCGAAATGCGAAAACGGCTACCACCGATTCTTCGGGGAATGGGCTGAAAGGGACATCGTGAACCTCGTGCGGCATTTTCGCAACAGCCCTTCAATAATCATGTGGAGCATAGGCAACGAGGTGCCGACGCAGTGGACGGCGGGAGGCTATCTGACCGCCGCTCGGCTTCAGGACATCTGCCACAGGGAAGACCCGACGAGGGCGGTGACCTGCGGAATGGACCAGTTCGACGCAGTGGTGAACAACGGATTCGCGGCGCAACTGGACGTGCCTGGATTCAACTACAAGCCGCGGCGGTTCGTGGAGGCCTACGGGAAACTTCCGCAGAACATCATACTCGGCAGCGAGACGGCTTCGACCGTAAGTTCGAGAGGGGTCTATCATCTGCCTTCACAGTACGGGGTGCGGGGAATTGACGCGCTCATCGGGGCGAACAGAACCGACGATGGACATCAGTCCTCATCCTACGACGTGGAACACTGCTCGTGGTCGAACATCCCGGAGGTGGATTTCGCGGCCGACGAGGACTATCCGTGGATGCCGGGACAGTTTGTCTGGACAGGATTCGACTATCTCGGGGAACCTTCGCCGTACGACACTGACGCTTGGCCGAACCACTCTTCGGTTTTCGGAATCATAGACCTCGCGTCTATCCCCAAGGACCGCTTCTGGCTCTACCGCAGCCAGTGGCGGAAGAATGTGCCGACCCTGCACCTGCTCCCTCATTGGACATGGCCGGGACATGAGGGCGAGAATATCCCTGTGGTGGCATACAGCTCGTTTGACAGGGCTGAGCTGTTCGTGAACGGGGTGAGTCAGGGGTTTGCGGAGAAGTCTCCGGCAACGGGAGTTTCCGCCGATCCGACACGGCCGGCGCCGCTTGCTCCGGATTCCGAGCTGCTGCGGCGTTTCAGGCTCATCTGGCCGGATGTGGTTTATCAGCCGGGAGAGTTGAAAGTTGTGGCATACGGTGCTGACGGGCTTCCGGCGATGGAGCAGACCGTGCGCACCGCCGGCAAGCCATACGCGCTAAAACTCACTCCTTACACCGGTCCCGAGTCCATCCGTGGCAATGAAGCGGCGACAGACAGGCTTTCCGACAGCGGAGTCTCCACGGCCGCCGGAAAGGCATCCGATAGCCGTGACGCACAGGCTGTCGTCCTCAAGGCCGACGGCGATGAGCTGTGCTATGTCAACGTGAGCGTGGTCGATCGCGGCGGCAATCCCGTACCTACGGACAGCAGGCTCGTGAAAGTGAATGTCGGGGGAGCCGGCTCGTTCGAGGCCATGGCAAACGGCGATCCGACTTGTCTTGAACCCTTCCAGAAGCCGCAGATGCATCTTTTCAGCGGACAGCTCACGGTGATTGTGCGCAGCGGGACGCAGGCCGGGGAGATTCCAGTCACAGTCTCCGCAAAGGGTCTGCGCAAGGCAAGCGTCACGCTCCGCTGCGAGTAAGATTTGAGTGCTCCGCTGATCGCGGAGGGGGCATTCTTTTCTCAGCCAAATAGATCATCCAGTGTCACCTCGTTTTGGATGATGGCGCTGTGGCTGTTTTTCTGAATGCCGAATGTTGTGACCATCACGAGGTGGATTGACTTTTTTGTGGCGGTTGAGGCCTTGAAAACACTTACTTTGTTGAGCAGTTCAGTCTCGTAGGATTTTGTTATTGAATATTCGTGGTCACTGAATTTGATCTCACAAAGGTTGATGATTCCGTCCCGCCGGTCAATGAGCAGGTCTATCTGTGCCTTGTTCGCATCTGTGTCGGATCCCCTCCAGGAGCATTGGCGTGAAGAAATACCTGCGATACCCAACTTGTTTTTAATCTGTTGGATATGGCTTAGACAAAGCAACTCGAAAGATAGTTCGGCCCATGTGCGATGTGCCGGATTGTCTATCCTGTTGCGTCAGCGATTTCTTTTCTCGTCAGCCCTGATTTCTTGGAATGAATTGCCTTGACTATCTTCAAATGCTGTTCCGGCTTGTCAAACAGTGATTCGTAAATATAGTGGATCTAGACGAATTTTCTAACAAAAAAACAGCGATAAGTCGTCTAAATCTCATAAAATATAGGCGATTTAGACGACTTATCTCATAAAATAGCAACCTTTTGAATATGCTCAATCCTTCTGGACGGATGTGCTTTCCAAACTCGTCTCCCCGTTCCTTGCCGCCAAGAGTCTTAATGCGCTCAATTCGGAAGGTAATTAGGTAATTCGCCGTTATAGTTGTCGGAGGTGTCTTCTTTTTGAGGTAATTCAGTGCCGATGAAGTTGAAGATATATCCCATGTAAGCGTAATTCCTGTTTTTGAGTCGTTTTTCGGTAAGGCCCTCAAGAGCCACGATATTATTATTGTCGCACTTTACCAAGATATTATCGATTAGGAAAATACAGGAGTATTGATAGAAAAGAGTCTGTCGTTTTTGTTGATCTCAATTTGTGGAACTTCTGTAAGGGGTACATTCTCCCAATTATGCCAGTTCCATATTTTGATATCTTTGATTTTACCAGCCTGTATGTTAAAATAAATCTCTTCGACAAAACAACCTATAAATGGCACCTGCTTGTAATTACCATTCTCGCATTTTTCGAAGCTTCCCGCTTTGACCGTCCACCAGCCATCAGTTAAATCTGTTGCTGAATCCACCACAATCTCAGCGGAAAATTCCTCCGGAGTCATGATGTCCTCTTCCAACGGCTTTACACCCTCAAGGTTGCAGGACATCAACAGGCATAAAGATGCCGCTAATACTGTAAATGCCTTTCTCATTGTTCAATGGGTTTAAAATTAGTCAATATTGATATTTTTTTGTTCAAATGTGCTTTCCCATCGTCAAATATTGATACTACAACTTTGTCCGAAGTTCCTCCATCATCTACTTTTATGCCGCTCTCTCTCTGGTAAGAAATATAATAGCCATTGTACAGTTCTTTTAAACCATAATTCATATAAAGATATTTGATTTCAGATATAGAATTGCCCGCCCATCTTGGTCTAAAAGTGCCGGTTTTAGTATAAAAATCTATATGACGATAGTAACTTTTATATCCGAATATATTCCACATGTGTCCGCTGTTCTCTGCTGAATGGTTTGGTTTTTAGATATACTTGTTTGACATCTATTGAATTGTCATTATACGAGCTTTTGGTATTCCTTCCAAAGAAATCCTCCTGCGCCTTCGCGGCGATGTTGATAGCTTCTTCTTTGGACCTTATCACAGAGCTATTATTGGTCGGTGTCGTGATGGTAGATAGCTCTGCCGGTTCTTTGTCACAACTGTATAGTGTGAGGCACAGAACGGTTAATATAATCAAGTGTTTTGTCATAATTATGGGGTTCGTTTGCTATTAATATTACTCGTAAACGGCGTTTCCATGCTCGTCATAGTATGAAGGCTCCCTTCTTATTGGCGACTCTTTTTGCAAGTCTTCGCCTATGTTGCGGAGGTTGTATCCCCAATAGTAAATCTTGCCTTCCTCTTGTTTTTCGGAATTGAAGTCTATTGTCAAAATGAGATTGCTGTCACATTTCCTTAGGTAACAGTCGTTTATTATCCATGCAGGAGCTACAAAAGAAAAAGTTCGTTTTTTCTTGTTTATTGTGATTTCCACCGGTTTACTAAGCGCTACATCTTCCCAAGCGTCATCTCCGTATCCATTCCACCCATCTTGAGCGCATCTCTTGGCTGAGCTTATCTCCCCATTTTGCATATAATAATAGTAATAAATTGGTCCTCCGTAAAATGGCACTTTCTTGTAGTTCCCGTTATTGTCTTTCTGGTAGAGTGTACCATAGATTTTCCACCATCCGTCTTCAAGATCAACCGCATTGGACACTTCGATCTCTTCAAAAAACTCATCCGGTGTCATCACACCTTCCTCCAACGGTTCTTCTCCTTCAAGGTTGCAGGATGCCAGCAGGCATAAAGAGGCGGCTGTAATGAGTATGGCTAAACGTTTTATCATATTGCTGGATATTGATTTATATTTGTGGCGTAAGATACGTGTTTTTTTGAAATATGTAGAGGTGGAACTAATTTTTTTCTTATTGGCTTGAATGCTGGTGCAAAAACAGCGAAAAGCCGAAGGATAGTTTCTTAATTATCAAAAATAGTACGGCGGAAATTTGCTCAACTGAAAAAAGTATCATACCTTTGGCAAAACGAGAGTCAATTCATTGATTCGGTTATGAATTTTTCTGAATATTTTGAATATCGTGAAAAATTGTAGTCGTCAATGGTTGATTTTGTTTAAGATTGACACATAATTATAACACGCCTCTGATATTCAGGGACACTGATGACTTTTTTATCGTACATTTCGCTATGGAAGTAAAGAACGCTGTAGCCGGAACGCTGGAGTCAGGTGACATCATGATCCAGATCGCCCCGGCAGAGACAAAAGGTCTGCACATTGACCTCGACAGTTCTGTAGCCGCTCAGTTTGGCAGGCAGATCCGCCAGGTCATTGAAGAGACACTCACCGAATTCGGCCTTGAGGACGCTGACATCAAAGCGGTTGACAAGGGAGCCCGTGACTGCACTATCCGCGCAAGGGTGACCGCTGCCGCCGTGCGCGCCACAGGTAAAGATGTTTGGGCTTAGTAAGCGTTAAAGAACAAGTCACCACGGGTTTGACATATTCTTTAATGATTACTCAATCAGTTACGATTATGGAAAGATTAAGAAGAACAATGATGTTCGTTCCGGGAAATAACCCTGGAATGATGCAGGATGCCTTCATCTACGGGCCGGACTCTATCATGCTCGATCTGGAGGACTCCGTGACGATGGCCGAGAAAGACGCGGCCCGTCTGCTTGTTTACAACGCTCTGAAATCTATAGACTACGGCGACACCGAGATGGTTGTCCGCATCAATCCGCTCAGCACCCCTTACGGTCACAAGGACGTGGAGGCTGTCGTGAAGGCCGGTGTACAGGTCATCCGCATGCCGAAGACCGAGACCGCCGACGAGGTCCGTGAGCTTGAGGCCGAGATCGAGAAGGTTGAGAAGGAGATCGGCTGTCTTGGAAGGACCCGCATGATGGCCGCAATCGAAAGCGCCGAGGGCATCTGCAACGCCTTCGCCATCGCCAAGGCCTCCAAGAGGATGATGGGTATCGCCCTCGGAGCCGAGGACTACTGCGCCAACCTCAAGACCCAGCGCACTCCGGGCGGAGCCGAGCTCCTTTATGCCCGCGAGACTATCGTGGTGGCAGCCAGGGCGGCAGGAATCGACGCTCTCGACACGGTATATTCAAATCTCGATGACATGGAGACTTTCCGCAAGGAGGTCGAGCTCATCAAGACCCTCGGATTCGACGGCAAGTCCATCATCAACCCTCGTCAGATCCAGATCGTGAACGAGGTGTTCGCACCGACCGAGAAGGCCATCGAGAAGGCCAAGAAGATTCTCGCTGCCATCAAGGAGGCCGAGAAACGCGGCTCAGGCGTCATCGCCGTGAACGGCAAGATGGTTGACCGTCCTGTCGTCATCAGGGCGCAGCGCACCATTGACCTTGCGATCGCTTCGGGCATATTAACAAAGGAGGAAGTTTATGAGTAATATAAAGGAAAGGGCGGCGCTTGTAAGTAAGGCGGCAGCCGCGATGGGCAAGAAGGTGTATTCAGGGGAGACTCCCAAGAACACCACGTTCCGCAAGGACCTTCAGAAGGTTCAGTCCAAGGTGGTCATGTTGGAGGATGCCATCAGGCTCAGCGGTCTCAAGGACGGAATGACAATCTCCTTCCACCACCATTTCCGCGGAGGTGACAAGGTCGTGAATATGGTTGTTGGCAAACTGGCCGAGATGGGGTTCAAGAACCTCCACCTCGCCGCGTCCAGCCTCTCTGACGTTCACGCCCCGCTGATCGACCACATCAAGAACGGAGTGATCACAAAGATCTCTACCTCAGGACTTCGTGGAGAACTCGCCAAGGAGATATCCCATGGCCTGATGAAGGAGCCGGTCGTGTTCCGCAGCCACGGAGGACGTGGAAGCGCCATCGCCAACGGAGACCTTCACATTGATGTCGCTTTCCTCGGAGCCTCATCCTGTGACCCGGCCGGTAACGCCAGCGGTTATTCCCGTTCCGAGCATGCCAAGTCCATCTGTGGTTCCCTTGGCTACGCCAAGCCTGATGCGCAGTACGCCGACAAGGTCGTGATAATCACCGACGATCTCGTTGATTATCCGAACACTCCGAATTCAATCTCCGAGCATGATGTGGATTACGTTGTCCTCGTCGATTCAGTCGGAGACTCCTCCAAGATCTCTTCCGGAGCCATCCGCGACACCAAGAACCCTCGTGACATCCTGCTCGCGATGAACGCCGCCAAGGTCATCGTCAACAGCGGCTATTTCAAGGAAGGCTTCTCTATCCAGACCGGATCCGGCGGAGCCTCGCTCGCCGCAGTCAAATATATTCGTGAAGAAATGATCAAGAGGGGCATCCACTCCAGCTTCGCGCTCGGTGGAATCACCGCCCACATGGTCAAGATGCACGAGGAGGGACTCATCGAGCGGCTCATCGACGTTCAGTCATTTGATAGGGTCGCCGCCGAGTCCATCAAGAATGATCCGTTCCACAAGGGAGTCTCCGCCAATGAATATGCCAGTGCGGATGAACCGGGATCGGCCGTCCACTATCTCGACATCGTCATCCTCTCGGCCCTTGAGGTGGATGTCAACTTCAATGTCAACGTGCTTGTCGGTAGTGACGGAGTCATCAGAGGAGCTGTCGGAGGACACCCTGACACGGCCGCCGACTCAGCCCTCTCGATCATCGTCTGTCCTTTGATGCGCGGACGCATCCCTTGCGTGGTGGACGAGGTCACGACCCTTATCACCCCAGGCTCTACAGTCGATGTCGTTGTCACTGAATATGGCATCGCGGTCAATCCGCGTCGTCCTGAGATCGCCGAGCGCCTGAGGGAGGCCGGCCTTAAGATCGTGGATATTCATGATCTCAAGGAATTGGCTCTCAAATCCATCGGCGTCCCTGATCCGCTTCCGTTCGGAGACAAGGTCGTGGGAGTGGTGATGAACCGTGACGGTTCCGTCATGGATGTCATAATGAACATCAAAGACTGACGTTTCGCATTTACGAAAGATAAGTTTAGATAGATTCTTGTTTATGGAGATTACGCTTGACCAACTGCTGGCAAGTCGTGAGGAACGGGCTTCTTTCCAGAAGGAACTTTTGAAAGGTTACCCTGGAAAGACCTTGGTCTGCCTTACGGTTATAATGCCTGGCAATATCAAGCGTAATCTGCAATCCCTTGTTGTCGCGCAGGCTGCCGTCACGGCTCTTGTGTCGGCTTTCGGAGATTCGATGCTCAAGCTGGAACTCCGTGATCTGCCGACCGGTTACGAGGCCTATCTTGTGACACCGCTTTCCAATGAGGAAGCCAAAAAGGAGACCTGCCGGATTGAGGACACGCATCCTCTCGGCCGCCTTTTTGATTTGGATGTTATTGACGCTGACGGAGTCCCCGTGTCAAGAGAGTCGGTCGGTCTGAGTCCGAGGAAGTGTCTGGTCTGTGACAACGAGGCTCGCTATTGTATGCGTAACCGAACTCACACTATGGCTGAGTTGACGGCCAAGATTGACGAAATGATCGAGTCCTATGTGCGATAACCGTCACTACATAAGCGAGGTTCCGCTGTCGCTGAACTCTGTCCGAAGACGGGTCGAGACTTTTCTCGTCGCCAACGGACTCAGGTTCGCCCCGTTGGACCGCTATGTGGTCATCACCCGTGACGAGGACGGAGACGAAATCCTTGCGGGAGGCGGACTTGACGGCAATGTCATCAAGTGCGTCGCGGTGTCTGAGGCGGCGCGCAGCGAGGGGCTTATGAATATACTTGTGTCCCGTCTGATCGCTATTGCCCGGGAGGATGGCCGGGATTCGGTCAAGGCTTTCACCAAGCCGGAGAACGTCGGAATATTCAAAAGCCTTGGGTTCACGTTGCTCGCGTCGTCGCCGAAGGCTGTTCTGATGGAGAACGGAAGGGGAGGGCTTCCGGAGTACGAGAAGTATTTGGCTTCGCTCGCCCGTCCGGGCCGGAACGGAGCCATCGTGATGAACGCCAATCCGTTCACTAAAGGACACCGCTATCTTATCGAACAGGCTGCCTCGCAGGTGGACAATCTCTATGTTATTGTCGTGAAGGAGGATAGGTCGCGTTTTCCTTACGCCGAGCGAAAGGCCATGATTGAGGCCGGCTGCGCGGGGCTTGACAATGTGGTTGTCTACGAGGGTAGTGACTACGCCATCTCGGCGGCTACTTTCCCGACATATTTCCTGAAGAGACTGGACGACGCGACAGACACCCAGATCGCCCTTGATCTGGATCTGTTCGTGAATCATATCGCTCAGCCTCTTGGTGTTACTGTGCGTTTCGCCGGCAGCGAGCCAACAGATGCGCTTACCCACCGCTACAACGAGCTGATGGCGGAGATCTTACCGAGAGTTTCGGTCGCTGAGCCTGTAGAAGCGACGACCCTTCGACAAGCTCAGGGTCCAGTTGGTGAGCCTGTCGAACCACAGCGACCAATCGACTTCATCGAGATTCCGAGGCTGGAGCAAAACGGTAAACCAATCAGCGCCACGGCCTTAAGGATGGCCTTGGACAAAGGTGACCTCAAAGAGGCGATGGAATATATTCTTGAATCCACCGTCCCTTATCTGGTAGCCGACCTCGCCGAGCGTGCGTTGAGGTTGGAACTCGACACGACCCCGAAGCCGGGGCTTGTGGACAGGCTGGACAACGGCGCCCATAAAGATATGGACTATGCGCTGATGTCCAAAAGCATCTCTGCGTTAAGGCCATACCTGACAAGACTGGCCGTGGAGTCTGCCAAATACATCGACCCGTCCAAGATAAAAGAAGTCGGCATCGAGGCCGAAAAAGCGATGCTGGAAGCCACCGGCGGAGTGAACACCCACAAGGGGGCCCTCTTCTGCCTCGGACTTTCCGTAGCTGCAGCATCCTGCCTAACATCGACAACCGGATCTGTGTCGGCATATTCATTTAAGGAACTTGTGTCCCGCGCCGCGTCGCAGATTCCGGTCGCCCATGGTACGCACGGGGCCGAGGCGAAGAAAAGTTTCAAGGTCAGTGGCGCTCTTGAGAACGCCCGCAGGGCCTATCCGGAACTGTTCGCCGACTGGCTGCCGTACTATCGTGGTCTGGAAAATGACCCGTACCGCTGCCACAAGACATTGCTCCACATAATGACGGCCCTTGACGACACCAACGTTCTCCACAGAAGGGGAGCGGAGGGACTCGCCCGCGCCAAGTCCGAGGCCGCAAGGCTTTTGGAAGACTTCAGCGAGAGCGGTTTGTCGTCTTTGAACAAAGATTTCATCAGGGAGAACATCTCGCCCGGCGGAAGCGCCGACATGCTGTCCCTGACTATATTCATAGATAGTATAATTAATTGTTAACCACTTATATTCATTTAACACAAAACTGATTTTATCATGGTAGAATTGATTCCACATGGCGTTTACCTGAAAAATGGCAAGACTATCGTCAACGATGCCGCAGGAATGCCATCTGCCGACGAGGCCCGCGAAAACACCATCGCCTACAGAATCCTCCGCGCCCACGATGTGGACGGAAGCAAAGGCAAGAAGATGCGCATCAGGTTCGATGCTATGGCTTCGCACGACATCACTTACGTCGGAATTATCCAGACAGCCCGCGCCAGCGGACTTGACAAGTTCCCTATCCCTTACGCGATGACCAACTGTCACAACTCACTGTGTGCTGTCGGCGGTACCATCAACGAGGACGACCATATTTTCGGACTCTCTGCCGCCAAGAAGTACGGCGGAATCTATGTTCCTGCCAACCAGGCGGTTATTCATCAATATGTCCGTGAGGCTCTCGCCGGTTGCGGCCGTATGATCCTCGGTTCGGACAGCCATACCCGCTACGGCTCGCTCGGCTGCATGGGTGTCGGAGAAGGTGGCGGTGAGCTCGTGAAGCAGCTCCTCCACAACACTTGGGACATCAATGCTCCTGAGGTCGTCCTGGTTTGGCTCGAAGGCAAGCCAAAGAAGGGTGTCGGCCCTCACGATGTGGCCATCTCCTTCGTGAAGGCTGTGTTCGAGAACGGTTTCGTGAAGAACAAGGTGCTTGAGTTCGCCGGCCCTGGTGTGGCTTCCCTCCCTACCGATTTCCGTAACGGAATCGATGTGATGACCACCGAGACCACATGTCTCAGCTCGATCTGGGTAACCGACGAGAAGGTTGAGGAATACTACAAGATGCACGAGCGTCCGGAGGCATACAAGGAACTCCAGCCTGGCGAGATCGCTTATTACGATGCTATGATCCGCATCGACCTCTCCAAGCAGGAGTCTATGATCGCCCTTCCGTTCCACCCATCGAACGCCTACACGATCCACGAGTTCCAGGCTGATCCTGAGGGAATCCTCAAGAAGGTGGAGGAAGACGCCAAGAAGCGTTTCGGCGACAAGATCACCATCGACCTTGAGAGCAAGGTTAAGAACGGCAAGGCTTTCGCCGACCAGGCCATCATCGCCGGCTGTTCCGGAGGTACCTACGACAACCTCAGCGAGGCCGCCGCGATCATGAAGGGCAAGACCATCGGCAACGACTACTTCACGATGTCCGCCTACCCTCAGTCAACCCCTGTCTATCTCGCGACCACCCGCAATCATATTGCCGAGGAACTGCTTGAGGCTGGTGTAGTTATCAAGCCTGCGTTCTGCGGCCCTTGCTTCGGCGCCGGAGACGTTCCTGCGAACAACGGACTCTCTATCCGTCACACCACCCGCAACTTCCCTAACCGCGAAGGTTCGAAGCCTGGTCAGGGACAGATCTCCCTTGTCTGCCTGATGGACGCGCGCTCTATCGCGGCGACAGCAGCCAACGGTGGAGTCATCACAGCCGCCACCGACATTGAATATGAGGACACTCACAAGCCATATTCATTCGACGACCGCATATACAAGAGCCGCATCTACTACGGCTTCGGCAAGGCTGACCCGACAGTCGAGCTCCGCTACGGACCGAACATCAAGGATTGGCCTAAGATGTACCCGATGGAGGAGAACATGCTCCTCGAACTCGCCGCTGTCATCCACGACCCTGTCACCACGACCGACGAGCTCATCCCGTCCGGCGAGACCTCAAGCTACCGTTCCAACCCTCTGAAACTCTCAGAGTTCGCTCTCTCACGCCGTGTTCCTGAATATGTCGGATTGAGCAAGAGAATCCAGGCCGAGGACCTTGAGCGCCGAGAGGGCAAGACCCCTCAGAACGTGCTTGACGCTCTGGCTAAGGTTGGCGCGAAGCCAGAGAACACCTCGTTCGGCTCCTGCGTGTTCGCTAACAAGCCAGGCGACGGCTCAGCCCGCGAGCAGGCCGCTTCCTGCCAGAAGGTACTCGGCGGCGATGCCAACATCTGCTATGAATATGCCACCAAGCGTTACCGCAGCAACTGCATCAATTGGGGCATCGTTCCTTTCACAATCTCAAAGGACACTCCTTTTGAATATGTAGCCGGCGATTTCGTCTATGTTCCCGGCATTCGTGAGGCCATCCTTTCCGGTAAGGAGGAGATCGACGCCAAGGTTATCAGCGCCGAGGAAGTCAAGGATATTCACCTCTACTTCCAGAACCTTACCTCCGACGAGCGTGAGATTCTCGCTGACGGCTGCCTGATGAACTTCTACGCGGCTCAAAGGAACAAGTAGTTGGGAGTATGCGCTTTAGGCTTGCGGCCATAGTTAAGGTCCGCAGGCCTAAGGTGATTAGCAATTATATTCGTAAAACACTTTAATTTTTGATATTCAATTATGAAAAAGATTCAGATGGTCACTCCTCTTGTTGAGATGGATGGTGATGAAATGACAAGGATCCTGTGGAAAATGATTAAGGATGAACTTATCATTCCATTTGTTGATCTGAAGACGGAATATTATGACCTTGGCCTCGTTCACCGTGACGAGACCGCCGACCAGGTGACTGTTGACTCCGCCAACGCCACGAAGAAGTACGGTGTGGCCGTAAAGTGCGCCACCATCACTCCTAACGCCAAGCGCATGACCGAGTACAACCTGCACCAGATGTGGAAGAGCCCGAACGGAACCATCCGTTCCATGCTGGACGGCACCGTGTTCCGCACACCTATCACCATCCCTTCCATCTCTCCTGCTGTGAAGTTCTGGAAGAAGCCTATCACCATCGCCCGTCACGCCTACGGTGATGTTTACAAGAGCGTTGACATCCGTGTAGATGAGCCGGGAGTAGCCAAGCTCATCTTCGAAGGGGAGAGCGGCAAGAGGGAAGAGCAGATCGTACACACCTTCAAGGGACCAGGCGTTCTTCAGGGACAGCACAACACCGACGCTTCCATCCGTTCTTTCGCCCACGCTTGTTTTAAGTATGCCCTTGACCTCAAGCAGAGCATCTGGTTCGCCACCAAGGACACCATCGCCAAGAAGTACGACGGACGTTTCCGTGAGATCTTCGAGGAAGTGTTCGCTGAGTACAAGGATGCTTTCGCCGCCGCCGGCATCGAGTACTTCTACACTTTGATTGACGACGCTGTGGCTCGTGTAATGCGCAGCGAGGGTGGTTTCATCTGGGCCTGCAAGAACTACGACGGCGACGTGATGAGCGACATGATCTCCACCGCCTTCGGTTCCCTCGCCATGATGACCTCCGTTCTCGTTAGCCCTGACGGCAAGTATGAGTATGAGGCCGCCCACGGCACAGTGACCCGTCACTACTACAAGCACCTTCAGGGTGAAGAGACCTCCACGAACCCTATCGCCACGATCTTCGCGTGGAGCGGCGCATTCCGCAAGAGAGGTGAGCTGGACAACATCCCAGAGCTTGTGAACTATGCCGACCAGCTTGAGGCTGCCTGCTTTGACACCCTCAACGAAGGCATCGTTACCAAGGATCTCGCCAACCTCATGGAAGGCGTCACCCCTCAGGTCAAGAACTCCGCCGACTTCATCGCCGCCATCCGCGAACGCCTCGAAAAACGCCTCGCCTAAGGCGGTGCCACCTGGCCACAGTGTCACCCGAAGCACGTTGCGTAAGGTCACACAACCCGGTCGCTGAGCTTGCCGAAGTGACATTCACAGCCGATGAATAAGATCGCCATCTGCATGGTGGCGACAGCTAAAAAAAGACTTTCCGAAATTTTGCACGTTACCAAAATTTCGGAAAGTCTTTTTTAGCTACGCTCGTCCGCAGAATCGGATGCATGTTTATCCGGTGTAAGGCTATTTCCCCGGACAAACCGCTAACAATAACCTTGTTGGTACGCCAAACCGCCGTTATGTGTACCGATTGTAATGCGGCTTCCTATTCCTTTCCAGCCTCCATGATTATGCTTTGGAGGGAATATTCCCATAGGTTCGTCCGTTCGGAATCGTTCTCATATCCTTTAGGGTATTGCCCTTCCGGACATTCAGGATATAACTTTTTTATGAACAGGATACAGACCTTTCTGTTTGAATATTTTGTGTCGCAAGGAATCACCATGTCCCTGAGATTCATTGAAGTGTGGACCTCAACGCTCTTTTCTTCTCCCGAAATGAGAAACTTCTTGGTTATGAAAGTTGGAGCCTTGACTCCTTTCTCTTTGAAGTGGACGAACAACTTACATTCTCCGGTACCTTCAATCTGATATTCCAAAACCTTGCTTCCCAAGTCCTTCCCATCATACGCTTTCGTTTCACCGGATGGGAAAGTGATCTGCACTCTGATGTCAGTGACTGTCTTGGCGTTATTCTCGCATTTGATTGAGATTGGCACCTGAGCATGTAAATCCAATGTCCATGCAATCAGAAATAGCGTAAATATGGCAGCGAGTAACAAATTTTTTCTCATACTTGGATAATATTAAATTGTTAAATCGTTGTAAATATATTGAATTTCTTTGAAATCACAAACATCCAATATAACTGCAAGTCGGGGTTGACCTCGCCGGAAAACAATTATCCCCCAGGATCTCTTGCTAATGTAACGTGAGTTCGATGAAATTTAATTAATTGAATACTAATGAAA
>CAVKML010000002.1:0-153704 GCA_963657715.1 uncultured bacterium | reverse complement strand
GTCATAAAGAGTACAGGTGTGACCAGGACGGCGCAATTCCTTGACGACATCAAGAACCTTGGTTACTATCAGGCTTTCAGGGCCGGTATCTCGTTCAACCTTGGAGATGTCATCGTTCCTGCGGAGAAGACAAGCCTCATAGACGAGGGTTACAAGCAGGTCGAGGAGATCAAGAATAACTACGCGATGGGATTCATCACCAACAACGAGCGCTACAACAAGGTGATCGACCTTTGGACCTCCATCGACAACAAACTCACAAAGATCGTCGAGAATCAGATCTCGGCCGACCAGCAGGGATTCAATCCGGTGTACATGATGCTGGATTCCGGAGCCCGTGGTTCAACCCAGCAGATCAAGCAGCTCTGCGGTATGCGTGGACTTATGGCAAAGCCTCAGAAATCCGGAGCGGCCGGAGCTGAAATCATCGAGAACCCTATTATCTCCAATCTTAAGGAGGGTATGACGGTGCTTGAGTACTTCATCTCCACCCACGGTGCCCGTAAGGGACTTGCCGATACCGCCCTCAAGACAGCGGACGCCGGTTACCTTACCCGCCGTCTCGTCGATGTCTCACATGATGTGATCATCACCGAGGAAGACTGCGGAACGCTCAGAGGACTTATCGCGACAGCCATCAAGAACAAGGACGAGATCGTCGAGTCTCTCGGTGAGAGAATCCTCGGCCGCACCTCTGTCCATGACATATTCAACCCTCTCACCGGCGAATTGATCATAAAGGCCGGAGAGGAGATCCGCGAGAACACGGCCAACCTGATAGACCACCTGCCTATCGAGCAGGTCGAAATCCGGTCAG
This sequence comes from uncultured bacterium, assembly GCA_963657715.1. GTDB lineage: Bacteria > Bacteroidota > Bacteroidia > Bacteroidales > UBA932 > Cryptobacteroides. The sequence continues at coordinate 152,887 of CAVKML010000002.1, read as the reverse complement.
TGCTCACGTGCGAATCCCGTAAGGGTGTCTGCGCGAAGTGCTACGGACGTAACCTCGCCACAAGCAGGATGGTTGAGAAAGGAGAGGTTGTCGGAGTCATCGCCGCACAATCCATCGGTGAGCCTGGAACCCAGCTTACTCTGCGTACCTTCCACGTCGGTGGAACGGCTTCCAGCACGGCTGCCGATTCATCAATCGTCGCGAAGTACGACGGAAAGCTTGTCTTCGAGGAACTCAGGACTATCCAGAAAGTCGGAGAAGACGGTGCCGTTCAGGATATTGTTGTCAGCCGTATGACGGAGGTCAGCATCATAGATGAGAACACAGGCATTACCTATTCGCACTATGATGTCCCTTACGGTTCTAAACTCTACTTCAAGGATGGAGACGCGATCAAGAACGGCGACCTTCTCTGCGAATGGGATCCTTACAATGCCATCACGATCGTCGAGACCGCCGGTAAGGTTCAGTTCGACAACCTGATCGAAGGTGTGACATTCCGCGAGGAAGCGGCCGATGAGTTCGCTGTCAACAAGGACAAAGTCATCATCGAGGCTAGGGACAAGACAAAGAACCCGTCAATCCTCATTCTTGACGAGGAGGGCAACCAAATCAGGCAGTACAACCTTCCTGTGGGCGCGCACCTCATCGCCAACAATGGAGACAAGGTCAATGTCGGCGATGTGATCATCAAGATCCCGCGCGCGATCGGTAAGTCAAGCGACATCACGGGAGGTCTTCCTAGAGTCACGGAACTTTTCGAGGCAAGAACTCCTTCATCACCTGCGATTCTTGCCGAGATCAACGGTGAGGTTCTCATGGGAAAGGTCAAGAGAGGTAACCGCGAGATTATCGTCAAGAACAAGTCCGGTGTCGAAAAGCATTACCTTGTTCCTCTTACCAAGCAGATCCTGGTTCAGGAGAATGACTACGTCAAGGCCGGCACAAGGCTTTCCGACGGTGGAATCTCCCCTACCGACATCCTCAACATCCTCGGACCTGTCAAGGCTCAGGACTACATCGTCAACGAGGTTCAGGCTGTTTACCGTCTGCAGGGTGTGAAGATCAACGACAAGCACTTCGAGATCATTGTCCGTCAGATGATGCGCAAGGTTCAGATCACCAATCCTGGTGACACTGAGTTCCTGCAGGAAGAACTCGTGGACAAGTGGGATTTCATGGATGCCAACGACAATATATTCGGGAAATATTATGTCATTGACGCCGGTGATTCACAGAAGTACATGCAGGGAGACATCATCGATGCCAGAGACATGAGGAATGAAAACTCTTCGCTCGAAAGGCAGAACAGGAAGATGATGGCTGTGCGTGAGGCTAATCCTGCCACCGCGAAGCTTGTGCTTCAGGGTATCACCAGGGCTGCCCTCAGGACCAACAGTTTCATCTCGGCCGCTTCCTTCCAGGAGACCACCAAGGTGCTCAGCGAGGCTGCCATCAGGGCTCGTGTCGATCATCTTGAAGGCCTTAAGGAGAACGTCATCTGCGGTCATCTCATTCCGGCCGGAACAGGCCAGAAGGAGTTCCAGGACATCCTGGTGGGCCGCAAGGACGAGTACGAGCAGGAAATGAACGAACTCTAACAGTTCTTCAATGAATATGAAAGGCCGGCTGCGGAGCAATTCCACAGCCGGCTTTTTTGTCATGTAACGTCAGTGGACGGTTCCGCTGGGCTTACTCCGGTCGGGTGCTCCGTTGCCAGAAGGGTCATGGCGGCCTACGCGCTTCGCGCGCCCTATCCGGGTGAATGGCCGCCATGACCCTTCTGACTGCGGAACACAACGGCAACATTTCAGTCTGAAAATGACACCGTCAAGTTCAACAGCCTAACAACTGTCACGGACGATGAGGGTCGGAGCGATCAGGCGCTGGACTGGAGGGAGGTCTTGATGCTTGTTCTCAATGATGTCAATGAGGATCTGCGAGGCAAGACGGCCAATTTCGGAGAGTGGCTGCTCTATGCGGGTGATGGCCGGGTCAAGAAAATCAAGGAAGCCGTTGTTGTCGAAAGAGATGATGCCTACCTGTTCAGGAATCTTGATACCAAGCTCACGGAACGCGCGGATCGCGCCAAGAAGAATGGTTGATGAATATGCGAACACAGCGTCATACCTTACTCCTTCGCTAAATATCCTCTTGACCTGGTTGTAGCCGTTTTCAACGGAGAACGCGTCACCGACGATGGCATATTCAACGCGCTTGTCGCTGTGGGCGCGGATAGCGTCCTTGAAGCCTCTGACGCGCTCCATCGAAGGAGTGGAATCCTCCACACCTTGAATAGACAGGATGTTGCGGCAGCCACGGCCTATGAGATATTCAGTGGCCATGTAGCCGCCGGTGTAGTTGTCCGTACAGATGTAAGGCAACGTGGTCCCTTCAAAGTAACGGTCAATCAGGACAGTCGGTATGTCCTCCGCGATCTCGTCCACGGATGCGCTTGTATTGCCGACAGGAACAGCGATGATGCCGTCCACACTTCTGGAACGGAACATCAAGAGGGAATTTTCGAAATCCTTCTCGTTCTCAAGCGAGTCGGCCAGAAGAGTGTGGTAACCAGCGAGTTTCAGATTCTCGACTACCGTGCTGGCCAGAGTGGCAAAGAACGGATTATCCACACCCGGCACCGTCAGACCTATGGTATAAGTGCGGCTAGTACGCAATCCCTGCGCAAGAAGATTTGGAGTGTAGTTTACCCTCTTAGCCTCAGCCTGAATGATTTCTATTGCCTTCTGACTGATTCTGGAGCGTTGCGCCTTGCCAGAAAGGACTCTTGAGACAGTTGAGACTGAATAGCCGGTCTGTTCGGATATTGATTGGATAGTGTTCTTGCGCATAATTGATGTCTGTGGCGGCAAAGATAGGCAATTTTTATAACACTGGGAACTTCCATATATTCATAAAATCAAGTTATTTACTTATATTTGTTTTGTATAGAATATGAACTTTCTTGAGAAAAAGATTCTCTCTGACGGAGTGATCAAAGTCGGAATAATGGCGAAGTGCGGTTATCCTCAACCTCATCCTTCCGAAAGACAAAACAACTTCTAAGTGGTTATTAATATGTCAGCACTAGAGATTTTAGGAATATCCTGCGGTTTTATAGCCGGTATTCTAGTCATTAGAGCGGGTGTCAATCTCGCAAAAAAGAAGAACAAGTAGCATTAATTCATTTGACTTCCATCAGCTGGAACATTACAGACTTGCCGCTGAAGATCGATTCGCTGTACTCCCAGATCAGGCCAGAGTTAAGATTCATCAGGTAAATATGGTATGATGTCTCGGCCACGATCTGATAGTTGTTCTGACCTTCCTTCCGGATGTCGAACTCGGACGGCTCGTGCGCGATTGCCTTAACAGAATTCTTTGCTCCAAGATTCATCTTCAACTGCCAGACCTCACCGGTCTCCTTGTCCAGCCTCAAATATGGAGTGTCATTGTTTCTCGGAATGACAACCTCAAACCGTGGTCCGTCCACACTGGAGATTCCGGTCGGCATATAAATCCGCCGCTCTGTTTTCGTTTCATCCTTGGATGTGTTTTCCTGAGCATTCACGTTGGTCCCAACGAAGGCAAAAGCCATCGTGAACAACATTGCTAATACATACTTTCTCATATTAAGATCTCCTAAGAAGCCATTAATGGCCATTAATTCGCATTCTACCATACACAAAACGAGCCAAGACTACTGTGTCAGTCTTGGCTCACTATGAATATAGACTGGTTAATACCTGTCAGCCGCCTTGTTCAATCAACTATTCTTTGGCGAAAAATATTCAGGCCGAGACATTAACGGTCTGCGACCTTGTTGAGAAAACACTGGATGGTGTTCTCCATGAGGCAGCAGATGGTCATCGGACCGACACCGCCAGGGACAGGGGTGATGACTGAGGCTTTAGGCTCAACGGAGGCGAAGTCCACGTCGCCACAGAGCTTGCCATTCTCGTCAAGATCCATTCCGACATCAATCACGGCGGCTCCATTCTTGACCATATCTCCAGTCACGAATTTCGCACGGCCTATGGCTACGACAAGGATATCGGCCTGTCTTGTGATTTCAGAAAGATTCTTTGTCCTTGAATGGCAGATGGTTACCGTAGCATTTCTGTCAAGAAGAAGTTTAGAGATCGGAAGGCCTACGATCTGGCTGCGGCCGATCACGACGGCGTTCTTACCGGCGATCTCGTAGTTGGCATCCTCAAGAAGCCTTATGATACCCATCGGGGTGCAAGGGACAACGCAGGAAGAGTTCGGTCTCTTCTGCCAGAGAGCGGCTGTGTTGAGAGGGTGGAAGCCGTCCACGTCCTTGGACTGGGCGATGGCCTCGATCACCTTCGGCTCACTGATCTGTTTAGGGAGAGGTAGTTGGACAAGGATGCCGTCAACGGTGTCGTCCGCGTTCAGTTCGGCGATTTTGTCAAGGAGTTCCTGTTCCGGGGTGTCGGCTGGCATCCTGACGGTGGTGTTCCTGATTCCGACCACGTCGCAGGCCTTGGCCTTGTTCCTGACATAGGTCTGGCTGCCTGGATCGTCTCCGACCAGAATCACAACCAAGTGTGGCACACGGCCATATTTTGCAGGGAATGTGGCCACCTGCTCCGCCATTCGGGCCTTTAACCTGGCCGCTAAATCTTTACCGCTTATGATCATATAATTAAATGTTTTGCTTATTGTTCTGCCGGCACTTCGACAGGCTCAGTGACCGGAGTGTATATTCTGACTGACCGGAGAATCGGTTGCCGAGTTTGTCGAAGCATCGTCTAAAGGACAAGATGTCCGATGTCGGAACGGTAGAAAAGATTGTCGCAGTGGATCTTGCGGACGGCGGCAAGAGCCTTGTCACGGGCCTGACGAAGGGTCGCGCCGGAAGCGACAACCATCAGCACACGGCCACCGGAAGTCACAAGGGACTTCTCACCAGACTGCGGGTCAACTACTTCATTGGTTCCCATCTGATAAACCTTGACTGAAGGGTCTGCCAAAGCGTCTTCCAAACCAATGATCGCAAAACCTTTCTCGTAAGAACCCGGATAACCTTTCGAAGCCATCACGAAACCAAGGGTCGGCTCTGCGGACCACTTGATCTGAGGCATCAGCTGCGATGAAGGAATCTTGACACCCTCCGTGGCATCCGTTCCCTCCGGAGCGTTCACGAGTCTGCCACCATCGGTGATGGCACAGAAGATTTCGAATATGTCGGACTCCAGACGAGGCAGAACCACCTCAGTCTCAGGGTCTCCGAAACGGCAGTTGAACTCGATCACCTTGATGCCTGACGGAGTCTTCATCAGACCTCCGTAAAGCAGTCCTTTGAACGGGCAACCTTCAGCGGCCATCGCGGCGGCGGTCTTCTTCATTATGTGCTCAAGGGCATATTCCTCATCCTCGACTGTGATGACAGGGACCGGTGAATATGCTCCCATGCCTCCAGTGTTGGGGCCTTTGTCGCCTTCGAACGCCCTCTTGTGGTCTTGGGCGACGGCCAGAGGAAAGACCTCCTCTCCATTCACAAAGCACATAAACGAGAACTCTGGACCGGTAAGATATTCCTCGACCACGACCTTTCCCTTGCCGAACTTGTCGTCCAAAAGCATATCCTTCAGTGCTGTCTGGGCATCCGAGAACGTTTCCGGAATGACAACGCCCTTGCCGGCGGCCAGACCGTCATATTTCAAGACAATCGGGAAAGAATGTCTGCTTACATATTCAATGGCATCATCGTAGTTGTCGAATGTCTTGAACGCGGCGGTCGGGATGTCGTACTTCTCCATCAGCCGCTTGGCGAAATCCTTGCTTGACTCGATGCGGGCGGCCGCGGCGGAAGGGCCGAATATTCTCAATCCGGCCTTAGTGAAAGCATCAGCGATTCCGGCGGAGAGAGGAACCTCCGGACCGACCACGGTCAGGTCAACGCCGTGTTCCTTGGCAAACTCCACCAGTTCCGGAATCTGTGTCTCCTTCAGGGGCAGACACTCGGCCTGTGCCGCGATTCCGGCGTTGCCCGGAGCGCAATATATCTTGCCGACACTTCTGGAACGGCTGAGGGCATCCACGATGGCGTGCTCACGTCCACCTCCGCCGACAACCAGCACGTTCTTCGACAGCAGAGTGTCCAGCATGATGGTCTTGCCGTCACTCTTGTTCGTTGATTCGAAATGGAATACTCGCATAAAGGACTAATGTTTGAAATGACGTTCTCCGGTGAAGACCATGGCGATGCCAAGTTCGTTACACTTCTTGATGGAATCCTCGTCGCGGACGGATCCACCTGGCTGCACGATGGCTTTCACGCCATACTCGGCGGCGATGGTCACGCAGTCATCGAACGGGAAGAATGCATCGGAAGCTAACACGAGACCAGCCTTGCGAGCGGCCTCCTTAGGGTCAACAGGAACACCTGTCTTGGCGGTCTCCTCCTCGGCCAAAGTGGCGGCGGCCTGCTTCAATGCCAATTCAGCGGAGCCGACACGGTTCATCTGGCCGGCGCCGACACCGTAGATCATTCCGGCCTTGCCGACCGTTATCGCATTGGACTTGACGTGCTTGACTATCCTCCAAGTGAAATTCAGATCGACAATCTGATCTTCAGTAGGCACAGCCTCGGTAACGGTCTGCCCAGCGGTCACAGGCACAATCGAAAGGTCTTGATTCTGAACCAAAAGGCCTCCGTTGACACTGACGCACTGCATCTGCTCCTTGACAGAACCATCCATATTCACTTTCAACACACGCAGGTTCTTTTTGGTGCGCAGTAACTCAAGCGCATCAGGCGCGAATGACGGAGCCATCACGATCTCAAGGAAAATCGGCTTCAGCAGCTGCGCCACCTCAAGGTTCACTTCACGGTTGAAAGCCACGATGCCTCCGAAGATAGAAGTCTTGTCGCCTTCGTAAACCTTCTTCCAAGCGTCAACCACATCAGTTCCGAGTCCCGCTCCGCACGGATTCATGTGCTTGAGTCCCACGGCGAAAGGCTCATCGAACTCACGTACGATGTTAAGGGCGGCATTGGCATCCTGAATATTATTGTAAGACAATTCCTTACCGTTCAACTGCTCGGCGGTGGCCAATGAATATGGAACCGGCTTCACGGTCTTGTAGAACTTGGCCTGCTGGTGAGGATTCTCACCGTAGCGAAGCTCCTGACAGATGTCATATTCAAGGAAGAGTTTCTCCGGGAGGCCAGCCTGGGCGCGCATATAGGTAGCGATCGCGCTGTCATATTCAGCGGTGTGGGTGTAAGCCTTTGCTGAAAGTTTGAGACGGGTCTCAGGGGTTGTGTCGCCGGTCGTCTTGATTTCGGAAATCACCGTGGCGTAGTCCTCAGGATTGACTACGACCGTGACCGAGGCCCAGTTCTTGGCGGCGCTGCGGAGCATTGACGGCCCACCGATGTCGATGTGTTCGACAGCATCTTCCATTGTGACATCCGGCTTGGCGATGGTCTCACGGAATGGATAAAGATTGACACAAACAAGGTCAATCTTCTCTATTCCGTTGTCGCTCAATTGCTTCATGTGATCAGGAATATCCCTGCGGGCAAGAAGGGCTCCGTGGATCTTAGGATGAAGAGTCTTCACCCGGCCGTCACAGATCTCAGGGAATCCCGTGACATCACTCACGCTGGTCACAGGCAGACCTGCCTCTTTCAACATCTTCATTGTGCCACTGGTGGAAAGAATCTCCCATCCGAGCGACACGAGTTCCCGGGCGAAATCCACTACGCCGGTCTTGTCACTAACACTGATTAAAGCTCGCATAATATACGTTATAAAGTTATTTTTCCAATATTCTTTTCAGATGGCAGAGCATCAGCTTACCGTCCGAGTCGCGCAGGTGCATCCCGTTGCCCTCGCACCATTTCCAGTACTTGCAGTCTGCGCAGTCATCCTTCCGCATCCAGTTTCGGTCACGGTAAGGCAGGAAGCGATGCTCCCAGACATCCATAAAGTCATCCTTGTAGATGTTACCTTGATGATAGTCGGAACGGATGCTGGTGCAGGCTGAGATCGAACCGTCAACCAGAACAGAGCCGACGGACACGCCGGCCTGACAGGAATAGAAATGATCCCTCACGTCGCCCTCATACGGTCCGAGGAAACCCTCACAACCATAACTTGCCTTGATCCTCCCCTCTTTTCTGGTCTCTTTGATGAAATCCAGCATCCCTCGGAACATCTCAGGAGGCAACTGAAGGTCAGGATTCAAGGCGGCCCGGCCCTGCGGGAATATGGAGAAAAGCCTCCATTCCTTCAGTCCAAGACCTATCAGAAATTCTTTCAACTGAGATAGTTGCGAATAATTACGGCGATTGACACACGTCACGACATCAAAGGCGATTCCTGACCGAACAGCCATTCTGATCGTCTCGGCCGCACGAACAAAACTACCCTCACGCCCCCTAAGCCAGTCGTGGTTTTCCTCCAGACCGTCCAGGCTGACCGTCATGGAATGAAGACCGGCTCCGAGAAGACGTGAGAATCTTTCCTCTGTCATCCCGAAACCGTTCGTAACCATTCCCCACGGAAATCCACGGGAATATATTCCTTTGCCACATTCCTCCAAGTCCGCCCTCATCGTAGGCTCTCCGCCGGAGACGATGACGAAAACCTTGTGTGGATCTGTCTTGGCGGCGATGGAGTCCAGCACCTTGAAGAAGTCCTCCTTCGGCATATCCGGAGTAGAGGCCACCTGCTTGCAGTCGCTGCCACAGTGTTGGCAACGAAGGTTGCAACGGAGCGTGCATTCCCAGAAGAGCTGCCTCAGAGGATGTTCCTCCTCCTGAGACTTGCGCAGAGACCTTGCGATGTCAAGCGCGATTCTTCTTCTGATAGAAAGTCCGTCCATCCGTTACTCGCTCTTCTTCAAAGCCTTCGTACCTTTCAAGGCAAACTCGCCCTCGTACCAATGGCCGCTTCCGTCTTTCAGTTTCTCCGCCTTGACAGTCAGGCTGTCTCGCTTGAAAGAACCGTTGGCTTCACCATCGACATCATCGAAGTAGAACTTTACCTCATCATATGGCCAGACTTGAGCATAGTTTCCGACAGCTTTCCCATTCTCATCGGTGTAAAGAGTGTCTTTTCGATAAGTCAATTGTTCCGAAGGGACGACACGGATTCCTTTGATTCCTTTACCCGCTTCATCCACAACGGTCAGATCGACCTTGAAATCACAGTTAGGGGTTCCATACTCGCAATATCCTTCAAAAACGTCTTTACAACCGGAAAATCCGAGCATTGTGAGCAGAGCCGGGCCGATGGCCGCGGTCAGTTTAGCAAATGATTTTTTCATAATTCTGAAGCTTTAATCATTTTAACCAAATCCAATGATTCCAAAAAACTTGCACCGAAAACTTCAAAAAATTGCCTTTTGTGGCTGGCAGGTTAAAGCAAATGAATATCCACGCCCGGCTTGTCGGTCACGTGGCCGATAACGGTTGCCTTGTCCCCGTAACCGGCAAGAATGTCGATAGCCTTCTGAGCTTCGGACTCATCCATAGCCAGAACCATTCCGACACCCATGTTGAATATGTTGAACATCTCCCTGTGAGGTATGTTGCCGTACTTCTCCAGAAAGCGGAAGATCGGAAGGATTGTCCATGAGCCTTCCTGCACCTCGATGCCCTGACCTTCGCGGAGGATTCTCGGAATGTTCTCGTCAAAGCCGCCGCCGGTGATGTGGGCGACTCCGTGCACATCGCAGTTGCGGATCACATCCAGAACCTGCTTCACGTAGATTCTGGTCGGAGTCAGGGCGACAAGGCCGAGCGGCTGATCGGACTCCAGTTCAGGATAGACCTTGAAAAGATCCAGATTGTTGTCAGAGAAAATCTTGCGCACGAGGCTGAAGCCGTTGCTGTGGACTCCGGTGGAGGCTATTCCCACCAGCACGTCCCCGGCCTTGACCTTCGTGCCGTCGATGAGTTTGGATTTCTCCACGACACCTGTGGTGTAGCCCGCGATGTCATATTCGCCGTCAGCGTACATTCCTGGCATTTCGGCGGTCTCGCCGCCCACGAGGGCACATCCAGCCTGACGGCAGCCTTCCGCGACTCCGGCCACGATGGCCTCAACCACCTCCGGACGGGTCTTTCCCTGAGCCACATAGTCAAGGAACACAAGAGGTTCAGCTCCCTGGGCCAGAACATCGTTCACGCACATCGCAACGGCGTCGATGCCGATGGTGTCGTGCTTGTCCATCGCGAACGCCAGCTTGAGTTTCGTGCCGACACCGTCCGTTCCGCTGACCAGAACCGGTTCCTTGATGTTCAGCTTTGAAAGATCGAACATTCCACCGAACGATCCGATGTTCCCCATAACGCCAAGCCTGTCGGTTGACGCGACGTGTTTCTTGATCCTGCGGACAACGTCGTAACCCGCCTCAAGGCTCACGCCAGCCTTCTCGTAATCAACTGCCATAGTAGTTATATTCCTTAAATTAATTATAATCTAATATATTCCTGAATATCAAGACATTTCCGACCATTCCTCAATCAGAATTTATGCTCCTCGTTGACCTCCTCGATGCTTGAATAGAGGGCGGTCGGGTAGTTGCCGTTGAAGCAGGCGAGACAGAGGTCGGTGCGGTGACCAGCTTCGAAAAGGCCCTCTTCCGAAAGGAACGCCAACGAGTCGGCCTCGATCGCCTGACGGGCCTGCTCCAGATTTCTGGAATAGCAAAGTAGCTCCTTGTGCGTGGACATATCGACTCCGTAGAAGCACGGATTCTTGATCATCGGGCTGGCGATCCTCATGTGAACCTCCTTCGCTCCGGCCTCGCGCAGCATCCGCACGATTCTCAAAGACGTAGTTCCGCGGACAATCGAGTCATCCACCAAGATTATCCTCTTGTCCTTCACAATACTCCGCACCGGAGACAATTTCATCTTCACGCCCTTGTCCCTCATCTCCTGCGACGGCTGGATGAAGGTCCTGCCAATGTAGCGGTTCTTTATGAGCCCCATCTCGTTAGGAAGTCCGCTGGCCTCTGAATATCCCGAAGCGGCGCTGAGGCTGGAGTCCGGAACACCCACCACGATGTCGGCGTCCACGTGCGACTCCCGGTAGAGGATCTTGCCGCTTTCCTTTCTGAAAGCGTGGACGTTACATCCCTCGATGTCGCTGTCCGGACGGGAGAAGTAGATATATTCCATAGCGCACATCGCGTGGCGCTGGTAGTCTGAATATTTCCGGCTCCTGATGCCGTGGTGGTCGATCGTCACGACCTCGCCTGGCTCGATGTCGCGGATGAACTCCGCACCCACGACGCTGAAGGCGCAGGTCTCGCTGCTGATGACATAGCCGTCGCCGATCCGCCCGATGGACAGAGGCCTGAGACCGTACTTGTCCCGCATCGCATAGATCCTGTGGTTGGTCATCACCAAAAACGCGAAAGCCCCTTCTATCATGTTCAGGGCCTCCATTATCGGGTATATTCTCGGACTGTTTCTCTCGACCGGCTCCTTCTTGATAAGATGGGCCAGAATCTCACTGTCGGAGGTGGACTGGAAAAGGCTGCCACGATCCTCCAGATATTTCCTTAACTGTGCGGAGTTCACCACGTTGCCATTATGGACAAGGGCGAAGTCCCCGCTGTTGTGCCTGAAGAGAAACGGCTGGACATTCTCTATGCCGCCTCCGCCGTGGGTGGAGTAACGTACATGACCGACCGCCATATTACCGTGGAGAGAACCAAGGTTCTCGCTGTTGAAGACTTCGGTCACGAGTCCGAGTCCCTTGACCCGGTGAAGCTCTCCATTATCATTGACCGAGACGATTCCGCAGCCTTCCTGGCCGCGATGCTGAAGCGAGTGGAGGCCGTAGTAGGTCACCTCGGCGGCGTGAGGGACACCCCAGACACCGAACACCCCGCATTCTTCTTTAAGTTCCTTTGAAAACATATTTCCTTTCGCGGACTAAAGTACAAAGATAATCAAACCGCCGCGAAGAACGAAAACTATTTCAGTTCCTGTCGGAAAGTTTTAGCCATAAATATCCCTTAACACCGCCAGTGAGCGGACGTTGACGGCCGATTCGGTGTGGTGTTCGATGTACTTAAGGATGCACTCAGCGATCTCGTTACGGTCGGAACCTCTTAATGGAAGCAGCATCGCCTCGCCGAACGAGCTGGTCAGCAGAGACTTGATGTGATCAAGATACTTACCGGAAAACGGGGCGAGGCCGATTGTGTCAGGATTGAAGCCGAGGATGGCACACAGCTCCAACAGGAACCAAAGATGAAAATTGGCGAAATCACTTTGGAGCGCGTCCAGCGTCAGGATAGTCTTCTTAAGCCAGTCCGTCAACCCATCCTCATTGGTCTGGTCCTTTATCACCCGGAAGAGAACCTCGCTCATAAAAAGCGTCATCGTGTTTTTATGAATATTCCCACGTATCCCCACGAGAGGGTTGACACTGATGAAATTGCGGGCGAACCAAAGATCCGACTTCGGGTTCTCCGTGACCTCCGCCTCAAGAATATTCAAGGGCAGGAAAAGCGCCATCGCCGTCTTGGAGGTCACCTTCACAAGGAAGCCCCTCCTACCATATTCCCGACTGATGGTGTGCAGGACTATGGAATTCTCGCCGACTTTTGTGTGGCCGATGATGATGAGTTCAGCCTTTTCGCGCATTGAGCAATAACTTACAGTTTACCAAGCCACTGTGCCATCGCCCTCAAGGCCTTGCCTCGGTGCGAGATTTCATTCTTCTGCTCCTCGGTGATGTCGGCCGCGGTGAGTCCAGGATATTCGTCCGGAATGAAGATCGGGTCGTAGCCGAATCCTCCCCTGCCGGATTTCTCCCGGGCGATTATGCCTTTCATCGTACCCTCGAACTGATGCACCTCTCCATTCAGAATCAGCGTCACTACACTGCGGAAGCGGGCCCTGCGACTGACCTGCTGACCGGTCGCCTCAAGTTTGGCGAGTTCGGAGAGTACCTTGTCCATATTCAAATTGAAGTCCTTTGAAGGTCCGGCGTAACGTGCCGTATAGACTCCAGGCGCTCCCCCCAGAGCGTCCACCTCCAACCCTGTGTCATCAGCGAAACAGTCGCACCCCTTTCTGTCATAAATATACCGTGCCTTCTGGAGCGAGTTCTCCTCCAATGTCTCCCCCGTCTCCGGAATATCTTCTGTGATCCCGAAATCCGCCGGAGTCACCAGCTCAAACCCATCCCCCAGAATCTCGGAAGCCTCCCTCAGCTTTCCCCGGTTGCCCGTCGCGAAAACTATTTTTGTCATATTCCCTGAAAATCTTTTTGTTCACTTATGCAAATATCCGCAGAATGCGTTATTTTACCAAATTTCAAGTCTCGGAATGTGACTCCTTATAGCTCACGCTTTGTAAAACAAAGAAGATATCCTACAGTACATCTCTGATTCTAAAGAGATTTCAAAAGCAGTTAACGCTTTTAAACAACCTTGTTTAAAATTCTGCAAATGGGTTTTGTCCAGCGAAAAGCCTATTGACCGGACAAAATGCCTAAGGGGTCATTGCGATTCCCAGATGCTGTTCGGAGGACAAGAGAAGAAGCCTCAAAAAAATCCCGAAAGGGATGATTTTCTCGGAATTATATTAAATTTGTACCCTAACGGGATTAAAATAAGCGATTGCTATGAACATCGGGGAACATATTCGTGAAAAAAGAAAGGCATTCGGGCTGACTCAGGTTGAACTGGCGGAAAGGTCAGGAGTGGGCATCAGGTTTGTCAGAGAACTGGAAAATGGCAAAAACACAGTCCAGTTAGATAAAGTCAACCAAGTGCTCAGGCTTTTCGGAGAGGAACTTCAGGCACACAGAGTCAATGAATGAAAAATGCAAATAAATGTACAATGAAAAAAGCTGATATTTACATTGACGACACCTTCTGCGGAATTCTGACAGAGGATCCGGAAGGGTATCATTTTTCTTACGACAACAACTATCTGAAATCCGCGGGAGCAAAGGCCATCAGCCCGACAATGCCGCTGACGGAGGATGAATATTCAAAAGAAATGATGTTTCCTGTCTTTGATGGACTGATTCCGGAAGGATGGCTGCTTGACATTGTCCACAAATCCTGGAAAATAGATCCGAGAGACAGGATGTCTTTGCTGCTGGCCTGCTGCAAAGACTGCATCGGCAATATTAGTGTCAGAGAACATTATGGAGACAAATAACAGATGCCTTTGCTGCGGCAAGGCCTTGAAGGGAGGCGAAAGGGACTATCATTCATCGTGCGCGAAAAAACTGTTCGGGCGTGCGAAAGCGCCCACACTGCCATATTCAAGAGATAACATTTCGGAATTGGCTCTTGAGGTCATCAAGTCCAGCACATCGGTGACCGGAGTTCAGGCCAAACTGTCTTTGGACATTGACAAGGGAGGTCGCAACGAAGAGGACAGATTGACGATAGTAGGGCTATGGGGAGGATATATTCTTAAACCGCAAAGTCCTGTTTACCAGTCAATGCCGGAATTGGAGAATGTAACGATGAATATGGCGGAGGTGGCTGGAATCCGTACCGCCAGACACGGGCTGATCAGGATGTCGGACGGAGAACTCGCCTATATTACTAAAAGGATGGACAGGGGGCCGGAAGGGCAAAAATATTCGATGCTGGATATGTGCCAGCTTACAAACAGACTTACAGAGCACAAATACAGGGGGGCATATTCACAATTATCAGCCGTGGTGAATAAGTACTCCTCCACTCCGCTTCTGGATGTCCAGCGCTTCTGGGAGATTGTGTTGTTCTCGTGGATAACCGGCAATTCTGACATGCACTGCAAGAATTTTTCCTTGCTTGCGGACAAAGGGAATGAATATCTTCTTTCTCCCGCCTATGACCTTTTGGCGGTCACATTGACGGGGATAGAAAACAATGATGAACTGGCTATGCCGCTTGAAGGGAATGGTGCAGATGACAATGAAAGAATCGGAGGATATGATCGTGAGTCATTTGAGAATGTGATGATGTCGGCGGGAATCAACGCCAGAACCTGCAAGTGGATACTTGATAAAATGATTTCAAATAAAGGAAAATGGTTTGAGGTTTTGGATTTATCTTTCCTTTCCGACACATTGAAAGAAGATTACAAATCTTTGATTGAGGAAAGACTGTCGAGATTAGAATAGACATATCTTTCGGAAAATACTTAAATTTGCATGGTTGGCACGGGTGTTGCGCTCGTGCTTTGGTTTCTCCGCCAAGAGGGCGGGAGCGGAATATTCAGAAATATATTCAAGGAATATGAAGATTAAATCATTGATAGCGGCTTCGCTGGCGGTATTGGTCAGCTCCGCGGCGTTCGGACAGTCTCAGAGTTTCAAGCTCGGGAAATGGACTGAGATCCAGAACTCTATACTCAAAGAACTCAACCGGTCCTATGTCGATTCGCTTCCGGTGGACAGGATCGAGAGAGCAGGCATCGACGCGATGTTGGAAAACCTTGATCCTTACACGGTTTACATTCCTGAGGAGGAGAACGATGATCTTATGATGATGATCAACAAGTCCTACGGGGGCATCGGTGCCGTCATCTACAAGCCGGAGAAGGACGGCAATGTCATCATCAACGAGCCTTACAAGGGTTCGCCGGCCGAAAAATACGGACTGCACTGCGGCGACGAGATCATGGAGATTGACGGGCAGAGCACCCACGGACTCACCAGCCAGGAGTGCTCCGACAAAATGAAAGGCAAACCTGGCACGACTGTCAAGTTCAAGATACAGAAAGTTCGCTCCAAGGAAGTCGTGGACATTGTGGTGACCCGCGAGCGGATCCATCTTCCCGACATTGAATATGCCGGGATGCTCAACGACACGACCGGGTACATCTATCAGAGCGGATTCACGGAGAACGTCTCCGGAGAGCTACGCAACGCCTTCCTGAAGCTCAAAAACCAGGGAATGAAAAAGTTGGTTCTTGACCTGCGTGGCAACGGAGGCGGTCTGATGAGCGAGGCGATCAATATCGTGTCCCTCTTCGTGCCGAAAGGCTCTACGGTCGTGTCCTCGAAAGGCCAGGCGGCAGGGACCGAGATGCATTACAAGACCACATCCGAACCGCTTGACACGCAGATCCCGATCATCGTCATGGTGGATTCTGGATCGGCATCGTCCTCAGAGATCGTGACCGGAGCGCTCCAGGACCTTGACAGAGCCACTGTCATGGGCACGAGGACCTTCGGCAAGGGACTCGTCCAGAGCATCCGCCCGCTCCCGTACAACGGCCAGCTCAAAGTCACCACGGCGAAATACTACACCCCGTCAGGCCGTTGCGTCCAGGCGATCGACTATTCGCACCGCAACGAGGACGGCAGTGTCGGGTATATTCCTGATTCACTGACACATGAATTCAAGACCGCCCACGGCAGGACGGTGCGCGACGGCGGCGGCATCACGCCGGATGTCAAGATCGAGGGACACGACTACAGCCGTCTGACATATTCACTCGTCTATTCTGGAATCATTCAGGAATATGTCCTTGATTATGTCCGCTCACACACCAATGCGGACGAGGATTTCCACCTTTCCGGCAAGGATTGGGACGAGTTTGTAGCCTTTGCCAAGACAAAGGAGTTCGACTACCGCTCCAGCGCGAAGACTTACTTCGACAGGATGAAGAAGGAATTGGAGAAAGACGGTTTGTCAAAGAATATGACAGTAGAGCTTGACGCTCTCCAGAAAGCCCTCGAAATGGACAAGGAGACTTTCCTGAAACTGAAGAAGGACGAGATCGTTCCGTTCATCGAGGAGGAGATCGCCGTCCGCTACCACTTCCAGGAAGCCGGAATCAAAATTCGTCTCCGCTACGACGAGCAGCTTCGGAAAGCCCTCGCCAGCCCGATGATCGAGATATAGTCATGAAAGAAAATCACCGGACTCCGCATTAAGCCGAGTCCGGTGATTTTTATATGAAAAGAGTTCTGCCCTACTCCTTGAAGCCGGCAACATCGGCAAGGCTCGTCGGGATGACTTCCTTTTTGTCCTTGTACTGCTCGACCACTCCCTTCAGGTCAGCGGTTCTGTGAGCGATCTTCTCGGCACCGAACTTGGCCTTCGCGGTCACATAGGCGGTCACGGTGGTTCCCTTGGCCCCGATGAAGTCCGTGTTGCCCTTCTTAGCACTATCGTACCAGGTTGTCGCATTGTCAGGAGAGGTCAAGTCCTTGACCTTAACATACTGTCCCATATAATCGTCCAGTTGGTCGTCAGTGATCTCAGGCACTTTGATCTCAACTTTCTCAGAAGTAGGGTAAACCGTGGCGAGAGTGATCATGCGGAAAGTACCGGTAGTGCTAAACTTCGCTCTCTGAAGACTGACGATAACCTTTGTCCCTACCGGCAATGTGGCTTCGGTGTAGTCCTGACCTTTGATGACGATACCCGAATGAACCGCACCCGTATTGTCAACAAGAGAGATCGCTCCACTGAGGTTACCGTTCTCGTTGTTCGCGGCCACATAGCCCTTCACAGCTACGAAATCGGCCAAAGTACTTCCTCCGAAAGAATCCAGTTTCTTATTGAGTTCCTCAACCGTAAGAGCATCCTTCTCCTCCGGCATGGTATCCTTCTCCTCCGGCTCAACGGAAGTGGCCATTGTGCCGACATATTTCACATCGCCGCTGCCGGTAACGCTGATGGCATAGCCTTTCACAATGATCTTCGAACCCTCATAGGCCTGAAGAGTGGAAGTAGACTCTGGATAAGAGACAGAACCCTCAACTGAGGATGTACCGTCAATGACCACGTTATAGTGATACTGATAGTTCGCGTCACGCTCTATCTTGAGAGTACCCTTGTAGGTTATGTACTTGATCGACGGATTTTTGACATAGGACTCAAACTTTGAGGCGTTGAACTCCTCGGCTGTCGGGTGGGTTACCGTGCCGTTTCCGGTGACGGAGACAGTGGAAGTCGCGTCAAACTGCTTGAATCCACCATATTCAGTAGTATTTCCTTCAACCATCACCTTTGAGCCGGCACTGATCCCGTGCTTCTTCTTATAAATCAAGATAGTACCAGTGTTGTCTTGAAGAAGGATACCATTTGCATGTGTCGCGATCGCAAGGCCTTCCGCCTTATAGACCTTATCAATAGGTCCGGCAAGCACATCCGCGATGGTGGAAAGCGGAGTCTCTGCATCTCCACTGAAGTCGATCTGCTGTCCGCCCTGGCCCGGGACAAGCAGGACATCATCAAGCCTGTTCACACTGAACGCCTTGGCTATAAACTTGATGTAAAGGGTGTTCGTGCCGGCAGGGAGAGTAAAATCAGCTGTCGCAAGTCTCCATTTGCCGTCCTTGGTGTCCTCAACTCCTCCGAAGTCATAATCAATGGCAGGAGACCAGGTCTTTCCGTCAGCAGAGAGTCTCACCTCGAAGTTAGACTTGAGGAACGCGTTGGCTCCACCTTGGGCATAACGCTGCGCGCCGAATGAGAGTTTGAGGTTCTGCGACGGTACAGAGATGTTTCCGATAACGAAATAATTCGGTGAAGTCTCTGATCCTCCGAAAAATATGTTGTTGTTGCCAGAGCCATTGTAAAGGGAAAGCGATCCTTTGGAGGCTTCGTTCGTACGCACGGACATCTCTTTGAAATCATAGCTTACAGCGGAGACACCCGAACCTTTCTGGTTCTTCCATCCATCGAACTGGTCAAGCCAAGGCCAACCTTTGGTGGTGCCATATTTCTCGGAATCCTGAACAGCAACCTCGTAGTCGAAATCATTGTAATAGATAGCCCCTTCCGGAATATTGTCCTCCGGAATGCCGTTATCCACAACCTCAACGGGAACCGTGTACATAAACGTCTTGTAAGAACCGAACAGCCAACCTGTTATAGTAAGAGAATGTTTGTTGTACTTCTCCTTGAATTCAGCTGTCATATAGTCAAGACTGCCGATGTTGCCGGTTCCGTCAATCTCGACATTCACATAGTTGCCGGCCACAATGACTGTACCGGTGTAAGTGACATACTTGACTGACGGTGACTTCATGTAAGCGTCAATGTCAGCCGCGGAGAACTCCACCGGCTTCGGCTGTTCAAAGTCCCCGTGCCAGGTCTTGGTGATGGTGCTTCCTTGCGCAAACTGAATCAAGCCATTACGTTTCATTGTGTTACCAGAGATAGTCACCATGTCGCCGACAACGAACTCGTGCGTCTGACCGATGTAGGCATAGACACTGTTGCCGGCCGGATCATCTGTTCCGTCCTCCTGCAGAACAATTCCCTGCTCGTTGACAGCGACGACATTGAGGCACTCGACATCCGTGAATGTAGTGCCAGGATCCGCTTTCAGAACATCAGCGACTGTAACCGGATTGGTCTTGACAGGCTTAGGATCCTGAGGTTCCTCAGGGTTCTCCTTTTCGGAACAAGAAACGGCAAACAAGCCGAGGGCAAGGGAAACCACCGCCCCAAGTGATTTTTTCCAGATTGATAATCTCATATTTTTGAATATTACGTTAATATTCATAGCGAATGATGACTTTAATATTCGAATCACAAAGCAAAAAGCCGCGGTTCCTATGAAACCGTCGGCAAAATTAGGTCTTCTTTTATGATTTGTCAAATACTTTTCGCCATACATCGTTTCAAGCAGAGAACATCTCGCCTGACGACGTCAAAGTGGCCTTCGGCAAGCTGATCATCAAGACTCTACAGGGCCAAGTCAAGCTCGACCGGACAATGGTCCGAACCGAGAATCTCAGAATGGATCTCTGTGGCCGTGATCTTGTCCTTAAGAGAATCGGAGACGAGAAAGTAGTCGAGGCGCCAGCCCACATTTTTCTCGCGGGCATGGAAGCGGTACGACCACCAGGAATATTTGACCTCGTCCGGGTGCTGAAGCCTCCATGAATCCGTGAAGCCCGAATCCAGCAGCACGGAAAATTTGCCGCGCTCCTCATCGGTAAAGCCCGCGTTACGACGATTCGTGTCCGGGTTCTTGATGTCTATCTCGTTATGAGCCACGTTCATGTCACCGCAGACCACCACTCCCTTCCGGACGGCGAGGCCGGCAAGATATTCCCGGAAATCATCCTCCCACCGCATCCTGTAGTCAAGTCTGCGAAGACCATCCTGCGAATTCGGCACATAGACACAGACGAGGTAGAACTCAGGCATTTCCAACGTGATGACGCGTCCCTCATGGTCGTGTTCATCAACGCCGATCCCATACTTCACCGACAACGGATGATGCCTTGAATATATCGCCGTGCCTGAGTAGCCTTTTTTCTCGGCCGAATTCCAGTACGAGGTATAGCCAAGAAACTCAAGATCCAATTGTCCAGGCTGCAGCTTAGTCTCCTGAAGACAGAAGAAATCCGCGTCCAGAGCGTTGAACACTTCATCAAAACCTTTTCCGGCGCAGGCACGCAACCCATTGACATTCCAACTTATAAATTTCATATAATTTTATCTTTCAAAATATCACAAATGACCCGCCACTCCACACTCCTTCCTGGCATAGGTAAAAAGCGACCGGACTAACATTCCCCTGCGAGAATCTTACTTGCGGCGAAGGAGAGGGCTTCATAGAAGTCCTGACCGAAGACTGAGATGAGAGGTTCACGGAGGAATTCATAGACGTGAATACCTTCACGGCGGCCTTTCTCATAGGCATCCTTGCATATTTCCCAACGATGGAGGTTCAGGGCCTGGCCACCGCCGGTAAGTTTGGTGACCCGGATCGGGTAGAGCCAGCAGGACTGCGGCTTGCGGAACTTGCAGGAACCTTGGAAGAAACATCTTTCAATGGAACAGAAGCAATTGCCATCCTCGTCAAAGGTGGTGTAGGCGCACTCCTCGGTCTGATCCACTACCGGAGTCACGATGTCCCCGTCGCGGTCTATGGAGAAAAATCCTTCCTTGTCGATCTGCGCGCGGCCCTGAGGCCTCATAAGTCTTGAATATACAGGATAATTCTCCTCCAGAGGCTCCAGCTCAGACTCCTCAAGTGGAGCCCCGCTGTCACCGATAATGCAGCAGCATCCTTTGCAGACAGCGTAGTCGCAGGCGAAATATTCAGTGACAACATCCTCTGACACAAGGATATCTCCGATTTGGATTATGGTTCCGAACTTATTGTTTGACGACATATTCGATTCTCATTCCTTCGGACAAAGCGCCGAAGATTTCCTTTACCTTGTCGGCAGAGACACTGCCGATTCTGTTGTTATAGCCGGTCAGCACGTCCTTTCCGCCGGAGTAGCGCATCAGGACCGCGTCCACATAATTTTTAGGATCAGCGAGATAGGTCGAGTAGCTGTTGGTCAGCAAAGACTTGCAGGAAGCCAGCTCGGCAGCGTCCACCGGCTTGGAAAGCACGTTTTCCATCACCTTTCTGGCCTCGACAAGAGCCACCATCGGCTGGTCGGAGCCTCCTTCCACGCCATAAGGAAGCCCAGCTTCCGGCGCAGGAGAGCACGTGAATATCAACTCCAGAGCCTCCTGAGGCCAGACACTGAAACGGTCTGCCATCCGGACGCTGAATCCGTGTCCGGCCATCACGCCGGTCAGCCGGCGATAAAGAGCCAGTCCGGCGACCTTGAACGCCATATAGTTCTCGGTCGTGAACGGCTCGGCACAAGCCAGAGCCAAGTTGATTTCCACCGGAGTTCCTATCCTTGAATATGTGGTCGCTCCCGTACGCAATTTGTACGGACTGAACTGACGTACAGATGACGATTTGCTGACACGGAATCCTCCAAGATACTGGCAAAGGACCTTTTGTACGGATTCCGCTGGCAGATCACCGACTATAACGAGGACCCCGTCATTAGCCCTTATAAACTGACTGTCAAAGAAATCCGAGGCATCATCCATCGTCCGCGCGGTAAGTCCGGACGGAGTCTTGACAGAGGAGTAGTTGTAGTCCTGGTACATGAGGCTGTCCAGATAGGCCGGCTTGATTGAGGCCAGCTCCGCCCTTCTCCACGGTTCGAAAGCCGAACGCGAAGGCTTCCTCAGATTAGCGGCGGACAGCAAGGCTTTGAGAGTCAGTAATAATCTGTTTGACGCCGCAGATCCGTAAAGTCTCATGTCCGAAGTTGAAACCGCGCAATTCATCTCCACCCCGTTGGCGCGTAGCACCTTGTCGAAATCACTTCCGGACATGCCTGCGATGTTGCATAGTCCGAACATATCGGAGAAAAAAGCTCCCTCCCCGCGAGGAAGATTCCTGACGGTGGAGAAACCGCCCTTTATCATCAATGAATAACTGAAACGTCCCCCCGTCGGCATATTCTTGTAAATCACTTTCATGCCGTTGGAGAAAGTCCACATTTCCCCTCCGGAGACAGGCTCTGAGGCCACTGACTTTATCTTGACCTTGTTCCTCTCGTTCCAGAAAGCGGAAGTGTCCTTGGCCGTCACAGGCCACTTGTAGAGCGGCTTGTCCAGCATGGAGACTCCATCTGTCACCGAACCGAACAAGACCGGCCAGAACCACCCGTCATAATCTTCCTCGCTTCCCGTCCAGGAGACTTTCGGAGCCTCCATTCCGGAGAGCACGGCCAAAGCATAACCATTGAATAGCTCGGTCTCGGCCTTCGTGGACATATTCCTGGAAGAGAAGAAACTGGCCTTTGTCGCCGGGGAAGCCAGATCGGCTCCATAGAGATAGGAGGAAACACAGCGCAGAACCAGAGCGTCATTGGTCTGGTTCTTCATAAAACCATTCAGGACGGAGTTGCGGGCGACAAGATATTCCTCAGCCCCGATGCCTTTGGAGCAGATCTCCGAAAGGACGGATGCGACCGCCATCGAGGCCGGCATCAGCTGGCCTCTGGAGGTCTGGGCACTAACGGAGAAACGCTCGTCCCCAGCGCCATCGGCACTCCCAAAATATTCAACATCAAACGATTCCACAGGGATATCCCGAAAAAGAAGAGTCTCGCGCAGACGGTTGGAGACAATCTCTCTCAAAGAATTGGAGAAGAGCTCGGAGATGAACGGCTGGATCGTGTTCATCTGGTCATCGGGGGTTCTCGGCGAGCGGAACTCCACCGTCACGGACGAACGGTCGGACGGGATAAATGAATATTCAGGCTCAACCGCAGGCTTCCAGACATATTCCTTCTTCTTGTAGCCAGGGTTGCGGGAAGGAACCATCAGGGAGAACACGTTCATCCTTTCCTTGATGGCGGCGGGATTGATGTCGCCCGCGATGATGATGGCATGCTGGCAAGGCTTGGCCGCGATGAGGTCGAAAAGCATCAAAAGCGTGGTGTCTGCCGCCGCCTGGTCAAAGACAGGAACATCATCGAATCTGAATATGGTGGCGTCATCCCTGTAGGAGACATACCCTTCCGGACGGCAGCCTATCCCCTTGCGGGAGAGGAACTTGTAAGGGATGGTCTTATTGAAGTGCGGCAGGGAGGAAAGTTCCTTTCGCGCTGACAAGGTGTCGCTTATCCCTTTGCGGACAAGCGCGAAATCGGCGACACCCTTCATCGAGGGATTCGTCACCAGATAGTAGGAAATCCCGTTGGTAAGATTGCCGGTAGTGACCGAACCGTCCTTCTGCAAAGCGGGCAGATTCTGCGCTGGCATCATTATTGAGAAACCAAGCGACACAATACACAAGACTGATTTGAAGATAAGACTACGCATCATTGACACCTCCCGTTTAGGACAAAAATAGCCAATAATGTGCAATTGACACAAATTTTTATTACATTTGTGGTTATTGCCGTTATAAGGAATGTAGTTAAACATAATTTTTAATACGATGAAAAAGTTTATTCTCGCGATCGCTGCCGCGTTCATGGCAGCAAGCATGGCATCCGCCCAGGACATGGCCCAGGCAACTGAACTCTACAATAATGGAGCCACAGCCATCTCCATGAAGAATTGGACTGAAGCCCTCGACTGCTTCCAGAAAGCTCTCGAAATGGGCAAGACCATAGGTGCTGACGCCGATGAACTCGTGGCTAACTGCAAGAACGCCATCCCTGGTGTCGCCCTTGAGATCGCCAAGGATCTGATCAAGGACGCGAAGTACGATGACGCCGCCGTGAAGCTTGCTGAAGTCGAGAAGATCGCCACTGAATACGAGAACGCCGAGGTCGCCGAAAAGGCGAAGGAACTTGTTCCTCAGATGTGGATGCAGAAAGGCGTTGACGCTCTCAAACTGAAGGACTTCGCCACCGCTGCTGACGGTTTCGCCAAGTCTTACGCCATCGACACCACCGCCGGCAAGACCGCCCTCTACCTTGGCCAGGCCCTCGGAGCCCAGGGCAAGACTGAGGAGGCCATCGAGGCTTTCAAGCATGCCGCCTGGAACGGTGAGGAAAAGACCGCCAAGGAGCAGATTTCCAACATTTATGTAAAGCAGGCCAACGCCGCGTTCAAGGGAAACAAGCTCGCTGACGCTGTCAAGGCCGCCGAGAAGGCAAACGAATATGCGGAGAACGCCACCGCTTACCTCATCGCCGGACAGGCTTCCCAGAAGCTCAGCAAGAACGCTGACGCCATCAAGTACTTCGAGAAATATCTTGAGATCAAACCGGACGCGAAGAACGCTTCGGCCATCACATTCACCGTCGCCGCTCTCTATCAGGGAGCGAAGAACAACGCCAAGGCCCTTGAGTTCTACAAGAAGGTTCAGGACGATCCTAAGTTCGGCGCACAGGCCAAGCAGATGATCGCCTCCCTCAGCAAGTAATTCCATAGAAGTTCCACTCTCTACCGCTTGCGGTGGAAGCAAGTCCCTCCCCCGAGGGGAGGGATTTAGGGTAGGGGTAACGTAAAGGGAAGTTCGAGATGGGCAACCATCTTGCAACGTGGGATGTTCCAATAATTAATTTCAGCGAGGGAAAATGCCTGACTATCTCGAACTTCTCGCTCCGGCAAGGAATATGGACATCGGCATCGCGGCAATCGACTGCGGTGCCGATGCCGTGTATATCGCCGGACCTGCGTTCGGGGCGCGCCAGGCGGCCGGCAACTCATTGGAGGACATCCGGAGGCTTACGGAATATGCCCACAGATTCGGCGCTCGCATATTCTTGACACTCAACACCATCCTTTTTGATAACGAGCTTGCGGAAGCTGAAAGGTTGCTTGCCGGAGCGAAATCCGCGGGGGTGGATGCCATCATCGCCCAGGATCTCGCCGTCTGGAAACTGACCGACCTGCCGGTCCACGCATCGACACAGTGCGCCATAAGAACACCGGAGAAAGCACGGCTTTACGAGGGCATCGGAGCCTCACGCCTTGTTCTGGAAAGGGAGATGTCCTTGGAACAGATCAAGGCCGTACGCGAGGCTGTCGACTGTGAGTTGGAGTTTTTCGTGCACGGTGCTCTATGCGTATGCTACAGCGGACAGTGCTACATGTCCGAGCGGATTGCCGGGCGGAGCGCCAACCGTGGGGAATGCATCCAAGCGTGCCGGTCGCTTTACGACCTTGTGGACGAGACGGGGAACGTTCTCGTGCGGAACAAAGCCCTGCTGTCGCTCAAAGACTACAACCTCAAAGACAGGCTGCAAGACCTCGCGGAAGCTGGAATATGCTCGTTCAAGATCGAGGGACGATTGAAGAACGCCTCCTACGTGCGGAATGTCGTGCGGGCATATTCATTGGCATTGGATGAATTGATCGCGGCAAATCCAGAAAAGTACCGCAGGGTTTCGTTCGGAAGGTCGGAAGGCGGATTCACACCGGATTTAGGGAAGACGTTCAACCGTGGCTACACGCAATTGTTTCTGGACGGGAAACGGTCAGGGGGCTGGTCTTCGATGGACGCTCCGAAATCAATCGGAGAGGAGATCGGGACTGTGGTTTTCATAAAGAACTCCACGATAACCCTGCGGATGAAGAATCCAACCGAACAGCTTCAGAACGGGGATGGATTCTCTTTCCTGTCAAAAGGACGTGGGGAGATTGTCGGTTTCCGTGGAGATGTCTGTCAGGGGAACCGGATAACGTGCAGGAATGTTGTCCAAGGGCTCTATCCGGGAGCAAAACTGTACCGCAACCTCAGCAGCGCCTTCGAGAAGGAACTGGAATCCAACCTGCCAGTCAGGATGATTCCAGTGACGGTCAGCATTTCGGTTCGGATTTCAGATCCGGCCACTTCGACGGTTGGTGAGCTATCATACTTACTGAAAGTCAGCGCAATGACACAGGACGGGCGGAGTGTTGTGCTAGAACGCGAGGCCGGAGACAGGGCGGCGGAGAACTCGGAAAGGATGCGCGGAATGTTCACCGCTCAAATATCAAAGGCTACGGGAATATATTCATTCACCCTCAGTTCGCTTGAGGTGGCGACTCCGGACGGTTCTCTGCCGTTCCTTCCGGCATCAGCGCTGAACGCCATAAGGCGCGACCTCGCCGCCACACTTGAAAAGATGCCTTGCAGAGCGGTCCCACTTCCGGTAAATCAGGCATCAAGCAGTGCCAGAAACACTAAAACATCTGACAACCAGCCCATTGAGTTCAACGCCCTACCACAAGTCCGTGATATTCAAGAAACAGCATCTGACGGCATCCATCTTTCGTACAAGGCCAATATCGCCAACCACATCGCCCGTGAAGCCTACATGTCACTGGGCGCTACGCAAACAGACGACGCGTTCGAGATCTCGCATCGCCCCGACACCGAACTGATGCGGACCAAGTACTGCATCCGCCACGAGCTAGGTCTCTGTCCAGTCAAACAATCCGAAAGGCTGGAAAAACCTCAAGCCGCCCAAACTAGCCGTAAAAACAACCTCTACTTGACCAACAACGGCAAACGTTACCACCTTACATTCGACTGTGCCAACTGCGATATGACTGTCAGAGAAAACAACTGAAACCTGCGGCATCATCCATGAAGATCAAAGAATACAGCGATTGATAACATTTCCTTAACCGGATACGCCACAAAGCCGATTAATTACAAATCCAAAACTTGCCACCACACACAACTTACAGATTTAAAGCAATATTCACAAATCAATTCCATCATAAACACAATGGAATATTTATTCACGCCCCACAACAGCATACAACGCATATTATTTCAAGAAAAACAAACTTACATATTATAACATTATGATAATTTTTCTTTATTTTCGCACATCAGAAAACCAATTAATGTATTATGAAGCGATTCTTAACTTACACTCTCGTAGTACTGCTGGCGACGGCGTGCTACAACGACGAGGAGTTGAAATCTCGTCTGGACGATGTGGAGCAAAGGCTTACAAATGTCGAAGCTCTGGTCTCATCACTCAACACCCAACTTTCAGACCTACAGCAGTTGATCGATGGCAAAAAGTTCATCAGCGGCATTGAGGACAAGGAAGACGGAACCCACGTCATCACCTTTGTCGATGCTTACGGAGAGATGTCAACCATCACCCTTTCGGATGGCGAATCCCCTTACATCTCTGTGAAGCAGGCTCCTGACGGGAAATGGTACTGGACAGTGGACGGCGAGTGGCTCTTGGATTCAGAAGGCCACACGATTCCTGTCACCGGAGAGCGTGGCGTGACCCCGTCCATGAAAATCGAGAACGGTAAATGGTACGTTTCGTACGACCACGGTGTCACGTATGTGGAATGCGGCAAGGCAACCGGAGACGCGTTCTTCAAGGATGCCAGACTCAGCGAAGACGGCAAGACCGCCTACCTGACCCTTGCGGACGGCACTGTGCTTACCTTTGAAATATATAAGGAGTTCGGAATCGCAGTGGAAGTTCCGACATCCCTGATCTACTCAGGACAGACAAAGGAATATGCCTACACGATAACCGGCGGAGACAAGAATACGATTCTTGAGGCCCTTCCTAAAGGAAATTGGGAGGCAGAGGTCAAAACCACCGATGAAAAGAGCGGAGTCATCGCCGTGACCGCTCCGGACTCTCCAGAGGCAGGCAAGGTTATCCTGCTCCTGAGCGACGGAGCGAACAAGACTCTAATGAGGACCTTGACCTTTGTAGCCGGGAACATGCACGTCAGCACGACATCCGTCGAGAGCCCGGCGTCCGGCGGAATCTTCAATGTGGATGTCACCACGAACCTTGAGTTCACAGCGGAACTCGAAGGTGACCAGACCTGGGCGCATCTGGTTGAGACAAGGGCCTATGAGGTGTACACCAAGACCATAAGCGTGAGGGTGGACAAGAACGAGATGCCTTACGCGAGGGAGACAAGACTGACTTTGAAGAATGACGGCAATGTCGTCGAATCCATCATCGTCTATCAGAACCCTGTCACCTATCCAGACAACGTGATGGTGCTGATGATGCAGCCTCTTGCGAAAGACAGTTGCGTCGTGCTTCCTGTGACATACAACACCGCAGCGCCGGAATACTATGTGGACTGGGGTGACGGCTCAAAGGACACACTCAAATCACAAAGCTACCCTAAACACAAGTACAATGAAGCATCCAGACTGTTTCCTGTACAGATCAGCGGGACAATACGCACAATCGGCAAATCCGGTTATTTCGGACACGAAGCGGACCTCGTTGAGGTGATCCAGTGGGGAGGCATCTCTCTTAGCGGCTTAAGTTTCAATGGTATGACAGGTCTGCGACGCGTCGCCGTCCCTAAGGGTGATGAGCTCAAGAAGCTCACCAGCTGCAACAGCTTGTTCCAGAAATGCACAAGCCTGAAAGAAGTTCCTATCGGATTTATGGACGCGCTCAATTCACAGATAACCAACTTCAACTATGCGTTCACGAACTGTGAGTCTCTGGAATATCTGGATCCAGACATATTCAGGAACTTCACCAAGGCTGGAGTCGTGATATGGCAGATCTTCAATGGGTGCAAGAGCCTCAAGAGACTGCCGACATTCAGCCACTTCAAGCTTTCCAATGACGCAAATATGCTGAACCAGACATTCACGAACTGTGAATCGCTTGTCGAGATCCCGGAGAATATGTTCAACGAGACCGCCAAGGCGGCCATCAGGGCTTCCAAGATGCAGAGGACTTTCACCAACTGCAAATCACTGAAAACCATTCCTGAAAGCTTCTGGAACAACCTTCCTGTTGACAATATCACAGAATTGAACTATACGTTCCAAGGCTGCGAATCCCTTGAATCCGGAAGCCTCGGATTCCTTAACAAACTCAAAAAGGTCTATAAATGGCAGAACTCCTTCGATGGCTGCACCTCATTGACAACCCTGCCTGAATGCGAGGTGGAAATCGATGGCAAGACAGTCAGTGTCCCGGTGTACAAAAGAGGCGCAGAGGAATACAAAGCCTATTTTGCGAACCGCAGTTATTCGGCGACCAATTACTGTTTCAAGGGCTGCGTGAACCTTGAGGGCTACTATGACAAGATTCCTCAGGCCTGGGGAGGCGGCTGGGACGGTTCCACCGATAAGCCTTCGATAGAAGTTACAGCCTCACTTCCGAAAAACGAAGGCTACTTCAGCATAGACTTCCTCGTAAAGGGCAAGGGTGTCGCCAGCGCCTACTATTACCTGACAGCCAAGGTCCTTGCGGACGAGGCTCTTCCGAAATACAACAACTCATACACCGAGCTGTGCGAGCAGAACGGCATCGAGATCGAAAGCGACTATCTTCAAGCCTTAAACTCCGATCAGGGACTTACCCTTGGATTCACCCAGGGCGTGCCTAACGTTGAATACATCCTCATCGTTTCCGGAAAGAATATGTTCGGTGAAAGCTACGCCTATAAGGTTCAGGCCACCTCAACCATTCCTAAGGGTTCGGATGAATATGAGCGTTACCTCGGCGAGTGGACGGTGACCACCGCGTCATCAACTTCTGAATACACAGAATATGACCGCAAGCCTATCTCGTTTGACATCAAGATCGAACCGTTCCGCGTGAACGAAAGCTACAATGTGTATGGCTGGGGTGTCACCAAGTTCACAGACACATACCCGATGAAGATGTTCTTCGAGGACGGCAATCTCTGCGCGTGGACAGGAGCCCACCACGGTTCTGTAATATTCGAGGGATATCCATATTCGGACGGCATCAACTACAACATCGCCCTCAACTCCTTCACGCTTTTCGATGACGGCAACTATGGTGTCTATATGGCCGACGGAGAGAAAGTCGGAGTGGCCGAATATGCCGATGGAAGCTTCAATATGAACGGAGTGAAGTCACCGTACTATGCCAGTCTGGGATACGACGTTATGTGCCACGGCTTTGACTTCTGCCTGTCAATGGGCGGTCCTGGCTGGTCGAAGATATTCATCGCTCCTGAGGTTGTGAAGGATCAGTACGTCATCCACGGCTCAGACGGCAACATCTACGCTCCGTACATCCTCGCCCCTTACACATTCACCAGAAAGGCGGCCGCAAGCACAGCCAATGTCACATTAGAACGCAACAAAGCCTTGACAAACAGCGGAAGATGCCTGCCGGCGAAGTTCGAAAAGACCAACGAAGGCACCAAGGTCAACGAGCCTGCCAAAGGATTCTACAGATTCTGATCAAATCCTTTGACAGAATGCCCAAATTAATGCGCTGCCGGGAGAATTCCTGGCAGCGTTTTTCAATAAACCTTATCAAGGTTGTGAGATTGTGAAGTCCGCCTCGGAATATGATTGCGCGATGGATTTCAGGGCATTTTGTATTTGCTGGAGTCTTGCGGCGGAAGGACGCTTGAAGCCATTGATGTAGTTCCGGAAAAGAGTGGGGTTTATACCAGCATATTCAGAGAATCCGGAAATATTGATTTCATCGTGTGTCAGGAAGAATTCCTGAAACGGGGTCGGCATAGCGTCTTTGTATGTAAAGCTTTCAAAACTGACATCCTCATTCAGATCCGGCCAATGAATACCTTCAAAACCGATACGATAATTCTTGCGCTGTTCATCATCAGCATTCCGCAAGGCACGATACCACAACAAAGACTGCCGGAAAACATTTCCAGACTCATCTTCTCCATACAGACACCGCTCATCAAACCATATCTTTCTTATCTTCATCGCCTTTTGTCACTAAAATAACTATCCCAAGCCCGAATGATCATGTCTTTGTTCTCATCCAAGACCATCTCTATCTTTTTCAGGTCTCCTGCCTTGACGTTATTCACCATCCGTTGAACAAATCTATCGTTTCTCAAGTCATAGACAGCATAGCCATCAGCACCTTCAATATGTACATGAATCGGTTCGTGTTCTCTGCTAAAAAAGTAGAAAGTAAAACCGAACAGTCTTAAAATTACCGGCATACAAATATAGGTATTATTTATAATTCCACAATATTTCGTATAAGACATACACCCCGGCGCTTCGACAAGCTCAGCGACCTACCGTTATCACATCTATAACAGATGTGTCAGCAAAGCAATACCCTGCATTCATATCCAGTAGGTCCTACGTTAGCAGGGACTGTCCAAGGCCGGGGAGTAGCAGTGGAATATTCAAACATCCGGAGATTTACAAGAAGCTGAAGGTGACGCTGACATCACCGAAGCGGTTCGGTTTGCCGTTGTACTTCTCGAAATAGTTGGCGGAGAGTTTGCCACGCCAGACAAGATCATCGTTGCGACGCAGAGGGAGTTCAACCTCGAAGCCGTAGGATCTGGACTTGATCTTCACCAAACCGCTGGCTTTCCATGACGTCTGCTTTCCGCCATCATCCTCTATCATCAGGAAGACACATTCCTCCAGTTGAGGCGTCCACTCGGAAACGAGAACCGTATTGAACCTTATGGTCTTGCCGACATTCTTCCGCTTCACGTTAATCATCAGATCCGTCACGGAAGGGCTGAACAGTTTGAGTTCTTCCTCTGTCTGGGCATTGAACCCATTAAGAGAGCCACACTTCACAAAGAACTCGGAACCACCTGCAAACCAAGAGTCATAGTTCCTGTGCGCTTTGAATTCTTTCAACACCAAAGTCTTGGAATCGCTATTGGATCTTGTGGCCACTGAAGATGCCCATTCCGGGTAAAGAGCCTCGATCATCTGAGGTGTCAAGTACGCCGCGTCTTCATTCCTGTTGATGACCCAAACAGGATGCTCGCGGGCATATTCCTCATCGACAAGCACTTCCTTGACAATCCAGGATCCGTCAGGAAGTTGTTCCCTGAGGAAACCAACATTCGAGTCCGCATCCTCCGCGCTTATTGAATATGTCCGCGAACCCTCTGGATTAAATGTGATGACCGGCATGGTTATCCCGTCCCAATCCTCAGAATACGGCCAATAGATCTGCAGTCCCGAACTTGAAAGAGTCTCCAAGAAAGATCCGGATCTGGTTTCAGGGATGTCCGCTGAAGACAACAAATCACGGAGAGGCTCTGAATATTCCTGCGCGGATCTTGTCTCAAGAAACTCATCCCCTACTCCGGATCCCGGTCTGGAAAGCGCATTGGAGAAAGGATACTCCTCATCATATCCATTGGACACTGATGAGTTCACTCCATCATACACTTCACGGACCTGGACAATTGAGAGAGGCAGTTCAGCAAGCGTTCTGGCGGTTACCTCGGCGGAAAGACCTTGGACTTGACTGTTAACTGTCGCCGGGCCGGATTGAACAGAGGCCGGTTGTTCCATGCGGTCACAAGATGTGGAAAACAAAGCGGATAATACCATAAGGGTCGGCACCACCGGTACCAAAGACCTTTTCCTTGTACTGAAATTCTTCATTTGAAAATGAGTTTAAAGTTAATATTTCAGCACAAAGGGACACAAAATTAGCCGTGGAATGAAATATTCCACGGCTAATTGTAAAAAACAGCCTCAGAACAACACCTAAGGCTTATTTTGAATAAAAGACAAAGCGATTTTTGTCATAAAAATCCTTCACAACTTCATTTTTTGAGAAACCGGCATCGCTGAAAACTTTCGCTGTTTCCGGTCCCAAAAGCTCATTGATCTCCGTAAGTCCCTTACCTTCAGCCGAAAGGCAGGTGCGAGACAAAGTGGCGATAGAGCGGTAGAACACCAAAGGATCACCATCATCCACGAACAGAGCCGTTGAAGGCTCGTAGTTGAGGACGTTTGCACGCATCTGGGCTTTCTGTGATTCCATGATGTAAGGCGGGTTGCTGAGAATCAGGTCATAATCTCCCTCAACGAAAGTCTGATCCGAAGCCAGCACATCCGCTACCACAAACTTTGGAGCCAAGGCACCTGTCTCTTTAAGCTTAAGCGCGAAATCCTGTGAGGAAGCCAAAGCTACAGCTCCCTCTGATATGTCAACACCTGTCACCTCCGCCCCGGGGATATTCAACGCCACAGTCCATGCGATACAGCCGGATCCGGTACATAAGTCAAGCACACGCACAGGTCTGGCCAATTTCCCATAGGCCTTTCTCATCCTTTGAATCCTGGAACCGATCTTCACGGCCTCACGGCACAGGAGTTCAGTCTCAGGACGCGGGATAAGCACATCCGGAGTCACCTTGAACCTCAACCCGCAGAAATCAGCGAAACCGATCACATACTGGACTGGCTCACCGGCCGACAATCTGTCCAAATCAGCTCCAAGGCCTTCAAGCGACTTATCCTTTATCTGGTACTCCGGCTCGACAATATGGGTGTAACTCTTTGTCCCGATGCGGCTTTCGCAAAGCATCAGCATAATATTCCTGGCCTCCTTGGTCGGATAAAGCGGCTCAAGACGGGCGACACCTTCATTAAGGAAATCTTTCAGTAGCATAAGGGGAAATTTAAATCAGTATCGCCATTATGAGTTTTCAATTATTCCTGTCAGAAAATCAGTGATGTCAATCCCTGCCGTGCGTATCATCTTCGGCACGAGAGAGGCGCTGGTCATCCCTGGGATAGTGTTGACTTCCAAGAAGTAAAGTCCATCCTCAGCAAGGATGTAGTCCATCCTCACGACACCGGAGCAACCGAGCAGCGAATATATCTTTTTACTAACTTCCTGAATATGTCCGCTCAAACTCTCCTCTATAGGTGCCGGGCAGATCTCCTGACTATGCCCGTTGTATTTGGCGTCGTAGTCAAAGTAATCATTCTCAGTGACCACTTGGATCACAGGCAAAGATTTGAGTCCTTCGGCGTCAGCGTAGGCCGCACAGGTGAACTCACGTCCTGATATTCCTTGTTCGATAATAACTGAAGGACCTTCAGAAAAAGCGAACTGAATAGCCTCTGGCAGGTCCTCGGCCTTGCGGACCTTGGTGATTCCGAAACTTGAACCGCCGTCTGTAGGCTTCACAAACACAGGGAATGTCAGTTTTTCCACAACTTTCCGACAGACAGCCTCGATGTCCATTCCATTGTGGACAAAGACATCCGGAGCGCACTTCACGAAATCGGCCTCGCGCAGATAGCTCTTGCAGGCGAACTTGTCAAAAGCGACAGCTGAGACAAACGCGCCACAACTGCTGAACGGAACCCCAAGCATCTCAAGATACCCCTGAAGCAGACCGTTCTCGCCAGGCGTGCCGTGCTGGACTATGTAGGCATAGTCAAACTTTATCTTCTCTCCGTAAACTTTCACGGAAAAATCAGTCTTGTCAATTTCCGGTCTGGCTCCCTCTGCGAAAGGAATCCGCATAGCGTCCCGTTTCTTCATCGCCACAAGAGACCATTTACCGAACCGTGCGAAAATCTCATAGACATCGTACTTCGTCCCGTCGATGCGGGAAGCGACAAACTCCCCGCTGCGGCAAGCGACCTCCCATTCCGAAGAGTCACTTCCATAAATCACTGCAATCCTCTGGTACTTGCCCATATTATTAATCAGTATGTATTCCTTTTATTCAAAATAATAGTCTTCCGCTTTCTGCTGCCGGGCGTCCGAGGAAGCATCCTCGTTGCCTCCCGTGCAATTCAGATTGAGAGTCACCCCAGCCGGAGCGATGAACCTGTCGTTCTCCGAAACACCGAGAGTGCCGTCCTGTATGACCTTGCGCATGAAT
The DNA here is from genome assembly GCA_963657715.1 of uncultured bacterium. Taxonomy (GTDB): domain Bacteria; phylum Bacteroidota; class Bacteroidia; order Bacteroidales; family UBA932; genus Cryptobacteroides. Next base: position 118,048 of record CAVKML010000002.1, on the reverse strand, counting down.
ATTCCCCAAGTAGGAAGGGACATGTGCGCTCCCTGACCGTAGGTTATCGACTGGAAGTGCACCTGACGGTCTTCCGCGCCAGTCCATATCCCCGCCACAAGGGTAGGGGTGTAGCCGATGAACCAACCATCCGCATTGTCATTGGTGGTCCCGGTCTTTCCCGCGATCTCACCCATCAACTTGTAGCGATAGCGGAGCCTGCTGGCTGTTCCTCCCTGCACAACACCTTCCATAAGGTTGACCATCAGGTAGGCGGTGTTCTCCCCTATCGCCTCTCGTTTGCGGTTGGTGAACTCGCTGATGACATTGCCTTGCTTATCCTCGATCCTGGTCACGAAAAGAGGTTCGGTGTAAACTCCTCTGGACGGGAAGGTGTTGTAGGCGGCCACCATCTCCCAAAGAGACAGGTCGGCCGGCCCGACACAAAGCGCGGGAACCTCATCGATATGGCTCTGAATTCCCATCCTGCGCATCATGTCCGCCATCGCCTCCGGCCCGAACTGCTTCATCAAGTAAGCGGAGATGTTGTTTGAACTGTTCGTAAGACCCCACTTGAGGGTCACAGTCTTGCCGATCCATTCCTCCTTGTCCGTGCTTCGCGGAGTCCAGGTGTTACCGTCCGGGAGCACGAAAGTCTGAGGCAGGTTCACCACCTTGTCGCATGGAGTCATGCCTTCCTGCATCGCCAATGTGTAGAGGAACGGCTTGATCGTCGAGCCGACCTGACGCTTGCCCTGACGGACATTGTCATACTTGAAATAACGATAATTCGGGCCACCGACATAAGCCTTGACATGACCTGTTCCCGGCTCCATCGCCACAAAGGCGGTACGGAGGATCGACTTGTAGTAGCGGATCGAGTCATCCGGAGTCATGGTCGTGTCGGCGTAACCTTTCTTATTATATGCGAACACGCGCATCTTTGTAGGCTGTGAGAATGTCTTGAGAATCTGAGCCTCCGTCTTTCCTTCCTTCTTCAGCGTGCGGTAACGGTCACTCCAACGCCTGGCCTGACGCATCACCCTGTCCCTGGTCTCCGCGTCTATGTCGTTGGAGAACGGTTTGTTGGTCTTGCTCCGGAGATCCCTGCGGAAGTCCGCCTGAAGATCCTTTATCCTCTCGGCCACCGCCTCTTCGGCATATTTCTGCATCTTATAGTTGATGGTCGTGTAGATCCGCAGACCGTCCCGGTCAAGGTCATACCTGCTTCCATCCGCCTTCTTGTTCTTGTCCAGCCATCCGTAAAGGTCATCGGACTCCCACGCAAGGGAATCAGCGGAATAATCCTCGATCATCGTGTAATCCGACCTGCGAGGCTTCTTCGCGTTCATCACGCGGCGCACCATGTCTCTGAAATAAGGAGCCAGACCGGCGTTATGATCCTGCACCTCATAATTCAACTCGATGGGAATAAGACGGATGGAATCCCTCTGAGCCTTGCTCAGATAGCCGGCCTTTTCCATCTGTCCAATCACGAAGTTCCTTCTGGTCAAGGCCTTGTCCGGATTGATGGCCGGATTGTACCTTGTCGGCTTGTTGACCATGCCCACAAGCATGGCGCTCTCCTCCACAGTAAGGTCAGAAGGTAGTTTCCCGAAGAATGTCTCCGATGCGGAACGCACACCATAGGCGCCGCTGCCGAAGAATATGGAGTTGAGGTACATCGTCATGATCTCGTCCTTGGTGTAGTCCCTCTCCAACTTGACAGCCGTGATCCACTCTTTCAATTTGATCCACACCATCTTGGCATGGTATATTCCCGGAATTTTACGTCCCACGTCAGCTCTCGGGTAAAGGGTCTTGGCCAGCTGCTGGGTGATCGTGCTGCCTCCGCCCTGACTGGAGTTGCGCATGATGATTGTCTTGACAAGCACACGTCCGAGTCCTTTGAAATCGATTCCGGAATGACTGTAGAAACGGGCGTCCTCCGTGGCCACGGCGGCGTGGACAAGATTCGGCGAGATCTCGTCATAAGAGACGTAAGTCCTGTTCTCGATGTGGAAGGTTGTCAGGATCTCCCCATCCTCGGCGATGACCTGTGTGGCCAGCTTGTTGTCCGGGTTTTCCAGATCCTTGAATGACGGGATGTCCGCGAACATCCACACAAGGAGTATCATAAAGACAAGAAGCAGAACCGGAAATGTCACCACGATCCAGAACCACTTTGTTATTTTCTTTCGAGTTGTGTCGGTCATAATAAAGACAAATTTATAACAAAATTTGGAAAATTGCCCAGTTTGTGGTTTACTTTGCAGATTGAAATGGCAAACTATCTATGAAAGGCCTGTAAAATAGTACAATATGGCAGACAATCTAGTTATCGTCGAGTCTCCGGCCAAAGCCAAGACTATACAGAAATTTCTGGGCAACGGCTATGTGGTCAAGTCCAGTTTCGGACACATCAGGGATCTTCAGGACAAAAAACTGAGCGTGGATGTGGAAAAAAACTTCACCCCTGAATATGTCATCCCTTCCGACAAGAAGAAGGTCGTGGCAGAACTCCGGAAAGCGGCGGAAAGCGCTTCCACAGTGTGGCTTGCATCCGATGAGGACCGAGAGGGGGAGGCCATCTCCTGGCATCTCTTCGAAACTCTCGGACTGAATGAGGCGCAGACAAGGAGAATAGTGTTTCATGAGATCACCAAGGACGCGATAGTGAACGCGGTACAGCATCCGCGCTCAATTGACATGAATCTTGTCAACGCCCAGCAGGCGCGCAGGGTTCTGGACAGGCTCGTCGGCTTTGAGCTTTCTCCGGTCCTTTGGAGAAAAATCCAGCCGAAACTCTCGGCTGGACGCGTGCAGTCCGTGGCCCTGCGGCTTGTGGTCGAAAGGGAAAAGGAGATCATGGCTTTCGAGAACGAGGCTTTCTACAAGACAGAAGCGTTCTTCCATCCGGCAGGCTTCCCTGCGGCGGTCAAGGTCAAGGCGGTCCTGGACACGAAGTTCAAGACAATAGATGAGGCCAGAGCGTTCCTCCAAGACTGCATCGGAGCTGATTTCTTGGTCTCCGATGTGGAGAAGAAAGAAGCCAACCGCTTTCCTGCGGCGCCTTTCACGACCTCGACTCTCCAACAGGAGGCCGCAAGGAAGCTTCACTTCCCGGTAAGCATGACGATGAGGGTGGCGCAAAGCCTTTACGAGAGAGGTCTCATCACCTACATGAGAACTGACTCCACGAATCTTTCCACTCTGGCGCTCGGCACTGCCAAGAAATTCATCACCGAGAATTTCGGCCCTGAATATTCAAAGACGCGCCAGTTCAAGACCCACAGCAAGGGTGCGCAGGAGGCTCACGAGGCCATCCGCCCGACATTCATCGACAACACAGAGATCGAGGGTACGGCGCAGGAGCAGAAACTCTACAATCTGATCTGGAAGAGGACCGTGGCATCCCAGATGGCTGACGCGAAGGTTCTCAACACAACCCTCAGGGTGGCTTCTGACAAGAGATCGGAAAGGTTCAACGCGCAGGCCACACAGGTCCTGTTCGACGGATTCCTTAAATTATACATAGAGGGCACGGACAACCAGGAAGCCGAAGATGAGGAGGTTATGCTTCCGGATCTTCAGGTCGGCACCTCGATGGAGGAAAAAGGAATGAGCGCGGAGTGCAAGTTCACCGCCGCGCCGCCAAGATATTCAGAGGCCACCTTGGTCAAGAAACTTGAGGAACTCGGAATCGGCCGTCCTTCCACCTATGCCCCGACCATCGCCACCCTGACCACGGGACGCGGCTACATCGTCAAGGGCGACAAGGAAGGCAAAAAAGTCACAGTCAATGATTTGGAACTAAAGAACGGAGTCATTTCCGAAATCACCAAGGCCGAGACAATAGGAGCGGAAAGAGGCAAGTTGCTCCCGCAGGAGATCGGAATGATCGTGACAGACTATCTTGAGAAGAATTTCACCGACATCATGGGCTACGACTTCACGGCCAACGTAGAGAAGGAGTTCGACCAGATCGCGGACGGGAATCTTGTCTGGAACGATGTCATCGGAGCTTTCTATACACCTTTCCACAAGAAGGTTGACGAGGTTCTTCATGACGGCAACTACAGCCACGTGTCCAAGGAGCTTGGCACAGACGAAGAGGGCAACAAGATCACAGCCAAGTTCGGCAAGTTCGGGCCTTACATCCAGAAAGGCGAGGGGGAAAAAGCCCAGTACGCATCCCTCGGCAAGGGTCAGCTCATCGAGAACCTTACCCTTGAGGAAGCGTTGAAGATGTTCCAGCTGCCTCGCGCTGTCGGGGAATATAACGGTGCCGAAGTGATCGCCCTGAAAGGCCGTTTCGGCCCTTACCTGAAATACGGCGACAAGAATTTCTCGATTCCGCGCGGCAAAGATCCTCTCAAGATCACTCTGGACGAATGCGCTGCCATCATAGAGGACGGCCTGAACAAGACCGCCGCCAATTCTGTGATGGCTGAATATAAGGACAGCGACATCCAGGTCATCAACGGTCGCTACGGCCCATACATCAAGCATGCCGGATCAAACTACAAGATTCCGAAGGAGACCGATGCGTCCACTCTCACAGAAGCGGCCTGTCAGGATATTATTAACAATTCAAAACCGACAGAAAAAGGGCGGCGACGCTTTAAGAAATCTTGATATTTTAAGATTTTTTACATAATTTAGCGGTTGTTTAGTTATAAAACGAAAGTAATGGCAACTTATCACATCGATCAGATTGACCAGAAAATCCTTTCATTCTTGGTCAACAATGCCAGGATGCCGTTCCTGGAAATCGCCCGTGAATGCGGTGTTTCAGGAGCCGCGATCCATCAAAGAGTGAAAAGACTGGAGACCAACGGAGTCATCACCGGTTCCAGACTGCTCGTAAAACCTCAGGCCCTCGGGCTCAATGTGTGCGCGTTCATCAGCGTGACGCTTTCCGAGGCTGACAAATACCCGGAGGTCGTGGCGAATCTGAAGAAGATAGCCGAGATTGTGGAGTGCCATTTCGTGACCGGCAAGGCGGCCCTGCTTCTTAAGGCATATTGTTTTGACAATGACCACCTTATGGAGATCCTTATCAACACGATCCAGAACATCCCCTACATCCAGTCAACGGAGACGATGATCTCCCTCGACCAGGCGATAGAGCGCCAAGTCTGGGTGAAGGACTACAAACGGACCTGCTACCAGTCTAACGAGTTCGGAAAGAAGACGAAATAATCAGTCTCGCGAGGGACAGATCCTCAGGAGACGTCAATTTGAAGTTATACCTTTCTCCATCACAAAAGGAGAGAGGTATTCCTTTTTTGCGCGCGACGGAGGCATCGTCCGTGAAAGCGGTGTCAAAGGCTTGCGAATATGCCGCCTTGATGTCCTCTGACAGAAACATCTGCGGAGTCTGCGCACCGAAAATCCGGCTTCTGTCCGCATCCTCCCCGGCAGCGGAAACCATAACCATGTTTCCGTCAGCGTCTTTGACGCGGTCAATCACCTTCAAGGTGTCCACTGACGGAATTACTGGAACAAGGGCATGAATCTTCCCGGACTCCATGCGTGCGAACATATTCATGATCAGATTCGGGGAGAGAAGCGGCCTTACGCCATCATGAATGGCCACAACCGCACCGTCCGGCACCTTTTCCAAAGCGTTCCTTACGGAATGAAAGCGCGTGAAGCCTCCACTTACCAATGTCTGAGGGCAATTGAAGCCGGACGACAGACAATATTCCTTCCAAAAAGGAATATGATCTTCCGGAAGGACGGTAATCACCTTGATGCCCGGAACGGCGGAGACAAACGTCTCGATCGTCCTTCTAAGGATGGGAACCCCTCCTAAATCCAGAAACTGTTTCGGAATCGAGGCACCCATTCTGACACCGCTCCCGGCCGCCATGACGATTAATATTTTCTTTCTATTCATAATAAATTCTTACAAATATAACTTTTTTCGTATATTTACAAATTGTATAATAGATAAACTTTTTAAGAACAGAATAAGGACAGTTATGGCATTCTCATTTCTGACTCAAGAGATAGCGATGGACCTCGGAACGGCCAACACCGTCATATTCAAGAATGACGAGATTGTGATGGACGCGCCGAGCATCGTCGCGATAGACAACAACACCGGCAAATGCATAGCGATAGGCCAGCAGGCAAAGCTCATGCACGAGCACACGAACCCAGGGATCAAGACCATCAGGCCTCTGAGGAACGGCGTGATTGCCGACTTCAACGCCGCCGAGATGATGATCAAGGGATTCATCAAACAAGTCAACAGCAAAAAGAAATCTCTGTTCACTCCGAACCTCAAGATTGTGGTCGGCATCCCGTCCGGCAGTACCCAGGTGGAGATCAGGGCCGTGCGTGACTCCTGCGAGCATGCCGGAGGACGTGATGTTTATCTGATCTTCGAGCCGATGGCGGCAGCGCTTGGAATCGGTCTTGACGTGGAGGCGCCTAAGGGAAACATGGTGGTTGATATAGGCGGAGGTACCGCCGAGATCGCCGTGATCTCGCTGGGCGGCATCGTGCAGCAGGAAAGCATCAACACCGCCGGAGATGTCTTCAACAGCGACATCCAGTACTACATGCGCCAGCAGCACAACATCAAGATCGGCGAGACCACGGCGGAGAAGATCAAGATAGCCGTCGGAGCCGTCATCCCGGATCTTGATGAAGAACCGGAGCCGTTCGTTGTCAATGGACCGAACCTGATGACAGCCCACCCTGTCGAGGCCACTGTCACATATCAGGAGATCGCCCACTGCCTGGACAAATCCATAGCGAAACTGGAGTCCTCGATTCTGCACGTGCTTGAGATGACTCCACCGGAGTTATACTCAGACATTGTTGAGAACGGAATATTCCTTTCCGGCGGTGGCGCCCTGCTTCGCGGCCTCGCCAAGAGGTTCACGGAAAAGGTCAACATCCAGTTCCATGTCGCTGAGGATCCGCTCCGCGCCGTGGCAAGAGGAACCTGCATCGCCCTCAAAAAGACATCCAACTACTCATTCCTGATGAGATAATGCCTAAGGAAAGATCTGTTGTACAGAATATCATGACAGTCGCGGTCTTCGTTCTTCTGGAGGTCGCGGCTGTTCTCATGCTCTCCCACAACAGTCAGTTCCAAAGGCTCTGGATCGCGCGGATCTCGCACGGATTCATGGCGAGAGTCTGGGGAACAACTCAAGGGATCTCCAACTACTTTTCCCTCAAGGGCCAAAACGACGAACTCGCCATCGAGAACGAACGGCTGCGGGAACTGGTGAGAGGCTATGAGCTGGCCGCCAAGGCATCCGACCCGAGTACCAGACCGGTCCTGATGGACAACGGATTTGATTACATCCCGGCCACCATAATAAAGTCCAGCTCAAACAGCCAGCACAATTATCTCATCATCGACAAAGGAAGTGAGGACGGGGTCGCGCGCAACTCCGGCGTGATCACAGACAAAGGGGTCATCGGCATCGTCGATGCGGTAAGCGGCCACTACTCCTATGCCATCTCATTCCTCAACACGGAACTGTTCATCAGCGCAAGACTCGGCGAGTCCGGAGCCGTCGGCCCTCTGGCCTGGGACGGGACAAGTTCAGGCAAGGCAATCCTGAAAGAGATTCCGCTCCAGTTCAAGTTCGCTCCGGGAGACACGGTTTACACCAGCGGATACTCCACGATTTTCCCTCCTGACATCCCGATCGGCGTGGCAGGCGAATCCAAGATCATCAACGGAGCGACCAACGAGATCGAAGTCAACCTGTTCCAGAATCACAAGGCCCTGAAATATGTCACCATCGTCGCCAACAGAAGGGCTGCGGAGATAGAAGCCATCGAACAACAAGAAGAACAGCTGAAGAAATGAGAAACAGTTTCACGCTTACATATGTTCTGCTGACTGTCGCCCAGATGATCCTGAGCAACTATTTCCACTTCACGCCTTACGCGATGGTCACGATCCTGCCGGTAATGGTACTGTGCATCCCGACGAAGGTCAATACGGTGAAAGCCATGCTGATAGCGTTCGTCACAGGGCTTGCCGTGGATTTCTTCGCGGAAGGGACACTGGGAATAAACGCAATGTCACTCGTGCCTGTCGCCCTGCTCAGAAGGCCTGTCATAGGGATGTTTTTCGGCAATGAGCCTTTCGAGCAGAAGGAGAGCGTGACCATCCGGAAATATGGATTGGGAAGGGTCTCCATGGCCATCATCCTGATGACAGCGCTGTTCCTTCTCATCTACATTCTCGCTGACTGCGCCGGCACAAGACCGGCCTGGTTCATCGTCTCACGCCTGGGGCTTTCGTCCCTGACCAGTTACCTTGCTTCCATCTGCTTCATCAACCTGCTGACCCATGAAGACCGAAGGTAGAGGTAAAGCCCTGATCATAGGACTGTTAATCGTAGCCGTGATCATCCTCGGAAGGTTGTTCTATATCCAGATCATCGATGACAAGTACAAGATCAACGCGTCCAACAACTCGATGGTCTATGACATCATATATCCGACCCGTGGGATCATATACGACCGTAACGGGAAGATAATCGTCAGCAACAAGGTCACTTACGACATTCTTGTCACTCCGAGGGAGGTAAGGCAGTTCGACACGTTGATGCTGGCCGAAGCCCTGAATGTAACGCCGGATTTCATCAGGGACAAGATGAAGGAATATGCCAGGAACCGTCGCCGCATCGGCTACCAGAGCGTTGTGATGCTCAAGCAGATAAAGCCGGAGACTTACATGCGTTTCGCCGAGCTTCAGTACAACTTTCCCGGATTCAGGGGCCAGGCCAGAAGCATCCGTGACTACCCTGTGAATGCCGGAGGGAACCTGCTCGGTTATGTCTCGGAAGTGGACGCGAACTACATCGAGAAGCACCCCGGGGAATATCGTTCCGGGGACTACGCCGGAAAGACCGGCATCGAGGCGGCCCGCGAGAAGGAACTTCGCGGGGAAAAAGGTTATCACATCTACCTTCGCAACTCTCATAACCAGATCGAACAACGTTATAAAGACGGCGAGATGGACAAGGAAGCCGTCCCCGGACACGACATCTACACCACAATCGACGCTGATCTCCAGCAATATGGGCAGGAACTGATGAAGAACAAGGTGGGAAGCCTTGTGGCTATCGAGCCGAAGACCGGCGAGATTCTTACGTTGGTGTCCAGCCCCGGAGTCGATGTGAGCATGCTGGCGGACATCGGTCAGCACTATGACGAGATCATCAAGGATCCGCACAAGCCGATGTTCAACAGGGCGGTGCAGGCACCATATCCCCCAGGATCGGTCTTCAAGCTCGTCAATGGCCTGATCGGTCTTCAGGAAGGTACCCTCACGACAGAGATGGCCTATCCTTGCAGCCAAGGCTACCATTTCGGAAACAGGAAACTGGGCTGCCACGTCCACAGATCGCCACTTGTGTTGGAAGAGGCTATCATGATGTCCTGCAACGGCTTTTTCTGCTATGTACTCAAGAATATTCTTGAAAACAGAAAATACCACGACATCGGCGAGGCTCTTGACAAATGGAATGACTATGTCCAAAGTTTCGGATTCGGGCATAAGCTTGGAAGCGACTTCCCTGCCGAGTTGGGAGGAACCTTGCCGACTTCAAAACTGTACAACAAACGTTACGGGAAAGGCGGCTGGAAATTCACGACCATCATCTCGATCTCCATCGGTCAGGGAGAGGTCGGCGCCACGCCTATGCAGATCGCCAATCTGGCCGCCACTGTCGCCAACAGAGGCTGGTACAAGATTCCGCACATCGTGAAAGCCTCGGAGGGGGTCGAGATCGACCCGAAATATTCCGAAAGACAGTACACGATGGTGGACACAACGAATTTCAAGAAAGTGACACAAGGAATGTGGAGGGCTGTCAACAGCGGTTTCGGATCCGGAGGTACCGCATCCATCGCTGCCGTGCCAGGGTTGGACATCTGTGGAAAGACCGGAACCGCTCAGAATCCTCGCGGGGCGGACAACTCCGTGTTCATCTGCTTCGCCCCGAAAGACAATCCGAAGATAGCGGTGGCGGCTTACATCGAAAACGCCGGATTCGGGGCCACATGGGCCGCTCCGATCGCTTCATTGTTGGTTGAGAAATACCTCAACGGCGAGATCAGCGACCAGCGCAAAGGGCTGGAGGACAGAGTCCTTCAAGGCAACCTGATGTCAAGGGTCAAGGCCTATAAATAATTGAATGATGGAGAACTTTTCGGACAGAGGCATAAAAAAGAGTGTTGACTGGGCGCTGGTAGTGACATACCTGCTGCTCATTCTTATCGGATGGGTCAACATCTACGCCTCGATCCATTCCGACGGCCCCGCAAGCATATTCGATTATAATTTCCGCTGCGGCAAGCAGTTCGTCTGGATTCTTACAGCGTTCGGGCTTGCGGCAGTCATTCTGTTCGTGATCAACGCACAGTTTTGGGAAAGTGCCTCCTTGCCTTTGTACCTGGGAGTACTGTGCCTTCTTGTAGCCGTGATCTTCCTTGGAGTGGAAGTGAAAGGATCGCGTTCATGGTTCGAGTTCGGACCGATCAGATTCCAACCGGCGGAGGTCTCGAAGATTACCACGTCCCTGCTCTTGGCCACACTGATGAGCCAGGTGAACTTCAAGATCACACGCTTTAAGGACTTCATGCTGACAGCCCTTATCCTTGGCGTTCCGATGGTGGTCATCCTTGCGGAAAGCGAAACCGGATCCGCCCTCGTTTACGTAGGCTTCATATTCGTGATGTACAGGGAAGGATTCTCCGGATGGTGGATATTCTGCATCGGGGTCGCCGCTCTGCTTTTCATCCTGACACTCACGGCATCCCCATACGTGTCGCTGCTTGTGCTTGTTGGCATTCTGCTGATCTGTAACACATTGGAGGCAGGGAAGATGAGCACGGCATCATGGATCAGCATGGGAGCATTTCCGCTTCTCTGTCTGTTACCTTGGATTTTGGGAAAGTTCAACCCTGAAGGGTTCGCCGGGAAGATCAATCCGCTCTACATTCTCATCGGCGTTTGTGTCTGCGCAGTGCCGTTCATGATCCACCAAGGGTACAAATCCCGCAGGAAGTTCCTGTCAATGTCAGCGCTCGGGCTTATGGCCGGAATCGCGCTTGTCTTCTCCACGGAATTCATATTCAACAACATTCTTCAGGACCATCAACGAAAGAGAATCGAGGTTCTGCTTGGCATGAAGGAGGATCCGACAGGTGTAGGGTACAACGTCAACCAGAGCATGATCGCCATTGGTTCCGGAGGATTGAGCGGGAAGGGATTTCTCGGTGGGACACAGACAACTTTCGGCTTTGTCCCGGAACAGAGCACTGATTTCATCTTCTGCACGGTCGGTGAGGAATGGGGATTCATCGGATGCCTTGTTGTGATCTCGCTTTACGTCTTTTTGATCTTAAGGATAATCTCAGACGCTGAGAAATGCCGGGAATCGTTCACCAGGATATACGGCTACTGCGTGGCATCATGCATATTCATGCATCTATTCATCAATATCGGGATGACGATCGGACTCATGCCCGTGATCGGCATTCCGTTGCCGCTTCTGAGTTACGGAGGGTCATCGCTATGGGCGTTTACAGTGCTGATTTTCATCTTTATCGCATTGTACCGTCAAGAAAAGAAATACTATTAGCAATCCGGATCGATTAAAAATTGGCTCGTTTCTGATTGTTTTTCTTAATCAATAACATTTTTTTAGTAAATTTGCATTCTACCGCCTTGGTGGTGAAATGGTAGACACGAGGGACTTAAAATCCCTTGGACAGAAATGTCCGTGCGGGTTCGATTCCCGCCTGAGGCACAAGGGGGACGGCTTTTGCCGTCCCCCTTGCGCCTTCCTATTACCACCCAGTCCCTTGCGGGACAGCCCCTGTGGGACACTGGGGACCGTATTCCCCAGCCCCCTTGCGTCGCTTCGCTCCGAGTTACTAGAGGTTGGCGAGATGAACTTCTACTGCACGCCTCATATTATTTCAAAAACACGAAGAACACGGCTAGCACAAGGCATAGGAAAGCCGCGATGTGATTCCAGTGGAGAGTCTCACCCTTGAAGAGGAAAGTGACGATGACCGTGAACACGATCAGGGAAACAACTTCCTGAATGACTTTAAGTTGCAAAAGGCTGAACGGTCCGCCGTTCCCGGAAAAGCCAAGGCGGTTGGCTGGGACCTGGGCGCAATATTCAAAAAGAGCCACGCCCCATGAGAAGAGGATGACCAGGATCAAAGGCCAGCTGGTGGAGATCTTCATCTCCTGAAGTTTCAGATGACCGTACCATGCGAATGTCATGAATATGTTGGAGAGGACCAACAAAAGAACCGTACCTACCGCTTTCATCAGCTTACGATAATCAGATTAAATAAAGGGACGCAAAGGTAATAATATTCTTTTGAAATAAATAATTAGGTATCTTTACAGTGAAATAGAAATGACTGTTGTTATGAATATTCAAAAAATGTTTTTGGGCATGGCGGTGCTGTGCGGGACTTCGGTCTTCAGCATCGCAGGCGGTCGCTTCGACAAGTTCAGCGACCGCATCGGGACGGTCACAGAGCAAGCCGAAGTGACCGAGGTTCAGCCGGAATCATCCGGAAAAGGGAAATTGATTGATGATGTGAACGTCTTCGTGGGAACAGACGGTTTCGGGAACGTGTACCCGGGGCCGCAGGTGCCGTTCGGGGGAATCCAGATCAGCCCGGACTGCGACGACAAGGACTATGACTGCGCGGCGGGGTACAAGTACTCAAAGCCGTTCATCCAAGGATTCAGCCTCACGCACTTAAGCGGAACAGGGATACCGGACATGGGCGATTTCCTTTTCCTGCCGGGAACCGGATCAAAAATGGAGCCGTCAAAGTACGACCACGCCCAGGAATGGGGCAAGCCAGGCTACTACGGAGTCATTCTCAAGGACTACGAAGTCAAGGCCGAGATGACGGCGGCACAGAGAAGCGGAATATTCAAGTTCACATTCCCACAGTCCGACAGCGCCTTTGTGATGATAGACCTCGACCACACACTCAAATGGGATTGCCTTTGGTCCACGGTCCGCCTGCTGGACGAGCGCACAATCATCGGAAGCAAGATCGTGAACGGCTGGAACCCGGGACGTTATGTCTATTTCGTGGCCAGATTCTCAAGGCCGATCGAGGAGTTCGACATATTCCAGGACGGGCAGCCGGTGATCTACAACACCAAGCGTTTCCGCAGCTCGCTTGAGGCCTGGGGACAGAGACTGAAGGCTGTCGCAAGGTTCAAGACCGGAGCCGACGAGAGCATATTCGTGGAAGTGGCCGTGTCAGCCGTAGGCACAGACGGAGCAATTGACAACCTTAAAGAGCTGGATGGCAAGGACTTCACATCCATAAGGGCCGAGGCCGAGGATCTCTGGGAAAAGGAGCTCGGGAAGTACGAGCTGGACTCCGATGACAAGGTGTTGAGAGAGACTTTCTACACCAGCGTTTACCGTACCGCCCTGCATCCTTTCCTCTTCGAGGACGCTGACGGGCGCTTCCGAGAGCACGACGGGACAATCGGCAAGGCCTATGGCTTCACAAATGTCACAACCTTCTCGCTTTGGGACACTTACAGGGCTTTCCACCCACTCCTCAATCTTGTCAACAAACCGCTTCAGGCCGACATAGCCAACTCGATGCTCGCGCATTTCGACAAAAGTACGGAAAAGATGCTCCCGATCTGGTCGTTCTACGGCGGCGAGACCTGGTGTATGATCGGCTACCATGCCTGCTCGGTGCTGGCCGACTTGATGCTCAAGGGGGTGAAGGGTTTCGACTACGAACGCGCGTTCCAGGCGATGAAAACCACCGCCACGAATCCTCACTACGACTGTATTCCCGAATATACCACCCTCGGCTACGTGCCGTTCGATAAAGAGAAAGAGTCTGTCTCAAAGACACTTGAATATGCCTACGACGATTGGTGCATAGCCCAGGCGGCGAAGCTTCTCGGCCACAATGAGGACTACGAGTTCTTCCTGAACCGCTCGATGAACTACAGGAATCTCATCGACCCGGAGACCGGTTACATGCGCGGAAAGGATTCCAAGGGCAACTGGCGCGATCCGTTCGCACCGATAGCATATCAGGGTCCGAACTCTGTCCACGGATGGGGCGACATCACGGAAGGATTCACGATGCAGTACACGTGGACGGTGCCGCACGATTTCGGAGGCTATGTCGAGAGAGCCGGCAGGAAACTGCTTCTTGACCGTCTGGACAGCCTCTTCACCATCGAGTTGCCCGAGGATATTCCAGGAGCGCACGACATCTGGGGCCGCATTGGCGGCTATTGGCACGGCAACGAACCTTGCCACCACGTCACCTATCTGTACGACTGGTTCGGCCAGCCGTGGAAGTGCCAGAAATGGGTGCGCTACGTGGCCGACAATTTCTACGGCAACGAGCCGGGTTCGCTGAGCGGCAACGACGACTGCGGCCAGATGTCCGCATGGTACATATTCAATTGCCTCGGCTTCTATCCGTTCTGTCCGGGTTCTGATGAATATTACATCGGTTCACCGTGTGTCAAGGGATTGAAGGTCAAACTGTCGGATGGTGGAACGTTGGAGATGACGACAGATGGCTGGAGCAAGGACGCGGTCTATGTAAAGGCCGCCTACCTCAACGGCAAACGTCTCGACTCCCCTGTCATCCGCTATTCGGAAATTAAGGACGGAGCGAAACTCCATTTCGTGATGTCCAGAAAGCCGGTCAAGAACAGCTTCCGGTTACCGGCCGGGCATTGAGAATAATACTTCGTCCTTAAACTTTAGGTCTGAAAAAAGGAAAGTCCAAATTTTGGTAACGTGCAAAATTTGGACTTTTCTTTTTCCTGACCATGTGCAAAATTATCAGACGGTCATCATGGAGGCCAAGTCTCAGTATATCAATAAAATGAAACACCCTCCTCCCTGCGGGAATGACGGGGAGGAGGGTGCGTTAATATATTCATTCAGATAGAGTTGGCCTCCATGAGATGCACTGCGGCGGTTCCTTGCCGTAAGGTTGGCGAAGGAGGGAACGCTTCAGCCGACAATTGATCAGCGCATGTCAGAGTAGCAGCCGTCAACGGTGACGTTGCCGCCGTCTATGATGTAGAGGTCATCCTTGGTAGCAGGGTAACGAAGGATGAAATCCTTGAGGGTCACGTCCTTGCAGTCCTTGAGATAGACGAGGGTCGGCACCGTAGCATCCTCGGGAATATGCTTCATCCGCACCTGAGCGGCTATGTCGTCAAGAAGGGCCGGGCCGCGGCCGTCGATAACGCCTGTGCCGAAAATGGTCATGTTCTCCACGCCCTCTCCCCAGAAGATGGCCTTGCGGCCCTTGTACGAATAGATGTTAGTGGAGCCGACAATCACGGCGCCTTCGCGAAGCCTGATGCTGACACCGGACTTGAGCTGGACCGCGCCGGTGACGTAACGCCCCACGCTGAACTCAAGGGTGCCGCCACCCTTGGAGGCGATGAAATCTATCGCACCCTGGATGCTTGTGGTGTTGTCGTGCAGACCGTCGCTCTTGATGTTGAAATTGGACGCCTTATAGACATTCTGGGAGAAACCCATGACAGAAAACAGCAGCAGAGCCGCTAATAACATTATTCTTTTCATTTCTTCTTGATGTTCTTGGTGTCCTTGGTGATGATCTGTTTCTTGCCCTTCTGGGCGGTTTCCTGATTGATCTGGAGGTTTTTCATCCTGAGACCGTTAACGTCATCGGTAACGACGGCAGGACGGTAGTCCTCGCCGGCCACGGTGAGTTTAACATTGTCAAAGACAATGCCGTCGGCGTGACGGATGTAGAATCCCCAGGCCGGAAGTTCCTTCCAGTTAGAGAACTCAGGGTAACGTGTCTCCTGCTCCTCGATCGCGTCAAGTTCCTCTTTGGAGGTGCCTGCGTAGGCATATTCAGGATCGGCGTGTCCAGGATAAACAATCTCGATGTTCTCCATGCGGACGTTCTCGATCCGGAGGCCAGGAAGGCCGGCGATGATGCTAGGGCAGACGTTGCGCGGAAGGTCTTCCACCGGACCTTCGTAGCTGTAGCCGGCATCCGGCTTGTCAAACGGAACCTCGGCGTACATATTCTTGATGACAATGTCCTTGAGATAAGCCTGATGTCCATTGTTGACGTTCCTGGTACCGGTGCGAAGGAAGATAGGGTTGCCGGTGTTCAGGCTCTTGAGGCTGTCAATCTCCACATCCTCGATCTGCGCGCCATCAACGGTAGCGATCGTGATCGCGCTGCGATAGGTATCGAAGATGGTCATATTCTTGAACCTGAAATGTTTGAACTTGCCACGGGTGTAGGTGCCGAACTTGATGCCATTCGCGCTGCTGCGTCCCACGCAGTTCTCCACGAGGATGTTCTCGCTCACGCCGTCGTTGCTGTGGCTCTTGAAGCAATACGAGTCATCAGACGAGTCGATGTAGCAGTCACGCACGATGACATCGCTGCAATCCACAACGTCCAGACCGTCATTGTTCCAGTAGCACTTGGCATCCACGGTGATCCTCTCTATCAAAAGGTTGCGGCATTTATCGTACTGTTGGGTCCAGCAAGCCGGATTCTTGAGAGTGATATCCTTGATGGTCACATTGTTGCAAAGAAGCATGTGGATGTTCTCCGGTCTGATGGTCTCGTTCACACGGTCGTTGCCGAGTTTGTCATCGATGAGTCCCATGTGGACGAAATCTACAAAACGGACACCGACCTCAAAACCGCGGCCATCGACAACACCTTCTCCTGTAAGACCGATGTTGTCCTGCTTGACCGCAAGGATAAGAGCCGTCCACTTGGCATCCGGATCCTTGATGTAGTCGTAAGGATTCAGCGAGCCTACAAGCGCGGCGTCTTTCTCAATGTGAAGCGTCACATTGTTCTTAAGATAGATTGACCCGGAAACATAATCTCCCTTGTCAAGTACCACACGTCCGCCTCCGTGCGAGGAAGCGAAATCAATCGCGGCCTGGATGCTGGCGGTGTTCATCGTCACGCCATCCGGTCTGGCCCCGAAATCACGGGCGAAGAAGTCCGTGGCTCCAAGGGTCATGGCGGACCCGGCAAAAAGCAAAGCCACAGCCGCTGTTCTAAGTAAATTTCTCATCAGTAATGTTTTGTTAATATAATTTCACTGGTCCGATCAGTCCCGCGCTGACATAAGGCTGCTTGCGCTTGATCACGAAACGCTGCGCCACCTTGCTGTCTTTGAGGGTCTGAATATAATTGCCCATAAGGGTAGTGACTTTCACCTCGATGGTGTTCTCGCCTTGGCGGAGAAGTCCGCTCACGTCATAAACGCGCTCGCCGAACCACTTCACTCCGGCAGGCTTACCATTGATCCAAACCTCGCAGATGTCCGCCACCTTGCCGAGGTTCATGTACTTAGGCAGATTGCCGGAAAGGTCCACGGTCTTGGTGTAGGTCACCTCGCCCATGAAATTCTTGAAGGCGGTGTCCTTCATGTCCTTGAAGTCCTGCAGCTGGTCAAGGCTCGCTGTCCATGTGGAATCAGGCCAGGTGTGGTGCATCTTAAGATCCCAAGATCCCGCCACCTGAATCTCATCAGCGCCCCCAAGCGGAAGCGTCTTCCATGACGGAGCGCTGCCACCCATCTTATTGAACACGAACAGGTAAGTCTCCGAAGGACCGAAACGGAAGTGCATCTTCCCGTCCTTGCCTACAGGGAGGACGTACCTCTTTCCTGTCGCCGGGTCATAAAGCCACGCATGCTTCCCGGAGGTCACAGATTTCGGGAATATTATGTCCGTCTCCCTGGCCTCGCTCATGTGGGCGTTCATGAAGAGGAACATATCGCTTCCGTCATCGGTGACGTACTGGTTCTGAAGCAGGAACCTGTCCGGATTGCTGATTGTCAGAGTGTGAGGCAGATTATACTTCTCCATCACGTCCTTATACCATTCCAGATACTTTCCATCGGCAGGCTTCTCAAGCAAAACGAAATTGTCCTTGTACCCCTCCTTCAAACGTGCGACCGTCTCGGCAATCTGCCTGTCGCGGCTATCGAAGTCCTTGAGCCCAAGGGATTTCTCGGGATATTTTCCGATGCAGAAGACCCTTCCGCCACCCTTGACGAACTCCTCCAACTTGGCGAGTGTCTCAGGTGTCGTGCTGGTCACCTCGACGATGAACAGGGTGCCATATTCCTTAGGTCCGTAGCAAATCTTGCCGCCACGAACAGCCGCGTCCCGAAGGATGATCTCGCTGACATAGTCCGCGCCGCCTCCATTCTTGTGGATGGCCTCCCAAATCAGGGATGTGTAAGGAATATTCAAAGCCACCGGGAACGGTTCGGTCTGCACACCCATCGTGCTCCACATGTCGTAGTTGGCAGGGAGGATGGCGATGTCGGTGTACATGTCGGCGTTCTGGAGCTGGCTGGCGATCCTCGCACGGTAGTCGTTCAGTTTGTTCACGTAAGGCCACCAGGTGTTCCTCTCGTTGTGGAAGGTTCCGTACTGGACCCAGCCAGGGAACTCGGCCTCAAGCGGCGAGTAGTTGAATCCGTGCCAAACAGAATGCGTCGTGCCGGCCATGGCGCTCATGTCAGAGCCGACCTTAAGGAACTCAAGGGATGTCGTGAACACCTTGTAGGTGTTGGTCATCTCCTCCGCGCTGACAACGCGCTTGCCGGTCAGGTGGGCGGCCGACGAGACATATTTGTTGATCATCGTGTAGCCACGTCCGCGACGGTAGTCCTCGTCACCCATCTCCTCACCGATCCTGTGCTTGAGCCAGTTGGTCGTCCAGGACTCGCCCTCAGGAATGTCCTGTCCAAGCGAGGACTCCTCGATGAAGAATCCGTTGCCGTAGGCTTGGGAGCGAGATTTCACCCCTTTCTCCTTGCACCAACCGAGGAAGGTGTTCATGTACCGCTCATTAAGAAGCTCGGCCTTGGTGAGTTCGAAGTCGAAACGAACACGGTTCACCTGATCCAGGAACTTTCCGCCTTTCTTTGAGCCGTAGTCAAAGCTTTCCACATTGCCGAGCCTGCCGACCTTAAACATCGTGAACGGCAGCCAAGGCATCAGGTCATAACCTCTTCTGGCCTTGAACTCTTCAGGGAAGTCGCCAGTCCAGTTGCAGCCCTCAAGCTCCATACTGTCCACGAAGAAAGCCCGCAGGTGCTTCGAGAGCGGTCCAAGCTTGGCTTCGATCGTGTCGGTCATGTGGTCAAGATAGTGGCGTACGGCCGCGGAGTCCATGTGGTTCAGGATCGAGCCGGCAGCTCCCGGAGCTCCGTTGATCACACATGCGAACGAGTCGTATTTAACCATAGCATAGAACTGCCAGTTCCCCTTAGGGACATCCACCGTGATCACATCACCTTGAATATTCCCGGAAAGGTCGATCGCCTCGCTGATGTCATTGATCGGGTCTGGAGCAAGATACACAGACACAAGTTCCGGCGTGCGGCTTGTGTTCACCTTCGTCACTCCAGGGTCGATGTTCTTGAATATGTTGAACTTGGACATCTCGAACCTCTCGCCTCCCGTAACCTTCTGGGCATAGGTCAGCATCACCGAGGCGCGCTCCTCGCGCGGAAGGGTCTCCGATCCGAAAGGCCAGCCCGAACCGATGATAAGGTCACAGGTCATACCGAGACGTTCAGCCTCGTCGAACACGACCTTGAGCATGTCTATCCACTCGTCGCTCAGCCATTTGAGAGGCTTTGTGTTCATCGCGTCGGCGCCGTACGGAAAGGAGATCGGATTGATCTCCACCCCGCCGATTCCGGCATCCTTCATGATGTGAAGCTCGCGGACAAGTTCCTCGGCCTCGACACGGTCTCCGTTCCACCACCAGCGCACGAACGGGCGGTAGCGGCTATCAGGATTCTGGAACTGCTTGTAAAGATCCTTTGAGGATGTTTTTGCCGAAGACTCAACTGGGACTGCGGCCAGAGAGAAAAGTCCGACCGCAACCACCGCTAAAAATCTGAATATCTTCATATTATTTGTCAACGTGGTTTACAACCTTAGGCTTACTTGAATATACCAGATAGTTGTCGATGACAATATTCATGTTGTCCTGCTTGTTGAGGAACTTGAAAGTCAGAGTGTGCTCACCTTCAGGAAGATCGTACTTCCAGTACAGCTCGGCGGCGGCACCGTTGCCCTTGACAGGGTTCTTGGCCACAGCGGAAAGCTTGCCGTCAAGGTAGATCTCAACCTCACCTACATAACCGGCGTTGTCATTGTAGCCGGCACCCTTGTAGTAGTGGTACTTGACAACGACACCATTACCGTTGAACTTGATCTGGCCGACATTGGTCACAGTCTTCTTGACCTCGAATCTCTTCTGAGGATAGTGGTTCCCGAAGGCTTTCTCATAACGCACGGCCTCCGGCTTCTGCACCTTGATGGTAATGTTGTCCCCGTCAACGGAACCGCCGTTGCGCCCGATCACCTGAAGAGCCTGGCTGCATGAATATTCAGTGGCCTTGTTGAGGGAAATGTCTGTGTAAACGAAAGGCACATTCTCGATCTCCTCGCATGGTTTCCTCCAATATTCAGGGATATTGCTGTAGCCCAGCATCGTGCCGAGGATTCCCGCGGCTGAGGAAGGGTTGCAGTCAGAGTCCTGGCCGCAGCGGGTCGAGATGTCCATCGTGCGGTAGAAGTTCTTGTCTCCGTAGAGAAGTCCGATGAGGATGTAGCCGCTGTTGATGACAGCGTCGATGTTGAACTGGCGGTCAACTCCGTCAGGGCATCCGATGTCGTAGCCGTAATGCTCGTTGAACAGAGCCCAGGTGATGTGCCAATCCTTAGGGTACTGCTTGTGCCATTTGATGACATCAGCCATAGCCTTGTAGTAGTTGCTCTGAGCAGGGATAGCCTTAAGAGCCTCGTTCACAACGAAATCCATATCATCGCTGACGAATGCGAGGGAGAGCATCGCCGCCACGTAAACACCGCCATACCAGCCGTCACCGTAGTTCATCATGTGGCCGATTCCGTCTGAATAGAAAGTGGCGGCGTTGATCATGCCCGGAGCCATCAACCCCGCGTAGTCGGCCTCGATCTGGAAATCGATGTCGTCGGCGTGAGGGTTGTTGTGCCAGTGGCCGGACTCAGGAGGCATCACACCATTGAGGATGTTGTAACGTCCAAGCTGATTGGCGTGCCAGAGCGGGTACGGAGCGTGGGCGAAGGCGTTCGCGAACGATTCGATCGGAGCGTCAAGGCCTTCCTTCTGGAAAACCTCCACAAACGTGAGGTCCATGTACACATCGTCGTACAGCCCCGGGAACTTGTCGAACCACCATTTGATCATGTGGTCATTCCATGGAATCTCGATCTCGTCGTTCATGAACCCGGCGTACTTGAACTCGGTAGGCCCGCCATAGGAGCAGCCGATGACCTTTCCGGCCCAGCCACCCTTGATCTTGTCCATCAGAACTTCCTTGGTCATCTTGGCCTCCTTCGGAAGTTTCTTGGCGGTCGCGGTGAACGTGGTGGTCAGCATAAGGACCCCTGCGGCGATCAGAAATAGATTTTTGACTTTCATAATTCTTTTTGTTTATTGATTATTTGTTTTTCGTAAAGATTCACTTATCCAGGAAATGCCTCCCCAGAGGATCTGGTTCACGGCTTGAGACTCGTGTGACAAAGTCGCGAAGATCATGCCGAATTGAACCGGAATGCCATAAACGTAGGCTATCGCGGAGGAGACTATGAAATGGAATGCCCCGAACCCTCCGGGCACAGGAACTATGGAGGACAGGCTTCCGGCAATCATCAGGAACATCGCGTCAGTCATGTTCAGTGTCCGCAAAGTCCCGATGGCCGCGGCGAACCCAGGGCTGACCGAGTCCGGGGATATTCCTTGAAGCGACCAAAGGATCGTCGCGCTCATCATCAGGTAGCAGCCCCATATCCCGGCGGTCAATAGAAGGAACTTCCACGCGCCTTTCATCTTCAGGCAGCTGAGGAAGCCGTCCCAAACGCCTTTGCAGAAATCGCGGATTTTCCCAAGAGGTTTCCATTTGTCGGCGAAAAGGATTGCGCACGAAATGGCGGCGACAATCACGAGAATCCCGACGGACATCACGATGATCTTGCCTACGCTGAAGCTGACGGAGGCCGCTCCGAAAATCCTCTCGGAGAAGAATCCTCCAAAGCGTTTCCATGTGAAAAGCAGGAACACGGCAAGCACAACCACCATGGCTAGTACATCCACGGAGCGCTCCAGTGCGGCGGTTCCAAGCACCTTGTCATAGGACGCAAGCCGACGGTCCTCCGAATCCTTCCGGGAATGGGCCGTGATATAGCCACAACGGACAAACTCTCCGACACGCGGCAGGACAATATTCACAAGATAGCTGATGTTGATCGCGTTGAAACAAGTCAGGCGGGAAGTCGTCCGGTCGATCGGAAGAAGGATCTCACGCCAGCGCAAGGCCCTGAACCAGAAAGCCAAGAGACCGAACAGCATCGAAAGGATGACGAATTCCCAGCGGCAGGATTTCAAGCCTGCCAGAAAGTCGGACCAACCGACTCCTCGGAAAGAGAGGAACAGAAGCACCGCCGCAAGCGCGATGGAGACTCCGTATTTAAGAATATTCCCGACCTTCCTGTTCATAACTACAAATTTAATCAAATATTCCTTAACTTTGTGATTTGCACATTTTGAATATCAAAAACCAAAGATATGAAATCAATTTTAGGAATAGGCAACGCACTCACGGACATTCTGGCCGTGTTCCCTGACGAGACCATGCTCCGCGAGTACCACCTTCCTCCGGGAAGCATGCAGCATGTTGACCTTGAGACAGGCGACCGCATCTGGTCGAAGTTGAAGGAATTCGGCGTAAAGTACGTTCCTGGCGGCTCGGCGGCCAACACGATAACCTGCACGTCCATATTCGGAATGCCTTCGGGATTCATCGGGAAGATCGGAAACGACGAGCTTGGCCACCTGTACAAAAGCACGCTGGAGCAGTACGGGGTGAAGACCACCCTTCTGGCCGGCACAAAAGGCTCCGGCCGCGCGATGTGCTTCATCACCGGGGCCAACTCCGAAAGGACCTTCGCCGACTACATGGGAGCCGCGCTCGAAATGGTTCCCGAGGACCTGAAGCCTGAATATTTCCAAGGCTACGACTATTTCCACATCGAGGGCTATCTCGTGCAGAATCAAGATCTTATCCGGAAGGCCGTGCAGATGGCGAAAGATGCCGGGTGCAAGATTTCCATCGACATGGCATCCTACAATGTGGTCGAGTCCAACGAGGCTTTCTTCCACAATCTCGTGGACCGCTATGTGGACATAGTCTTCGCCAACGAGAGCGAGGCGAGGGCGTTCACAAAGCAGGAGCCGCGCGAGGCTCTCGACACGCTCGCCAGCCAGTGCGAAATCGCCGTCGTGAAGGTAGGCAAGGACGGCTCGATGGTCAAGCAAGGCGATGAATATCACTACATAGAGGCTTGGCCGGCAGCCACGATCGACGCCACCGGAGCGGGGGACACCTACGCCGCCGGATTCCTCTACGCGCACTCTTTGGGAATGCCTTTGAAAGTCTGCGGAGAAGTCGGCTCAATAATTGCTGCTAAGGTCGTCGAGGTTATCGGCACCAAGATCGATGTCCCGAGATGGAAGGACGCGAAGCGTGAGATCCGAGAGCTGATAGCTTCTGTAAACCAGTAGATTATGTTTGATTTCATAAAGACGTTTTTCAGAAAGAGAAGCCTTCGGAAACATTCCAGTTCGGTCTCCACGGAGATTCTTCCGTTGGGGAAGATTCATTCCTACGTCGCGATCATCGATGCGGAGGAATCATCATTCGACGCATGCAAGACTGCCATAATGACTTTTTTCAGATCCCATAACATCAAGGGCTGCGTGTTCTTCCAGGATTTCAGAAAAATCGGAAGCGAGGACCGCCTTATAACCAGCATCCAGACCACCATCACAAAAAAGGACCTGGACTGGATCGGCCGTCCTTCCCGCTATAAACTGAACGTGCTGGAGGAGCAGGCACCGGACCTTTTCATCTCGCTTGTCAAGAATCCGGATTTCGCCATTGAATATATGGCCCGCACATCCAAAGCCCGTTTCAAGATAGGCCGCACGCAGATGTCCGGAAACCTTTTTGATCTTGTCATCAGCGATCCTGCCGGGAAGAATATCTCACAGTTGGACAGTTTCACGGCCATCAAAGGCTACCTTACAAAGATTCAATAATTTAATATGTCAAATATCATCAAAAACGCCGCCGTTGCCCTGAAAGGTTTCGCAATGGGAGCGGCTAATGTCATCCCTGGAGTGTCAGGGGGAACAATCGCCCTGCTCACAGGGATATTCAATGAGCTTATCGAGGCTTTGAACTCCATCCTGTCCGTTTCATCCTGGAAACTTCTTCTCAAAGGAGAGTTCAAGGAGTTCTGGAAGAATATTCACGGGACATTCCTGCTTTGGCTGGGTGTCGGTGTGATCGTGAGTGTGTTCTCGCTCGCGAAATTGATGGAGTATGTGCTTGCGTATCATCCGATTCAGACCTGGGCGTTCTTCTTCGGGCTGATTGTGGTCTCGGGAGCTTACATGCTCTACGACATCAAGGACTGGAAAGTGACGGACGGACTTTGGCTTGTCTTCGGTGTCTTCCTTGGCGCTATGATCTGCCTTCTGTCCCCTACCCAGACCACCGACGCGTCATGGTTCATCATGGTCTGCGGCGCGATCGCCATCTGCACGATGATCCTTCCAGGGATCTCCGGCAGCTTCATTCTGGTCCTGTTCGGGAAGTATGAATATATCATGGGGGCGATCAGCGAACTCAACTGGCCGGTACTCATAATGTTCGGAATCGGCTGCGTGCTTGGCATCGCCGCATTCTCGAAGTTTCTGCACTGGTTGATAGCTCATTACGAAAGGCCGACACTGATCACCCTGATCGGTTTCACCCTCGGCTCGTTGGTGAAAGTCTGGCCGTGGAGCGACAAGGCGAGCGTGATGACAGCACAGCTCATGCGTGGCGGCCAGACCGCCGAACAGGCTCAAACCGGAGTTCAGGCCCTCATCGGCACAGGTCTCGACATCACCCCCTTGATAGAGCCTCAGACAATCTCCGCCATCAGCTGGATGGCCATCGGCGCGGCGTTTGTCATCCTGCTCGAATGGTTCGGCCACAAGAGTGTCAAGGCCTGAATTCCCACGAAAGCAGAGGAAATCCCGAGGCTTCTTTAAAATTCCAAAGTCCATCGTAGGGACGGCATCACAGGCATAATACTTAATTGTTTCCACTGACCATTGTCATTGAAAATCAAATAAGCGTTATGCCTGTTTAAGACATTGAACACAGACAATGATAATGAACTATTCTTATTTCCGAATTTTTGTTCCATGGTATATGCCAAGTCGATCCTGAAATAATCTTTCATTCGGAAAGCATTTTTGCCCGTCATCTCTTTCCTTTCATACGCATTGCCTGTCACACCATCCGGAGTGAATTGTCCGTTGGACCTTCTTCTCCAATAAGGAGGAAGGACTCCCTGATATGACGACAACGGAATAGTCGTCATATTTCCCGAGGAATACGACACCACCGCATTTAAAAAGCGTTTTTTTGCCTTGCCTTTCCTTGTCATTGATTCTGTCAGCAACAACTTGCATTGGGCATTGAGAATATGTGGACGATCGAACTGGAAAGGAAACTCTTTCCCATCATTTATCAATGAATACTTCCGGATTGTCTTGGAGAGTGTGTAAGACAGCGCCACATCCACTCTCTCTGAAACAAATGACGACGACATTTCCATACCATAAGAACGTCCTGTCCCCACATCTGTGGCATCTTCTAAAGAATCATCAGTTATCTTGAGGATATTAGTTGAGGATGTCTAGCTAAGGAGGTTGTTCATTGACCTATAATAGCCTCCTAAGTTAAGGTTCATCCTTGAACCATGAAACAACTTTTTGTAAGAGACACCACAATATCCTTGATTGGTGATTTCCTCCGGAAAGATATCACTGCATGGTAATGAAACATCAAGGGCCCACCCGACAGGAAGTCCCTCCAACGTATGTTGGTACCGTGTCATCCGGTCAAAGGTTGTTTCCAACCCTAAACGGTCAGTCAACCAATAATCAATCTTGCCATGCAGGTCCACATTGTTTCTTGAATCATTTTCTGACGAAACATAAGTACTTCTGAAACCAGCATTGAGTCTCAACTTGCGATTCAACGAATATCCAACCTCACCGAACAACGCCAACATATTCATTCTAAAGAAAACGTAATTAAATGTTGAGTCTTGTTTATTAAACCTGTCAGTTTTACCACTGCCTACTACCCTGTTGGCTGGATTAAATGTCTGGTGGGAAAGACAAACACCGCCTGACAAGGAAAGATTATCACGAACACTCCAGAACACATTGCTTTGAAACGACAAGTCTGATCTTTGGTTGCTCATTGTCATTTCCGAAGATTTCCAAGATTGATCCTGTTCCCAATAATAGGTCTGCGTCTCATTCGCTCCTGAACCAGTATAATAGGCTTTGGATTCTACTCGCACTTTCTTGGAAAAATCAGACTTCCATCCCACCTTGAACGCCCTAGTGTTCCAACCAATGTCGAGTCCGTTCAGATCATCCGTATATAGAAGTCGATCCTTTGAAGCGAAAACCATGAAATCCAAGCAATTGCCTTTCGAAAGTTTCCAATCAGCAGTCATCGTGCAGTCATACATCGTTCCGCCCATTCCTGCGTTCCAATTATCTTCGCTTGACATCATCCTCAAAACCTGCTTGCCAAGAAATGGCAAAGGACTGTACCGGATTGACATCTGGACTCCGAATCGGTCTCTAACCAATGGTTCCGACACATAGACACCTGTCAAATATAGAGAAACCGAGACTTTCCTCGCTCTGCCCTTATCAAGCGCATTAGTTAATTCAATCACTGTCAAAGAAGAAGATGTGTTCCCGAACTTTGAAGGAAAACCACCTGAATAAAAGGACGAACTTGATACAATGTCTGGGGAAAATACAGAGAACATTCCGAGCAAATGAGTAGTGGTCCCTATCGGGATACCATTCAAATCCACCACGTTGCCACCATTGCCACCGCCTCTGACAAACATACCTAAAGTACCTTCCATTCCCTGGGATACTCCCGGAAGTGAGGTAATGTGCCGCAAAACATCCGGCTCGCCCACAACGGAGATTGTGTTGAAAGAACGCTCTGGAGTGTAAATGAAACGTCCGCCATGGCTTTCGCGAACAAAAAATGCCGTCACCTTGGAGCTGTCAAGGATCTCAACCCGTCCAGTCCTTTCTTGTGAAAACAGCTCTCCCCATGTGAGAGACAGAAAGAGAGTAGCCATGGTCACACAAATATGTCGAGAAAGCATGTTCTTCATTCCGGCAGTTCAGGAGAGAATGGTATGACCCAGTCGGAATAAGCCCCGAATATACCGAGACCATTATTTATGTTCGAATAAACAATATTGTCCTCAAGCCACACAATGGGACCGTCTTCTTCGTAGTAGACCATCATTTTCAGGACACTGGTCTTCAAGTATCTGTCATATTCTTCAGAAACCCCTCTGAACACGACAAAAAAACGCTCCTGAAAAGAACCTTCCACGCAAAAAGTAACCGGAGAAATTGACTTTGGAGATATTCTGAGATAATGGAAGTGTTCAATGGTGGTCCCTTCCTCCTCAAAATGAGTGTCATAAAACATCAATCTGTCATTGGCATTAAAATTATCCACATCAGGATGGGATGTACCCAAAGTCATATCCAGTCTGTCATATTCAGTAGCATCGTACATTCCATCGTCATACGTCTTTAACAGAGAAAACACCCAATACGTGTCTTTCATAGGGTCTTGAGAAAACCATTTCCGGAACGCCGTGTTATCAGCTCGCCCTTTTTTCATAACGCGAGGAGTTTCTGGCATCGTTGTCTCCGCTGTTATTGTCTTGAAGCCATCAATCAGGACAGTAAGTCTGTAGGTTTTACCGGCTTCCGGAGTAAACTCAAGCGCCCAACGTTCTTTCCTCCCAGTATATTTAAACTCACCTATCACTTCACCTTCAGAAGAAAGTGTCACAAAAGCATTCCGGACAGGTTCGAATGTCGTGGAACCAAGAGGACCATTATGCGTCAAGTCCAAATATTGCACGTCATTATCTGTAAGAACACAATTGACAACAATCTTATCCTGGAATTCGTCATCAAAATCAATGTTCTCCACGCATGAGACACAGACACATACAGCCAAAATGGCAAAGAAACGTATCCCTTGTGAAATCATGTTATTTTGTCAAAGTAACGACACCTGTAGTATCCCTAAGAATCTTTCCGCCATCCAGTTCCACCTCAACGGTAAAGCGAGTCTCAACAGAAGGAATGTCCAATGATTCATTGAACTTCAGAAACAGGAACGCCGGCATAAAAGAATGTTCTGAAACCACATCATAAAGTGTCATGCCATCTTTAATGGTCATGCAACGATCCCTATCCGCAGAGACCATAAAATCGTGATCAATCTTAGGCATTATTGTTATCAATGATGACAGGTCAGATCCAGCTTCTTTTCCGAAAATGTCGGAAAAAGAAATGACCTTAATATTCTTCAACACTTCAGTCCGATACTCCACAACAGCCAAAGCGGTGTGGAAATCAAGTCCACCGGTTTCGGTTGCGGCACGTGTTTTCACGCCAAAATGACTCAATATCAAGTCTTCCACGGTCAAATCCCCTTTAAGGACTGTTTCTTCCGGATATGATAAGTGTGGAGCTGTCAACTTATTTGGCCCAACGGATATCAGCAATGAATATTCTGAACACGGTATCACAAGATCTTCTTCCGCAAGAATCAGACTCCTACCTTTCGCGTTCATCAATGACACCGCATCACAGTTCCGATTCATTAAAACATAATTAGTTGATCCTCCGATATTATGATCAAGCGGAACTCTGTCACACGACAAAAACAGAATAAACCGTACAATACAGCAAAGAGTCGTACAATCTTTCGCATAATCATTCAAAGTATGTAAATATGTTCATTTTGTAGTTATACGTTATACCGTTAACCGTCCAATTGTCTACCTTCGAACTATATATTCCTTCATCATAAAGTCCATCATATCCCCAATTCATCAATTTTCAAATCGCCCGACTGCATTCGGGAATCAGGATTTCTATAGGATAATAATAGATCTATTTATAACGTTGATTATTAGTTCATGCAGTGCAATTCTCTTTACCAAATATACAAAATTATTTAACTAAACAAGCGATTGAGGTGATAGAATAGGGCGGCAGAGTCTACAATAAATCACAAAAGGCTGGATCGAATGATCCAGCCTTTTGTGATTCCGTAGGGATTCGAACCCTAGACCCACAGATTAGAAATCTGTTGCTCTATCCAGCTGAGCTACGGAACCGTTCCCCGTTCCTCAATTACGCAGAATCGGAAACGGACTGCAAATATACGAATTTTCCATCGAAAACAAGCGCTTGCCGAAGAATTTGTCTTTGTCGAAAATTTATTTGATTCTGATTAGGGGAGATGGAGGCTTCGTCATGTCTATAATGTGGATCAATCAACATCCGACAGGTTATGACAAGGAAAGATCTCTTTAACGAATGGGAAAAGCAGGCTCCGCTGGATCTGGATAAAGAGAGGCTGGACACGGATTTTTCCAAAGTAATGAATAAGATTGACAGTGCGGAGACTGTCATTGAGAACGAAAGGCGGCATAGGAAATCCGGACAATCCGTGTTCCGGAAAGTGGCGATATATTCATCCGTGGCCGCAGTGGTTGTTGCCTGTGTCACGCTCGCTTTCACCACTGTGTCAAAAAAAGCCTACAACAGAGGCCTTTACGCGCATATTCAGGAAATGCCGGTGAATATGATGGAATATTCCACCAGCAACGGCGAGATCCGGCGTGTCACGCTGCCGGATTCCAGCGAGGTGATTCTCAACGCGGGTTCCGTGCTCATCTGCCCGGAGCGGTTTGGATCGGAAGGAAGAGAGGTGTACCTGAGCGGCGAGGCGGTCTTCGATGTCACGGGAGATCCGGAACGGACTTTCGTTGTCAAAACCTCCAGACTCAACGTCAAGGTACACGGGACAAGATTCAATGTATCTGCCTACAATGACAGCCGTCTGGTCAGCGCGACTTTGTGCAGGGGCAGCATCTCGGCTATGAACAATGACGGCGGCACACCTGTCACACTTGTTCCGGGACAAAAATACACACTGGACAAGGAGAACGGACAGTCATCAGTGACGGACGTCAACACGGAAGAGGACACCGCATGGATGGACGGTGACCTGTGCTTCCGCTCCGAGTCACTGCACAACATCGTCAAGACCATCGAGAGGAGATACGGTGTCAGGGTTTACATCACGACCAGTAAATACGACAACGACAACATAACCGCAAAATTCGTCCACGGAGAGACACTTGAGGAACTCATGACCGCTCTCTGCAAGGTGACTCCGGGGATGAGCTACAGAATCATCAACTCTAACATCTACATAAAATAAGGACACCAAGTCCGTACACCACACACAAACCAAGACGAGAAACCAATTATCTTTTATAACGTTTTATGAAACACTCACTTGCATTAATCACATGCATTCTTCTGGCTCTGTTCTCCACCTGGGATCTTTCCGGACAGGAGCAAACATTGAGGTTTCCCAAGCGGGAAATGAAGATTGCGGATGTTTTCAGCGCGATCGAGAAGCAGACGGACTACACCGTCGCCTACAACGAGAGCGTGCTGGATGCCGGAAAGGTAGTGACCGTTCCGGAAAGAAAATCACTCAAGGAAGTCCTGACAGCGATGCTGAAAGGCACTGGGACACAGTTCTCCTTCCAAGGCAGGATGATTCTCATCCAGAAAGTCGAGACGGCAAAGAAAGCCGTCACCTACAGCGGAAAGGTCGTTGACAACGTCGGTCCGGTGACAGGCGCGGCCGTGATCGTTAGTCAGACAGGAGCGGTCACCGTAACTGACACCGATGGATCGTTCTCCATAAAGGCGGCCCCAGGCTCGACTGTCAAGGTGACGATGCTGGGCTACGCCGACAGCGAACTTGTTCTCGGAGCGCAGACCGACGGGATAAACATCGTGCTGGAAGAGGACAACCGGCTGCTTGACGAATCTGTTGTGGTTGGTTACGCGTCGATGAAGAAGCGCAATCTCGTCGGAGCAGTTGACCAGATCGGAAGCGAGGCCATCGCCAGCCGTCCGAACGGCAACCTCGCAAGGTCGCTGCAGGGCGAGGTGGCCGGTCTCAACATCTCGTTCTCGGACAGCAAGCCATCCAGATCCGCCTCATTCAACGTGCGCGGCGAGACATCCATCGGAGCCGGCGGCTCCACGCTTGTCCTCATCGACGGCGTGGAGGGAAGCCTGAACACCATCAACCCTCAGGATGTGGCCAGCGTCACGGTCCTTAAGGACGCGTCCTCGACCGCGGTCTATGGAGCACGGGGAGCATTCGGAGTCATCCTCGTCACCACCAAAGATCCTCAGAAAGGACGTCCGGTGATAAATTATAACGGATCAGTGACAATGAACAGCAGGACGGTCGTCCCGGATGTCATCACGGACGGATTGACATGGCTGAACTGGTGGAAAGACTCATACAACGGGTACTACAACGGCTCGAAATCCCTTTTGAACCACATTGACAGCACCGTGCCTTACACCGAAGAGATCTATAACGAACTCGTCCGCAGACAGACCGACCCGTCACTCACCCGCACCACAACCCTCACCGGACACAACATGTTCGGATGGGCCTACATGGAATCGACGGACTGGTACAACCTGTTCTACAAAGACCACAACTGGTCCAACGAGCACAACCTGTCCGTGTCCGGCGGCAACGAGTTCGCCGACTACTATGTGTCCGGCCGCTACTACGGCATGGACGGAATCTACAAGGTGGGCAACGAGGATTACAAGAAATATGACATCAGGGCCAAAGGCACCCTCAAGGTGCGTCCTTGGCTCAAGATCACCAACAACATCTCGGCGTCCGTGGTGAACCACTATGAGCCAAAGCATTCCCGAGACAATTTCAACGTGCAGAAAGCCATCAACCACGCCGGAATGCCGCTGTCGCCGGTCAAGAATCCGGACGGCACCTGGACCACGGCCGCCGCGATCTCAGGATACGCGGCTTTCGTCGAGGGAACATCCTACAGGACAAACGACTATGTTTATCTGAGAGAGAAGATCTCCGCCGACGCCGACATCATCAAGGATGTGCTGAAAGCCCAGGCCGATTACTCTTTCAACTACACGGCCAGAAAAAGGGTTGACGTGCAGACCCCGATAAAATATTCCAAGACTCCGGGAGTGATCCTCCTGGAATCCGAGAGCGCCGGATCGGCAAAAAGCCAAAGCGACTATTCCACAAGGTATCAGGCCGCCAACGCTTACCTGACCTACACTCCTCGCCTCGGCGACAGCCACAGTCTCACCGCACTTGCGGGATGGAATATTGAAGAGCAGAAATACGAAACACTCACAGTCTCAAGGTCTGGTCTCATAACAGACAAGAAGCCGTCGTTCTCCCTTATGGACGGCACACCGACCGCACCGGTCGAAGGAGGCAACGCCTGGTCGTATGTGGGTGTCTTCTACAGGCTGAACTACAGCTATAAAGGGAAATATCTGGCCGAGTTCAGCGGACGCTACGACGGATCATCCAAGTTCCCGATGAACTCAAAATGGGGAATATTCCCTTCCGGTTCGATCGGATGGAGAATCTCGGACGAGCCGTGGATGAAATGGGCCACCGCCATGGACAACGCGAAGATCCGCCTCTCGGCCGGTTCTATGGGCAACGGCAACGTGAGTCCATATTCATACACATCATCGATGTTCATCGCCACCGCGGATGACATCGTGCTGGGC
This sequence comes from uncultured bacterium, assembly GCA_963657715.1. Lineage (GTDB taxonomy): Bacteria > Bacteroidota > Bacteroidia > Bacteroidales > UBA932 > Cryptobacteroides. The sequence goes on along the minus strand of CAVKML010000002.1, from coordinate 85,123 downwards.
GGAGCACTTCCATCCTACACCACCGTAGGCAGCACGGTTCCGGTCTCGCTCACGTGGGAGAAAGCCACGACATACGACATCGGCCTCGACCTTGACTTCTTCCGTAACAAACTGTCTTTCAGTGGCGACATCTACAGGCGCTACACCACTGACATGTACACGGCCAGCGAGTCTCTCCCGTCGGTGTTCGGAACGACACCGCCGAAAGGCAACAACGCGGAACTCAGGACCGACGGATTCGAGCTTACCCTGTCATGGAAGGACGAGTTCAAACTGTTAGGAAAGCCGTTCTCCTACAATGTTAAAGCCATGCTTTGGGACAGCAAGTCCATCATAACCAAGTACGCCAACGACACCGGTTCCCTCGGAAATGTCAAAGGCTATATCCAGAACGGAGGCTCCCCTTCCACCTGCTATGTCGGAATGACAATCGGAGAGATCTGGGGCTACACCGTTGACGGGCTTTTCAAGGATCAAGCTGACATCGACGCTTCGGCAATACACAATTTCCAGCAAGCATCAGACAAGATGACAAGGCCGGGACAGGTCAAAATCAAGGATCTGGACGGAAACGGAGTGATCGACCCGGGCAACTTCATGGTGCATGACCACGGAGACCTCTCAATCATCGGAAACAATTCTCCAAGGTACCGGTTTGGAATAAACCTCGGAGCATCCTGGAACGGAATCGGACTTTCCGTGTTCCTTCAGGGAGTTATCCACAGGGATTGGTACCCAGGCTCTGACTCAGGCTATTTCTGGGGCAAGTACGGCAGGCCTTTCTTCTCGTTCATCCCATCGATCCACGCCTACACTGACGACGTGTACAGCGCGGAGAAGAACAATTGGGACACAGCCTATTGGCCACGAATCACCACCTACCAGTCCAACGGGACCTACAACTGGACGAAAGTGTTGGAGATTCCAAACACCAGATACATCCAGAACGCCGGCTACCTCAGGGTGAAGAACATCCAGCTGGACTATTCTTTCAACCAAAAGATCTGCAACAAGATCGGACTCCAGGGGCTGAAGCTGTACCTAACCGGAGAGAACCTGTTCACGTTCACTCCTTTGCATAAATACGCGCCGAACTACGACCCGGAAGGACTTTCATTCGACTCGGATTTCAGCTCCGCCGCCGACGGCTACACCTACCCGGTGCTGAAGAGTGTGACTCTCGGTCTTAACATTACATTCTAAGAGGAGACATGAATATGAAAATGAACAAAATATACACGGTTATGCTTCTGGCTGTCATGGCATTGCCTTCCTGCGACTCTTTCCTGACCCAGGAGAACCCTAACAGCATAGAAAGCGAGTTCTATTTCACGGACGAGTCATCGTTGGAAATCTACACCAACGGACTGATCAGAAGTTTCGCGACCAACATCAAAAGCTTCATCGACGGGGACAAGAACTCCGACACTCATTCATGGGACGGCCAGGCGGCGTACTTCATGGACAACTACTCTGCCGAGGACGCGACGAACTGGGGCACAGGCAACTGGGCGCAGCTCCGCTCCATAAACTATTATCTGGACAACATGCGGGACGCAAGCGCCTCCGAGGAGATCATGAACCACTACGAAGGGGTCGGACGATTCTTCAGGGCACTGTTCTACTACAACAAGGTAAAGACCTTCGGCGCTGTGCCTTACTACGACCACACCATCGACGCGACCGACAAGGAAGCCCTCTACAAGGACAGGGACAATCGGGAATATGTGGCCGGAAGGATCCTTGAAGACCTCAACTACGCCTGCGAGAACTGTCTTACGGACTCCAAATACAGGGTCAGAGCCTCTTATATTCATAAATATGTCGCTCTTGCGCTCAAGGCAAGGTTCTGCCTCTATGAAGGGACCATGCGGAAATATCATGTCAACGACCCTTCCACCGGAAAGCCGTGGACCAAGGACGAAAGCAGGATGTACCTTGAGGAATGCGTGAAGGCCTGCGAGGAAATCATCAATTCAGGTGTTTATTCGCTGACTGACAATCCTTCCGCAAGGAAGACCCAGTACAGGGACATGTTCATCAATGCCGATGCCTGCGGGGCGTACACCAACGAGTTCATCTGGGCCAGGGACTATGACATCGACCTGCAAGTGACATATTCCATCAATGACTACATGGTGAACCCTCAGCACGCCAACTATGCGTTCACAAGACAGTTCATCAACACATACCTGATGACGGACGGAACACCGTTCACAAGCAAGTACACGGACTACAACAGCGTGGATTTCGTGACGGAGTGCACGGACAGGGACTACCGGCTCGCGCAGACAATCAGGACTCCGGGCTTCATGAGAGACAACGGCACGACCTCATGGGCTCCTGACGTGAAGTTCTCCAAGACCGGTTATCAACCTGTCAAATGGCTGACGGACGATTCCTCGAAGGACTCAAACACAGCGGCCATAGCGTCGGACGTTCCGCTGATGCGTTACGCCGAGGTTCTGTTAAACTACGCCGAGGCCAAAGCCGAGCTTGGCGAGATGAACGAGGATGTCTGGAACAAGACAATAAAGCCGCTGCGCGAGCGTTCCGGCGTCACAAGCATCTATCCGGCAGAGGCCGATCTTTATATGGTTGAATATTTCCAGAACCGTGTGACGGACCCTTATATTCTGGAAGTCAGAAGGGAAAGAGGCATCGAGCTGACGATGGAAAGCGTACGTTACGATGACATCATCAGGTGGCATCAGGGGGAACTGTTCGCCAGACCTTGGATGGGACTTTGGATCCCGGCCACGGAGATTCCGCTTGACCTCAACAATGACGGGACTCCGGAGACGATGGTCACAAACGATGTCAGAAAGACCTCAACGCTCAATCTGCTGATGATTGACAACGCCTCCGAAGCCGGGCACAAGCTATCCAACGGCACATCCGGCAACATCCTGCCGGCCACCGCGTTGCAACGCAACTGGCACGACTACAAATATGTCAGGCCGATCCCGGCGACAGCGATCCAGGAGAATCCTAACCTGTCACAGAATCCTGGCTGGGAAAAAGTGTACAAGAAATAATCTATCATTATGAAAAGCATAAACAGAATAATATCAGGAATAGCGGTGGCTCTGTTCGCCATGTCCGTCGGGGTTTCATGCAGCGATGACGCGACTCTGTTCGAGAGGGAAAACGACAAGCTTTCCTGCGACTGCACCGAACAGGTGATCAAGCAGGTCATCATGAGCGACGGGGAATGGACCTCCGACTGCGCCGGAGCCGACTGGATAAGTGTTTATCCGGAAAGCGGAAAGGGAGACGGGAAATATTACAGCACCGTCGAGCTTAGGATTCAGTATAACGCGGGAGAAGCCCGTGAGGGCACTGTCCATTTCATGCACGGAGGCAAGGATTATCCTGTCACCATAAGTCAGGCCAAATGTGATTTCGCGTTTGAGGAGCCTTACATAGACGGACTCTTCACAATCGGTGTGGAATCATCGGCGAACATAGTGTTGCCATACATCAAGGCTAACGGCACCGAGGAGTACGAGATCAGTGCCATGGTAAGTTCAGAGACCGTGAGCGGCCTCTCCGTTCCGGCCGCCAGATTCAACTCGTTCGTCAAGGGTTCCGGAACCCTGAGCATTCCTGTTGTCGGGACACCTGTCGGCAAAGGCGATGTCGTGTTCGAGATTCTGGCCAACGGCAAGCCGGCAGGAAGCTGCAAGGCAGCTATTTACGATGAATTTGGCGGCAAACCGGTCGGTCTTGATGTCTCATGGAACTTCTATGAGGCCGGAATATCCCCTAAGGGTTCCGACTACGACTACAGCTGGTCATCTAGCTCCGCGAACAACCCTGGGAATCCGCTTCCGTCAAACGCGCACAAGGTGCTGCCGAACTCCGGGAATATGGATGCATGGCTCACCGCCGAATGTGCCGGAGCCTCCGACTACACCTTCAACCCGTCCATCCAGATCAACGGATTGATGCTCAACGACTACTTCCTGGCCGTGATTCCAGTGAAGAATGTGAAGGCCGACACGAAGATCCAGGTGGAAGCCTCATTCGGAGCGGCAGGTTCAGCCGCCGGAGTGTTCTCCATTGAATATTCCAGCAACAACGCGATCTGGAACCTGGCCGACGGGGCAAGGGACACCACGATCTTCGGCCAGAGCGGAAAAGTTCACTACACCGTGGCCGCAAGCAACACAGGCGCGACAAGAAAAGAGTACAACAAGGCCACCGATCCCGGTTACAAGGCTTACACTTTCGCGCTTGACGGAATACCTCCGATAAGCGATGGTTGTCTGTACATCAGACTGAGAGTCTCTATGGACATCAGGGCGAAGGCTTCGTCAAGCGCATACAAGATAAAGGCCAGCACATGGTGCGACCTTAAAGGACTGGATATTAAACTAATAGAAGAAGAATAGTCATGAATATAATCGCACATAAGATGAATTGTCTGCTTTCTGCCTTCATCATCGCGGCGGCTTTCTCAGGGTGTCTCAAGATAGACACTCCTGAGAATTGGACGAAGGAACCGGAAAAGGAACCGGAGACCGAAAGCGAGGTTTACAAAGTGGTTGCCCACAGAGGTGGAGCGGCGGAGTGCAACCGTCCCGACAACTCTGTCTCCGGACTGAAATACGCCATAAGCATCAAGTGCTACGCATCAGAATGTGACATCTGCCTCACTTCAGACAACGAAGTGCTGGTAGCGCATCCGGTGGACGGCGGCAAGGTCAACGGAGTGACGACGTTCGACCACACTGCGGCACAGATCAGAGCCGCCGGAGCGTTGGCCAATGGGGAGCAGATCCCGTCACTGTCCGATTTACTGAAAGTGTTGACGGACAAGGAGCAGAATCCGCACGGAACGAAGCTGTGGATGGATGTGAAGCGCCTTGTGAGCAACGGTAAGAACATGGATGCCAGCTATTCGATAAACTGCTGTCTGCGCGCCTGCCAGATCATCAGGGAGATGAAGGCTGAGGAGTATTGCGAGTTCCTCATCCCAACCGGCGAGGACATCTTCATGGCGGTCAGAGACCAGGCAATCGACTCCTACAAGATCAATCTGGCCTGGATGACCTGCACCGATCCCGCCAGATACGGTAAGGCGTGGGCGCAGCTTGCCTACACCAAGGTACTCGGGGAGAAACCGACCGGCAATTACAGGCCGCAGGACTATTTCTCCGCCGGAGTCCCTCTGAGCATCTACAACGTGGATTCGGACGAGACCATGGATGACACCATAGGGTATTACAAGCAGTTGAAAGCCATTTTCACGAACTATCCGGCAAAACTGATAGGCAAACTGAAAGAGAAAGGGCTTGAAAAATAGGGGGTAAACATAAAAGGGATGGCCTTCCGGTCATCCCTTTTTTCATATTCCTGAAACATGGATCGTCAGTGCATGACGATGAAAAAAGACACTAGAGCCATAAGCTTCCTGAGTTCTTTCAAAGCCAAGGTCATGTGGTTCTCGACCGTCTTTCTGGAAATATTCATCCGCTCGGCTATCTCCGAATTGCTCAACCCTTCCACACGACTCAGCATGAACACTTTCCTGCGCCGGTCAGGCATGTGGTTGACGGCATACACAATCCTTGCGAATCTGAGGTCGGCGTCAAGGCTCTCCTCGGTCATCGGCTGATACGGAAGATCCCCGTAGGCAAGATCCAGATGAGTCTTTCTGGACTTGGACCAGTTTATGGCCATGTTCGTTGTCATCCTGAACAGAAAAGCGCTGATCCTTTTGACATCCACAAGCGTGTGACGGACAAACCACAACCTGACAAACACACTCTGGGCGACATCCTCCGCGTCATCATAAGACTGGAGAAACGACTGTAGGAAGGCGAGGACCTTAGGATAATACTTGTCAAAAATGACCCTGAAGGCATCCTTGTCACCTTCAGAGATCATCTTCAAGTAGTCCTGTTCCGTCATCGCCACACCGGCCTGATTTACTTATTTCGGTCGTTGACCTTGTGGGCATAGTCAAGCCGTCCTGAAAGATGCCGTCTGACATCCTTCCAACGGTAATACGGACCTGATACAGGATCAACACCGTTCAGCAAACGCTCCTGCTCATTCAGAAGGAACTTGACTAGAACCTCCTTAGAACCCGGCTTACGGTAGAAAATCATCTGGAGATTGCAGGCCATCGGGGTGAAGTCAGCCGCCATCCAATGCATCCAGACCTCCTCCAAAGGCCACATCTCGCTGCAACCCTCGATCCCCATAAGCCCGGCAAGAGGCATCACGGAGACATCGTGCGCGAATCTCAGTTCAGCCGCGACATCACTCTTGGCCGACACCGCCGCATTAGCCTTGACGATGAAATCCTCCAGCAGATCATCCGCCATGGCGATGCGTCTGCCTTCCGACTCCGCCGCATTCACCATCTCCGAATATATCCGGCAGGAATTCAACTTCGTGATAGAGAACAATTCCTCAGGAGTGAAATATGAGGAAACGAATATGTCATTGAGATCGATGTCCGGAGCTATGGAACCCCAAGTGTAGATCTCTCTTGCGAACATATCCTCCCTTCCGACAATGGAATCCGCCGCCTTGCGGTCTGTGAATATGGAATTCATGAAATCGCTGACATCAATCCACGCCTTCGACAGAGAATCTATCTGAGGAGCCGAAATTCTGACAACTGCCTTGAACCATGACGGCTTCCTGAGCAGATAAGCCATGTAGGAATCCCCGCTATGAACATTGACCTTAAGTTTCTTGTTCAGTTTTTTGAGTTCCCCCGTGCAGCTGAACATGCTCTCCTGACAACGCTGGACAGTGCTGGAGACCGCGTCCACATATCTTCTGGAATCTGACTTGAAGACCGACGGGAAACGGCGGAACATCCTGTCCGCTATCTCTTTGTGTTCATTCTTGCCTCTTGTGGACAACTTACCGGCCTTGCCAACGGAAACAGAGTCGATCCTGTGCATATCCAAATACAAAGCCTTTCCTTTCTCGGTAAGTATTCCGAGCGAGTCCGCCTTCATGAACATAGCCGCAAGGGCGCCAAAGGATTTGTCCGAACTATGGTAGCGCGAGCCATGACGGCCGATATGGCTGATGTAGAAAGGCTCATAGCCTTCGGGAGCGGCGGTGTCGGTCATATTCCCGGCTTGGTAGATGTGATAGATTCCTGCTCCGGCGAATTTGTCGGCGTTGATTTTCTCAAGCGTCACCTGCGCCTTGGAAGACACAGGGAAAAGTGCAGCGAGCAAAGCCGCCAAAGTAATAATACGGTATGATTTCATAAACATTGATTTATCTGCCACGATGTCCGCGTCTTGCCGGACGGTTGTTCCTTATCGCCTTGTCCTGAAGCGCGTGAATTTCATCTCTGCTCCATGGAAGACCGATGAACTCGGAAGGATAATCGGTCTCGATGATGTCAGGCTCGGCAAGAAGCTCACGCTCGTAAGCGACACGGCGGTCCTTCGGGTTCTTGACCTTGTCGGAAGATCCGGTTATGGAGGTCATGATCATGATTCCCCTGTCATGGAGTTTCTTATACACATCCTGAAGCTCCGGATTGACCGCCAGACGGACATACGCCATGATGTGATCCCACGGGATCGGGCATTTATCATAAGCCTCGAAATGTTCCTCGGAGCTGATCTCCACGCAGAACATCACATCATGAATATTATTGTTCCAATAATAAAGGGCCTCGTCCAAAGAACGGACGCTGAGCATAATGTTGTGGTACATCGACCAATCTCCTCCCGGACTCAGCTGCCTGATGTAATAGTCAAGGCTGGCCTTCTTCACCTCTGGACTCACGCCTTTGGTGTTGATGTACTTGTTGTCGAAGTTGAAGACCACCTTGTCCTTACCCCACTCCAGAATGGATTTCAGGGTCGGAATCTTGTACGGAGTCACATTGCCGGCCCTGTCCACCAGATTCAGTTTCTGAATCTCCTCGAAAGTGTAGTCCTCCACCTTGCCTTTTCCGTTCGTTGTCCTGTCCACGGTCAGATCGTGCATCAGCACCATCACGCTGTCCTTGGTAAAGCTGAAGTCCACCTCGAAGAACGTCGGCATCATGGATAGTGTCTTCTCGCATGACTCAATACAGTTCTCCGGGTAGCCCGGCATCATTCCTCCACGGTGACCGCTGATGACAATATCTCTGTCCGGAGAATAGCGGAAATACTTTTGGAGATCAGAAAATGAATTGACTATCACTCTGTTGGAGGCTATGCCAACCTTCAGATTCCCATCCTCATGATTGGACTGAGCCGCAATCGGGACGGAGAAAAATGCCATCACGGCCAAAGCCGCAAAATACCTTAATCTCATGCTTTTCTTTTGTCTTTGGTCAGCGGTCTGCCGGATCAGGTTCATCGAGCCAGCGGCCGCAGGTGTCATAATTATCTATAAAGTTACAATATTCTCTGAATATATGACAATCAAAACCGGATCATCCCCTAAGCAATCCTAAAAAATACCGCCAAATCTTCACCGGCTTATTTCTCAACGCTTACTCAATAATCTGATTTTCGGGACAAAGTTAATCAAATCGGAATATTCCTAAAAGTAGAAACCAGTGTTGAAGTACATGACCCCGGCACCGTCCTGGGCGGAAAGGGCACGGGCATATTCAATGTTCAGGACGAAGTTACGGTTGAGGATTATCTTCAGGGCGGCTCCGGCGGAAAGATGGAGTGTGTCTCCCGTGGCGGAGGTTATGTATTTTGAATATAACTCCGGGAAGACTCCAGTCCTGTTGCTTACATCGAAGGAACGCAAGGAGGTGATTCCGTCACAGAAGCCGCTCAGCATCAAACCGATATCTTGTCCCAAAACGGTGAATCCGGCGAATTTCCAACGCAACTCGGCGTTCACAAAACCGGTTGATGGGCCTGTCACTCTGTTGTACAGCAGACCACGGACAGCCCTGTAGCCACCTATCGCGGCGTTGTCATAGATCGGGCCTCCCGGGGTATAATACGGGATGGCGTACCATGGAGCGTCGCCAAGGAATCCCTGATAGTCAAGACGATAGGCGAAGACAAGATTTCCCTTTATTACAGGGATATAATGCCTCAGTGTCGCATGGACCTTGAGATAGGACTCCGAAGAACCCAGAAAACCAGGGGCGGCGAAAACATGCGCCCCGGCCAGAATGCCCTTTGTCGGCACACCCTCATAGTCACGCGAATCGTAAACAAGGCCGGCGCGGACGGCGGATGAATATTCCTTTGAAACATCCTCGGACGGAACCACGCCCCATGCCCTGTAGAGACCGAACAAGGAGATTTCCTGTTCGGAATCCTGAGGATGATAGTCCTTTACTTTGAATTGGTTGAAATGATAGCCAACCTCCCAGGACAAGTGGTCTGAAATCTTTCCGGAAAAATCAGACTTGATGTTGAAAGTGGCTCTGTCATACTTATAAAATCCATCGGTCACCGAAGAATCGTAGAATGTCCTCCGGCCTCCGAAGCCGAAGAACTCCATGGCGTTGTCCGCACAGTAACTGGCCGCCAGATTCATCCGGACCTTTGGCAGAAGCCTTCCTGAATCGTATGAGGCCACGAAAGTCTTGCTGCCCCCGGTGTAGCCGGAGACCTCGAAATATGCGCTGCTTTTAGGATTCGGATATGTCGAACCATCCCCGAAGTTGTACACATTCATCAGCCCGCCGAACAGAAAGCCCTTAGCCCCGTCGAACCCGACCATCGGGAACGGCACAAAGGAATGTCCGGTCTTGACAACGGGTTCCCTGTCCTCCGCCTGAATGGATCCAAGCGAAAGCGACAGGCACAGGACCAGTGAGAGCGATTTTGCGAGACGTGTCATTCTATAAATCTTTGTCAGTGCGCTAAATGAAATAACCTCGCGCACGGGAAGGGATAATGCAAACCTTCCGTGCGTGAAGGCGAAGGATCAGCGCACGAAACTAAACCGCGCGATGTCGTCTTCAGAAAACAACTTCTCAATCAAGAAAACGAAGAACCGCTTCGGTCCAGTCTTCGCCGTTGGTGGCTTGGATGGCGTTGATGCCGAGGGATCGGGCGGCGGCTACGTTCTTTGGGCCGTCATCGATGAAAAGGACTTGGGACGGAGCGACATTCTCTGACTCAAGCATCATTTTGAATATCCGTTCATCAGGTTTCATCACTTTCATCTCATAGCTTACATAAATGCTGTCGAGATATTCATCGAGCGAGTGGCCGTGACCGTCAAAGGCCTTACTCAAAGACCATTCCATTATGAACGGGTTTGTGTTGGACAGAAGAGAGAGACGGTAACCTTCGGCACGCAGTTTCCGGAACAGTTCAAGGTTCCTTTCCGGGACAGTCGAAAAGAAACCCATGTAGGCGTCGCGGCACTCGTCCATCGTCACTTCTCTGCCTACCTCCTTGCTGACTCGGTTCCGGAACTCCTCCCTATCTATAAGTCCAGTCTCGAAATCTCCGAAGAATCCCTGCTGGCGAACCATGTTGAGATATTTCTCTATATCCTTAAGTCCAAGTGCCTTGAACTTGTTGATGACAATGCTGAGATCCGCCGGAGCGACCACCCCGCCGAAATCAAACACAACATTCGTGATGTCTTTTCTCATATTCCCAAATTTTGCCCAAAGATAATGATATGCAGTAAATCAATGATAAAAAACATATAGTTTTCATAAAAAACAGAAATATTTTGATTCATACCCCCTGGGGTTTGGAAGTCATCAGTACCTTTGAGCAAAAAACTATGGAGACGGCCAATAATGGTTACCAAAATGATACACAAATTCAGAAGAATGATTATATTTACCGAAAAATCAGGGATATGGTCATTATCAGCAGCAGGGAATTCAGAGCAAATCAGAGCAAATATCTTAAAATGGCGTCAAACGGGGAGGATGTCATTCTGAAATCCAGAAGCAATGGAAATTTCAAGATTGTGCCTTTGACAACTGATGACACTCTTATTACACGCATGGAACTAGAAGCCAAGATCAATCAAGCCACCCAAGACTATGAAAACGGCAAATTCACGTTCATCAACACGCCGGATGAACTAAAGAATTTCCTTGAAAGCTTATGAAATATTCATTGGTTATTTCGGAAACCGCAAAAAAAAGACCTTGAAAAACTTAAGCGAAACGAGTCCAAGGCTTTTAGCAAAGCAGCGAAACTTCTGAATGAGTTGATGGAACACACAAAGACCGGAACAGGAAAGCCAAAACATCTAAAAGGATACGATGAAAATCACTGGTCTCGCAGAATTTCTCTGAAGCGCAGGCTTGTTTATGAAATCAAAGACAGTGATGTCATTGTTCTGGTTATTTCCGCCTATGGCCATTACGATGACAAATGATACTATGAAATTCAGAAGGTTGTTTCGATACTTGTGAATATTTTTCACCTCAAAGAGTAAAGTTTTAGTATATTCACAAAAAATTTTGAGAGATGTACACATTCAAGCAGGATGGCGATAGGTTTGTCGTCAGCATTGACAACCATCAGGAATTGATGGGGGCGATCGCGGCGTTTTGTCAGGAGCAGGGGATCCTTGCGGGAGAGGTGAGTGGAATCGGAGCGGTGAACAACGCGACGCTGAGATTCCTGAACCCAGCTACAAAGCACTACGTTGACAAGACTTTCGAGGAACAGATGGAGATCTCAAGCCTTGTGGGGAATATTTCCGAGAAAGACGGCAAGGTCTATCTGCATCTACATGCGAACTTCGGACGGGCTGACTACACGGTTGTGGGCGGACACCTGCTCACAGCGACAATCAACGGAGCGTGCGAGGTGTTCATCAGACGTTACAACTGCAAGGTGGGCCGCCATTTTGACGAGGAGACAGGGCTTAATCTTTACACTTTGTAAGCGCAGTTCCTAGGACGGACAGATGGACAGGATAAACATCATCGACTGCCCGCTGGAGGAGGTCAAAAGACACCTCGGCGGCTATGGGAGCATATTCATAATCCACGACCGCAATGTAGGCGGCATCGTGGAAAGGCTCGGCATTGAGGCGGAAGGAATATTCCCGATCGAGGCGACGGAGGAGAGGAAGACGCTCGCCACCGTGCTGGAAATCGAGCGTTGGCTGTTGGAGAAAGGGGCTGACAGAGAGGCGTTTGTGCTGGGAATCGGCGGAGGCATCACAACCGACATCACGGGTTTCGCGGCATCGGTCTATAAACGAGGCGTGCGGTTCGGTTTCATTCCGACAACACTCCTTTCGCAGGTCGATGCGGCGATCGGCGGCAAAAACGGCGTGAACCTCGACTCCTTCAAGAACATAATCGGCGTGATCCGCCAGCCCGAAATGACATTCATCTGCCCTGAACCGCTGGAGACACTCCCCTACCAGCAAACCCTTTCAGGAGCGGCGGAACTTCTCAAAACTTTCATAATCAATAACAAAGGGAATGAATATGAAAGAGCTGTGAATATGCTCGTGAATATCCATAAGCGGGCGTTGGCCGGCTCCGCCGAAGCGGCCGTCCGGGAATATTCGCGGACACTTCGGGAATTGATCGCGGCGGCGGCGAATGTGAAGGCGGACATCGCCGGAAGGGATCCTAATGAGCGCGGGGAACGTCGGCTGCTCAATCTGGGACACACTTTCGCGCACGCCATCGAGAAGAATTCGTCAGAGGCGATCTCACACGGACAGGCGGTCTCAATGGGGATCATTCTGGCGGCCCGGCTGGCTGAGTCATTGGGATTGACCAATGGTTTGGAAAAGCGTTTGCGGACTGACTTCATGACTTGCGGGCTGCCGGTCGATAATCCATACAACATTGACACTCTTGCGGATGCGATGAAGAAAGACAAAAAGGCCGAAGGCGCGTTTGTCCACTTCGTTCTTCCTCTGGGCATCGGACGTGTCGAGACAAAGGAGCTTCGGGTCGAAGATGCCGTCAAGGCTTTGAAAGAAACAATGTGACTTTGCTGATTCGGCTGTTCAATGGCCTGCCACTCCAGTGAAAGACAAATAATTGAATATTCCAAACTTATGATCTGCACAACAATCCAGAACCGAACACTGGAAGAGATAATTAACCTGCTGGAAAGCAGTGAGCCACGGATTCAGATGGCCGAGATACGGTTGGACAGATGCCCGCTGGACATCGAGGAGATCGAGTACCTGTTCTCGTCCTCGGACACACCGTTGGTGGCGACTTGTCGTGTCGCCGATGACGGTAACGGGACTTGGGAAGAGGCCGAACAGAAGCTGACAGCGGCCGTGGAGGCCGGAGCGGCGTTTATGGATCTGGAGATCGAGGCTCCTAAAGAGATCGGAAAAAGGCTCCGTAGGGCTTGCACTGAATATGGCACCACGATGATCCGTTCCAGTCATTTCTTCGCCGGGACTCCTTCGGATGACGTGCTGCGGAACACGGTGGAAAAATGCAGGAAGTTCGGTGGGGAGATTGTGAAGATCGCGGCGATGGCGGCTTCGGAGGAGGATGTCGCGAGGGTGCTGAAACTGTACTCATCAATCGCCAGACGAAATACTTCGGTCGCTGAGCGGCCATATGAACTGATCGCTTTTTCGATGGGCGAGACCGGACGGTCCAGCAGGTTGGAATGTCTGAGGCTCGGCAGCCCGTTCACATACGCCGCGCTTAGCGGAAAAGAAGCTGCCGCCCCAGGTCAATGGAGTTATTCAGAGATGCTTACAGCCGTCTATGGAAACAGGAAGCCACTCCATTGCGACACAGCATTGAATATGCCGGCATCAAAGAGTTTCGCCCAGCGAGCCATCATCGCGGCGGCCTTGGCCGAAGGAGAATCACGGCTCGGAGGCTATTCTCCGTGCGGAGACAACGAGGCGGCAATCGAGGTAGCCAAGGCGCTCGGAGCCAAAGTCTCGGTCGCTGAGCCTGCCGAAGCGACCTCACACACCGGTAACACCCTCGTCATAGAAGGCATAGGCTCGTCAGCGAATATCCCCGAAAAGATCAACGTCGGTGAGTCCGGCCTACTGACCCGCCTGATGATCCCTATCGCCGCCGCACTCAGCAACGGCAACCAGATTGAAATAGACGGCAATGGGACTCTTCTGGCAAGACCTCTGAAAGGAGCATCCGAAATTATGGCCGGTTTCGGAACGGTCCTGAGACCGCTCAACCCCGCACCCGAAGTCCACATACCGCTCACTGTCCAAGGCCCGTTGCTGTCCGGCAAGGCTAACATCTCAGGCAAAGGCGGTTCGCAGTTGATTTCCGGACTGCTGATGGCCCTGCCGCTCCTCCCGGAAGACTCGACCCTTCATATTCATGACCCCAAGAGCATCCCGTACATGTTCATCACGGCTGATGTGCTGCGCCGCTTCGGCATCAAGATCGGCAGCGAGATGGAAGGCGGTGAGGATTTCCTTGAGACACAGGACTGGAGTCTCTGCACCGGCATCACATTCAAGATCAAGGGTGGACAAAAATATTCCTGCGCGGGCTTTGATATAGAAGGCGACTGGAGCGCCGCCGCAAATTTTCTGGTGGCAGGTTCCCTGTTCGGTGACGTAAAGCTGACCGGTCTCGACACGACCTCCCTTCAGGCCGACATCTCGATCATGGACATCCTGATGGAAGCAGGAGCCAGCCTCTCGCAGATTGACGACGGGCCGGCTGACAAAGAGCCTACAGACGCGGAGGCCTACACCGACGATGAAGCAACCGATGCGGCGGGCGAGAACGCCTATGGCAAAGGCAACATACCAGAGGCGAATGCCCCACAAAGCCACAGAGGCCTGATCACCGCCCAGAAAGCCCCGCTCCGCGCCTTCGACACCGACCTCAACAACTGCCCGGACCTCTTTCCGATCGTCGCCATACTCGCCACCTTCTGCCACGGACGCAGTAATATTCAAGGATTCAAGAGGTTGGCCAGCAAGGAAAGCGACCGAGGCACGGCGATTCTGAATATGCTCACCCAGATGGGCGTGGAGGCCTCCGCCAGCGGTGACACCCTCTCCATCACCGGCGAGTCCGTCGAGAGCCGCCTCCTGAACGGTCACCTGCTGAAGGGTGGTGAATACACCTCCTCGCACGATCACCGCATGGCAATGGCCCTCACCGTCGCCTCCTGGTGCGCCGACTCCCCGATCCGCATTGACGACACCACCTGCGTCGCCAAATCCTTCCCCGCATTCCTCAACACCTACCGTCAGTTGGAACGATAGCTCGCCAGAAATTCTACAACTGGTCTCTTTCTTAGACGTGGAGGCCAACATATTAATAGTCGTTAAGATACAACGGCCTCCTCCAGTCCCAATGCGACGAGAGGATTAGTATGTTATTTATTGAATATAAACCATTTATCCTCCACAGGATGTTTGAAGAACATCCTGACCATCTTTCCCACACTTTGTGAATATGGCGGCATACCAACACAGCACAGAACGCTGTCAGAGGCACATGAATATCCTGCCTAAGACTCCAGAATGCATAGGCAGCATATCATCATGCCACACATTAGCGTGAATACGTGATTGTATGCCTGCATTTTACAAAAATATAGAAATGGGACATCGTAGGCCATCCTCTTTTTATCGTGGGTCAGAAGTCTCAAAGCGTCAATCACTTCCGTCGAGAAAACATATTCGTCCAGATCAACGACATGCCAGTCTTTCCTTACGGCAGTTTTCAGGCAGAGGGCCATACATTACTCTCTGGTAATAAGTTATTTAACCACTACGGATTTTATCAAGAGATCCGCGAGGACGATCGCGGCGACGGCCTCGACGATGACAGGAGTGCGGAGGGCGAAGCAGACATCGTGGCGGCCGGGAACATTGAGAGTAGTCTGCTCACCGGTTTTGACATTGAGGGTGACCTGCGACTTAGTGATGCTGGAAGTCGGCTTGAAAGCGACACGGAAGACTATCGGGGAACCGTTAGTAATGCCACCGTTGATTCCACCGGAACCATTCTTGACTGTGGTCACGACACCGCCCTTAAGTTCAAGAGGATCATTATGTTCCGATCCTTTCATCCTGGCGGCGGCAAAACCGTCCCCGAACTCGACTCCACGGACTCCAGGGATAGCGAAAACAGCGTGCGAGATCATGGACTCGACCGAATCGAAGAACGGCTCCCCAAGGCCGGCCGGCGCTCCGGTGACCCGGCACTCGACGATTCCGCCAAGTGAATCGCCTTCCTTAACGGTTCTGTCCAAAAGATCGTCCCACTTGGACTTGTCAGACACGCCTCCAATCTCTACCAAATCAGCCTTACAACAAACCTCAGGACACATTTTCCTGGCGACGACCCCGGCGGCGACAAGCGGAAGGGTTATCCTGCCGGAGAAATGTCCGCCGCCCCGAGGATCGTTGAATCCGCTCCACTTGACCGACGCCACATAGTCGGCGTGTCCTGGACGCGGAACCGCCTTCAAAGCATCGTAGTCCGAAGATCGGGTGTTGTTGTTTCTGAATATGACCGCAAGAGGCGCTCCGGTGGTGTGTCCTTCAAACACTCCGCTGAGGATCTCCGGCTCGTCAGCCTCGACGCGCGGCGTGGTGCCTTTCGCTCCGCTCTTGCGTCGGAGAATGTCCGGTATAAAGTCCTCAACGCCAAGTTCAACCCCCGGCCTGACTCCATCCACGACAACTCCGATCGCCGCCCCGTGCGACTCCCCGAAAATCTCCACTCTGAAATTCCGTCCGAATGCGTTCATATATTCAAAAATTAATAAGTCCGCCCTTGCAAAAATACACTTTTCTTGTGGAATAAAATGTGCTATATTTGTAGTAATATCCTCGAAATGCCGTTTTGTGCTCAAACACGGCGTTTTATGAGGGAGTAACGACATTTGGAATGGACATTAAGGAAGAAGATAAGATCATACAGGAGGTCACCAGGCAGGAGTACAAGGAGGGCTTCGTCACTGAAGTCGGGCAGGACTTCATTCCCAAGGGGCTGAACGAGGACATAATACGCACCATATCGCGGCTCAAGGAAGAGCCGGACTGGTTGTTGGAGTTCCGGCTGGACGCTTTCAGGAAGTGGCAGAGGATGGAGATGCCCGAGTGGGGACATCTTGACATGCCCAAAATTGATTTTCAGGACATTATCTACTACGCCGCCCCGAAGAAGAATTCGGAGCGTCCGAAGGAGATCGACCCGAAGCTGGAGGAGACTTTCGAGAAACTGGGCATTCCGGTGAGGGAGCGTGAGGCTCTCGCCGGAGTCGTTGCCGTTGACGCGGTCTTTGACTCGGTTTCCGTGGCCACAACATTCAGGGCATCACTGGCGGAAAAGGGAATCATATTCTGCAGCTTCTCGGAGGCTGTCAAGGAGCATCCGGATCTTGTGCGGAAATATCTCGCTTCCGTTGTTCCGGTCGGGGACAATTTCTTCGCCGCTCTCAACTCGGCGGTCTTCAGTGACGGCAGTTTCTGCTATATTCCCAAAGGGGTCAAATGCCCGATGGAGCTTTCCAGCTACTTCAGAATCAACGCGAAAGGCACTGGACAGTTCGAGAGGACGCTCATCGTGGCGGACGAAGGGTCGCAGCTGAGCTATATGGAGGGCTGCACGGCACCGATGCGAGACGAGAACCAGTTGCACGCGGCAGTGGTGGAAATCGTGGTCGAGAAGGATGCCGATGTGAAATATTCAACTGTGCAGAACTGGTACCCAGGAGACGCGCAAGGCAGAGGCGGAATCCTTAACCTCGTGACCAAGAGAGGAATATGCAAGGGTAGCGGCTCGCATCTAAGCTGGACACAGGTCGAGACCGGTTCGGCGATCACATGGAAGTACCCTTCCACGATCCTGAAAGGCGACTACTCATCCTCAGAGTTCTACTCGGTCGCCGTGACGAACAACTACCAGCAGGCGGACACCGGCACGAAGATGATCCACATCGGGCGCGGCACCAAGAGCCGGATCGTAAGCAAAGGAATATCAGCTGGTCACAGCCAGAACAGTTACCGTGGTCTGGTCCGGATGAACGCCGGGGCGGCCGGGGCGCGGAACTATTCTCAGTGTGACAGCCTTCTGATAGGATCGCAATGTGGAGCGCACACGTTCCCGGACATCCAAAGCGCGAACCCGACGGCTATCGTGGAACACGAGGCCACGACCTCAAAAATCAGCGATGAGCAACTGTTCTACTGCAACCAGAGGGGACTCGGACCTGAAGACGCTGTGGGCCTGATTGTCAACGGCTACGCCCACGAGGTGCTTTCCCGCCTCCCTATGGAGTTCGCCGTCGAAGCCACAAAGCTGCTTCAAGTCTCCCTCGAAGGCTCGGTGGGCTAATGAATATATTCATGAAGGATTATGAAGTTCTTTGATATAGAAAACATTGCGTTCACGTTAGGCGGGACGGGAGTGAGCTATCTGGAATTGATCGGAGTCATCGCGGGACTGACCTGCGTGGTGATGGCCGGGCGCAACAGCAAGTACAACTTCTGGGTCGGCTACCTGTATAACATCCTGCTGTTCACACTGTTCTGGCAGAGGCACCTGTACTCGGCGATGCTTCTCCAGCCGATAGCGTTCGGAATCAACGCCTTCGGACATTGGAGATGGACACATCCACGGCCGGAGGAACAGAGTTCAAAAGACGCTTCGGCCTTGAAGGTGACACACCTTTCGATGCGGGATTGGTGCACGGCCCTCACGGTCGTGGCCTTTGCCGGCGCCGTCTGGGGATTCGTCCTAGGCAAGTTAGGAACCAGTTGGTTCACAGACATATTCACACCCGATCCGACTCCATGGCTTGACTCGTATGGTCTGATGCTGACGCTGTTGGCGCAGTTCCTTTCCGCGCAGAAGAAGTGGGACTGCTGGATCGTGTGGCTGGTGGTGAACATCACGAACATCACCCTCTACATCAGCGCCGGCCTTGTTTTCATGCCGATAGTCAGCGCCCTGTACCTGCTCAACGGCATCTGGTCCCTCTGGACCTGGTACCGACTGTACAAAGAGGGAAGGTAGCCGTGGAGGATAACTTGCTAAAGGCGAATATCTTACTTATTTTCCTTTAGCGGATTCCGTCCAAAGAGAACAAAGCAACAAATTGACAACGAGGAGCATAGGCTCCACGCAAAACATAACGATGAATATGACAGACATATTACTGAAAATAACCGATCTGCACGCCGGCGTCGGAGACAAGGAGATCCTCAAAGGCATCAACCTTGAGATTCGCCGCGGCGAGATCCACGCCGTGATGGGACCGAACGGAGCCGGGAAAAGCACCCTGTCCTCGGTCCTGACCGGCAAGCCGAACTACGAGGTCACCTCTGGTTCCATTGAGTTCGACGGCAAAGACTTGCTGGCGATGAAACCGGAGGAAAGGGCATGGGCAGGGCTATTCATGTCGTTCCAGTACCCTATAGAGATTCCGGGGGTGTCCATAACCAACTTTATGAAGACCGCCATCAACTCCAGGCTCAAGGCGCAGGGGAAAGAGCCGATGAAAGCCGGTGATTTCCTGAAACTTATGAAGCAGAAGATGGCCTTCGTGCAGATGAAGCCGGAATTCGCCAAGCGTGAGGTCAACGTCGGTTTCTCCGGCGGAGAGAAAAAGCGGAACGAGATCTTCCAGATGGCGATGCTCGATCCGACCCTCGCGATCCTCGACGAGACGGACAGCGGACTGGACGTGGACGCGCTCAAGATCGTGGCCGATGGAGTGAATGCGCTGCACACCCCGGAAAAGTCGGCGATCGTCATCACCCACTACCAGAAGCTTCTTGAATATGTCAGGCCGGATGTCGTGCATGTCCTGAAGGACGGCCGTATCGTGGCCACAGGAGGTTACGAACTGATAGACAAGATTGAAAAGGATGGCTTTGAACAGTTCTAAAAACATAGACCACGGAAATTATATTCCTTCGCCCATTGTACAAGGAGTGAAGGTGGCCGACGGAGAGCATATTCGCAAAGTCTTTGTGTTCGGCTCCGCTGATGCCGCCGTTGGAGCCGAACAGGGGACTTCTGCCGGAATGATGGTTGGTTCGGCAGGCTCACCAACCATCGAAGCGACAGACATCCCTTCCAACATCGAGGTGGGGACGGACGCGACGCTGGATCTGACGGTGATAGTGCTGCCGGGGGTATCGGCCCGGATTCCACTGACGATCGACCTGACCGGAGCGCATTCCGAAGTCAGACTTTCGGGAATATACCTGTGTTCCAGCCACGATGAGGTGACGTTCGACATCACGATGCACCACCGCACCGGAGACTGCCGTTCACAACAAATATTCAACGGATTGGCCTCCGGAGACGCAAAATGCGGGTTCTTCGGGAAGATAGTGATCGCACCTGAAGCGCAGAGGACCGAGGCGTTCCAAGAGAACCATAATATCCTGCTTTCAGACATGGCCAGAGTCAACACCAAACCGAGACTGGAGATCTATGCCGATGACGTGAAGTGCTCGCACGGTGCCACCGTCGGAAAACTGAACGAGGACGAGCAGTTCTACATGCGTTCCAGAGGCATCCCTGAGGATGAGGCCAAGGTTCTGCAGATGATCTCCTTCGTGGCTCCGGTCCTTGAGACCATCCCTGAAGAGGCCACCGACGGAGACCTCAGCCGCTCCGCCATCACCGACCTTGTCGAGAACGCTATCCGCAGCTTTGCATAAGAATATGATTGTCAATACGAATGTCAAACTGAATCTGGGACTGAGTGTCCTGCGGAAGCGTGCCGATGGGTTTCACGACATCGAGACGTTGTTTGTGCCGTGCTTTGATTTCGGGGACACCATCGAAGTCATCACAGGGGACGACTATAGCCGGACATCGGCGGCGATGTTCGCCAAGTATGGTGAGCCGGCCGGAAGCTTCTACACCTTGACAGACTCAGCGACCGGCAAGTTCTGCGACCAATTGGTGCAGGGAATATCCGGGGACGGGAAACTGATGATCACGATAGCCCGTGAGGAAGGGGTGGACTGGGATCCGCTGAAGGATCTGTGCGCGAAAGCGTACAGTCTTCTGGCACAAGATTTTGATCTGCCTCCTGTCAAGATATTCCTTGAAAAGAAGGCACCTGTAGGAGCTGGTCTTGGCGGGGGCTCGGCTGACGCGGCATTCACCCTCAAGGCACTGAACGAACTTTGCGGGCTTGGTCTTGACGATCAAACGCTTTCTGAATATGCCGCCAGACTTGGCAGCGACTGCGCGTTCTTCATCTTCAATCGCCCTATGGTCGGTTCCGGAAGAGGCGAAATCCTTGAACCTTACGAGATTGACCTTTCTGAATATGAGATCAAGGTGCTGATTCCGGAGGGAGTCGCAGTCTCCACGGCGGAGGCCTATAAGGGAATTGTTCCTCGGGAAAGTCACTTCGACAAGCTAAGTGACCGACCCGCCCACCTTTACTCACCAGACATCAAGCCGACTGAACTTGCCAAGCCAGGCACTATATCTGATCTGAAAACCGTGCTGGCGATGCCGGTCACCAAGTGGAAAGACAATCTGGTCAATGATTTCGAGGCCACTGTCTTCAAGGCACATCCAGAACTTGCCGCCATCAAACAATCTCTCTACGACTCCGGTGCCGTCTATGCATCCATGTCCGGCTCCGGCTCCGCCCTCTTCGCCCTGTACAAGAAATAGCCCACCGTATTCACCCTTGGGGAGTGGACAAACGGCCTTAGAACTCCATCCTCCAACTGAGGCTCGGCATTATCGGGAACAAGCTGAGCTGCTTCCACTTGCGCTCGTTGGTGTCATAGGTGACGCTATAGACGTTATGACGATTCAGCACATTGTACACGCCGACGTTCAGGGTCCACGGACGGGACGTGCCTGTCCCGAACCTCATGAAACACCCCAGATCCCATCTGACATAGGACGGAAGACGGACAGCGTTCTCGCCGGCATAGTACTCGACTACGACCTTGTCCTTGCCGGTCGGTAGCAGCTCACCGACATATTCCCAGACCGGTATGTTGGCATGGTGGCCCGACTGGTAGGTGAAGAGGGTAGACAAGCCCATTTCGCGGCGCACGCTGCGGAGGAGCGTGTATTCCGCGTTCACATTCAGGATGTGCCTCCTGTCAAACCTCGCAGGGAAGCGCTCGCCACGGTTGACGTCCTTGAACAGCCTGTCCGTCTTGGACAAGGTGTAGGCGACACGGCCGTTGAAGCGGTCAGTCTCGACCTCATAAAGGGCCTCCAGCCCATAGGAACGTCCTGAGCCGGTCTTTATGTTATGGCGCCACGAGGCGGCGGCTGAGTTGAACAGTTCCGTGGCCTCGGCAAAGTATATCAGGTTGCGCATCTCTTTGAAGTAGCCGCCGACATTAAACCGGTGACCCTTGTTTGAGAAAAACGCTCCGGCATAGTACTGCGTGGCTCCCTCCGGCCTGCAGGACGCGTCGGTCGGCACTATCATGTCCAAGGACCAGCCCAGCGGGATCCCTTCCAGGGTATGGTAGTACTGCGTGGTCCAATCCGCCGTGGCCTCCACTCCGAATGACTTGAGGATATTGACCCTGGCGAGAAGGCCGGCCTCGGGATTGAGATACTTGCAGTCATCACGACCAATCACCGTGCGTCTTGACGAATAGTGGTTAAGACGTCCCGCCGCACGGAACCGGTATTTTCCCGGCCTGCTGAATTCCGCCTGGGCATGGGCGGTGACAAGCCATGTCTCGGTCACATCCTTGAGATCCCCAAAAGACAGCGGGCCGGTCAGGCTTCCCGTGTAGGCGGTCGACGTCCCCGGCGCGAATTTCCCTCTCCTCGCCTTTAGGCCTCCCCGGAGGTCAATCCCGTCTGCGACCGTGTTCGAGTAGGTGGACTGCACGGTCCACTCCTTCAAAGGGTTCCGCATCGCAAGATTATTGGTATTCTCGTTCAGAATCTTGAGCATCCCCTGGTAGCTGGAGAAAAGGTTGTATGAGACGGAACTATGGACACGGCTGCGGGCGTTGATCTCAAAGTCATGGGAGCCGTTTATGACCAGGTTACTCCAACGCATCCTGTCTTCCGAGGTCACTCCGTGGCGGTAACCGTACGAGTCGAGGCTGTTGAATACGCTCAGGGTGGCGCTCTGTCTCTTGCCGATGCTCCACTTCAGCTTGCCGAACGCGTCATAGACTGCCGCCTTGATGTTGCTGACGCTGTCCATCGCATTGCTGAGGCCCTTGACGGCGCTCAACTCGGCCCCGATCGGGCTGACCCTCACGGAGGCGATGACGGAAAGTCTGTCCTTGACTATGGGGGCGGAGACCTCCGCACCGACAAGGAAATTGCTGACGGAGACTCCAGCACGGAACCGTTCCATGTCGCCATCCCTACTGCTGACACTTATGTGCGATGACGTAAGGTTCCCCTCGTCGGAGGTGAAGCCACCCATCTGGAACAGGACATCCGAGACGATGTCCGGAGAATATACAGACGAGAAGCCAAGAAGGTGGCCGCTGCCGTAAATCGGGACCCCGTCGAGCGTAATGAGGTTGTTGCCGAGGTTGCCGCCGCGGACATAGATCGCTGACGAGCCCTCAGCTCCGGTCGAGACCCCAGGCAGTGTCTGGAAGAACTTGACCGCGTCGGCGCTGCCTGTCACGCAGGGCATGCGGAGGAACTCCGCCGGCCTCACGATGCGGCTCCCGGTCTCGTCACGCGACTTGTCTGCATAGACAGTGGCGGCATGGAGGCTGTCACGGCGCTCCTCCTGAGCACCTGCTTCAATGACAGGCAGGACCGAGAGAATTGATATGGCGGCGAGCAGTCTACTCAATTCTCTTGTATGTGTATGTGCCTTCACAATAATCTTCTTTATTCGGAATCATTACCGTCTGCATACTGTCGAATACCAGATACTCTGAATCCAGTCTGGTCACTTGGTAGTAAAATCCGCCCCCAACCATATTCGTGATCAGTATAATTCTATGCCCGTCAATGCTGTACTCGCGTTCTGTGGATGAACCGTCTGTGCTTGTCACACATTTATTTCCGTCAAAGGTCAATGTCCGTACAAATGATTCCTGAGGCTTGACCAATTCCCAACGCCCCTGGAGCAGCGACATGTCGACAGTGTACTCCTCCTTGTCGCAGGAGGTTGATTGAAGGAGTAAGGCAATCGCAAAAACGATAGTCAATATTTTTTTCATAATGATACTTTGTTTTTATAGTGATGGATTTGTAGATAAAATATTCATACAGTTAGTACATATTAGGCGTAGTCTCATCCCAAGTGACATTATCGGCACCGAATATCCCATAGCCACCAACGACATTCGAATAAATGTGTTTTGCCTCGTAGGCTGAAAGTATAAAATCGCCTACTGACTCTTTTGCCTGATAAAGGTCCTTGAGATAGGAGTCATACTCCTCGGACACAAAATGTGTCTCGATGGCACAGGAGAGATAAACCCTTTCGCGTCCAGTATCATATCCTAATGACTCGGAAAATTCCGCGATGATATAAAAAGAATCCTTTACCAGCTCTTTGCCAATCCGATGCTCATACTCAAGTTCGTGCTTATATTTCTGATTGACGAAATTCGCCGGGTGCGCGATACGTAAAAACGAATCCTGCAAAGGCAGATTTGGACAGACAGCTATGGGCCACTGGCTCATGTTATCATATAGGCTATTTTCAGAACCTGTGACATATTTCTTTATCGGAATATTACACCATTTCAAATCCGAGACCGTGCCGGAAACAAGATTGAACCTGTCGACGAATGGGTGGTCAGTCGCCGCGAATTTCACATAGGGTTTTGACGCCCCGTGAAAGTCGTACCACTCCGGATACAAATGCGTTACCCTCCAAAGACTGTCTGGATGATCACGGTACTCGTACTCCGAGTCGACGTGCGGGAACACCCATAGCTTGCATGAGTCCTGGTACAATTCCCTGTACTCCCTAAATGGGACAGGCTCGCCATTGACGTATTTGAAGTCCCATGGTCCTGGATATTGCCCCGGGTTCTGGTTATCCCGCAGAGTAAGGACAGTGTTGGCTTTATGAATCCTAAAGCGAGGAATATAAAAACCCACTGTATCTAATGTTCCTTCAGTGCCAAATTGGAAAGGGATGTCTATCTCCCATTGCCCTACCATCAATCTGAGATCCTCAGGAAACCGCGTCTCGGCGGTGATCCGATCCTTCCCTGGGATGCTGACGGTCAACCTGTACTTCACCCCATACTCCGGCAAATACGAAGCTGACCATTCCAGCCCTTCCTTATGCTCAAACTCTGCCACATCAGAGTACTCCCCGCTTTTTTCGTCAAAGCCGGAAAGGACCACGGTAGCGTCTTCGATTGACCGCGCGTCAGCGCCATAGATCTCCTTCAGCTTGTATAGCCTCAATGTCTGCGTCTCGCACATCCTCAGGACACAATCCACCGCCACCCCCTCCTCCGAACCAATATCAATGGTAAGATCCTCGACGCAGGAGACAAATGACAGTAGTACAGCGGACAGCGCAATCTTGATTTTATCGAAGCACATAGTTCTGATTACAAAATTCACGAATTATTCCTGCCGGAAATTATGGAGTATCTTTGCATTGTACTTAAGATTGTAACCATTTATACTCCAATTCGGACTTATTGAATAATGTCCATCATCTCCTTCTCCATCCCATCCCCAGTTCATCAATAGATAATTATTTCTATAGTAGAACTCATATCCTGTTCCATGAGAGAACTTTTCGTACATCCGAACAAGGATAGCAAAAACAAGAAAGCTAAACTCTTTTTCATAATAGTTTTGGTGTTAAATGAATGTAGTTTTCCTTTTGGCAAGTATAAAGAATATTTTCAAAATATACAATGCTTAATGTGACAAAAAATACGCAAGGGAACAGTCATCCTACAGTCTTTATAAAGTTCTCATACGAGCGGCATTTAACCTCATTCACGCTTTTAGAGGGACAATTGTTTACTCACGAGCGTCTTTATGTCGAAATTCCGCTCATAGAATACGGAGTTTCTTCAGAGACGTGAATTTGACGGATTATATCCAATAGAAAGAGAGTAACCCAAAACACTTTTGGGTCACCCTCGCTAGAATTTTAAAAAGCCAAATGAATATTACTTGCTGTCCGGGATCATCGTGAAGATGGCCTTGATGCGGGCCATGTCGAACTTCTCTGAGCGATCGTAACAATAGACACCGTTCTGCTCCTGCTCAACATCGGTCAACTGGGTGTAGCAGAAACCGCAGATGTCATCGGACATCGAAACGACCGCCTTGACCTGAGCCTCAAGCCTCTTGTAGAAGTCCTCAATGGAGACCACACTCTTGCCGTAGCCCCACGACTGGGTCGTCGAGTTGACGGTTGTGGCATCCTGGCCCTTGACCCATTTGATGCCGCCGAATTCGTCAAGGATGTACGGAATCGAGCCGTCATATTCATAGAAAGTGTAAGGCTCGCCGCCGTAGCGCGCCGGATCGTTGAAGCCGATGTTGTTGATTCTGCCCTTGTAGGTCTGGCCTGCCCTGGTGAACAGCTTGCCGTCATTCCAGATTATGCTCTTGAGTTTCTCCGGATCCTGCTCGTAGTGGTGTTCTGTCCAGATGTCGGTCTTGA
Source organism: uncultured bacterium (assembly GCA_963657715.1). Lineage (GTDB taxonomy): Bacteria > Bacteroidota > Bacteroidia > Bacteroidales > UBA932 > Cryptobacteroides. The sequence continues at coordinate 58,655 of CAVKML010000002.1, read as the reverse complement.
CCTGAATGCCGCCGCTGCAGATGTTGATCGGGCGGGTAGGATCCAACTGCTTTGTCAAAGCATAGATGTCCTCGCTGAAACGCGGGAACTGGACGTTGTCCGGCCAGAATTCCTCGTTCATAGGAGTCCATGTGATGATTGAAGGGTAGTTTCTGTCACGTGCCACGCATTCAGACCACTCTGTCAAGAAGTTACGTGCAGCCTCAACGTCATTGAGCTCGATGCCCCAGCTCGGGAATTCTGCCCATGTCAGATAGCCAAGCTTGTCGGCCCAGTAATGGAAACGCTCCTCGAACACCTTCTGGTGCAGTCTTGCTCCATTGAATCCGGCATTCTTGGAAAGCTCGATGTCGTGCTTCAGAGCCTCGTCAGACGGAGCGGTCCACTGGCTCTGAGGATAATATCCCTGATCAAGCACAAGTCTCTGATAGTAAGGAACATTATTCAGAAATATCTTATTGCCCTCGATGTGAACCTTTCTCATGCCGACATAGGACTTCACCTCATCGATGACCTTCCCGTCCTTGTCCAGAATCTGATAGTTCACATCGTAAAGGAACGGATTCTCCGGACTCCAAGTCTTAAGAGTCTTGAACGGAATCACGGCCACGCTATTGTTGGATGCGGAAACCAGCTTCTGAGCCACCGGTTTCTTTGGCGAATCCGGATCAGTCACCGTGATCTTCAGCCCAGCAGCGCCTTCTTTGTAGAATGCCGGACGCACAACGAGCTGCTTCTGGTCGATGTCTGTGTTGACCTGAACATTCTTAAGGCCATCAGCGGCCACCGGCTCCATCCAAACAGTCTGCCAGATTCCCGTGGTGCGAATATATTCACAATCATGCGAGTGGATAAGAAGCGACTGTTTTCCGGCCGGTTGTTTCATGCTTCGAAGGTCGCTCTGCGCATAGACAACAAGGTCGTGGGATGTGCCGGGAGCGGCGAAATCTGTGATATCGAACGCAAAGGATGACGAGCCTCCGAAATGGCGGCCGACGAATTGACCGTCGATGAAAACCTCTGACTGATAATAGACCGCACCGAAATTAAGCATAACCCTCTTGCCTTCCCAGGAAGCAGGGACATCAATCGTCCTGTGATACCAGATTCCGGTGATGAAATCGGTGTACCCTACCCCTGACAGCTCACTTTCCGGAGAGAACGGCACAAGGATGCTTCCGGAAAAACCTTTGCTTTCCGCATAGCCTTTCTCTAGCCCGACATGGTTCAGGTCAAGGTCGAACGACCATGTGCCGTTCAGGTTGACCCAGTCGGCTCTTTCAAACTGTGGCCTTGGATATTCAGGTCTCGGGACATTCTCTCCCGTCGCAACGTTCATGGTCGCCCAAAAAACCAGAAGAGCGGCCGCGATGAATTGTTTTACCATCTTTCTCATATTAATGATATTTAAACATAATATTCATACCTTCCTGTCATGCACCTTTGATTTCTAAAGACTAATCTTTGACGACGATGTCCTTTTCGCGCTTCATAATATTTTCTAACTGCCCGCATAAGTTTCTTGTAATCAATGCCGTTCGGAAAACTCACATCCGCAGAAAGTCTGGTTATACATATTCCATTCCTTTATCAAAGCGTTGCGGCGTTCCTGAAGTCCGCCCCGGCGCCAGTTCTGATTCCACCAAAGAACGCGTGACATTTGGCGCGGAGACAAAGATCCTACATCATGGAAAGGTACAGCCAATTGATCCTCGCCCGACATGACAAGAGACGCATTGACTGTTTCGCAAGCCCAACGGCCGGCGGCATCGACCTGCCCCAGATCTTTCCAACGGGAGGAGGCTAGGGTTGTGGTCAGGAGAGTGTAACCGTGAGTAGAGGCGTAGTTGGCGGCGCGCAGAAGACGGAATTTGAAGCATTCAAGGCATCGTGGGCCACGCTCGGGCATATCGGCGATGCGGATGACCGGTCCCTGAACCTGTCGAATGAACCTTGCTCCCATTGAACAGTCAGCTTCATGGCCTTTGGTCGCTTCGGCAGGCTCAGCGACCGGATGTATTGACTCTGCGTCCAGTAAGATGGACTCTGTGTTCAGAGGAGTCTCCAGCCGGCGGACAAAAGCCAGCCAATCCGCATGATCATATTCATCATCAATGGTTTCCAGACCGTGGGCAGCTGCATAGCGGCAAAGCTCGTCGCGGCGGATGGAATATTCACTGAAAGGGACGATGTTGGAGTTGCTGAAGAATATTCCGGGACGCAGACCGGCTCCGACCATCCATTCAATGATGGCGGTCGAGCAAGGGGCGCAGCAGCAGTGCAGCAGGATGCGTTCCTTTGAAAGATCGCAGCCTTCCGGCGGCTCTGGAGAGAATCCCTTTTTATGAATATTCTTGTTCGGCATTTCAGTAACAAACATAACGATTTTTCTTGAGAAAAGGAATTTTTAGCGTGGCACTCAAACAATTGCTAATCAAAGAATTGATAAAGGTTCCTCCCTGCGGAAATGCGAGAAGAACCCCTAATCAAGTCATTAATAGACAATGCGTTATCCTCCACAAAGATTACTTGTCCACAAATCCGCGAGTCAAATCCGCGAGTCAAATCTGATTTTGCTGGAAGAACTTTTAATGCTAACTTTAACAGAGCGAAAGCCATTGGCAAAAAACAGAAAAACTAAGGAGCCATGATCGAAAAGGACGAGAGATTCACTTTGGCGGAGAGATATGTGGAAGAGACGGGGGTCTCCGTGTTCCTGACCGGCAAGGCCGGCACGGGAAAGACAACATTCCTTAAGGAAATCGTAAGACAGACCTCCAAGCGGTTCGCTGTCGTGGCACCGACAGGAGTCGCGGCGATCAATGCGGGCGGAGTGACCATCCATTCGTTCTTTCAGCTGCCGCTTTGCCCGTACCTTCCTGATGTCAAAGAACTTGTCACAGAGTACCAGATGCCGGAGCGGATGCGTTCCCTGCGCAAGGAAAGGGTGAAGATCCTTCGGACTTTGGACCTGCTGATCATCGATGAGATCTCGATGGTGAGGGCAGACATTCTGGACGCGATCGATGACATTTTAAAGCGCTACCGCCGCAACGACCGTCCTTTCGGAGGGGTGCAACTTCTGATGATCGGGGATATTCAGCAGCTCCCGCCGGTCGTCAAAGAATCCGAGAGGCCGTTTATGGAGCAGGTATATTCATCACCTTTCTTCTTCAATTCCAAGGTGTTGCAGCAACTGCCATACGTAACGATCCAGCTGGAGAAGGTTCACCGGCAGAACGACAGGATATTCCTTGACATTCTGAATGAGGTGCGGTCGGGGAGGCCGAGCGAATGGGCTTTGAATGAGCTGAATAAGAGGCTGAATCCGGGCTTCGTGCCGCCAGAGGACGAGCGTTGGATCCGCCTGACTACCCACAACGCTCAGGCGGACTCGGTCAACGAGGCTAAGATGAACGCTCTCAAAACTGAAGAAGCCACTTTTGAGGCTCAGGTCGAAGGAATATTCCCGGAAAACGCCTACCCTGCCGAGACTCGGCTGCATCTGAGGGAGGGCGCGCAGGTGATGTTCGTGCGCAACGACACTTCGGGCGAGGCACGCTACTACAACGGCAAGATCGCGACTGTCGAGAAGGTGAAGCCGCAGCTGATAGTGAAGGATGAGACCGGCGAGAGCATCGTGGTCACGACAGAGAAATGGGAGAACATCCGTTACGGGCTGAACGAGGAAACCGGTGAGATTGAGGGGATTGTGGACGGAACTTTCGAGCAGGTCCCTCTGCGGCCGGCGTGGGCGGTGACGATACACAAGAGCCAGGGCCTGACGTTCGACCACGTTATCATCGACGCCGGTGCGGCGTTCTCTTTCGGCCAGGTCTATGTGGCCCTCTCCCGCTGCCGCACCCTCGAAGGCATCGTGCTTACCACCCCGATCACACGGCGCTGCACGTTCACCAGCGAGGAGGTCACGGCGTTCGAGAGCAGCCGCGAGCCGGCGGATGCGGCACAGTTCAAACTCCCGGCAATGGCCAATGAATATTTCACCTCAACTCTCTGCGATGCCTTTGATCTTCAGCGGCTTCGCTATCTCTACAACAGGGTTAACCGAATATATCAGGTCAACCTTTCGAACCTCTATCCCGATCAGGCGGACAGGTTCAACAAAGTAGGCGCGGGCAATTCCGCATTGTTCGGAGATAGCGCCGATAGCAGTAACGAAGATAAGACCTTCGTCGGAATCCGTCCCCTCAGCGACACTGCCCAGAAGTTCCAGAAGCAGATCCGCTACATCGCCGCATCCATCCACAGCGGCGCGCCGGACGACTTCCCTCTCCTACGGGAACGCGTCACCAAGGCCTGTGAATATTTCCGCAAGGAGTTGAGGCCATTGGCATCGTTCGCCGCTCCGCTGACGCTCATCGAGATAGATGACAAGGAAATCAAAAAGGCATTCAAAGCAGCTGCCGAGGAGTTCCTGACGGAGTTGCGATTCCGACTGACACTTTACGAAACCATCCTGTCAGATGGGTTCAGCACGAAGGCTTACCATAAATTAAAGACGGGCAATGAGTTGTCCGACAACAGGTCGCTCAAGGCATTGGTCAGGGCACTGATTTCAGCTCCGGAGAAGGCCTCGGCATCCGAGGAGTCGATTCAGCGCTTCGACAAGCTCAGCGACCCACAGGCTCAGCGACCGAATGAAGAGCCGGCCACCTACACCGGTAGCCTACACCCGGAATTAGTACAGGCCCTTGTGGACTGGCGCCGTGAGAAATACCAGAAGGACAACGTCCCCGCATACATAATCCTCCAGCAGAAAACCCTTCTGGCCATAGCCGACCTCGCCCCAAAAACAAAAGAGGAGCTTCTCACCGTCAAAGGCTTCGGCAAGTCCAAGTGCGACAGGTACGGTGATGAGATTCTGGAAATAATCCTCAGGACAATCGGAGGGAACGCTTGACAGGCCAGAATTTCCAACCAAGTTGGAGTCCTCCAGAAAGAAATCAATGAATGACCCCGACAGAGACCCCGATCACATTTCTTCCGGAGCCTTGGAAACCAGGGACAAAGCACATGCTCGCCGACAACGAAGCGAAACCTGAAAGTCTCCTTCCGGTTTGCCTTATCGCCATAGGAAAAACGTAGCGAAGATCAGCGGATGCTCTCAGATAATCGGATGTCATCACTTCACGGTCAGGCTCGACAACATTCTCCAGAATCACCTTGTTCTGAAGTTCCTCGCTGATTGAGAATCGGTCCGAGACATTCATCCGATAGGCCAATTCCCCGTTCAAAGCAAGGCGATGGCCTTTTCGGCAGAGAATTGTACCGCCTCCATGCACGGAAGGCATGATATTCATGAACACAAATGATGATGACGGAGAGTAATAGACATATTCATCATCCGTCTCGCCGAAGCGCACTCTGCATCCAGCGTTCCATTTGCCAGATTCTGGAAAGTCTTCATCCGGAACCATATATGACAACCCGGCTTCTCCCGCCAATGTTTTTGAGGCATAGGATTTTATAGAGAATATAGTCTCGTAGCGAGTGGATGTCACGCCGCTCGATGGATCAGTCACAGTCACAGCTTTCTGGGATATTTTCTCAGCCGAGCCGGCCGTTAGACGGAACGCTCCGTCAGCAGTCCAGTTTCCGGAATGAACCGAAACGGAGACCTCTCCTCCTGTCTCCTTATAATTCCCTGGAGTCGCCATGTAGGCATCTGTCACAAGATCACTGCGGTAGTAAGGCGACACCTCAGCGAGCAAAGTGGTGTTCCCGCCGAATGAATGCTCGTATTGCAGCGCGGCACCGTAGCGCCAGGATTCTATCCTTCTCTCATAGGCGCTTGAGACAAGGGTGGAATACACTCCAAGCCCTTCCTGAAGGTACAAAAAATACTCTTTCGCATCCTTGGACTTAGAGATGTAAGAGCCGATCTTCTCCTTGGAATAGCCGTAGGAGAGATTCAGGCCTACTTTCTCCTTTCCAAATCGGAAAGCGACACCTGGTTTTACCGAATAATCAATTTCCTGGGCCCTCGGACGCGGATCCTGTAATCTGGAGAAGTCTCCCAATGAATAGTCAAGGCCAATCCCTGCCCACATGAAGCCGAACAGCGGTTTTGAAGACATCTTCACTGAGAAATCGAACAGTTGGTAGGAATATTTTCCTTTTACCGAAGATCCTGTCAGATAAGGATTTCCATTGTAAGGGTCAATGTTGTCGGACCAACATCTGTCCCGATGACGCTCTTGACTGAATCTGAAGCTTCCCCATAAATTCAATGATTTCAGGGACTTGTACCCCGACGAGCTAAAGCCCCAAGCGTTTATCCCGCCGCTTTCCATCGCCCTGTGAAAATCACCGGAGGTCGATTCCGCGTCGAATCCTGTCCGGCCGATGTCGGGCATTGTCTTTATTCCGATAGAGACAGGATTGTCTGTACGAAGCCAAGGGTTAAAGCCTTGATGTATGGATGATCGCACGGTCTGAGCCGGCAGGCTTATGGACAAGCCAACCGACATCACGACCGATAAAACCAAATGTTTCAATACGTTATTATTTATTGTAGCCAGGCTGGATCTCCGGCGCATCATAATTCTTTATGACAAGATGTGATCCGTCATAGTTCTCCGGATCGCTTGAGCCGACAGCCACAAAATCGTTGGCGGAATTGTTGGTGTCAAGAAGAACCTTACGGCCGTCAGCGGTAATGTACTGGATTTTTCTGTCGAAAATGTAACCCATGTTCGCAAGAGCCTCGACTCCCTTGGCATCCAAAGCGTCAGGGATTCTCTTCTGCTGGGACGCACCGGTCTTCACCGTCTCGACGGCATCGATTATGATCTCATTAGGAACCCTCTTGGCGGCCATGCTTTGCTGGAACGATGACGTGTAGCTTGTGGCGTCAGTACCTGTGGCCCATCCGTTGATCTCATCCTCCGTGGCGAAGAATATGAACACAGCCTGGGTCATCTGAAGGAAACCGGCGCTCGGCAGACAGTCATAGACGGCTTTAAGGTTCGGGACATTAGCGTTGTCTCCGTACGTGGTCCAGAAATACCCTGTAGATTCGATCTCATAGTCCGCAGCGGAAAGATCCACAGTCATGGTGCATTTGTCCGTCGCATCTTCGGTGTTCTCCGGAACAATGAAGTTATGCGCGTTCCAAGCGATCACAACGCTCTTTCCAGCCTCAAGCGGAATATTCTGAGTAACACCATGCGTGCCGTCAAGACGCGCGATGCGGGAGGCGTAAGTGGCCTCGTTCTGATACTTCGTGTAAAGTTCGCAAGGATTCTTGGACGTTGAGTTTCCATGTGCCTGGGCGATGCACAGTCCGTCCAGATAGATGGTGTTTTCCGTGTTGTTGTAGATTTCCCAGTACTTAGGATAATTCACATTGCTGCCGGCGTTGTTCTTTGTGCCTTCAGTGAACATCCTGCTTATGAGAAGGTCACTCTTCACAGACCATACAAGCTGGATCTCTGCGCTGTTGGTTTTTCCTTCTTCCTTTACCACAGAAATGTTTGATGTGCTACCATTGAGGAGAATGTCGAAGCCATTGGCCAGTTCCGGAGCGGCGGCCTTGAACTCATCGGCTGTCATTGACCAAGAAACCAGGACATCGTATATTCCCTGATAGACCTTGTCGAACTCAGCCACACCGTTCACAGCCTTGACCGTGTAGGTCTTGCCCATCGTGGTGTTTGTGATTGTGACATCACCGGAATATGCCGGAGTCGTTGCAGGGAAATCCGCAGGCATGTTGACATTGACCGTCATTGAGACCTGGTTGTCATCACTCTTCTCACAGGCGGAGAAAGAGAGAAGTGCGGCGGCAGCGATCACCGCCAATCTGATTGTTTTGTTCATCTTACTTGATTTTTTGTAATACACTAATATGTTTTCTAAAAATTCAGAAATATCTCAAGCCCGTACGAAAACAAGTTGCCATTCCGTTCCACCTTGTTCACACTCACCGAATTGGATTGCCACGGCTGATTGAACAGGACATTGTTGGCATAGAATGAGAACCCGGCCTTGTCTCCTATTTCCTTGGTCACCCTCATGTCCAGACACCAGATCGCCGGCCAGGTCACCGGCACATTTGACACAACGGTGTCGAATATCTGATCCTTTAGCATGTAGCCGTGGAAGCTGAACTCCGGATCAGCCAGCTGTTCTTCGGTGAACCGGATATATTCGCCATCATAAAGATAGCCGGAAGGCCTTGTCCCGGAACTGATCTTGTGTTCATATTCATACAATATGCACTGAGCCGAAGCGGACACGATGAATCTGATCGCGGGAATATGCTGGACCACACGCAAAGTGGTGGAAAAGCGGCGGTTTTCCGAAAGGTAGCCAGATCCTTCAGGGTACACGACATAGACCGGGCCGTAATTCCTCGCCTCTCCGACAGGAAGGGTATAGCCAAGGTTCGAGGAAGAGGATTTTGTCTCCGACCATGCCCCGTTCAGGTAGAACGATGTGTTGGTAGCCTTTATCTTGCCAAAATTGAAATCAAACTCAACTCCCCTGTTTCTTCTGGAGACAGGGTTCCCCGGTCTGGTGAGATTGTACAGGACAGTGTCCGTCTGCGTCGGATGCATGAGGTCGTATTCCGGTTTTTGCCCAGAGAACGAGACATCCTCCGCTTTCCACACATCGAAAAGCAATGTCTTCCACTCAGAATTGTCCGAACCGAAACCACGGGAGACTTTCTCATGGTAACCGACTACGGAAAAACTCATTCCGTTGTCCAGTCTGACATCGAATCCGACCTCATACTTGGTGCCACGCATCGTCTTGAGGCTGACCGGCTTCTTGTCGAACACCCTTGTGGAGTACAGATAGTAACTCTTCTGCCCGTCCGAAACGGACATATTGTAGAAATCATAATAGTCCGGCGACGGGTACATGTCCAGAAGGGAAGGAGTCTTTTCAGAGATTCCGTACCCGAATCTCAAAGACATATGCCGTTCAGGATTCAACGCAAGGTTCACACGAGGAGACACAGCCGACATCTGTTCATCCCTTTCTGGCTGCACCATAGTGAAGCGGACCCCGGCCTGCCCGGTGATGTTAGGGTACTGCCCGTCACTGAATGTCAGGACCACATTGTCTTCAGCATACGCGGAGATTTGGTTCATGTACGGAATGTCGCGAAATCTGCGGAATCTGGCCTGCGCGAACGCCTTGTATTTTGGTGTCTTGTCATATTGTCCTATGCCACGGTTGCCTTCCATTTTCCATTCAGCCCCCACATTGAATCTGTTGGACATATTCCCGACATTCAGGTAAAACATGTCGGAAACTTTCGCCCAGTACATCACCGGCTTGCTTTTGGTTCCGGTCAGAGTCTCATAGGAAGATGGATACGGCGTGCCCTCATACATACCGTCCTTGACTGCATCGAGGATCGCACCGCTACCCACCGACACAAGACGGTCGTTGAATATGTGGTCAGAGGCCACCGAAAGCGCCGCATCGTATTTCAGAGTCCTTGCCAAAGCCTTGTCAAGCTTCAACATTCCATTATGCGAAAGTCTCAACGAGAACGCGTCCCGGCTGGAGAAGAAATCCCTTAACGCCTCGGGTTCGGACGGGTCGGCACCCTTCCATTCTCCGGTGTAGGACAGATCCAGATTTGTAGTGAGAGTCCACGTGTTGTCCCTGAGCGTCTTGCGGTGGGCCAAAGAGACAAGGCCTCTGTTGTACTTGTCGGTCAGGAATCTCGGATCCGATGTTCCTCTGGCATAGTCAGCGCTGATGTTCAATGAGCCGGCTGATTTCACGTCCAGACCTTTGCCCGCATGGAGCTGCATGATCCCGGGCATGATCCGTGCCTTCATATTCAAGTCACTCACTCCGATTCTCTTGTTCACGATCATCACACCTGACGACATGTCCCCATATTCAGCGGAAGCCACACCCCTTATGACCTCGACAGACTCTATGTCGTCAGTGCCTATGCTCCGCAGGTCCACACCTGTGTTGCCGGGAGAGACAGACGACAGCCCGAGTCCCGTGTTCATGTTGGCGTTTGTGGAGACAGGCACGCCGTTCACGATGACAGACGCACCGAATGTGGCATTGTCATCCGAAGCCAACGTCCTGACTTTCAACTGCCCGGGGCTTACCAAGGAAGGATTCTTCATTGACTCTCCTCCCGGCAGCAGCTGAAGCACATCCTTCAGGCTCGTCGCCTGAAGATGGTCAAGGGCCTGCCTTCCGATCGTCGAAGCCGTGGACTCACCGGCATGTCCGGCCTGCGCCACAACAACCACCTCCTTCATCGAAAGCGACTCTTCTTCAATGAATATCTTGACCTGCGTCTTGCCGTCCCCTCCGATCAGCCCTTCGGCATCCTTGTAGCCAAGCATCGAAACCTTATAAGCGGCCGGAAGTCTAGGCACGTTCTTGATCTCTACATCGCCATTCTTCCCCGAGATTCCCCATAGACCGGATTGGATGAGCTGCATTGTCGCCCCAGGCACAGGCACACCGGACTTGTCCAGAATGGCGGCCGTCACAGTGTACGGTCCTCCTTCCCGGCCAAGCGCGGTTCCGCAGCACAACATCAGCGCCGCAAGAAATGGAATCAGGTGGAAACGGTCCATCATTCGTCTCTGTCTTTTTTGACATCACCGATTCTCAACATGTCATCAATCTTCATGATACATTCAGCATAGTGCTGCCTAAGAAGCGGATCCCTTGTCTTTCGGATTTTGATGTCATAGCGAAGTTTCACCAGGTCTGCACGGATAACGGTCTTGTACCCATAATCAGCCATGTCCAACGTCACGGCCAATCCTCCCCTTGTGCGCCATTCCAACAGTTTTTTGCAATCCGTAAGGTACGCGCGCTCAAGAACCCGGAGATGGATGTCACTCTTGTCATTCCCATAAATATCCTTCCAAACCGCCTTGCGGACATCCTCCAGATACTGCGATGGATCATACACCTTTTCAGGATTCGCGTCGAAACCGTCATCCATGCGCATCAGAACACCCACATTCAGCAATCTGTAAAGGATAGCGGCCTGCATTTCCTGAACCTTGCGCGTGTTCGTGAGAGCCATGTCGAACTTTTTTATGTAAGATTGGCCGATGAGCCATCGCGGCATGTTGAACGCATTCGTGGAAAGGAAATCAAGAGCTTCTTTCTGCTTGCTGACCTCCGGCAGATAATAGACCGGCCCAGACTGGTCCGTTGTCTTGTAATCCTCGTACACTCCGGTCACAAGAACCGTGACATGCCCCATGTACCGGCTCCACTGCTTCTGCACTTTCCTGTAAAGATCTTCGAGATCAGAGTAGTCGTGAGCCTCCTGATAAGTCCATCTTTCAAGACTGTCGGTCACTCTCCTAAGGTTTAACAATCCGTAACCGGCCGACTTTATCGGATCATCCCCAAGATCCTCCGTTTGTCCTCTTGGGTCAGACTGAAGAAGGAACTGCTTGATGTACTTACATTTAGGATCATCGGAATGTCTCTTCACGAAATCATTGAGCACAAGCCTCTCGTCTTCAGGAGATTTCACTTCAGGGTACAGTCTGTAGCCCCACTCTATCGCGAACCTGTCATATTCACCGATCTTAGGGAAAAGGGACACGTCCTTGTCCCCGGGCTGGGCGACATAGTTGAAACGGGCGTAATCCATTATGGACGGGGTGGTTCCATATTCAGCGGTGAAAGTCGCGCTCCGGAGCGAGTCCGTCGGGAAAGCGCTGCTGGCCCCGAAGTTATGCATCAGTCCGAGAGTATGTCCGACCTCATGACACACCAGATACCTGACGAGCCGTCCCATCAGAGCATCGTCATACACCATCTTCCTTGCCTGCGGATCAACCTGTCCGCATTGTATCATGTACCAGTCATGAAGCAGTTTCATCGCGTTGTGATAGATGCAGACATGGCTGTTTATGATCTCGCCGGAACGAGGGTCCGCGACCGCCGGTCCGTATGAGTTCTCCACGTAGGACGGGAAATATTCAATCATTGAATATCTTGCGTCAAGCGGGTCAAAATCAGGATCTTCTTCTTCGGTCGGGACCGGTTTCGCGACAATCGCGTTGCTGAATCCCGCCGCTCTGAACGCTTCCTGCCAATCCTCAACACCTTCCTTGAAATATTCCACCCACTTCTTAGGGATGGCAGGAGACAGATAGAAGACTATCGGCTTGACCGGGTCAACGGTCTTTCCCGCAAAATACGCCTCCGGATCAGACGGCTCCAGTTTCCATCTGTTGATGTAGGAGGTCTTCACGGCTCTCTGCGCGCCATCGAAACCGTAGTCGTACTGCCGGCGGCTGAAATATCCCACCCTGCTGTCGGAATATCTCGGTGTCATAGGAGTCCGAGGGAGCAAGAGCAATGAATTGTGTATCTGGATTGTGGCAGTCCTGAGTCCTTCATCCTCAATGACATCGCTGCTGCCGCTAAGGGAATATGTCTTCGTGGACAGCACGTCGATGTTGGAAGGGAAACTCTTTATGTAATTAATGTAGCTGCTCTTGTCATCAAGGCTTCCTATTGAATATCTCTTCTTTAGATTATAGTCAAGGCCAAACGCAAGCAAATCTTTTCTGAAAAGGTCAGTCACCTCGATCATCGCATTCCCTTCCGAGGACCTACCGGAGACATCAAACGTGGCGATTATCGTCGGCAGCATGCAGTCTTTCACGGCCTCCGCCAGTTCGCTTCCGTCAGCAGCCACCTTTCTGAACGACTTTGCCCTTAACTCAATCTTGTCCTCCCCACGTTTTTCCCAGATGAAAACCCTCTCATCTATGCTTTCGCTGCGAAAACCCATATCCATGGATGTACGGGCGCGGCAAGTCACCAACAGCATCTCCCTGCTGTAAAGCGAATCCGGAATCTCGAACCAATAGCGGTCCTGGTAGCTCCGTACATTGAAAAAACCATCATCACAGATTCCCTCAGACTTGACCTTGCCGACAATGTCCTCGTCAGACGCATAAGAATCAACAGCCGAAGCCATCATCAAAAGGGGCACAATAACGCCCGCCAACGCACGAAACAAAAATCCTTCTTTCATATAGAGTATTCCACTTATCCGTCCGCAAACATAAAGTGATTTCACAATAATGGCAATCCATCAATCGTTTTTTAACCATAAATGATGAATATTCCCGCCCAAAACCGACTTTTCCTAACCATTATTCAGTAATCATTCAAGTCAATAATCGTCACAAACCAATGATATACGCACGATATTTATCATTTTTTATTAATATTGTGATCCGGAAGCCGCCGCACGGTAAGGACTTCCGGAGTTATCGCGCAAACACCATGCAGGAGAGACACACAGACAGGGAAAGGTATTTCAGGGAGTTGGCACAGACTTCCAAGGAGTTTTACATTGACTATCTTCAAAAGTTCAAGAGCATCGGAGCCGGAACACGTGTTCTGGAGATCGGCTGTGGCGAGGGCGGGAACCTTCTGCCGTTCGCCGAAGCGGGATGTTCCGTGACAGGCATAGACCTGGCTGCCAACAAAATAGAGCATGCCAACGAATATTTCGCCAAAAGGAATATGCCCGGCGAATTCATCAGCGGAAACTTTTTGAATATGCCCGCTTGGGACGATCGGTTCGACATTGTTCTGATCCACGATGTCATCGAGCACATCGAGCCGGAGGACAAACCAGCCTTCTTCTCCGGCATCAAGAAGTTCCTGAAACCTGACGGAATCGTGTTCTTCGGCTTTCCGGCCTGGCAGATGCCTTTCGGTGGCCACCAGCAGATCTGCCGGAGCGGTGTCTGCTCCAAAGTCCCGTTTATGCACCTCCTGCCGGTCAGCCTTTACCGAGGCTATCTGAAAATATTCAAAGAAGATCCCGCCAGGATCGATGAGTTGCTGAGCATCAAGCACTCCAAGATGACACCAGAGAAGTTTGAGCGTTTATGTAAAGAGACTGGTTTTCATATTGTTGAGCGAAAACTTTGGCTGATCAGCCCTCACTACAAGGCCAAGTTCCATCTCCGCCCGACCCGTCTGCGCCTCGGCCTCGACCGTGTGCCTTTCCTCCGCAACTTTTTCTCCACATCCTGCTTCTACATCGTCTCGGCAAAGTGATTTCCGGAATCACCCCCGATAACGGATTACTGGCAATCGCATGGAGGGTATCATATTCATAATCAGCGAAATAATATACCCTCCTCTACCTTGATAAAGGTAATAGGAGGGTGCCGTTTTTCGCTATGAATCAACCACTTGGCCTCCACGCACCGTGATGATACGGATGTGGAGGTCAGTCAATATCTTTGACTACATATTCGGTGCTGCCAAGACCCATCTCTTCGGCGCGGAAGACGATGCGAGTGCCGTGGCGCTGGCTGATTCTGTCAAGAAGGGCCTGGGTGTCGTTGTCCTTGTCCTGAGGGAGGTTGAACACCTGATCGAGGCAGAATTTGTCAAGGGCTACCGGGTCGAGCGAAGCGGCCATACCGATGTCATTGATGGTCGGCCTGTGCGGATCGCCGTCACAGTCGCAATCTATCGAAAGGTTATTGAGGACATTGATGTACACGATACCTTTCTTGGCGGCGAAATAGTCGTTTACAGCCTGCGCGGCCGCCGCCATCGACTCGATGAACGGAGTGTTGCCTTCAGGGCTTTCGTCCCACTTCTCAGGAAGGTTCTGCCACAATTGATGGTAATCCTCAGCCTTGCCGGCGGTGTGGATGTAAGCCTTGCCGTTTCGGGAAGCGACACCGATCGAGGCGTTCTTCAACGCTCCGCCGAATCCACCCATCGCGTGACCCTTGAAGTGCGACAGGTCAATCATAAAATCGTAATTGGCAATGTGTGAGCCGACTATGTCGTACTTGATCCACTTGTCATCCTTCACGGGAATCTTTATCTCGCCTTCGGAATCCATAATGTCAACCGGAGCGATCTTGTCGTAGCCCCTTTCAGCGATCGCCTTGAGGTGATCCTCTGTGTTGCAGCGGTTTCCGCCGTACGCCGTGTTGCACTCAACAATGGTTCCGTTGACCTTGTTCACGAGCGGAGCGATGAACTCTGGCCTCAAGTGGTTGGATTTCTCGGACTCGCCGGTGGAAATCTTCACGGCGACTTTGCCCTGGGCCTCCACACCCAACGCCTCATACAGTTTCACAAGACTTTCCGGAGAAATGTCTTTCGTGAAATAGACGACAGGGACTTCCCGCTTGCTCTTTCCGCTTCCGTTGCAGCCACATAAAACCAATGGCAGCAACAAAGCTGTCACCATCAAACTCGTCGTTACTAATCTTCTCATATTCATTGTATTATTTAATATTCACGATAAATCAGTCTGTACCGTCAATTGCCGGCAAGTTTCTACGTGATCTTTCGATGTTCGGAAAACCGTTTCGAGTTGTTTGAATATTCTTTCACCATAAAGAACCTTTCTGACACCTCATAAACAGCTTCCGATTCGTTTCCGGCCGCAAGATAAGCATTTTTAAGGAATTGGTGTGTAATTTGTTACAAATCCTGCGCAAAAACGTTATTTCCAAGGATCCGCGATTTTCCTATAAAAACTATTGCATTATCGAAAAACATATCTATCTTTACAGTGTATCAATAAGCTAGCACACTAGGCAACAAAATGGGGTCACTTTGACAGGCTCAGCGACCGAACAAGATAAAATAACAGCTCTCCGGGGCAAAAAAGATAACAAGCAATGCTGATTGAACTTAAAGATGTCAACAAGACCTATCAGGGCGCGCAGCCTCTGCACGTGCTGAAAGGCATTGACCTTAGCATAGAAAAAGGAGAGTTCGTCTCCATTATGGGGGCGTCCGGGTCTGGGAAATCCACTCTTCTGAATATTCTCGGAATCCTGGACAACTATGATTCAGGAGAATACCGCATCAACGGGAATCTCATCTGGAATCTCAGCGAGACCAAGGCCGCTGAATATAGGAACAGGATGATCGGATTCATATTCCAGTCCTACAATCTGATAGGCTTCAAGACGGCGGCGGAGAATGTCGAGCTGCCGCTCTTCTATCAGGGTGTCGGACGGCAGAAACGGCACAGGATGGCGATGGAGTTTCTGGAAAGACTTGGGTTGAAGGAGTGGGCGGACCACTATCCGAACGAGATGTCCGGTGGCCAGAAGCAGAGGGTAGCGATCGCCCGCGCGCTGATCACCAAGCCGGAGATCATCTTGGCAGACGAACCTACAGGAGCCTTGGACTCAAAGACTTCCGTAGAGATCATGAACCTCCTCCGAGAGTTGAACGAGAAGGAAAACATGACAATCATCGTGGTCACACACGAGAGCGGAGTCGCCAATTTCACCAACCGGATAATCCACATCAAGGACGGAGTCATAGGCAAGATCGAACAGAACGTCCATCACGACGCGTCACCATTCGGCGAGGGTACAATAATGAAGTAAGCCATGAGAGACCTGTTTGAAGAAATCTGGAGCAACATCAAGCGTAACAAGCTTCGAACCGCTCTGACCGGATTCGCCGTGGCTTGGGGGATATTCATGCTCATCTTTCTGCTTGGAGCGGGCAACGGTCTGATCCACGCCCTTGAGGGTAACAACAGCGATTACATGACCAACACGATGAACGTCTGGGGAGGCTACACTTCCAAGCCGTACAACGGGATGCAGGAAGGCAGGAGGATCGACCTCAATGACAAAGACATAGACATCACTCTCGGACCTGATTTCGCGGATAACGTGGACAAGGCAGGAACGATACTGACGCAGGCGAGCCTGACCACAAGCTACGGCAAGGAATATATTGTCAAGGAAATCAGCGGAGTAAGTCCTGAATATTCAGAAATGAACAAGCTCAGTCTCCTCTACGGCAGGTTCGTCAACGAGATCGACATCAAGGAGAGACGGAGGGTGATCGTTATGGACAGCAACGACGCAAGGGAACTTCTGGGGGTGACGGGAGAGAAAGAAGAAGGGCTGACAGCGGTTCAGAAGGCTGCCGCGGCGGAGGCGATGATCGGGAAATATGTCAAGATCAACTCCTCGATGTTTCAGGTCATCGGCATCCTGAGGCCGAACGAGAACGGTTGGTCAAGCCTCTACGCTCCGATCACCACCATCCGGACAATCTACAACAGAGGCAAGGAGATTGATGAATATACCTTCTCGTTCCACGGTCTGGACACAGAGGAAGACAACAGGGTGTTCGAGGATCGGCTGCGCGCCTCGCTGAACAACAACCACAACGCCGCTCCGGACGACAATAGGGCTATTGGAATATGGAACCTCCTGACAATGAGCATGGAGATGAACAAGGGAATGTCTATGATCAGGACCGCTCTCTGGATCATCGGGATTCTCACTCTTTTGAGCGGAATCGTGGGAGTCTCTAACATCATGCTGATTTCCGTCAAGGAACGCACTCATGAGTTCGGGATCCGGAAGGCTATCGGTGCGAGTCCTTGGGCGATTCTGAAGCTGATAATCTCTGAAAGCATCATCATCACGGCGTTCTTCGGTTACGTCGGAATGGTACTCGGGGTGCTGGCCAACGAATGGCTCGACCATATTTCCGGAAACATGGTGATGGACTTCGGCCTTTTCCAGCAGACAGTGTTCAAAGATCCGACTGTCGGTCTCAACGTCTGCTTAGGCGCCACAATCCTGCTGGTCATCGCCGGCACCATCGCCGGCATCGCCCCCGCCCGCAAAGCCGCCAAAGTCCGCCCGATCGAAGCCCTCCGCAGCGAATGATGATGAATATTCAAAACGAAGCGGCTGAAAAATAGTTGAATATATTCATAAGGAAACATTCTTGAAATGGCTTATTTTGATATAAATAAAGTACTCGGAGGCACGGAGTGCCGACAGGGCCTCCCGGCGAGGGAGGCGGTGGAGGGTGGCGCTCACACCGGGAGCTGTCGCGAAGCGACTGAGGGGTGGAAGGAATGTAGAAAGACTGAATATTGATAAAGCTTCTTGAAATGGCATTTTTTGATATAGATAGATTTAAGGAAATCCTTGACACATTGACCCGCAACAAGGGGCGAAGCCTTCTGACAGGCTTCGGGGTGTTCTGGGGAATATTCATGCTGCTCTTCCTGCTGGGCGGTGGCGACGGATTCAAGGCAATGTTGAACCAGGAAATGGGAGGATTCGCCTCGAACTCGGCGATGATCTGGTCCCAGAACACGTCAAAGCCATACAAGGGGTTCAACAAAGGACGTTACTGGGAGATGAACATCAAGGATGTGGACATCCTAAAGGAAAAGGTCCCTGAACTTGACATCGTGTCACCGCAATGCTTCAGCTGGTCCAGAGGCGAGGCCACCTACGAGGACAAGTCCTCCAGATGCAACGTAAAAGGGCTAAAGGCCGACTACGCCAAGATAGAGACCCCGACCATAGTCTATGGCCGCTACATCAATGAGATGGACGTGGCCCAGAAACGCAAGGTCTGCGTGATCGGGAAGCAAGTTTACGAAAACCTTTATCCCATGGGAATGGATCCGTGCGGGACAAGGATCAAGATCGGGCCGGCATATTACCAAGTGATCGGGGTTGACTATAACGAACACAGCATCATCAGTTTCGGAGGCAGGCAGACGGAAGCCATCGTGATTCCGATCTCGGTTGTGCAGTCGGTCTATAATATGGGAGACAAGGTGCAGATTATGGCGGTCACGGCGAAAGAAGGCGTAGTGATGAGCGACATAATCCCGAAGATCAGAAGGGCGGTAGCGGGCAACCATTACATCGACCCGACCGACGAGCAAGCTGTCACAGTCCTCAACACCGAAATGTTCTACATGATGATCGACAGTCTGTTCAAGGGAGTGAATTTCCTGATCTGGCTGATCGGAATCGGAACACTTCTGGCCGGAATTATCGGAGTATCCAACATCATGATGGTCACGGTGCGGGAACGTACAACAGAAATCGGAATCCGCAGAGCCATCGGAGCGACACCGAAGATGATCCTCTCGCAGATCATTTGGGAGAGCATCCTGCTGACCGCCGTGGCCGGGATGCTCGGGCTGCTGTTCTCTGTGCTGATCCTGCAAGGACTGGAACTGGCGTTCACCAAAGACGGAATCCTTCAGGCCCCGTTCCAGATCAGTTTCTGGACAGCCGTGGGAACACTCGTCGGACTGATGGCGCTCGGAGTCATAGCGGGACTCGCCCCGGCAGCCAGAGCGATGAGCATCAAGCCGGTGGATGCCATGAGGGATGAATAGCAAAATCGGGGATATGATATTTAGGAACAAGCATATTCAAGAATCAAGGATTATCTAAGATATTCAGAAATAAAAAGTCAAGCAATATGAAAAAGTATTTCAAGTACATTCTGTTCGCCGCCGTCATTCTGGTGTTCGCCGGCACATTCTACTTCCTTTGGAGAAAGTCTCGTCCGCAGGAAATCCGCTATGAGGAACTTCCCGCCGAGATCGCCGACATCAAGAAGACCACCCTCATCACGGGTACCATCGAGCCGCGCGACGAAGTGAACATCAAGCCGCAGATCAGCGGCATCATCTCCGAAATCTACAAGGAGGCCGGAGACCAGGTCAAGGAAGGCGAGGTAATCGCCAAGGTGAAGGTCATCCCTGAAATGGGTTCGCTCAGTTCGGCACAGAGCCGTCTGCGCGTCGCCGAGTTGAATCTGGAACAGGCGCAGACCAACTTCGACCGCGAGAAGGCCCTCTACGACAAACAATTGGTGAGCGCCGAGGAATATGATCAAGTGCGTCAGGCCCTCGATCAGGCCAAGGAGGAAAAAGAGGCCGCCGAGGAATCTCTGGAGGTTGTGAGGGACGGTGTGTCAAAGCGCAATGCCACAGCCAGTTCCACACTGATCCGCTCGACCATCACCGGACTGATCCTGGACGTGCCTGTAAAGGTCGGCAACTCCGTGATTCAGAGCAACACGTTCAATGACGGGACGACCATCGCCACGGTGGCCGACATGAGCGACCTCATCTTCAAAGGCAATCTGGACGAGACCGAGGTCGGCAAAGTGGACGAAGGCACGAGGATGAAAATCACCATCGGTGCGGTGCAGGGCGTGGAGATGGACGCTATACTTGAATATATCTCCCCGAAGGCTGTGCAGAACAACGGCGCGAACCAGTTCGAGATCAAGGCCAGAGTCAGTCAGCTGGACAGTGTGAAGATCCGTTCGGGCTATAGTGCCAACGCTGAGATCACACTTGAACACGTAGACTCTGTCTTGGCCGTGCCGGAAGCCGCGATTTCCTTTGAGGAAGATTCCACTTTCGTCTATCTGGCTGAAGGAGAGGGACAGTACAAACGCCAACCTGTGACGACAGGCCTCAGCGACGGGGTGAAGATAGAGATCCGGAGCGGACTGGCCAAGGATCAGAAAGTACGTGGAAACCAGATATTCAATGACAAGAAATAAGTTATGAAGAGAATATATTCATTGATCGCGTTTGGACTGGTGACGATTGGGCTTTCTGCACAGGATGGCAAGCCATGGACGCTTCAGGACTGCATCGCGCACGCTCTTGAGAACAACATCTCGCTCAAGCAGCAGGAAATTCAGGTCAAGCAGCAGGAAATCCAGCTGAACACGTCCAGAAACAGTCGATTGCCGGAAGTGAGTGCCAGTGCCAGCGAGAATTTCTCGTTCGGACGTGGTCTGACAGCTGACAACACCTATTCCAACACGAACACGACCAGCACGGGACTCAGCCTCGGGGCTTCCGCTCCGGTGTTTCAAGGACTGAGAATCAACAATTCGATCAAATACAACGAACTGAATCTCAAGGCTGTGACGGCGGATTTTCAAAAGGCTCGCGAGGATGTGAGCGTGGCCGTGGCACAGGCTTACGTGCAGATTCTCTACAATATGGAGCTTCTGGACGTGGCCCGCAATCAGGTCGGCATCGATTCGCTTCAAGTCGAGAGGCTCTCGGCGATGGAAGCCAGCGGAAAGGCCAGCAAGGTTCAGGTGGCGCAGCAGAAGGCAGCGTTGGGACAGAGCCGTCTGTCGGAGACTCAGGCTATCAACAGTTTACAACTGTCGCTGTTGGATCTCAGCCAGTTGCTGGAACTGCCGAATCCGGAAGGATTTTCGATCGTGCGTCCTTCAGTGTCGGTTGACGGGCTGCTTTTGAGCGATCCGGAGGACATTTACGCGCAGGCCATAGCATGCAAACCTTCGATTCAGGCAGAACAGTTCCGTCTGGACGCGACTGAATATTCGATAAAGAACGCCAAAGGAGCGCGGCTGCCATCCTTGATGGCCAGCGGAGGTCTTGGAACAAACTACTACACGATGAGCAGCCATTCCAGCGACCCGTTCGCAGACCAGATCAAGAACAATTTCAGCCAGTACCTCGGTCTGAGCCTCAGCATTCCGATCTTCTCCGGGTTCCAGACACGGAACCAGATCCGCTCCGCAGAACTTTCGAGGACGCAGCAGATGTTGCAGTTGGAGAACAGCAAGAAAAGCCTTTACAAAGAGATCCAACAGGCCTACTACAACGCGGTGGCGGCACAGGAGAAGTTCCGGTCAAGCCTTGACGCCGACGCAAGCGCGAAGGAGTCGTACGAGCTTGTGCTGGCGAAGTACGAGAACGGCAAGGCCAACATCACGGAGTTC
The DNA here is from genome assembly GCA_963657715.1 of uncultured bacterium. GTDB lineage: Bacteria > Bacteroidota > Bacteroidia > Bacteroidales > UBA932 > Cryptobacteroides. The sequence continues at coordinate 37,082 of CAVKML010000002.1, read as the reverse complement.
AACGAGGCCCGTGACAGCTTTCTGGAATCAGAGTCCAACCTGGCCCGCGCCCGCTACGAGTTCCTGTTCTCAGCGAAGCTCTTGGGTTTCTACAAGGGGCAGAAACTGATTTTCTAAACCTTCGTGCGTAAGACGTGGCATTTTCACGCACAGAAGGTTCATTAAACAGAGCCGGTGCGTGAGCGGCAAGGTTCTGCGCCCGAGGTTTTCTACCGACAAACAAACGGATTCGGTTCCGGAGCGTTCTTGTCGTAGGAAAGGACGGTGGCATTACCGGAGAGAATGTTGTAGCCATGTTCGGCAAGGCTATGAAGCTCAAACTCTCCGGGATAGACCTCGACGGGAGCGATGAACTCCACCCTCCGACGGATCCCATCCACTATGTCCTGCCCGTAGGCTCCTCCTCCGGTCAGCAGGATCACATCCACTTTCCCGCAGACATCAGCGGCCTCGGAGGCTATGTATTTGGCGATGTTAAGGACAAAAGCTTCCATCCAGACTTTCGCCCGGATGTCCCCCTCCTCTCCTCTGCGGACAATCTCCTTGAGATCATTCGTTCCGAAAAACGCCACGGCGCCACCGTGTCCCATCAACTTCTTCTTGATCTCTGCTTTGGAATATTCACCGCCAAAGCAAAGGTCAACCAATTGGAAACCAGGACAAGAGCCGGCCCTCTCCGGAGTGAACGGTCCGTCCCCGCCGACTCCGTTGTTGGAATCTATCACCTTCCCGTTTCGGTGAAGGGTGACGGTGATCCCGCCGCCGATGTGGGCGACAATCGCGGTGATGTCATTCTGAATATGTCCGTGATCCCTGAGATAACGTCTCACCACCGCACGGGAATTCAAAGCATGGAAAAACGGTCGCCTCTGGAACTCCGGCAGACCTCCCACACGGCATTCCGGCAGCATCTCATCGGCCATCGGCGGGTCGGCGATGTAAGCCCGGCATGCCCCGAAAGGCATGCTCACGCCTCTTGCGATGTTCTTGTCAGTCACTTCCTTAGCCAGATCATCAGCGAGGATCGCGCTCAGGTTGCAGGCGTGCCTCCCGTACTTACAGCTCCGCAGTACCTCTCTCATGTCCTCATTCACTGAATATACTCCCGTGACCACCGGGTAGAAAAGTCCACCCCGCGCCATGATGATGTCAATGTACTGGGCATGAATCCCTTTGCCACGCATGAATATTCGTAGATCATCCCGTCTCAACGTGTCCTGTTCCATCACGTCCTTGAACTCCGCCAGATCCTCAACCCGATGGCTCAGATTCTCCTCGAATGCCAGTTCACCATCCACGAAGTACCCGATCTTCGTCGATGTCGATCCTGTGTCGATCGCCAGCAACCGTCCTTTTTGCTTTGTCATGTCCGTTTCGTTTTTAAACAAATTTATCCGGCAAGGTCAACAAGGCAAAAAATAAGTGGCAACGCCACGCCAAAATCCGCAAACCCCACCATTCTGTTGCAAAATCATGAATATGTTGGTGAAATCACACCGTCATAGTACTTCTTTCTTCCCTCTCCAGCAACGTTTCCGGGCATATTTGTCGCCGGAGAAAGACGCGCGGAGCTGATGGACGACACTTTTGGCCATATTCGTCACCTATGAGGGGCATCCAAAGCCATCGGGCAACGCTCTCAGGCATATCCGTGGCTGATGGCGAGATTGACTACGGGAGGGCCGGACGGAGGATTTCGGCGATGGCGTCGGTTTCGATAAGGAAGCCATCATGGCCGTAAAGGGTCTCGATCTGATGATAACGGGAACCGGGGATCATGGCGGAAAGAGGCTTCATGTCCTCAGGAGGAAAAAGTTCATCGGAGGACATGCAGACGAATGTGCAGTCTGTCTTGATCTGGGACAGGGCGGCGGCGACACCTCCTCTGCCACGCCCGACGTTGTTACTGTCAACCTCGTCACAGACATAGAGATAGGAATAGGCATCCCAGTCTTTGACAAACTTGGAAGTCTGATGACGATAATAGGAACCGACCTTGCCTGCGAACACGGTGTCGTCACTGTCCTCGTTCTGTTTAAATAGCCCCTCCTCACAACGGTAGGTCAGCAGGGCGATGGCGCGGGCGGCCTTCAAACCTTCCATTCCTCCGCTAAGGTCGCGATGCTCCTTGAAGGTCGGATCGGCCAGAAGAGCCATGCGGCTGGCCGCGTTAAAACCAGCAAGCCAAGGGGTCACACGGGCGCCGGTGGCGATGAAGAATATCTTCCCGAATATACCTGGACGCATCACTGCCCACTCGAAGGACATGAATCCACCCATCGACGTTCCTATCAGCACGTCAATTTTCTCTATCCCAAGATGTTGTCTCAGAAGATCAAAAGCATGGACGGTGTCCCTGACAGTCACGCGAGGGAACTCGAAATAGTAAGGCTTGCCGGTTTTCGGATTTGTGGAAGCCGGACCGGACGAGCCGCAGGCTGAACCAAGGACGTTGGCGCAGATCACAAAATACTTCTCGGTGTCGATCAGTTTCCCGGGGCCGACCAGTGCCGGCCACCATGTGTTCTCCGGGTCCGAATCGGCTGTAAGGGCGTGGCAAAGCCAGATCACTTTTCTGTCATGAGTATATCCCAAAGGCGAAGTGTTATAGACAACCTCCAGATTGTCAATGCTTCCGCCAGTCTCGAATTCAAATGTACCTTCGTGCTTATAGATGTGCTTGATCATTATCTTTCAATGGTGTGAATGAATATCCCTTCCTGCGGAGTACCTTGATAAGTCCTGGAAGTTTGTCGTAAAACTTGTCCGTACGGGCCGGATCCGTACCGAAATGAATCAGCATGATGTGGCCGTTCAAGCCGTTGGGATCCTTGCGTTCATATTCCCAAATCCTGCCGAGAATTTCTTTGCTGCTGAAGTAGCGGTTCATTTCAGGGGTGGTGTAGTCGCCGTTGGTGAGGGTTCCGGGGGTGTAGTTGATGACCTGCAACCCAAGCTGCCTGGCCCAGGAGGATATAGTCGCATTGTAATGCTCATACGGTGGGATGAAATACGGCGCATCCGTGATGCCAAATTTCCGCAACACCTTGTAACTCTTGAATATGTCCTCTTCGAACTCCTGTTTTGTCACCAACAGGGAATCACGCTTGCCCCAAGGGGCGTAGAGCAGATGCCCATAGGAATGGCTTCCGACATAGTGTCCTTCCGCAACAAGTCTGTGAACCACATCCGGAAATTTCTCGAAAAACTCTCCTGTGAAGAAGAATCCGCCCTTTATGTTGTACTTCTTTAATGTCGAGATAATTCTCTCCGCCCCGTCGGCCTTGTCCGCCGCGGTGAACACAAAGTCTATATGCTTGACCGACGGGTCGGTTCTTATTATTCCGCCGTCCTGGTAGATGTTATTATCGATAGAGGTAGTGGTAGGGTCGGCAATGGCATTAAGGTCTGCGCCCCTATCGCTTTGCGCCCCTGTCCGGGTAAAGGGGGCGCAAACCTTAATGCCACTGCCGCCTTCGTGCGAAGCATCGGCCAAATTATCAGTTTCCTCCACGGAGAGCGCGGAAGTCTTGGACTTTGCAGTCCATTTACCCGGACAGGGTCGCGAAGCGACAGGTCTGCAAAATCCAAGACTTCCGCGCGCCTCCACCGAACAAACCCTACCTTCACGCTGATAATATGACAACGGAAACGTTAGCGATGCAGTGCCGTCCATCGTAGGCTCGTTGGTGGAATAGTCGTGCATACTGTCGTGATAAACCAAGTCGCCAGGCTGAAACTCCTCGTAGTTGACACCACCATCGGTACGGATTCCAAGAAGACTGCCGAATATCGTCGCATAAACAGGACCGTCAACCAGACCTCCAGTGGTGTTGCCCATCTTATAATTGATGATGAAAGAATGAGGCTGAGTCGGGAATATTCCACCTTTCGGCAATTCCACAATCATGCTCACACCCCAAGGGTTGCACCCCAGAAGCCAGTCACGCAGAGAGCCTTCCATCTCCTGATAGGTAGTGTCACCGGTCAGTTCACGGTAAAGGATGCACTGGGTCAACATCGCCGAAGTCAGATTGTTCGAACACCATATTCCCGGAATGCCGAACATGAACGGATGATCCTTGCCACGCTCATAGACACGCTGGATGCCAGAACGGATATTTCTGATGAATTCCGCGGAGACCTTGCCGCCGAAATTCCTCGCGATGCGGTAATGCCCCATATTCATAAAAGGATACCATTGGTAGTGGCGTGCGCTATCCGCTCCCATCCAAGGGGTCACAGGCTCCCGGCGGGCATATTCAATGGCATCAGTCCTGTACTTGACTTCACCAGTGCGGCGGAACATCTCATAAGCAGCCAACTCCATGTCATCCACCCAGTTATCCTCCTCATAGATGTAAGGAGAGACCACCGATGCAGTCTGGCAGACACCTGGTTTAGCGACTCCGGCATCATATGCCGCCCGCGCCTTTGCGCCGATCTTCTCCGCGAACTCAGGGTAGAACGGCTTCAGGATCTCCGCGCCAAGAGCGAAGTCAGAAGCGAACTTTCCCGCAGTGCTTGCAACACCTGTGGTCTTGTTCTTATCCCCACGCTTACCCCTCTGCTGTGGCTCGGCGGAGCAGAACCAGACAGGCCTGTACTCCCCTTTTCCCCAGCCATAGTCAGCCTGATCGTCATTCGGGACACGCATCCCTACATGGTCACGGTCATCAGCGATCTGGTTGTACATCTCCCCGGGTTCAGGGTTCATCTTATCCAGCCACTTGAGCCCCCAGTAGATCTCATCCACGATGTCCGGAATCCCGTTCCGGCCCGGAGTGCCATCCGCCAAGTAATTGTCAGAAAAAGCCTCCGGGTTGCTTTGGTAAGCGAACATCATCTGGTAAATGGCGTTGGCTGAGGTGGTTGTGTACTGGAGACAATCCGAAGCATCATGCCAACCACCGGTCACATCAAGGAATGTGCTGTCTTTCCGAGGATCCGGATGTCCGACAATCATGCCGTCCTTCCTATGGCAGCTGTCCTTGAAGAAAGGATTCCAGCCACAACGCTGCTGACGCATATAGTTCAGCACGAAATCGGCCGCGCCATCATAAACCTTAGTATTTATCGGGAATATCTCCGAGCGGGTCTCGCCACATGATGACGACACCTTAATATAATAGGCCCCAGCTGTGTTCAACGCGCTGAAATCCAGACGGCAGGTCGTCTTCATCCGACCAAGAGTCCCCGTCGGCCTTACTTTATCAGACTTCCATGCGACCTCACCGGTAAAAGCGTCAACCAACTCAAAGCCACCGACCTGAACAGCATCGTCACTCATAAAGACAGCTACTTTGGTAGCCTCGGGCAAGTACCCTATCTGATTGATTCTGACCCAAGAACCAGCAAAAGCATGGACAGTGGCAAGGACAAGGGCAATTATGGTAATTGATCTTTTCATTATCATTGTGGTTTATGCAACTTCTCTTGCAAATCAAGGAATATATTCTTTATCATATATTCAATCACGCAAATTTATGAAAATTAGCCGTCCAAAATGTAGAAAATGCTTACTTTTGCGAAAATAGAACTGCATAATGGAATATTCCGATATAAGAATAGGCAACGGCTACGATGTCCACGCTCTCAAGGAAGGGCTGCCGATGTGGCTTTGCGGAATCGAAATCGAAAGCGAGACGGGATTTGTGGCTCATTCGGACGGCGATGTGGCCATCCACGCTCTCTGTGACGCACTTTTAGGAGCCTCCGCTTTGGGAGACATCGGGCTGCATTTCCCTGACAATGACGACAGATGGAAAGGCATTGACAGCAAGCTTCTTCTTAAAGAGGTCATGGCAAAGGTCAGAGCCAAAGGCTACGAGCTCGGCAACGCCGACATCACGATTGCCCTGCAGGCACCGAAACTGCGTCCTCACATAGACGCGATGCGCTCAAAGCTTGCCGAAGTGATCGGGACAGACATCGACAACATCTCGGTAAAAGCCACAACCACCGAACGTCTCGGCTTCGTCGGAAGAAAGGAAGGCTGCGAGGTCTGGGCGACAGTCATCATATTCAAGGCATAAAAATGAAGAAAACCCTCGCCATAATCTGCGCCGCACTATGCTGCCTCGGCCTGAAAGCTCAGATAAACTTCCCGCCGTCAGAGTATTATGCCATAGAGCAAAGCGACATCGACCGGGCGGAATCGCTTCTGAACACCCCTCTCAAAAAGCCGATTGAATACCCGAACCCAAGCAAAGGAGCGCGGTGGTTCCCTGACGCGAGCCTGGGGCTGTTCATGCATTGGGGCATCCACAGCATGCTCGGAGCGCAGCCATCCTGGGCGATGATCAACCACTACCGCTACAACGGCGGCTACAAATCAAAGGAATTATACTACAGCCAGACACTCAAGTTCAACCCGGAATTCAACGCCGACAGATACCTTCAGGCGGCCAAGGAAGCCGGATTCAACTACGCTGTCCTCACGACCCGTCACCACGACGGCTATTGCCTCTGGCCGTCAAAGTACGGAATCGGCACAAAGCAGTTCATGGACGGGCGTGACCTTATCAAGGAATATGTCGAATCCTGCCGCCGGGCTGGCCTGAGGGTGGGACTCTACTATTCCCCACGGGACTGGCTGTATCCAGGCACCTATGACGAGAAACACTTCGACGCCAAGACCATGGGACAGGTGAAAGGCATTGAGGATCAAGAGGCCAGAGAAAAAGAATATGTCAGAATGCTCGGCTACGTGATGGCCCAGATCGAGGAACTGCTGACAAACTACGGCAAGATCGACATTCTGTGGCTGGACGGAATGGACATGATCGGTGTCACAGACCATCATAACGACCAGGTTTACGCCTGGATCCGCTCACTCCAACCAGACATCGTCATCAACGACAGATGGTCCAACATTGTGAATCCGGACAACCCTGACGGCACAAGCGTCCGTCTCGGAGACTTCACCACCCCGTTCGAATGCCAGAAACCGACATATTCCCCGTCAAAATGGTGGGAGCACTGCCACATCTGGACCTGCGGCGGAGGCGGTTGGGGCTACGACAAGACCGGCACCTTCCGTCCAATGAGCTGGTTTTTCGATGAATATGTCACCACACGGTCGCTGGGTGGCAATTTTCTGCCGAATGCCAGTCCTGACGGCAACGGAGACATGCACCCGAACTTCTACAGGCAGATTGACTCGCTCAAGGCCTGGATGTCCCACAGCGGCGAATCCCTCAACGGGGCCGGACCGACTCCTGGAACCCGCCTGAGCAACGTTCCTCTCACCACCAGAGGAAAGAAAATCTGGTACGCCCACGTCCTGCCGTCCTTCAAGGGTCAGGTCAGCATCCTCACCAATAAAAAGCCCAAGTCTGTCACCCTCTTAAGGACCGGTGAACCAATCCTTTATGAATATGCCTGCGGAGCCGTCATCTTCAAGCTTCCTTTGGCCGCCCGCACCAAAACCGACGATGTAGTCAAGATAAATTTCTGAATATGAGTCCACTATCAGTTATAATCACAGTATTGGCGTACTTCGCCGTGATGTTCACAGTGTCCTGGATCTCCTCGCGCAACGCTGACAACGCGGGATTCTTCAACGGGGGACGCAAGGCACCGTGGTGGATTGTCGCGATCGCGATGCTCGGAGCGCCGATGTCCGGAGTGACCTACGTCTCAGTGCCGGGGATGGTCGGCGTTGGTGGCACAGCGATGGGTTACATGCAGATGGTGCTTGGATTCTTTGTCGGCTACATAATCATCGCCTTCGTCCTCACACCTATATTCTTTAAGATGAACATGGTGTCTATCTACCAATATCTCGATGAACGTTTCGGGGTCTCCTCGCACAAGACCGGGGCATGGTTCTTCTTCATCTCCAAGATCTTGGGAGCGGCCGTCAGACTGTTCCTCGTCTGTGTGACCCTCCAGTTGATGATCTTCGAGCCGCTTGGACTGCCGTTCATCCTGAACGTGGCTATCTCCGTGGCCATCGTGCTGCTGTACACGTTCAGAGGCGGAGTGAAGTCCGTGATCTGGACGGACACCTTGAAGACAGTCTGTATGATTGTCTCCATCGTGCTGGCGATCGTGTTCATCGCCAAAGATTTGGGATTGAATTTTTCCGGCATCGTGCAGACGGTGCGTGAAAGCGAATATTCAAAGATGTTCTTCTTCGACGATGTGAACCATCCTGAATATTTCTGGAAACAGTTCCTGGCCGGCGTGTTCACGGTGATCGCGATGACGGGTCTGGATCAGGACATGATGCAGCGCACGCTGAGCAGCCGCAACGCTAAAGATTCGCAGAAGAACCTCATTACCAGCGGATTGTTGCAGATTCCGGTGATATTCCTGTTCCTTTGCCTGGGAGCGCTATTGTACATATTCGCAGACCAGAAAGGCATCTCTGAAGTTGGTGACACGCTGTTCCCGGCTGTGGCGACCGGAGGCTATCTACCGACGATTGTTGGCGTGCTGTTCGTTATCGGGCTTGTGTCGTGCGCGTTCGCGGCGGGTGGTTCGGCTCTGACAGCGCTGACCACGTCGTTCACGGTGGACATAATCGGGACGAAGGGAAAGAGCGAGGAGCAGGTGACCTCCGTCAGGAAAAAAGTGCATCTGCTGATGGCGTTCCTGATGGGAGTGGTGATCTTCGTCTTCTACCTGCTGAACACGAAATCGGCCATAGACGCTGTTTACAAACTCGCGAGCTACACCTACGGGCCAATCCTGGGAATGTTTGCGTTCGGTATATTCACAAAAAAGAAAGTCAACGAAAAGTGGGTGCCGCTGGTGGCCGTCATCGCGCCTGTCCTCTGCCTTATCCTTCAAAGCAACTCTGAAAGATGGTTCGGCGGGTATAAATTCAGCTACGAGTTGCTTCTTTTCAACGCTTTGTTCACAATTTTGGGACTTTGCATATTAATTCAGCGAAAAAAGTCGAATTAATTTTGTCAATTCAGGATAAAGTTCTATTTTTGCATTCCAGTTGCGAACAAACGCAGCTCATCATTGAGATATGGTGTAATGGTAGCACTACAGATTCTGGCTCTGTCAGTGAGGGTTCGAATCCTTCTATCTCAACTAAAATCCGGCTCAGGCCGGTTTTTTATGGCTCTTGCCAGGAATGGCGGGGTAGCTCAGCTGGTTAGAGCGTCGGATTCATAATCCGGAGGTCGTGGGATCATGCCCCACTCCCGCTACAAACAAAGAAACTAATTAGACGATAATGGCGAACGCATTTCACTATTCCATCGGAAGGAAGTTCATTCAGGCTGTCAGCGGAGCATTTCTTATAATCTTCCTGCTGCTTCACGTGACGATTAACCTGTTCTCCGTCATTGACTCTTTCACAGGCAACTACAACGGACTTGACGGCCTTTTCCAAAAAGGCTGCGATTTCATGGCACTGCCTATCGTGACCATCATGGTTCCTGTTCTTGCCGCTGGTTTCATCATCCACATCTTCTACGGATGCTGGCTTACATGGAAAAACATCAAGGCTCGTGGCGGTTACAAGCGCTATGAGGCTGCAAGTGTCGCTGCCGCCGATTCATGGTCAGCGAAGAATATGTTCGTACTCGGTATCGTTATTCTCGGTATCCTGGCATTCCATCTTACCCACTTCTGGGCCAAGATGCAGCTTGCGATGTTCATCGGTGCCGAGGAAGGCAATCCATACGAACTTCTCAACCTCACTTTCGGACGATGGTGGGTGCTGGTTCTGTACCTCGCCTGGTTCGTGGCTATCTGGTTCCACCTTTGCCACGGTTTCTGGAGCATGTTCCAGACAGTTGGTTGGAACAATCAGGTGTGGTTCAAGAGACTGAAAGTGATCGGCATCGTGGTCGCCACGCTGATCTGCCTTGGCTTTGCGGCTGTTGGTATAAACTCATTCCTTCAGGCAAACGCTTTGATATAGTCAAGGATATTAAAGAAAATTCAAGGGCGACCGTTTTCGGCCGCCCTTTTTGTGTTATCCCCACCCTGTCATGAGCCACAGTTACGGTCGCTGAGCCTGCCGAAGCGACCAAAACAGACAATTGATTTATAATAACAGCAAACATTAAAAACGAACAACAACATGAGACAGAAAAAGTTCTTGCTCCCAGAGAGCGACATCCCGACAGCATGGTTCAACATGCAGGCTGTCATGCCCAACAAGCCCATGCCTATCCTTAACCCTGCGACACACGCACCGTTGAAGGAAGAGGATCTCTACCCTATCTTCTGCAAGGCCTGCGCCGACCAGGAACTCAACACCACAGATGAGTGGATCCCTATCCCCGAGCCGGTCCGCGAACAGTACGCCGGCTACAGATGCACACCTCTGGTGAGGGCTTACGACCTTGAGGCCGCGCTCGGGACTCCGGCTCACATCTATTTCAAGAATGAGAGTGTCTCCCCTGCCGGATCCCACAAGCTGAACTCCGCGCTGGCGCAAGCCTATTACGCCAAGGAGCAGGGCATCACCAATATCACCACCGAGACCGGAGCCGGCCAATGGGGCGGCGCGCTTTCCTACGCGGCCAAGAAATTCGGCATAGACTGCGCCGTTTACATGGTCAAGGTCAGCTTCCAGCAGAAGCCTTACAGAAGGTCAATTATGCAGACATTCGGCGCGGCGATCACCCCATCCCCGTCAATGTCCACAAGAGCCGGGAAGGACATCATCACAGCCAATCCTAACGATCAGGGTTCCCTCGGATGCGCCATCTCAGAAGCCATTGAGTTGGCTGTCAGCACCCCGAACTGTAAGTACACCCTCGGCTCCGTCCTGAACCACGTCTGCCTGCATCAGACCGTCATCGGACTGGAGGCCGAAAAGCAGATGGAAATGGCCGGGGAATATCCCGACATCGTTGTGGCCTGCTTCGGCGGCGGCTCGAACTTCAGCGGCATCGCCTACCCGTTCATGAGGCATAATATTCAGGAAGGCAAAAAGACACGGTTCGTGGCGGCTGAACCCTATTCATGTCCGAAACTCACAAGGGGTAAGTTTGAATATGACTTCGGTGACGAGGCAGGTATGACTCCGCTTCTGCCGATGTACACTCTCGGACACGATTTCAAGCCGGCCACCATCCATGCGGGCGGACTTCGTTACCACGGGGCTAGCGTGATTATGTCCCAACTGATGAAGGATGGTTATATGGAAGCGGTTGACATCGAGCAGCTTGACGCATTCAAGGCAGGAATACTCTTCGCACAGACCGAGGGCATCATCCCTGCGCCGGAATCCTGTCATGCCATCGCCGCTACTGTCAATGAGGCCCTCAAGTGCAAGGAAACCGGCGAGGAGAAGACGATTCTGTTCAACCTTTCCGGGCACGGTTTCGTGGATATGAGCGCTTACGACCAGTACCTCTCCGGTGAAATGCAGAACTTCCATGTCTCCGACGCCGAACTCGCCAAGTACATCAAGTCCGCTGATGCGCTGAACAAGTAGGGGGGGCTTCAGACCCGTGGCGGATAACATTTTGATTTTCAGAATAATAAAGCAATGTCCTAGTGCTGTTTTTCTCACCAGGACATTGTCTTTTTATATTCAGAATCAATTACTTAAGTGCCACGGACTAAATTCAAGAAAAACCACACGTAAAATTTCCAACTGAAAAGTGCTTTCGTTATCTTTGTATGCAGATGAAAAACGACTATGTTCTACAGACTTATAGAGAGGAAAAGAGACGAATGGCTGAAATCCAAGGACTGCACGGTTGGAAATCTTACTCGTTACATTGAAGAGAAAGGGAAACTTCGTGACGCCCAGATCGAGGCTGTCAAAACATACCTTTTTCTGAAAATAAAATGTAAGAACAAGCCCCTCTGGCAGTTGTTCTCTTCCGGGATGTTCAACGGTGTTGATCTGAGTAAGACCGAACTCACTCAGAAGGCGAGGATATTCATGGAAGAGAATCCGGCGGCTCAGGCATTGTATGAATATTCATTGCTGAAAGACCGGAACGGAAGACAGATCGCACCGGAACTTGAGAAAGAGATACGCTTCAACCCTGAAAGCATCGACTATGAAAGTGTATTCAAGAACATCTTCTATAATGTAAGTTACACTGACTACATTTTCAGCCTTCCGATGGGAGCGGGAAAAACGTTCCTGATGTCGGCGATTATCTACCTGAACCTTTACTTTGCGATCAAGGAACCCGATGCGGAAGAGTTCGCGCACAACTTCCTGATTATGGCTCCCTCCGGACTGAAATCCTCTATTGTGCCAAGCCTCAGACACATCATCGAGTTTGATCCGACGTGGGTGATTCCTGACCCTGCCGCCTCGCAAATCAAAAGAATAATCACATTCGAGGTACTGGATGAATCCAAGAGCGCGCGAAAAAGCAACATCACCAGAAATCCCAACGCCCGCAAGATCAGTGCTCACCAACCTTTTGACACCTTGATGGGACTCGTTGCTGTAACGAATGCCGAAAAGGTCATCCTTGACAAGATGGACAAAAATGAAGGCGTTGGGGTTTTGGACACAATTGACTCGCAAGAGATCAAACAGGCCAATGAGCTTCGAGAAATCATAGGCCGGATTCCAAATCTGGCTGTCATCATTGATGAGGTGCACCATGCGACTGACAGTGAGATCAAACTGCGCAAGGTCGTGACGGAATGGGGCAAACTCAACAATTTCAACTCAATCCTCGGATTCTCGGGCACACCTTATCTTGAAAAAGCCGAAAATGTGCCTTTGGCTAATGGTTTGTCAATCAAAAACTCAGACATCACCAACGTCGTCTATCACTATCCATTGATAGAAGGGGTAGGCAATTTTCTCAAACGGCCCGTCATCAGATTTGCTGATAATGAGCAGACGGTAATCATTCAGAACGGTGTCACGGACTTTATGAGAAGTTATAAAGACACTGAATATGCAAATGGAATATGCGCCAAGCTGGCCATCTATTGCGGCAAGATCGAGAATCTGGAAGAGGTTGTCTATCCTCTTGTAGCTCAGATCGTGTCCTCTTTTGGATTGAACCCGACGGAAGCGATTTTGAAATATCACGGCGGTAACAAAGCCTATCCTGTTCCGGAGGGTTCAGAGGTTTCTTTCTCCACCCTTGACAAACCATTTTCCAAAGTCAGGGTTGTTCTTCTTGTGCAGATAGGCAAAGAAGGCTGGGATTGCCGAAGCCTCACCGGGGTCATTCTGCCACAAAAGGGTGTGTGCCCTACGAATATGGTCCTACAGACAAGCTGCAGATGTCTCAGGGAAGTTCAGCACAACGCTGACGAAACAGCCATAATATGGCTGAACAAGTTCAACGCAGACACTCTCAACAAGCAGCTGAAGCAACAGCAAAACATTACTCTTGAAGAGTTTAGAAAGGCAGCGGAAGGAAGTGCGCATCACATCAGAAGAGTTTCCCGAATGGATGTGCTTAAGCTCCCGGAAATCAGTTACCATCAACTCAGGATAAGCTACGGCAATGAGGTTGTCGAGAATCAGGCTGACACTCAGGCCAGACTTAAGGCCGAAAACATCCTCGTCAATTCCGACACCAGCCTTATCCACGAACAGGATCTGACAGGCAAGATACTGAATGTCCGCAAGAACAGCGAAACCTCTGTTGAACAGACCACGTTCAACGATTGGGTTTACAAGATTCATAAGGAAAGTTTCGGTACGCTTCCTATGGACGAACTGTATCGCCACCGTGCCTGCCTTGAAAAGATCTTCGAAAGAATCACCATCCCTTATGGGACATATTCAGCGCTTAATCCAGAGTATGATCACGAGGCCATCCGCTCATTGATCAGGCAGGCTTTCGTCCCATTGAGGACTTTGAGCGTCCGTGAGGAAATTGTGCCGGAGGAAGCCGAACTACTTAGGATAGACAACCTTACCGACGTGAATAATGCCTCTGATTCCGACATCTATTATCCGGATGCGGAAACAGTGGAAGAGATTCTGGCGGAAGACAGGAAACCATCGCCACCGGAGCTCTCTCCCGAGGAGAAAGCCGCCATACAATTGCTGGCCAAACGAGGTATAGTCACATCTGATCTTTCAGAAAAACATCCTGAAAGGAAACAGACCTACCACTATCTTCCTTATCATTTTGACAGTGGTCTTGAAAGGACAGTTTTCACGGAAGAGCTTCTTCCTCTCATCAAAGAGAAGAAGCTTGAGGTCTATTTCAACGGAGACGACACCCTGACGGAATTCAAGATCAACTGCTACAGGAAAAGCGGCGGAAAGTGGGAATATCTCGGCAAATACACCCCTGACTTCCTGATGATCAGCCGAACTAAAGAGGGACAGATTCACAAAGTGGCGATCATCGAGACAAAGGGAGAGGGTTTCGCGGCGAAATTCAACGACCGTCGGCACTTTATGGATGAATATTTCATCCCTCAGAACAACTCAAAGTCAGGTTACGACAGATTCAGGTTTGTTTACCTTGAGGACACTCTGGGCAAAGACAGCAGACTATCGTTACTGAACAAGACCATCACAGAATTTTTCAAGGATTAAACATAGCGAGAAATGGCAGTCAAATATATTCCATACTACCCGGAACCAATTGAAGGACAGGCTATTCTTGACAATTTTGCAAGGACGCGCAGGGTGTTGAAGTACAAGGACAACGGCGAGGTGTTCACGCACATCCAGCGTGGAATGCCGCTGTTTGAGGTTGAAAAAATTGAAGAGGTCGGGAGCAATCCCGATGACAATCTTGTGATAAGAGGCGAATGTCTTTCCGCCTGCGCCTACCTTAAGGACAAGGGAGAGACTGTGGATCTGGTTTATATCGACCCTCCATTCGCCAGTGGCGCGGACTACTCCAAGAAAGTGTACATCAGGCGGAATCCCAAGGTAGCGGATGCGATAGCGCAAGCTGAGAAAGAATTGGAGTACGACGAGCTGAGGTCCTTCGAGGAGAAGATGTACGGGGACATCTGGGACAAGGAACGCTACCTCAACTGGATGTACGAGAATTTGACGGCGATCAAGGCCGTCATGAGTGAGAACGCAAGCATCTATGTGCATCTGGACTGGCACATAGGACATTATGTGAAGATTCTGATGGACGAGATCTTCGGGGAAGAGAACTTCAGAAATGAGATTGTATGGAAAAGAAGTACAGCTCATTCAGACGCCGAGTTTTACGGAAACAATTTTGACACTATCTTCTTCTATACCAAAGGACAAACATACACATTCAATACTGTATTCCAAGAATATGACGAATCCTATCTGTCACGTTTTTCCCAATCTGACGAAGACGGGCGTAAATGGGATAGTGGTAATCTAACCGCAAAAGGATTGCAAGGTGGCGGCTATGAATATGAATACAAAGGTGTTAAATCCCTGTGGCGTTGCCCATTAGACACCATGAAACGGTTAGATAAGGAAAATCGTCTTCATTTTACATCCAAAGGTGGAATTAGATCAAAAATGTACTTAGATGAGCTTCCAGGAATGCCAGCACAATCTATGTGGACAGACCTGAACCCTGTTAATTCCCAGGCACAAGAGCGGGTGGACTACGCCACCCAGAAGCCGGAAGCCTTACTGGAGAGGATCATCAAGGCCAGCAGCGATGAAGGGATGGTCGTGGCGGATTTCTTCGGCGGAAGCGGGGTGACGGCCGCTGTGGCAAACCGCCTCGGTAGACGGTTCATCCACTGCGACATCAACATCAACAGCATCCAGACCGCAAGGGACAGACTGAAAGCCTCCGAAGCCGGATTTGATGTGCTGGAAGTCAAAGACGGAATCGCCCTGTTCAGAAACCCTGTCCAGACAATGGACAAACTAAAGAGCCTGATCCCTGGGTTTAGAGAAGAGACAGGGCTTAACCCTCTCTGGTCCGGAAGCATAGAGGATCTGGAATCCGGTTGGATGCCTGTCCACCTTCCGAATCTTCTGGACAGCTCCTCCAGAGTGCTGGACATCAGTTCCATCGCCCCAATCATAAAGGAAGCCATACCGGAGCTTCCGGACGACACAAAAAAAGTCATCGTCTATTATATTGACATCCACGACCGTCCCGAACTGGAGAAATACATAAAAGAAAGCAACGACACCTTGATTGAGGTTGAGCTTAGAGATCTGAAAAGAGTCCTAGACGACGTGGTCGCTGAGGACAATGTCAGGTTCAATGTCGGAAAGGACAAAGATGGTGTCCTGAACATCTGGAAAACGAACATTCTAACCTTCCATAGTGACAGAGTCTGGCGTAAGATCGATGAGGTCAACGAGAAGACAAGACAGCAGTATCTTATCGAAATCTCCAAAGGCAAAAACGTCGAATTCAATCCGATCCAGTTGAGCGAGGAAGGATTGGAAGCGATTGAGATGCTGAGCCTTGACTGCACTTCAGCCGACAAGGCCGCACCTTGGCACAGTGATTCCGAAATCAAGATAGACCGGCTCGGCTATGTTATAAAAAACGGAAAGAAAACAAACTCGTTCTGGGACGGAAGCATCACATCCGACGAACGCCCTCTACGCCTGAAAATCCGTAACATCTGTGGAGACGAAAGCATTTTTCAGCCTCCACAGTAATCTTTCCAAAGCCACAGGAGCCTCTGTTCTGAATTTTGGTAACGTGCAAAATTCAGGTTAGAGGCTACTGTGGCTTATAACTTAACGACAATGCATTAAATCGGGAGGGTCTTCTGACGAAGCCAAGCGGCGACCTCTTGGGTGAGGCGTGGGGAAAGGGTGCGGAAAACACGCTCATTATAAGCGTTCAGCCACTCGATCTCGGAGCGGTTGAGAAGATCCTTGATGATGATCGAGGTGTCGAAGTGACAGAGGGTCAACGGCTCGAATCTCAGCCAGTGACCGAAATCGTTCTCCCCGGCTTCCACGCAAAGGATCAGATTCTCATGACGGATGCCGAACTTACCTTCCCGGTATATTCCCGGCTCATCGCTTGTGATCATTCCGGGAAGGAGAGCCTGACGGTTGAAGTTCTGGCGGATGTCCTGCGGACCTTCGTGGACATTGAGGTAGAATCCGACACCGTGGCCGGTTCCGTGGCCGAAATTACGCTTTGCGTTCCAAAGAGGCTCGCGGGCCAAGACATCCACCTGGCAACCGGCCGTCCCTTTAGGGAAAACGGCTTGGGACAAGGCTATGTGACCTTTCAAGACCAACGTATAGTCCTCCTTCTCCAACTGGGAGCACGGTCCAAGCGGAACAGTTCTGGTGATGTCCGTGGTTCCGAACAGGTACTGCCCTCCGGAATCACACAAGTAAAGCCCCTCGGCGTAAATCTCAGCCGAACCCTCCTCCGGTGTGACGTAGTGCGGCAAGGCGGCGTTCGGACCGTAAGCGGAAATCGTCTCGAAACTCTCGCCACGAAAACCCTCGATCTCACTGCGGAACTCATGCAGTTTCAACGAGGCTTCATATTCATTGATCGCATCGCCCGCCTCGATTGAGGTTTGTAGCCAGTGGAGGAAACGCTCCATAGCTACGCCGTCCTCAAGGTGAGCCTCCTTCATTCCGGCGATCTCGACATCGTTCTTGACCGATTTGCGCAGACCGACCGGGGACGTGCCGAAAACGATTGACTGAGGCGAATTGTCCTCCAGAATACTGTACAGATTGTAGTTCAAGGTAGTAGGATCAACAAACAGGGTCTTGATGTAGCTGCCGTCCACAAGGTTAGAAAGTGCGGTCTCCACATCTGAATATTCCTGAATGTTAACTCCGTCCGCCGTCAGTTCTCGGAAGCTGTCCTCTGTCTCGCCATCGTCGTCCGGAATCGGTCCTTTGCGTGCGAACCAGAGTACATTATCCTGAGTAACAAGAAGGTACGACATCACCACAGGGTTATAAGCCACATCCTGTCCCCGGACATTCAGCATCCACGCTATCTCGTCTAAAGCGGTAAGCAGGACAGCATCATGACCGTGTTCGGCCATCCACTTGCGCAGCCATCTGACCTTCTGCGCCCTTGACCAGCCTACCTGTTCGATCCCAAGTGTGATTATCGGGGTCTTAGGAATTTCCGGACGGTCAGTCCACAAAACTTCCAGCATATCAGGCGCGTTGACAAAACGGACTTTCACACCCACAGCATCCTGAATTTCTTCCACGAAAGAAGCCGCTATGCAAAGCCCGTCAACAGCGACACAAACCTCGTAAAAGTCAGCGAAATGATCAGCAAGCCATTTTGGGATAAGCACTTGTCCCGGGACACGTGTCTTATGCAGCTCCACTCCCGCGGCCGGAAGTTGTTTCGACGCCTGAATGAAATAGCGGGTGTCTGTCCAAAGCCCGGCGTGATCCTCCGTGATGACAAGGTCGCCCTCCCCCGTGTAGCCGGAGAGCCATGCGACCTGATGCCAACGCGCGGCGGAATATTCACTGTTGTGAGGGTCATTCCCCGTCACTATGACAGCATCCCAACCCTTCGAGCGCATCATCGCCCGAACAGACTCAATCCTTTCCTTGAATATGCTCATATCATAATTAAACGAACATGACCGTAATTACTTGAATAACTTGCGCTTGAATATTCTCACCGCGACAAGAAGCATTCTTTCTACCGGCAGGAACGCCGAAATATTCCTCAGGCCGGAGAGCAACAGGTTGGACGGTGTGAGTGCCTCCCTGACATCCGACAGGGACTCACGCATGACATATTCTCTGCGGTTAAGTCGCTCACAGACATCCTTCTGAGCCGCTTCCAGCTCGTCCATCGTCTTGATTTCTGAATATCTCATGGCTTTCTATTTGTCCTCGTCAAAGAACAGTTTGATGAACATCGGTACGAAAGTATTGCGGAACAGCCTCTTTCTCAGTAAAATAACGACAGCAAGAATCAGCGTGAAAACGGCAGCCACTATCCCGGCCCCGGCAGCGTAACTGCCAATCAACTCCCCTATCCACATCACACCTCCGATGGCCAGAGCCGTCAAGATAACGGACACAATAAAAAGCACAAGCAGCATATAAAGCAGCTTGCCGAGCGTCAGGGAAAGTCCTTTGGCCGTTCTCAACTTCAAGTCATCGATCCTGGCCTCGACATAATCCGCCGTATTCTTGCCGAGATCCTCTATCGGTTTTGTGAACTCACTCATCGTCAGGCGTTTTCAGATTGCCTTTCGGCATATTCAATGTCCTTCTGAAGAGCGCTCTCCAGTTTCTCCAAACGCTCAAAGATCTTCATTCTGACATCTTCCCTAAGATCCTCCGTCCTGTCTTTCAACTCGGCCTTCAGGTCATCGAGTTCCATTCTCGCCAACCTTGCGCGCGCTTTGACAGAGTCAGCCGCATCACCAGCGGTCTCTTTCAGCTTCCTGCGAGTATCCTCGCCCTTCTCCGGAGCGAACAAAAGTCCCAAGGTCAGCCCGGCAGCCGCCCCCGCGACAAACGCTAATAATGAATCACTTTTCATAATGTTCGATTTTCACAAATATATATAAAAGAAATCCATCATCAAAAACCCTTCCACAGTCATTATTAACTGTAAGGCCATTCTGTCGTCATCATTCCAGATTGGCGAACAAGGCATCCAACCGCACTTGATAATGAATATCAGAGGAATAGATGTTGGACTTGAGGCCGAATGTTGTGATGAAAGTCAAGTTGACGGCACTACGAGTTCCGGTCTCACGCTCAAAATCAGCGATACGGTTTTGAAGTTTAATATTTTCCTCTGAATCAATGGAATATTCAGCCCTGCTGTACTTGATCTCGCACAAGTTCGTGATCTGATCGGCACGTTCGATGATAAGATCGACCTGAGCGGCAGGCTTGCTTTCCTTACTTCTCCATGAATAATATTCAGTGTGGATCCGGTCAATGCCGAGAGCTCTTTTTATCTGTGGAATATGCGCCTGGCAGAGCCTCTCGAAAGCCAGACCGTACCAAGTGTTCTGTTTCGGGGTGTTAAGCATATTGCTCCAGTAATGCTCATCCGTTGTGCCTTTTACACAGAAGTCATTATGGAAACGGGTGAAAAAATCTACAAGCTGGTATATTCCATTCTTAGAATTGATATTCTTCTCCTTGACACTGTACTTGCGTATAAAGTCACAGTTTTCCAGGTTCTCCAACATCTTGCTCAGATGCCCTCCGGTCTCCTTGCCAAGTTTCTCACTGATCTCGTTTCTGGTCAATCCTCTGCGGTTTGATGAAAGCAACTGGATTATCTTCATATACGGCTGCGGATTACGGAACAATGATTTGAACAAGCGATCATATTCCCGATGCAACTCAGCGTCCGAGGAGAAGAACAACCTGTCAATGTTTTCCGTGAGACTCTGCCCTTTATCGAGCAGACTCAGATAGTACGGGATGCCGCCCAGAATCATATAGGTCTGGGCGACGGACAGTCTGTTCCAACGGAAACCATTCACTTTCAAGTACTCTTCTGTCTCGCCAAGCGTGAACGGGTGCAGGTGCAATTCGTGCGTAATTCTGTTGTGAAGCCCTCCATGATTGTCAATGATATTGTCAACCATCCAAGTTGTGGCCGAGCCGCAGACTATCAGTTTCACATTCTTCTGACGGTTTGCCCAACCGTTCCAGAACAGATCCAACGCCTTGATCAAACCAGACCTCGGAGTGTCAAGGCAAGGCAACTCATCAATGAATATGACAGTCTTTCCCTTTGCCAAGGTCGGGACCAAAACGGCCTTCAAGGCTTCAAAAGCCTCTACCCAAGTCTTAGGTTTCGCGCCACTATAGCCAGCCTTCTGAATGGAAAGGAAAAAACTTGCCATCTGATCTTCCTTGTCACCTTCCAGAACCCCGGTCATGTCAAAGGCCAGTCGATCCTTGAAAGTCTCTGTGATCAGATACGTTTTTCCCACTCGGCGACGTCCGAAAATGGCGATAAACTCCGATTTCGGACTTTCAATGTATTGCTCCAACAGTCTCCGTTCCTGTTGTCTTCCTATCAAGTCACTCATATTTGCATACTTAACACATGCAAAAATATGCAATTATATTCAATTAGGCAAGCCGAAAGTGCGCCAAATCTATCAAAAATCGAGAGATTTGGCGCACTTTCAGTATTCAAAACGCGCCAAATCGATTACTTTTCGCTCGATTTGGCGCGTTATACATCATTTTCTGACTGATGAACACTGGACCCCGAGGAGCTTCAGGGCGGAGACGAGCTCGGTGGTGACGGCGACTTTGTACTTGGTGGAATGGAACTCGATCTTGTACTTGGTCTGCGGATCGTAAAGGTACATCTTGAGAGGGACTGTGCCACGGTTGGCCTGCACCAAGGACACAAGATCCTTGCGGAACTTCTCGGTGAGCATAGGGGTGGTGATGCTGATTGAGAACGCGTTCAGCATCGTCTCGTTGACATTACCAAGAAGCATTATCTTCTTCACCCTGAAAGCATAAGGCGAAGTCTTGCCTTGGGCGCGTTCCTCCGGCTTGATGAAATATTTCTCCTCGATGTCACCCTCAATGTAAAGGCTCTCGTGAGGCTTCATGTAACTCATGAAGGCCTCGTGGTCACGACCGAACAGGGCCAGCTCGTAGGCTCCGCTGTAATCCTCCAGCTTAGTCTTTGAATATGGCTTGCCGGTCTTCGTGGTCAAAGTGCTGTATTCAGTCACCAAACCGGCGATCGCGACCTTCATCTTCTTCTTGGAAGCCTCGCATTCAGCCACCTGCTTGTTCAGATTGGCGAGTTCACAGTTCGTAAAACTCTCCATCTCAAACGCATACTTGTCCAAAGGATGTGAGGAGATATACATCCCCACATATTCCTTCTCCTTCTGCAGCCACTCGAATTCATCGTCCGCTCCGGCCATTTCAGGGATTTCCGGACGCACAGGCTTCATCTCCTCCACCTCGCCGAAAAGAGAGGCAGCGGAATTGGCGGCATCCTGACTGTAAAGGGTAGCGTACCTCGCCAGTTCATCGATGAACAGGTTTCCGCTGCGGCAAGGCATGAAGAACTGCTTGCGCTGAATGCCGAACGAATCGAAGCCTCCTGAATATACAAGGCACTCTATCGCTTTTCTACCCAACGAGTTACCAAGCCTCTCAACAAAATCGAATATGTCGGCGTAAGTTCCGTTGGCGGTTCTTTCCGCGATGATCGCCTCCGCCACATTGGAGCCAAAACTCTTGATTCCTTTCAGGCCGAAACGAATGTTGCCCTCCTTGTTCACGGTGAAATGTGAATATGACTCGTTGACATCCGGGTTCAAAACCTTGATCTTGTGAGCCTTGCAGTCTGTGAGGATCTTCTTGATCTCCGGCATGTTCGACAGGTTGCAGGAGAGGTTGGCGGCGAAGAACTCAGCCGGATAGTGACACTTCAACCAGCCGGTCTGGTAAGACACCCAGGCATAGCAGGTGGCGTGGGACTTGTTGAAGGCGTACTGGGCGAACTTCTCCCAGTCCTTCCAGATCTTGGCCAGCATCTTCTCCGGATGGCCATTGGCCTTTCCGCCCTCCATGAACTTGTCCTTGAGCTCGTTCAGGATGGCGATCTGTTTCTTACCCATCGCCTTACGGAGTTTGTCCGCCTGGCCTTTCGTGAATCCGGCCAGTTTCTGGGAAAGAAGCATCACCTGCTCCTGATAGACCGTCACACCATAGGTGTCCTTCAGGAACTCCTCCATCTCCGGAAGGTCATATTCAATAGGCTTCAGGCCCAGTTTTCTGTCCACAAAGTCCGGGATATAGTCCATAGGACCTGGCCGGTAGAGGGCGTTCATCGCGATAAGGTCTTCGAAACGCTCCGGATGCAGCCTCTGGAGCCACGTCTTCATGCCCTCGGATTCGAACTGGAAGACGCTGTCCGTGTCACCGTGGCCGTAGAGTTCGTAAGTCGGCTTGTCGTCAATCGGAATCGCCTCGATGTCGATGTCCGTCCCGAAGCGCAGCTTGATGTTGTCAAGGCACTTATGGATGATGGACAGGGTATTGAGCCCCAGGAAGTCCATCTTGAGCATTCCGACTTCCTCGATGTAGTGGCCATCGTACTGCGAGGTCCAGACATATTGCCCGGACTCCTTATCCATCGAAAGACAGATAGGAATATAGTCGGTCAGATTGCCTCGTCCGATGATTGTGGCGCAGGCGTGCATTCCGACCTGACGGATGCAGCCCTCCAACTGAAGGGCATATTTCAGGACCTCCTTGACTTGTTCCGTGCCGTTCTCCAATTCCTCCTTGAACTCAGGCACAAGCCGGTAGCAATTCTTAAGGGTGATCTTGACATCCGTGTCCTCCATTCCCCTCTGATAGGTCTTCTTGACCGTTTTCTTCTGACCCGGATTGTCAGGATCATCGACCTCGACGTCCTTTTCCACCACCTTGAATCCAGACTTCAAATCATCCAGCTTAGGATTGAAGAGATATTCCTTCTCTACCTTCTCGCTGAGACGGTCAGGCACCATTCCGGACAGGCGGTTGGACTCATCAATTGACAAGTCGTGGATTCGCGCCACGTCCTTGATGGCTCCCTTGGCAAGCATCGTACCGAAGGTTATGACTCGGGATACGTGATCCTTGCCGTAGGAGTCCTCGACATATTTATGGGCAAGGGACAGGTCCTCGAAATCCACGTCGATATCCGGCATCGAGATTCGGTCCGGATTCAGGAAACGCTCGAACAGGAGCTGGTACTTGATCGGATCCAGATTGGTGATTCCCAAGCAATACGCCACCACGGAACCGGCGGCGGAACCACGGCCAGGACCGACCATGCTCCCCTTTGCCCTCGATGCCGCGATGTAGTCCTGCACGATCAGGAAGTAGTCCGGGAAACCCATTCGGCAGATGGTCTTGAGCTCGAAGTCGATTCGCTCGGCCTGCTCAGCGTTGAGCGTTTCACCATAGCGTTTCTTTGCACCCTCATAGGTTATGTGGCAGAGATAGGCAACCGACTTGCAGAACTCATCGCCCCGGTAATTGCCCTTCTTGTCGCACTTGCCGACCTCGATGACATCCTTGTACATCTCCAGATAGTTGTCCAGATCGTCAAGGAAGGCCTGGTCGATCTGGTACTTGGGAAGCACGTGGTCACGGTCGATCTGATATTCCTCAACCTTCGAGGCAATCTCCAAGGTGTTCTCCAGCACTTCAGGATGCTCCGGGAACAGGGCAGCCATCTCCTCCTCGCTCTTGAGATATTCCTGCTGCGTGTAGTGCAGACGAGGCTCCTCGTTGATCTTCTTGCCCGTATTCAGGCAGATGAGGTGGTCGTGCGCCGGGCCGTCCTCCTTGTTGACGAAGTGGACATCATTTGTGGCCACAACCTTGACACCCATCTCCTTAGCGAGCTGGAATATTCCCTCATTGCTGATCTTCTGCTCCTCATAGACCTCCAGCGACAGCCCCGGGACCTCCGTCTTATGGAGCATCACCTCTAGGTAGTAGTCGTCTCCGAATATATTCCTGTGCCACTCGATCGCCTTCCTCGCCTCGTCCATTTTTCCGTCGACGATGTTCTTAGGGATCTCGCCCGCAAGGCAGGCGGAGCAGCAGATAAGGTTCTCGTGGTACTTCTCGATAATCTCATGCGAGACCCTCGGCTTGCCGTAGTAAAGTCCTTCGATGTGCCCCAGAGACACGATCTTCATCAAGTTCTTGTACCCTTCGAAGTTCTTGGCCAGCAGGATGAGGTGGTAATATGCCCGATGCTCGCTGTCCTTGATCTTCGGGTCGTAGTGGCGGGTCACATAGACCTCGCAGCCGATGATCGGCTTGACCTTGAAATGTCCGGTAGCCTTGTCCAAGTGCTTGTTGGCGAACTTGAAAAACTCCTTGACTCCGTACATGTTACCATGGTCAGTGATGGCCAGGGCCGGCATTCCCATCTCCTCGGCTCTGTCAAACAGTGTCGAGATTGTCGAGAAACCGTCAAGAATCGAGTATTGTGTGTGGACATGAAGGTGAACAAAGGCCATAGCGACAAGTCAATTTTTCAAAACCAAACAATTCTCCCCGGGATAAGGGTAACGTTCCCCTTCACCTGAGCGAATTGCACCAATACAAAGATACCGAAAAACCCTATCCCCGCAAAGCCACCTTCTCCGAAAAGTTATCAACACTCGGAAAAAGTCCCGATTTTACCCTTTCAAAACCCGGAATAATTCCCAGTTAGAAAAACGGGAACTATCCACTTCTACCTCTTCTTTATACGAGAAACACTGTGTTATGACTTAGAACAGAACGTACCGAAACATATAGATAACCGGATCCAAGCAGTGTATAACTGCCACATCTATTCAGTCAAAAGAATTATCTTTGTACTCAATAAGCCTCAGCATAACAACTTTGATAAAGCGATGTGGTTATTTTGTCTGGACTTAAAATATTCATGGATTATGGCAAAGAATTTTTTCAAGAGATACATCTGGTTGGTTGATCTGATCAACCGAAGGAAGTATGTCTCCTTCAAGGAGATCAGCGAAGCGTGGAGGCGCAGTCCGCTGAATGAGACGGGGGAACCTCTGTCGGAAAGAACGTTCTTCAACCACAAGGACGCGATTGCCGAGATGTTCGGGATAGAGATTCTGAACGACAGGAGCCTCGGGTTCTACATCGGACACTCGAATGTCGGAAGCGACGAGACAGGCGACTGGATGCTGCACACGCTATGCCTCAACAATGTGCTGCATGAGAATGCCGACATGAAGGACCGCATACTCATGGAGAAGGTTCCCTCAAGCGAGAGATTCCTGACGGACATCATCAGCGCGATGCGTGACTCCAGAGTCATCAGCCTCTGCTACCAGAGTTTCCGCCACCCGGAGCCGCACTACTTCAATGTCAGCCCATACTGCGTCAAGCACTTCAAACAAAGGTGGTACCTGCTCGGCGACAGCGACTTGGGTTTACGAATATATTCACTGGACAGGTTCGTGGACATGGAGGAGCTGGAGGAACGGTTCGAACTCCCGAAAGGGTTCAATGCCGAGGAATATTTCCGCGACTATTTCGGCGTCATCATCGGAGAAGCACCTGAAGACATCAAGATCCGTGTCGTGCCGGATCAGGTCAAGTACTTCCGGACGCTGCCGCTGCACGGGTCGCAAAAGGAAAAGGTACAAGAGGACGGAAGTTCGGTCTTCAGCTACCACATCGCCCCGACCTTCGATTTCGTGCAGGAGATTCTATCACATGGAGCGGACGTGGAGGTGTTGGAGCCGGTCAAATTACGAGAAAGGATTTCTGACGAAGTCGCCGAAATGGCCTCGCGATATGGGATTTCCATTGCCAGATGAAGACGTGTTCCCTTCATTGACGAGGAAAAATTATGAATATGCACTGTCGCTGAGCTTGCCGAAGCGCACCAAACCCTCCGACTGGCTCAGGAACCTTACAATAGAGAAGCTTGAATATTAATGACAGATTTTGCAGCTATTGATTTCGAGACGGCCAACGAGTGTCCGAGCAGCGTGTGCTCCGTTGGCGTTGTGGTTGTCCGTGGTGGGAAGATCGTGGACAGTTTCTACAGTCTGATCCACCCAGAGCCTGAATATTACCAATGGTTCTGCCAGCAGGTTCACGGCCTTGGACCGGAGGACACGGATGACGCACCAGTGTTCCCTTTCGTCTGGGAAAAGATCGAGCCGCTGATCGAAGGCCTTCCGCTTGTGGCTCACAACAGCCGGTTCGACGAGGGTTGCCTGAAGAGCGTCTTCAAGGTCTATCAGATGGACTATCCGGACTATGAGTTTTTTGACACACTGGCAGCCTCACGCCAACTCTTCGGATGCACTCTGCCAAACCATCAGCTCCAGACTGTCGCTGCCGCCTGCGGGTACGATCTCACGAACCACCATCATGCCCTGGCCGATGCCGAGGCCTGCGCGGCGATCGCGATGAAAATCCTGTAATCTTTCTTATGGTCTGCCCTCTTGAAGGTATTCATTGAATGCAACTTTACCATACTGCCACATTTCTGCATCAGAAATATGTTTCTTTGCACCAACAAAAAAACAAAACGAGTATGGAAAAGATCAATTTATGCGAGGGCGTTGTCGCCCAGATGATGGACACAGAGGCGTGGAGCAACATTTCAGGGAACTTTCCGTTCAGCGAGGCACAGCTGGAGAAGTATGGCGACAAGCTTGACTGGAAAGAGGTTTCGGGCAACTCCAACATTTTCTGGACCGGCCAGATGCTTGAGAAATTCAAGAGGAAGCTAGACTGGACAGCACTCTCACGGAGCATCAAGGAGGAGAACGTCTCCGCTGAGTTGCTGGAGAAGTTCAAAGACAAATGGAACTGGGAGGCACTTTCGGACAACAACTGCCTCACCCTCGAACTCATCGACCAGTTCGCCGACTACATCAACTGGAAGGCTCTCATCAACAACTGGAGCTGCTGCGAGAAGCTGGGGACAGAGGAGTTCGTCCGAAAATATTCCGACAGGATCCCGGCCTGCGACTTCAAGGACTCGTGCCTCTGGAGGGAACTGGTCGATCGGAAAGAGAAACAGATCAAGAAGCAGATCTGCCTGTGTTAAAAAATATTCAGCAGAACGATAGCGGCGAGGCGGACATCCCGATCACGCCGCTATTTTTGAATTTACCAGACCGGCCACCCACAAGTGTGCCATCGAACAAAAGGAACTTCATTCTGGAGTGGAGGACAACATTCTGACAATCAAGAGATAAAGCGCACCTGCTCCCCACCGACAGCGCAAGGAGCAGGTATATTCATTATACTGGTTATCATCAAGTTAGCCTCCACCATTTTCCAAGTTGCAGAGCCACTATCAGATATGTTCTGGATCAAGATCGGGTCCCGGAAGATAACATGGTGTGCAGGAAGCGGTGTCTGATTCAAAGCAGGAGATCAGGCGGTCGGTCTCATCAGGACTTATGTAGGCACCTTGGAGGCGAGTCACTTTGCCATCGATCTGAAAAATCATATCTCCGCTACCGATAAGATTCTCAGCCCCCGGAGTGTCAAGAATCATCCATGAATCGGTCGTGGATATAGTCCTGACGGCGATTCTGGTCGGGAAGTTTGCCTTGATGAGACTAGTAATTCCTGACGGTCTCTGGGTGGTCAAGATGACATGAATGCCGACGGCTCTGCCCTTCTGCGCCAAGCGGATTATGGATTCTGTAATGCTATGAGACATATTCATGGACTCCTTATCACGGTGTGCAGGAAAGGTCAGGTCGGCATATTCATCAATGATGGCGACAATGTAAGGCAAGGTCTCGGAGACGCGTTTATTGTAAGTGCGAATGTTGCGGGTATGGGTACCCGAAAGCAGTTCGTAGCGGTGGTCCATTTCCAGACATAGAGCCGCCAAGGTCTTATCTGCATGAGCAGTCATCTGCACGATAGGCTTCTCTCCCGGCATAGAGGAGGCTATATAGTATCCGGAGAGACGCTCGTAGGCGGAACATTCACAACCCTTGGGATCGATGAAGACGAGCTTCAACTCTGACGGGCGTTTTGAATATAGCAGCGAGGCGACTATGGCGTGAATCGCCTCCGTCTTGCCCTGTTTTGTGGCTCCGGCGATGAGCAGATGTGGAGCCTTGGCCAGATCAAAGACCACGGTTTTGTTCCCGAATGTCTGTCCAATGGCCACCGGCAGCTCCGCCTTGCTGTTCCGGAATGCGTCATCACTCAGGACCGAACGCACCGGCACTAACACACGGTGGTCATTGGCAATCTCGATGCCGATGGAATCCTCCAAGGCGATGACACGCACACCTTTCAAATGCAGGTTAAGCGCCACGCCTATCATAAGCGATCTGACCTTTGAGATTGTGACTTTCCGCTCCGGATAGACCTTGTAAAGCGTCACCGCCGGTCCAGGCACGGGTTGGATGTCCTTGACGCGCACTTTTCCGCTCTCAAGAATATTCCTGATCGCCTCTACCCTACCGGCTATCTCATCTTCCGGCACTAGGCTTTCGGGAATATATTCATCCAGCAATTCCAAAGGGGGCAGCTGGTAGCCCGGTGGGGTGATTTCGTTTTCCATATTATTAAATATTAAGATATTACAAGCAAATAATTCTGAATGGAACCGCTGCTTATCGTTTCCAGACCGCATCAGATCGTCAGCACATTAACCATCGCGTTCGCAAGGTTATAGACTTCTCCGCAGACAGCCCCGTTGGAGAAGACAATCCCGTTCCGCTCCTCCACTCCCACGGATCTATGAATATGCCCGAACAGATGAAGCGTAGGGTGGACCTGCATCACGCGCTGCCACAAAAGAGGCTCACCATAGTGGATCTCATCCGAAAGGTCAAGAATATCCTCGGGCGGCTGATGGGTGACGAGAACGTCCGTGTCCGGTGGTATATTCATAAAATCCTGTCCCACTCGCCTATTGATCGCATCCTCGAAGAACATCGGCACGCCGTAGAACTTGACACCCTCGATCTGAACTCCGGAATTACAGAGATAGTGGCAGTTCTCGTCAAGCCCCTCTAGCCTCGCCCCGCGAAGGCAGAAGTCGTGATTGCCGGCGATGAACACCTTGTGCCTGTACGGCAGATCGCAGAACCATTCCATAAAGTCCAGCGCCTCTCCCTCGGTTCCCGCCATCGTGAAGTCTCCGGAGTGCACAATCACGTCTCCCTCCGGCAGATTCGTCAGCAGCCGGTGCATATTGTGAGTGTCCGATATGTGAACTATTCTCATATTTCTTGATCTTTGAACATCGTCCTGACTTCCCTGAGAGCCTCTTCCATAAGGGGTTCATATTCATCCTCACGGTAGTAGTCGGTCACGGTTCCGGGGACGTGCTCCGCCTCTTCCAACAGGTTAATCCACTCCCCATCGGTGATGAAGTGCCAAGAGTCATCGCACCTGACAAGCTCCGCCGTCCACGGGTCGGAGTGACGCCACCGGAGATAGATGCACCAACGCCGCCCCTCCGCATCGTGGAAGTAATAGTAAATCTGCGCCGGGCAGAAAAAGTCCAGGTGCTTGATCCATTCGTGCTCCCGGATCTCCTCATCTTGCCTCGGCAGCGACCTTACAAAACTCAATAGATTGTCGAACAGCACCTTTCGAGGTGTCTTTCCTTCTTGCTGTCCTATCAGACCAGCCTCCTCAAGTTCAGAAATAATCCTCGCCGCCCTGTCGCAGTCAATCTCCAAATGCTTCTGCAAAGCCGTTACCGATGCGGTTTTATTCGTGATGATGAACTTCGCCGCCACCATAAAGAATATGTCCCGTGTTTGCTCCATAACCTTGTTTTTCGCAAAGATAGTCCGCCACGTTGCCATTTTGCGGCAGTTAATAGATTATTCTTGAAACATCATTCCTTCCAACTATTTCAGTTCGTGGTTAATATCAACCTTTTCCATAATCATTATTTAGCAGGCTTTTTATTCTCTCAATGAATTGTTCTTTAGTTTTTATGTCATTAATTAAGAAATAATAGCCTTGCGGGTCATTAGGATTCGGCATCTTGTCCTCCCAGTTTTCCGTCATCATACAAACAGTATTGTTTGAATAAAGTGTAAAATAATGCCCAGAGTACTGAAAATGAATATAGAAAGACGGTATATGATTACCGATTTTCCTACCTTGCAAGTCTGTGTGGATTTCAATTTCAGATAATGACAGAAGAATTTCTGAAGCTCTACGATGGGCTTCATCACCTACGACATAAGAAGTCCATCCATAATACCCACTTCTCTTTCGATAATTTGTCCAAATATATTTGCTTTCTTCCCAATCACTTTGCAGATAGCCCTTTCCACCATATGCTTTTTCACATATATCCTGAATATCATTATGCAAAGTAGAACTCTCCTTATTATTGTTTTGCAAGAAAAAATTATGAAGGTACGGCAAAGATTGGTCATAAAGCAAAATATCACGCAGGTCTTCATCACTATTGGAAGCCCATTTATGAAAAACGACACGTAAAGCGTTCTCTGAAACGTAAGGGACAAAGCGTTTAATTGTATGGCGGATCTCTCTTTCCTGAGGGATCAGTTTCTTTACATTTCGAGCCTTTTCCTCAAAGGAATTCCAATCCTCATTCCCATCAGGCCCAGTAAACAAGAAGCGTATAGCCCCTTTGAAAAAAGCCCACCTCTCCAAGTCTTTTATATATGGATATTGTTGAATATGACGAGCCTTGCTCTGCTCTTCAAGCAGTTGTTTTTTGTTATAATTACAATCAATTTCATTTCCAGCCAAATACGCCAAGATATTATGTGAATGAGAAGCAAGTATGTCTATTTCACGCATTGTAGGTTTCAACAAGGACGTATCTGCTCTATTTTCGCAAATATTCCATAATATGCGGTTCCATTCGGCAAATGAGTTCTCATCGAATTCTCCACATAGAAGGTAACGGCAACACCCATAGAACAGAAGACCCCTTGTGCCATCATTCGTTGTTATTTCCTTTCTATCAATATATCTGGGAACAAATTCAAAGACTGCTCCCCATGATGACTTACATTGCAGTTCCTGTCCTTTGAGATTATCCATAATCTTAATAAGATCAAGAATAGACTGTTTATCCAAGATCTCTTCGTATGGGGCAAAACTGGTGAAGTCTCGTGATATCCTTTGAATAAGAGGAGAGGAGTCATCATATTTTTTTATACATTCAAGGCGCACAAAACGTCTGATAAAAGCAAAATAGATCTCGTCTATCGACACATCATTTGTAGAATCATCCTTCCATCTATTTTTCCAAAATATGTCGGTCCAATCCACATCTAATTTTGCAGCAAAAGCTAATGATTCTTTCTCATCAAGGATTCCAACATCCTTAACATAACGCACAAGTTCTGCCTTAAAATTTTCAAAGTCGGTAAGTTGTCTGCCTCGCGCATTCATTTTCACATATAATTCATCGCTATCATCTAAACTTACGCTCAACTTTTCAAACTTAATGCAGGAGGATTCTGTAAGCCGTTTCCATAAATTCACATAATTACATTCATCGTCCTTGAAAAGCTTCTCTAATCCATCTGGACTCTTATCTGTAACATCCGTACCTCCTATCATATTAAGCATTCCCATAATCGTCGGATCTTGCTTATATTGATTATAGAACCACGTTTGCTGAGTAATCCAATCACGCAAAGGCACGTTTTCTGAAGCCTGTAGTTCACATAGTTTCTGACAAAAAACAGATGAAGACATACGGGTCTCGTATGAAAACTTCTTTAGATGCTCTTTTGCCTCTTGTAGAACGCCAGCCTTATAAGCTATAAACCAATGCAATAACCACAATGTCGTTAATCGCTGTTGCCCATCCAGAGGAACAAACATCATTTCGTCATCAACGCCATACACGAAATCTAACGAGAGTTGCTTACTCTCATCACACATCGCAGACTTCAGCGCGTTAAGAAAATTACACCTGAGACTCACTTTCTCCTTACGTCCTTGAGCATAATCACGCTGTATAGTAGGAATGCATATCTTGTCTGAGGATGTTATCAACCCCCAAAATGTAGTTTCCTGCATATCGACCTGGATTTTAATCAATCAGAACATTAAATTCTCCCCTCATACATTCATACATTTCGTCTCTATAAGCCTTGGCGTCTGTTAAAGACCATTCTCGGTTTGAAGTATCATTTGCCGTATAAGCTTTAATGAAAACATCTTTTGTACATCCAGGGACGAAGGCAATGTTATTAGGAACAACAATGGGGTTCAGATGGGCATCAAGTACATATTTCTTTCCCATATCCTTCCCCATAATAATCTGCCTTTTAACAGGGAATATAGAGTTGCCGTAACTTTTATTTGTGTGCTCATCTAGCAAACAAAAGTTCCAGATTTGATTCTTCATCTTGTCATCCATCCGATCTTCTTTTCTCAAAGATTCCAGTTGGTCCTTTTCCAATGACACTCGAATCTCATCAAACGACTTCTTATCAGGTTTATCCGCCATAACAAAATCCGTGATTATTTTCCTCTTCTCATCCGACAGTGATTGATCCTGCAAGAATGTCTTTAGCCACTCTTTTTGAGAATAAGAGTCAGACAAATCATTGTCGGTATTAGAGGCAATATGCTCAACATTCCATTTCTCCAACTTAAAAAGATAAAATGGAAATTTATTAAAGATTTGAGTTTCCGCTTCCTCATTCATATTCCTGTTCAGAATGATTATTCTCTGAATATTGAACAAAAGAAGTACAGGCATACACGCTGTCTTGTCGGTATTCCGTTCGTCATTATATTTGTATTGTTTAGACAGATTATTACAACCACTCTGTTCAATGATTTTGTTGATTCTTACTTTCAAGTCATCCTTGAAGCCAGCAATAGTCATATTAGGTTTCAGCCAAACATCCAATAATTCCGATATGCAATCCGGATCGTGAACTATTAAGAATCCTATGTAGTGGTACACTTCTATTTCGTTATACCAATGAACAAATATATTGTACAACATATCGACGTTTTCCCATATCTTGGGAAATGCCAATTCTTTTTTGTCCTTGAAATAACTATAGAAGTACCGAAATGTCGCATACTGATCATTCCCTACGCCTTCATTAGGTTGATATGATAGAAGATTCTTACTTTTTATTACATCAAATAAGAAGTCCATTCTTGTGGGCCTGTTATCCTCTATTGGCCTGATAAATCCCCAAAAAGCATTGTCGTTGAATGTATTTTCAATCCTGTCCCACTCTACCGCAATGTTCTTTTGGATCAGTATGCTATCACCATCAAAGTTTCCTTTCTTTAAAAGCAACGCCTTTATCAACTCCGAATTAGTCAAGGCTATTTTGTCCTTATTCAGCCGAATAAAAGTTGAGACTTCATCATCCTTTGTGCAATACCAAATAAAACTGACATTTTTATGTGATTTACCAGTTAATAACTTGACAAAGCTATCTTTTTCTTCCTCATTATGTGCCTCAAACCATTCTTTTATTGAAAGAAAAGCTTGATTAATATGATATTGGTCTATATTCTCGCACCCTTCAACCAGTCTATTCTGTTGTTCTTTTCTCGATTCGTATTCTATAGATATCTGTTCTTCTCCTAAATATCCTAATAGTATGGACACAGTGGTCAGGCGTTGTTGCCCATCAATAACGTGATAAATATCTTGCCCCGAATCATATACAACAAGAGGCTGCAATGAGTAAGTTCTCTTCTCACTATGTATGAAATCATAGAGGTCATTAAGTAAATCCAATACATTTACCCGTTGCCAGCGATAACCTCTCTGATAACTTGGTACAAGAAAATGTTTTTTAATCAAATCTTGTATTGGTTTCTCATCTTCCCACATATTAAGTTTCATTATTTTATTGTTTTACATTTGCTCATCATCATCTTCGAGAGTCAGGTTACCTCCTTTCCTTATTATTTTGCAGCGTCAAAAATGCAGCCTTATTCCCAAAGCGTGGCACCGTCGCTCATTTTAGAATACCGGTTCTGGAAGACCGTTGGAATAAAATAAGCAGCAGTCCCACGCACAATCCCGCTGAGGGGATATGACGAGGGAAAATGTCCGCTTACTCTCTTCCAAGTGAATTTTCCAGATTCGTATTCGAGAATAAACTTACACTTCCGTGTTCTCAAGTATGTCTTGCTAAAGTACGCAATCATATTCTGAATATACAAGGCAGCCGCTTATCTTTTTCCGTCTGTCAAAGTATTATCGTAAAAACGGGACACAGTGGATCCTCTATGACAAAGGTATGATTACGCAATGCCATTTCAAGGCAGTGAAGACTAAAAACGGCCACGGTAAACTTTTCTGGATTTTCGGCATACAGATAATCAAATCCTAATCGCCATTCACATTTACAAAAGCGATTTTACTCTAAATATTCGCTTTTACAAAAGTGATTATGTATATTTGCAAAAATATCAATACAATTATGCAAAATTCTGACATACAGCCATTGGTGAACTATTATCACCGAAAAATTAAACAGGTGAATCTGAATTTTAAAAGATATCTTTTCAATCGGATTAACTGGGATGCCAGAATCATCGGGATAAAAGGAGCCAGAGGAGTCGGAAAAACCACGCTACTTTTTCAACGGATATTGGAGAAATACAAAGACATCGACGACACCTTTTACATCACTCTGGATCATCTATGGTTCAGGAACCATTCTCTTGAAGAACTGGTTGAATATCTTTACACCCACGGCATCACGGAAATCTACATTGACGAAGTTCACAAATATAAGGACTGGAGTCAGTCTCTGAAAACTTTCTACGACGAATTCGCCGACCTGAGAATCGTATATACCGGTTCATCTATGCTTGAGATAGAAAAATCAAGCACAGACCTTGCAAGAAGACAGACACCATACCGTCTTGACGGGCTGTCTTTCCGGGAATATCTTAAATACACAGGTGTCCTTGAATATGAACCGCTGCGACTCTCGGACATTCTTCAGGATCACGTTGCCACAGCCATGGACATCTGCGGAAAGACAAAGATTCTCAAGATGTTTGACAAATATTTGAAAATCGGATATTATCCTTACTTCACCGATGCGAAGAATGATTTTCTGATAAGATTGGCAGAGACTGCCAAACTGGTGATTGAAAACGACTTGCCGGCAGTCCTTGATGTGAGTTACGCGACAATAGAGAAGACACAGAAACTTCTTATGATCATCGCGGAGCACGTACCACTGCAACCGACCACAGAGAAGCTGGCGTCCGCGATAAGTTCGACACGCGACTCGTGCCTGAAAATGATGTATCTGCTTGACAATGCCGCCATACTACGACTTCTCACCACAGATCTGAAGAGTTACAAAAGACTTGTGAATCCGGAGAAGATATATCTAGACAACACAAACCTGATGTATGCTCTCGGTTCCAACGTCAATGAGGGCAATCTCCGAGAGACGTTTTTCTTCAACCAAGTCGGCAACACGCACGATGTCCGTTCAAGCCATGCCGGGGATTTTCTGATAGACGGTAAGCAGAGAGTGGAAGTCGGCGGGCCATCAAAGGACTTCTCGCAAATAGCCGATATTCCAGACAGTTTCCTTGCCATAGACGGCATTGAGACAGGTTACGGAGCTAGAATCCCTCTCTGGCTGTTCGGGTTCTTGTATTAGAGAGGACTCTTTCATATCCTCCCATACTTATCCCATTGTGCATCTGAATGACAACATCTGCCACCTCTTTAAGTTCCTTAGAATCTATTAAATCGTCCATATGAAGGCGATCCGTTTCTATTTGCCTTAGAGCAAGAACACTACCACATAGCATCTTATAGGCACCACAATTGATTGACTTATCCATCCTTCGTTATGCTACTATATTGGACATTATTCTAATGGCAAGACTCCAATGCTTTCTTAATCAGTTCTTTGGAACGTTCCTCAAATTTCTTGATTTCAGCCTCGCCCCAGTCTCCAGACTTTACAACATCCATCAGTTCCAACAACTTTAGGCTAAGGCCATTCCGGACTTCTTCTACATGACCGAAATTGTCAAGTTTGGCTTTAGGCATGTTATTGCTGAATTTTGAGTTCATGCCCCTGCTGATAAGACACAGGTTACCAAAGCAATCAAGTCCTCTATCTTTTAGATTATCATAGCCAGGCATAGGGATCTGCGGATAGAAGTGTTCAACAGAAGTCCTATACGAAAACTCGAACTTCGGATATTTCATCGGATTCATCTTCCAGGTAATAAAATCATAGAAGTTGAAAACAAAATTGGGAACATTGCAGCCACAATCAATCTGGCTCCAATCTATATTTTCAACGCTATTGCGGGGTAAAAATTCATTGCTGCCATAAATAATATCCTCAAAGTCAGACTTGTCTTTACCTATATAGAGATCCAGCATAAAACTGCAAGCCAGATTATATAACCGGTTACGCAGGAAAGATGCTTCGACAGTCTCTTCCTTGTGGATACAATAAAGCAAAGCATTAAGCCAATGCTTGTAAATCTGTGTAGGTGCAGATACGTGGAACATGGCTTCCAGCATCCTGATTTCTTTACCAAGGTCGTTTTCATCCTCATAACCATCCGATGCGAACGTATTTACATAATTCGCTTTATTGTAATCATATTTACGAATTGACTTCAGACTCCAACTCTCGGAACCGTTGACATATTCCCTTTTGATTACATATCTGTCATATTGAACCCTTAAGAAGAGTAACTCCATTGTATATTAATTTTTATAAGTATATATTTGAGTAAACAATGTCATCAGAGTGTG
>CAVKML010000001.1:162796-164423 GCA_963657715.1 uncultured bacterium | reverse complement strand
GTCTATGACATCAACAAGGAGAACGGTTTCCTTCGCTTTGAACAGCAAGGATTCGATCAGGAATGCCACCATTTAAGGAACGCCGAACCTGATGATGGCCTTAAATACATTGAGGACATCATCAAACTGCAATCACAGGGCAAATCCCTTCGAGACATCGCCAGAACCCTCGGCATCTCTCTCGGCAAAGTCCAACGCCAACTCAAGAAAGCCAAAGAGGAAAACATCACACTCGCATCATTCCGCACCGAAGAAGACACCAATGTATCGGATGTATCGACTGTATCGCACCCGATACAAACGATACACCCGATACACCCGATACAACAATCACAAGAAACAAGACTTCCATTCAAAGACATCGACTGACAATGAAATACCGCTATCACCTTCTGAAATATGCCGGCATCAGAACCCGGCTCACCTGCCCATCCTGTGGACGCAAGCATTGCTTCGCCCCGTATGTCGATGAGGAAAATCGTCCAGCCGACCCTGAAAAATACGGCCGCTGCGACCACGAATCCTCCTGCGGCTACTGCCTTTATCCGCCGTCCGAACTCGATAGAAAAGAACCAAGACAATACGATAGACGCAGCCCCACACTTCAACGGACAAGAACCACCATAACACCCAAACAAGATGCACGGCCAATATGCACAATCCCGATGACATTAGTCCGCAAAACAATCCGCCTTCAACCGCAGAGTGACTTCATCACGTTCCTGCTTACTCTGTTTGACACAGAAACCGTCAGACATCTTGTCGATGAATATTACATCGGAGTAACCAGATCCGCCGACACCATTTTCTATCAAATAGACTCAAAAGGACAATGCCGGACCGGCAAGGTGATGAAATACGACCCATCCACCGGCCACCGCATCAAAGACCCGGAAGCGAAAACTCCAATAACCTGGATCCACTCCATCCTCAAACAACAGAATCTTCTCCCGAAAGAATGGGAACTCACACAGTGCCTTTTCGGAGAACACCTTCTGAGCAAATATCCAGACAAGCCCGTTGCACTCGTTGAGGCTGAAAAGACCGCCATAATCTGCTCAGCCCTTATGCCCCAATGCGTGTGGGTGGCTGTGGGAGGAAAGACCCAGCTCGGAGACAAGGTCGAAATCCTGCAAGGTCGCACGGTCGTAGCCTTCCCTGACACGGACGGCTACGAAAAATGGGTTCAAAAATGTGCCGAACGCCCACATCTGAATATTCAAGTGTCTGATTACCTCCAGCGCACCGCCACAGAAAAAGACAAGGCGATGGGAGCTGACATAGCGGATATCCTCATTCGTTGGAAGCTGAACAATTCCCATAGCTCTAAAACATCCGCTTCTGAACCACCACTCCTGAAAGAACTCCGGAAATATATCTCACCGGAATATCTCGATAACGTTATGGGGCTGGTCGAAGATTTAGAATTGCGTCTTACCGGCATCCATAAAATGCCAGAGGATACGTAAATCGAAGATTTTCACGTCATTTTACGTCAGGAGATGATTGAATGTAAATTCGTTTGACTACCTTTATCACACAAGTACAAAAGGATAGAGGATTCTGATTCAACTAAAACCATAAGTTGAGTCTCTGTGAACTGAAGAAAACTTGTATAGGGAAGGAG
>CAVKML010000001.1:18855-162786 GCA_963657715.1 uncultured bacterium | reverse complement strand
CGGCACCACCAGCAAACCATCTGGATGACCATCTATAGACATCAACTAACAACATAATGGAATACGAAGCTAATATCTCGCCCGAACTGAAACTTCAGATACTATCGCGGGATGCCTTCAAATGCACAAACTGTGCGGCTGGAGTCCCCGACATCTATCTTGGAGTCCAATCTCTGAACCCAGGCCGACCAGATGAAAACCATCCTACCAATCTAAGAACCCTGTGCGTCTCCTGCCTCAACGCCTCGCAAGGCCGTCACATTATCGATTCCCTCAGTTTCATTGAAGAACGTAAAGCGCAGCTGGAACAAATGCTGTCCGAAAAATACGGCTCCAGAATGTTCTTCAAACAACAAGCGAATGAGATCATCAAATATGTCAACAGCCTCCTTCGTCCCGACTTCCTGCTTGACCGAACCGAGACATTCCGAATAGAACGGACAGTCCATAGATTCGGATTCATAACGGTTCTTGATGTCCTTGAAGATGCCTACTATGACAAGATTAAAATCAAGAACGGTGTCATCACGCTGGAAAGCAAAATCCTGTTTGTGAGAGCGATTTCAGCATATTCATACATCAGTTGCCTCCCCGGTGTGGAACAGGCTCAGAAGTATGTGGTCGGTGGTTGCCGGAAGCATTTCGGCAAATCCTGCGAAAGCCAAGTCAAAGCACGCCTACGCAATTATGTTGATTATCTCAAAAAGTATGGCTACAATGAAGACTGGATAGAACAAGACCTCCGCGAGGACGTAAGCCGCCACGTCTGGAGCTACAGCCGAATCTCAATCTTTGAACGCTGGCTCCTGAATCACTGCAAGGAACTCATTCTGGTCAAGTCTCCGAAAGGGCAGTAAAATAACTTGATGATCGTCATTTAATGTGTCATTTACTCTGCCATTTGCTGTGTCAAAGTTGGCAGAGTAAAGCTATGCTCAATTCGTGCAGGTACTGCTTGCACAAATCAAGAAGCCTCTTTCTGAAAGAACTATGACAATCAGTTGATTATCCTATGGTGCTAATTATAGTATGTTGATAACTTTAGTATATATTCATACTTTTGTCAAGTAAAGCAAGAACAACACTTAAAATGGATAAACAGCCTATTTTGCTGCACTTTGGCCAAAGCGTCCAACAGCACCGAAAGGCACTTGGCCTATCGCAAGAACAGCTTGCAGACAAAGCCGGTGTTCACCGTACATACATCGGTATGATTGAACGTGCCGAAAAGAATATTACGCTTTGCAATATGGAAAAGATTGCTAAAGCTTTGAATATTTCAATATGTGAATTACTTAATAACAAAGCGCTATGACTTATAACCCAGATTATTACAAAGACGGTAAAATGCGAATGGTACGTGGCAATGAAGAGGCCATCCATACATTTGCCACACAAGATGGAACGCTAATCGGTATGTTCCAAGGTAACAGAGGAGAGAAACCTGAGCTGGATTTCCGGGTAAAATATCTTAATCCTGGAGAGGACGCAAAGCCTGTCTTGTTGCCTCACGTGGACTGGATTGTAGATGTACTTCTAAAAGCACAACATTTTCCAGAAGAAATGAAGGCTATACTTGATTACTTTTCCTCATTCTATGATACGTGTATTCCGTTTAATTCTGTGGAAGAACGTAGAAACTATACTCCAACATCATTGGAATACATCGAGAGAACCTATGCAAATGTTAATGTTCCTGGCACTCTGTCAATAGGTGGTCTGGCATTGATATTAGAACTTTTCTGCTTGTGTGAGAAACAGAATCAGGATGCTCATCAGTTTAAGTATTCCCTTGTTTGGACGAAAGAATGTATAGAAGGTAGAAAGAACTACCGGAACCTCTTGAACTTGGCAATCAATCATAGGGAATACTAGAACGGCAACCCTGCACCATAATAAACAGGCGGCTCGCTGAGGACACGAATATCCTTATCCTCGAAGAGTTTTGCCTGTTTTTGCAGTTTCTCCAGATATTCGACACGAAGAGATAAATTGTCAAGTTCTTCTCTTCGCGCCTTGCTGATCTCCAAGAACTTATCCTCCATATCTATCCCCAAGAACCTGCGCCCAAGCAAGTTGGCTGCGATACCTGTCGTACTACTTCCGGTAAATGGATCCAATATCCAAGCTCCCGGTTCTGTGGAAGCCTGAATTATCCTCGACAATACGCACAATGGCTTCTGCGTAGGATGCTTCCCACACGATTTCTCCCATTTGGCAATCGCAGGAAGAGTCCACACATCACGCATCTGAGTACCTCCGTTTATCTCCTTCATCAGCTCATAATTGAAGTAATGAGCGACTTTCTGCTCTTTACGTGCCCAAAGGATATATTCAGCCGAGTATGTGAAATACCGGCACGAAAGATTTGGTGGGGGATTCGTCTTCACCCAAGTAATACAGTTCAAAATCTTGAACCCGAGTTCCGTAAGGCATCGGGCGATAGAAAAGATATTGTGATATGTCCCGCTTACCCAGATTGTTCCGTTACTCTTTAACTTATCTCGACAAGCCGAAAGCCAAGCCTTGTCGAATCGATAGTCTTCTTCAAATCCATTAGATTTATCCCACTCTCCTTTGTTTACAGACACCATCTTCCCGCTCTGAACGCTTATGCCTCCATTAGATAGATGGTATGGCGGATCAGCAAAGATCATATCAAACTTGAACTCAAATTGAGACATAAGTTCGATACAATTCCCTTTAGCCAAAGTGAAATCCTTATTACCAGACTTGAAGAAAGGTGTAATCATTCTTGGATCAGCTTTGAAATAACGCCATCTTCCAGATCCTTGATATTATAGAGGTTCTCAAGGACATCGAAGGTCTCTTTCAGATTGTTCCGGGCATTTATCCAGCCTTGACCGTCAGTGAACCACACAAACTTGAAGAAATCCAAGTCCTTGGTCTCCAATGTTATTGTCTTATAACTCCGTGCGGTCTCATTCAGTTTGGAACCAGGGCTGGAATAGAAGTTGGTCTCGATGCCATAAATCATATTCGGGCATTTGATGACGAAATCAAATCTCTTTTCCGCGCTTCCATTATTGGAGATGGAAGACAAATCTACGTTCCATTTACGCTCAATCTCGTGAATATACATTTCCTTGAAATAGGTCTCACCCTTTACAAGGCCAGCTTTAATGAGATAGCTCTCAACAAGATTTTCCATCAAATGACCACCACGATTCTTACGCCCGTTGGAATCAAGTCCGGTCTCGACACCAGTCACATAGTCCACCAGATTATTAATCAGATGATTCTCCATAAGATCGAACAACCCAGTCTTTCTCATAAAGACCTTATACTGAGATGTAGGATAGTTCCTCGCCACGAAATTGTAGCAGAATGCTCCTTCTTCATCCATCGCGAAAATATCCATCTCGCGTTTAGCCAGAAGTATAGGGATGCACTTTAGAGTCTCCGGGTAACGCTCGATTATATTCTCAAAATCAGCCTCGATATTTCGTGACCCGATCAATGAGTTAAGAATGTTTAGTTCAATCCTGAGCGCATCAACATTGGCAAACACCTTGGGAAAGTCGATGTAATATTTATAATCGGCAATGGAGCTGCGGAACTCACCAAG
Organism: uncultured bacterium; assembly: GCA_963657715.1. Lineage (GTDB taxonomy): Bacteria > Bacteroidota > Bacteroidia > Bacteroidales > UBA932 > Cryptobacteroides. The sequence goes on along the minus strand of CAVKML010000001.1, from coordinate 159,197 downwards.
CCAAGTGTTAAAATCCCTCATATAGTGTGCTATATTATGTTGGTTATCATTATTTCGGACAACTTTCCTCGTCCTGCCGCATTGGCATTAATCATTCTGGATGCGGAAACACGTTTGATGCTGAATCTCTGATAGATATTGTCAAAGAAGTTACCGGAAGCAGTATCCTTTGCTGGATCCGAATTGCTGGCGACAAACAGAGCCTTTTTCTCCGCAATGCGATTGCAGAAATCCCTCAGACGAATCTGTTCTTCATCGTCAAAACCTTCCTTTGAATATGAAGTAAATGAAGATGTTACCGTAATAGGCTTGTAAGGAGGATCAAAATAGAAAACTGAATGCTCGTCAGCATATTCCTCTGTCTGTGCAAAATCCCCACAAAGTATCGTCACCCGCTTAAGAAGCTCAGAATCAGCCCTCAATGTCTCAGCATCGCAAATCTTCGGGTTAGCATACCGCCCGAACGGGACATTGAACGCCCCCTTTGAATTGACACGATACAGTCCATTAAAGCAGGTTCTGTTCAAGAATATAAATAGTGCAGCAGTCTCGACATCGCTCTCCGGATGTTCATTGTAGCGACTACGCTTCCCGAGAAAATAATCTTTCCTCTCATTATCATCCAAAGACTGATATTCCGCCTGATACTCTGCCAATACCTCGATCAGTTCCTCAACCTTATTCTTGATGACAGAATAAGTACAAACAAGTTCTCGGTTGATGTCATTTATGACAGCCTGTTCAATGTTCGGAAACTCCTGAAGAATCCAGAACAGCACAGCCCCTCCACCAACAAAAGGCTCCACATAAGTAATGCCTTTTCTCCTGCTCAAATCAACAGGCAGCGACCGCCTCACCTCATCCAGAAGCTGAGATTTTCCACCAACCCACTTCACAAAAGGCTTAGCCTTAACGTTGTTGTCTTTCAAAACCATTTCCCAAAGTCCTTTTGAAAGCAAATATACTACAAACTTTTGATATTTATAGTATGCGAAATGTGAATGGTTGAAATTTCTGAGTCAAACGGACTTTTTGTAAAGACTTTTTGCCTTTTATGCTTATAATATATCTAAATGCTTGGTATTATGTAAATTATGTGACTATGTTTTGTTTTTTCAAAAATATTGCTAACTTTACTATGTCTATAAAAACTCAAAATAATATGGGAAGCGGAGCATTGTTTTATAAAGCAGATCTTCATATACATTCATATGGAGATGGCACAGGGTCGTATGATGTAACAGATATGACTAACACTCCAGAGGCAATTGTAAATACAACCTTAGATAAAGGTCTGGCTCTTATAAGTATAACAGACCACAATGAAATTTCAAATAGTATAACGGCTGTCAAATACTCGAAGACTAAAGGGATACTTGTAGTACCGGGCGTAGAAGTAAGCACGATTCAAGGACATTTGCTTTTGTATTTTGAGACAATTGAACAATTGCGTCAGTTCTACGGAGGTCTTTCGTTCAGTTCTGATAAAACAATCTGTGAACAGGGGATTGTAGAATGCTTAAATAAAGCAAAATTATATGATGGTGTTGGCGTTTTAGCACATATATCTTTGGACTCGGGTTTTGAAAAGACGGTGGGACGTTTTGGGCCTCAAATGGAAGCAATCTTCAAATGCGACAACCTGCTAGGACTGGAAATATCGCATAGGAGCGAGGTTGACTTATATACTGATAATGATACCTCATCTGAACGTAAACATTTACTTGAGATTTGGAGAAAATATGTTGGTAATGAGTTTCACCAGAATCTGGCAAAATTAATGTCTTCGGATTCTCACTCATTGAAAGCCCTTGGTAAAAATGCTGATGGAGAGACCAAGCTTACGAGAATAAAAATGCCAGATATGACTTTTCGTTCGTTTGTGCTATCGTTAAAGAGTAGTGAGTCGCGAATTCGCTTGGAAGATACGATCCCTGAACAAAGACCTGTTATTAAATATATTAAGGTGGTTGGTGGATTATTGGATGGCTTAGATACAGAATTAAGTCCAAACTTAACATGTATTATTGGCAGTCGAGGGGCGGGAAAGTCTACATTACTTGAATCAATACGTGAGGGTTCTGGAAATCATTCAAAATCACGCCTTCGAGATTCAGACGTATGGCCGCAATCTATAAACATAGGTTACTGTGATGAAACGAATCGTAATATTGTATTCCAGCGAGACAAAAATTCGAATGTTGTAAACAGAACCGACCCAATAGCTGGAATAGGGAATGTGCCTATCGAGAGTTATGGACAGGGGGAGACAGCGAATACTATTCAACATAGTGAAGAAGACCCCAAGGTTATTATTGATTTTCTTGATGGTTTTGTTGATCTGAGGTTTCGTTTTGAACAAGACTATAAGTATATAGAACAATTGCGTAGCAACCAAAGTGATATGGCAAAACTTAGAATTAATCTTATTGCTTTACCTGAAGCAAAGCGAGCCCTTGTGAATGAAACTAAAAAATTAGAAACTCTAAAACAAACAAAAGCTGCTGATTTGGTAATATATCACGAAGCACTAATTAAAGAAAGGGAGTTTCGGAAAAATTTAATTGAAGAATTAAGCAAATTAATTACTACGTACCGAAATATTTTAGGCGATAGGTCAATATTTGAGATTGTATCTACTATGTCGGATGATAGTGTTATTGTTGGAAAAGATTACTTTTCTAGTGTTAAAAGCATTGTATCTCAGTTCTCAAAAGTTGTGGAGTCAAAAGCTAAGGAGTTAAATAATCAATTGGAAGAAAAAGTAAAAGAACTTAAGACTCAACTAAAATTATGGGAACAGAAGGAATCTGAAATACAAACTAAAATAGATGCCAAAAAGGAAGAATTGAGTCAAAAGGGAATTCCTTTTGACTTGGGAAAAATCAATCAAATTTCAAAAAATATTATTGATTATGAGAAAAAGGTGAAGTCGTTGCAGGAGGATCAAAAACGTTTGCAAGAATTACAGGCAGAACGTGCAGGGATTATTGGTGAGCGAATTGAAAACAAACGAGAGATATATCGTATGCACTATAACTTTGCGGAGAAAATTAATAAAGAACTGAAAAATTCAATTGAAGATTTTTACATTAATGTAAAATACTCGGAATCATTGTATTCCCCTGAGTTTGAATCTATATTAAAAGAACTTATGGGCTGGAGGACCTCTCAGGTGCCTAAATCAAATATCATCGCTAAAAGTATTTCTGTTTATGATTTTGTTAAGGCGATTACCAAGAAGGATGAGAATGCTATCAGATCGATAACGAATAATGGCTGTCAACTATTAGGGGACGATGAGATTCGTCGAATGATTAATATCTTAAATGAAGATTATAAATTCGAGGATTTGGAATGCGTGGTATATGATGACTTGCCGGTTATATCGGTGACAAAGCGTGTTATAGATAGCAATGGAAGAAAAGTCACTGTGTCCAGAAAATTATCTCAGTTATCACTTGGGCAACAGCAATCTGTTTTACTTGGAATTTTATTATTATCGGATAGTAGAAAACCACTCCTGATTGATCAGCCTGAGGATAATTTGGATAGTGAATTCATTTTTAAGACAATTGTCGCAAATCTCCGAAAGGCAAAAGAACATCGCCAAATTATTGTTGTCACTCATAACCCTAATATTGCGGTTCTTGGTGATGCTGAATTGATCATACCATTAAAAAGTACTAACAATCATTCTATTGCGATTTCACCGGGGTCAATTGACAATCCTGACACTGTGAATTTATGTTGTCAGATTCTAGAAGGAGGAGAATCCGCATTTAAACAGCGGCAAAATATTTACAACTTATAAGATCGAAAAACAAATAAGAAATTCAAATAAACTTGAGCTGACATTCATCCGCTGACATTTATCAATGATTTGTTTTGGAATTATTCGTAAAAATTGTTAAGCATAATCATTGAGAAGGCAAGATGCACCTTTGTCTATGCAGTATCGGCTAGACATTCGTAGTCAAGGAGAGACTGTTGGTGTTCTCCCACCAGGCGAAGTAACACTAGGTGAGCTATTTTTTTCTTGGGTTACTTCTGAAACTTTGATAGATAGTCATTGGGTCATAGTACGCTCTTCCGTTTTATCCCCTTGGAATTGTCTATGGGCAGAAAGATCTCAGCCGACTTCTTGTGTCAGCTCGATGCTTGGTGGAAGATGGCCGTAGAAGACTACATTATTCTAAAAGCACTATGTAAGAAACTGGTACAAAATAGAAACTACACTCCCTATAACTCCAGTAATAGCGCGGAATATGTTCCATCCCTTTGATTTAAAGTTGAAGTTTGGACTTATGAGCTTTATAGGATACTGAAAAACTATACGGAGGACAGAACCGATTCCTCTAAAGAAGTGCGAAAAGACATTCCACCATTGTGACAATAATTTGTCATACTCAATATCGTACTCGGCGATAGTAGAAACGACTTCTTCATTAAATACTGAGACCTGAATAGATAAGCCACGTTTATTATTATTTGAGATTGCGGCAACAATATCGTAAGTCGATGGACGATAACAGTGCGGAGACATTAATCGATAGACATTCTTGTAGTCAGACAAAAGAGTTGTCCATTCAGTATCATAATTTTGCTCATTATTGCATTTGTCATATAATGCACAAACCACATTATGAAACTTCAAGATTTCATCTTGCGTCTTACGAATGGTATGCAGCTCATCAATAAAAGACAATATGCCGATAATCACTAATGATGAAATTATGACTACAAATGTTAAAGTATTCATATAAGTAGATGATTTTTTTGACAAATATAAGGATTTAAGTCATATTTCAGTGAATGGCTGTCTATGTAACAATGAATTAAGTAGATGTTATTTCATCAGACAAAGGAAAATGCCTGGCAAGACATTTGCCATCTCCGCATCCGCTGCAATGCCGAAAGACTTGCCTTTATGGGCAGAGCTGAATCGGAAGATAGATGATCTCCGTTTCACTCCGACCGCCAGACCTCCGACCTTTTCAGACTCGTTCTTCGATAATAAAGTAGCGGTGTCGAGACTTTAGCCTTTCTCCGTTTCTTTCCGAAAGCCGGAAGACTCGACCATTCTTTGCCCCACCGCCCCACAGGGGCCATAACCGACTCCGCTCCCAAATTGCAGTGTGCCCCTTGTCCATTTCGTCCAAAATCTCGGAAAAATGCAACACCTCATCGGAAATGTATAACACCCGCTCCGTCAATCCGGAATAACTTTGTGCCAGAAATGAAACTCAAAAAAATCATACTATGAAGCAGAAAGTTATTCTAATCACCGGTGCCAGCAGCGGCATCGGCTACCAGACGGCGGAAGACCTCGCCAAAGCGGGCCACAAGGTCTATGCGGCGGCAAGACGCACGGAAAAGATGCAGCCATTGGCTGAATATGGAGTCACTCCAACGCTCCTCGATGTCACTGACGAAAACGAATGCCGCGAAGTCATCGAATCCGTTATCAAAAAGGAAGGACGGATAGACGTCCTCATCAACAACGCTGGATTCGGGCTTTACGGAGCGGTCGAGGACGTGCCGATGGAGGATGCGAGAAGAGTCTTTGACGTGAACATCCTCGGAATGGCCACGATGATAAAATACACCATCCCATATATGAGACAACGCCATAGCGGACTTATCATCAACATCTCGTCCATCGGAGGCCGCGTCCCGACATATCTCGGAGCATATTATCACGGGACCAAGTTCGCGGTCGAAGGCTTCAGCGCGGCCCTGAGGATAGAGCTTGAACGCCAGGGAATAAAAGTTGTAGTGTTCGAGCCCGGCGGAATCAAGACCGAGTTCGGTGCTGTCGCCTCCGCCAGACTTGAGGAAATCTCCAGAGGCGGAGCCAATGAATCCGAGGCGATGATAACCGCAGGGGGCATACGCAACCAGTACAGCGGGAATATGCTCTCGAAGCCGACTGTGATTTCGAAGGCTATTGTCAGGATCGTGAATAGCCACTGGCCGAGAAACCGCTACCTCGTCGGCTTTATGGCCAAGCCCATCGTAGCGATGCACGCCCTGATGCCGACAAAATTATACAACAAGATGATGCTCCGCGCAAACAACTGGTAATGAACGACAACAACATCATACATCTTCACTCCATCTCTGAATTGGGCCACCTGCTCGGAGATGAGTTGCTTCATCCCCTCGTACACATAATCGACTTCGGAAAACTTGGAGCGTATAGCCTTCCAAAGGTCAAGATCCAGTGCGACTTCTATGTCGTGATGTTCAAGTGCAACTGCCCAGACATCCTTAAATGGGGTCGCCAGCCCTACGACTTCCAGGAAGGCAGCCTCGTCTGCATATCCCCAAAACAGATAATCGACTTCGAGCCGTCACCGGAAGGAGCGGCGGGCAACTCCGAAGGTTGGGCACTGTTCTTCCACCCCGACTTCATCCGTGGCTTCTCACTCGCGTCAAGGATGAAAGAATACACCTTCTTCTCCTACAATGAGACCGAAGCCCTGCACCTCTCCGAAAAGGAACGTGCGACTCTGAATGACATAATCGAAAAAATAGAGGCCGAACTTTCCGGAAATATGGACGAGTACAGCCAAACTCTGATAGTCACGAACATCGAACTCCTTCTGAACTACTGTATGCGCTACTACGGCCGCCAGTTTATAACCCGCAAGCCGTTCAACAGAGCAGTCGTCGCCAAGGCGGAATCAATCATCCGTGAATATCTTGACGGGGATAACGTGACAGAACGAGGTTCCCTGTCCGCCTCCGCCCTCGCGCAGCGCCTCAATCTTTCCCCGGACTACCTCAGCGACCTCCTCCGTAGGGAAATCGGAATGAACGCCAAGGACTTCATCCATCACCACCTGATAGAGGAAGCCAAGCATCTCCTCCTCACCACCGACCAAACCGTCAGCGAGATCTGCTACTCCCTCGGCTTCGAATATCCCCAATACTTCACCCGTCTCTTCAAATCCAAAACCGGCCAGACACCGCAGGAATATCGTCACTCGAATTGATATCAAAGTAGGGGTGTCTCACGACGCAATCTGGCTTTTTGCCAATATATCAAACGCCCGGCAAGACATTCGTCATCTCTCCATCCGCTGCGATGTCGAAAGACTTGCCTCTACGGGCAGAGCGGAACCGGAAGATTGACGCTCTCCGTTTCACTCCGACCGCCAAACCTCCGTCCTTTCCAAACTCGCTTCGCTCGATAATACAATAGCGGTGTCGAGACTCCCGTCTTTCTCCGCTTCTCTCCGAAAGTCGGAAGACTCGACCTTTCTTTGCCCCACTGCCCCACAGGGGCCATAACCGACTCCGCTCCCAAAGTGCAGCGTGACCCTCATCCCTCGAATCCGAAAGTTAAACATAATCGAAGCTTAGTTGTGTAACAGTCGGCTCACGCCGCCAGATTACACAACCCCGATTATGTTAACTATCTCCGTCAGTGCGAGTTCGACCGTCCTACCTCCGAATCCGCTCCGTCGGGGCGGCTGGCGACATTGAACTCCCTTCAAGGGCCAACGGCCTCCAGACCCGTCAGGGAGTTCAGGACTTCCGGCGTAATGCGCGATGGTAGTTTCTTCAATTCCTGCGTTGTCCGAACTCTACCCTTATCCCTTGAATTACGGCCGGAAGTCCAAGAGAGTCGCCAGCCTTAGCAGCGCAGCTGCGGGCCTTCTCCGTGATTTCTTCAAGTCTTCGAGCGGAGCTCTCCACTTCAAGAAATCACTCCGCCGGCAAGGTATCGGCTTTCGCCGATGATTCTTCTGATCGTTCGCATCCGCTCACTGGATATTCAGCGGTATTGCGGAAGACGACGGATCCTGTCGTCACCGTCCACTTCCGCAATGTCTGCCCGGGAGAGGCTCGTTCTTCCACGCTTCACAGGCCTTGCGGCCAGAGAAGCGCGGCTCGCCACTCCCTATGGGCAGGATAGGCACGGACTCCATTACGCTTCCACTCCATTGCGTCCGCACCAGACCTGCCGGAAAATAGGTAAGGCTTCGCCTTGATTTCTTTTACGCTCGCTTCATCCTCTCCGGAAGTGTCCTCCACTTCGTTCCCGACACATCCTTCGAGGGCGAGCGGAGACGCGAGACTGTGACAGACGGCGTTCCGCTTCACTCCACACCGTCTCTCCCAGACTCGCAGAGCGGAATCGCTACGTTGTCACTCCGCTCCACCTGTGCCGGGCCTAGACGCTCCAGGGGCTTCAGTTCCTCCGTTGCGGCTGCGGGATTTACGCCGACTGCGCCGAGCCCATTCGGTCTCGTCTCCGTTCACGGCTCCAATCCCTCCGTCTCCACTACGTCACTCAAGCCCCTTCCGCCGGCCCGGCTCACTCGTCCGAAGGGTGTTGCCATTCCACCTGGATTCAACCATTCGTGCCAGAGCCGGAAAGACCGTCATCTCTCGCCTCGAACGCCATCCGTCCGGCTCCTGCCGCGCCTGTCGGCTTGCCTGCTCACTCTCCGGAAGACAGAAAGAACGATGCTGGAGCATCGCCCTTTCCGACTTCCTCCGAGTCGAGCTGAAGGTGACTGCACGCTCCAAGCTCAGTGCATAAAGGTATCACATCACACGCCAGAAGCGAGAAAAAAGGATATATATGACACTGAGTGAATAACAGAATTGGCGTTGTGCCTTTCAGTGAGATTTAAGCGATGCCGAGCAATATTGCCGGATTATCCGTAACTTTGTCCCTGTTGAAGTCCCTATGAGCTACCTATGTGGGGAAGACTTCAAGCCTTAATCCTTTCCGGGCGCAGTCCTCCAATCCTGACAATATTATAAACTCGTCAATCGTTTAGGCTATGCCGAAGTATATTTCAAATTCAAGATTCTCCGACTGTTGGGCATCGGTCGGTAACATCACATTCTATCACCGGAACGGGCAGTGCTATTTCCGGAAGAAGTCGGTCTGTAAGTTCCCACAAACAGCAGGGCTGATTGCCGTTTTAGAAGTTCATCGACGTGCGCTTGCCGCGTGGAGGGCACTTGACCACTGTGTTCAAATTCGGTGGAACGAATATGCGAAAACCGTTCCGTCTCATCGATCGCCGTTTGACAAGACAACACATATCACCGGGCACAATCTTTTCGTGTCGGCTTATCACGGATTCGCTCAAATAGGGAACGAGCATATCCCCGAGCCAATGCCGTGCAGGGCGTTCCCACTATTTTCGGTGGATGTGGCAGGAATCGGAATCATCGGAGAAAGTATGCTCCTCTGTTTCAAAGTGAAGATGCCTTTGGAAAAGGAACCTTCCAGATATCGTCTCCATACGAAAATCCAGCTGGCTGCTCCCGGTGGTGGGCAACGTCCCGGATATATGAGGATGTTCATTGCCAAAGAGAACTGCTGTGATAACGAATGTATCATCGAGGTCGAAATCCCAGATTACAAGTCATTGGGAGGACTAGACCTGCCGTCTTATCAGATGCACTGCCGCTTCTGTCTCATTGACACTATTACGGGCTATAGGAACGACTGGACTATAGGAAAGTTTATGGTTTCATTGTAGGCAAAAACAATAAAAAGGCAGGATTGCTCCTGCCCTTTGTATAGTATAATTCTTGCGCTTTTTACAACTCGTCATTACTATTTTTAGAAAGACGTCCATTGATGGAGGTTTGGATATATTCTATTTTCACATAACGGCGATAAGATCCTCCTTGAGACTTGCTCCGCTCGTTCGACAACATTATAGCCATATCATTGTCTCCAGAATATATGACATACTTCCCATTATCAGTTTCCGTTTCCTTGTGTTCTCCATACTTTGAATCAAGTTTTTCCTTATATGTGTTATATGTTCGTTCGGCTTCTTTTTTCTCGTCATCGTAAGAGTAGCCATCATTAAGGCTGTCATAAGCTGAAATCCAATATAATTCGCCTCTGTCTGATAGCTTGAAATTTCCATAATCCCATGCCTTCCCGGCGAAAAGGAGTTTCGTGAATGATATGTTTTTGCCTGACGAATCATATTGCTCATCCAAGAACACTCCTTTGTGAGAAAGAGTCTGTTTTAAAGAGGAAACGGATTGGATAGACCCCATCTTCATTCCAAAGAAAGTGTCTTGAATAGTAGGTCTCTTAAAGTCAAGCATGGCGTCACTAAAACTAGCCAACAAAGATAGATATGACACCTCAACCTCCGTAGTGATATCTTCTGACATCCATTTGTCCAATCTTAGTGCGACACCACCTTGCATATATAGTAATCTTTTAACTTCCGGGTGCCCCTCAATAGGAAACTCTATTAAGTCCTCATACTTCTCTGTTAACACTTGTTTCAATTTCTCATAAATGTTATCAAGAGACTGCCTTTCTGGTATATTATTCAACGTATATGGAATAGCGACACCGCCTAAAGTTCCGTGAGAGAGGGTTAGGAATATGAATGAGGGAACCACTCCTTCATTGAAATTGACATTTGAAAATGAATAGGCTCGATATACTCCGGAGCCTAGATCGATATCACCCAGGTCTTTATCGAAAGTCCCATTGTCCCCGATGTTGTTCTATTATTTGGTCAAGAGAATAAACCTCGCCCAATTTAAGCCCCCAGAACTCATTGGTGATTGGCTGTTGGGCATATGCGATGAGCGAAAGAGCCATTGCGAGCAATATGAATACCAACTTTTTCATAAGATGTTAGCCATGTCTAAATTATGTGTCTTACAAAGATAACATTTTTATTGTTTGGGAATTCTTTTAGAAAGTGAATTATTTTTGAATCCGATATAAACTGCTTCAATTCCGCCATCAGAGCAAATCTTTCCTTCCTTGACATATTCTTCAGTAGATTTCTCCGATGATGAACGGAGCAGAATATCAATGATCCTCAAATCTTTTGGTTTGCGAAATCCTTCATACCTACGTCTACCTCGCACGTTAATCGAGATAAAACCTTTGTCCTTGGCCTTGCTTCTGTAGAGTAGTAGTCCTGATTTGAATCCCTTGTATTTCGCACCTCGTTCACATACATCATACCCATATTTCTTCAAATCAAAGGTGGCCGTTGAAGAATACAGAGACGGTTGAGGCGATATGATAAGGGTGTTGCTCTCAAACTGCTCTTTTATCTGATCGCAAACTTTGTCGTACAAGGGGTTCCTAAATGAAAATGATTCTCCTTTAGACTGAGGAAGAGGAGTGCTTTCTTGTATCCATTTTCTGTCTTCAGCGGTGTTTGCCAAGAAATCCAATAGCGTATCCCTGTTCTGTTCCTGATAGTTCAAATCTATCTCTATACACTTAAGGTTATTCTTCACTATCGTGTCCTTCTTTTTGCCCTGAACCTTATGGCTGACATAGAATTCGATAAGCAGTCTCTGTCCATTGTCCATAATGCCTTCCGCATCTGGAGTCAAATCATATTGAGAGTCATATTGCTCAATCTTTACATCGTGAAGATGCACCTGCCCAGAGGGCATAGAGGCATCTTGAGATTCCGGCAACATAACAATCCCTGTTTCAGAAATAATCTGTTTTGCGAGAAGATGCAAGGCTGTTTCGTTGGCATATTCACATTCCATCCCTTTGGCGTGTGCGAAATGGTGCATCCTTATCTGTCCGGCATTCTTTGCATAGAGAGGGGCTTTGCAATGGGGACAAAAACATTCGCAGCGCAAACCCTTCAATACGTCATCGACGTGGGTAAGAACTCCGTCCTTATCCAACGCATAGGTCAGAAATGCTCCCATCGTTAAAACTTCCTTTCAATGAACCTGAGCAACTCTCCGTCAAGGTACTTGATGCCTTGAGGTGCACGTAGGAAGCCGTGCTTGATGAGATTATCTTCTGTGAGCTTGCCGGAGTTGGTTTCCTTGATTAAACGAAGAAGTGCGTACCTGGTCTGGGATTCATCTTGGATGCGGTTTTTGTCCACCCAAAACTCCTCTTCTTTAGTCATCCATCTGTCATATGGCTCATCAACCTGCTCCACAGTCATTTTGTATCTGATGGCCCTTTCTTCTGACACATAGATATAGACTATATCTCCGATATTGATATTGAAGCGGGTTTGTTGCCAATGGTACTCCCCGTATTTCTTTAGGCATTCCTCAAGCCTGAATGTGGTATTTTTCGCGGTGATAAGAATGTTCCTGTGCTCGGACGGAATTTCTCTTGGCGCACGCAATACTTCATAATGGTTCGTAGATGCACCGGTTGGGACTATTTCTACTGAACATCCCATAGCTGCGGCTATTTTACACAATATGTCAAGTCCGGGTGAGTATTTGCCCTTTTCGATACGCGAAAGATTGGATGGGTCAATATCGGCGAATGCCGCCAAATCTTTTGCCTCCATTCTTCTCTGTTCTCTAAGATTTCTGATTTGAGCTCCGATTCGTTCCCGTTCATTATCCCGGTCTGGTCCAAACCAATAAACAGTAGCCCAACAGCCAGCTTTTACCATACCACGGAAAATTGGCCCCATTATGACATTCGGGTCGCCTTGATAGTATTCGTCGAAGAGTTGGGCAATGACTTGAGCGTCTCGCTCTTGAATAGGAATAGGGACGACTTTGTCGAGTCCCAATGTGAAGCGGTCACCTTGTGCCGTCTCAACCGTCACCTTGTTAAGGCTGACAAATTTGACTTTGGTATTAGTTTTCATAATTCTTAATAGCTACAGGGAATACCCTTAAAATCTGAATTACGGAACAAAGTTATATAGAATAATTGAATTTGCAAATTTAACAAGTGAATTATTTGGCGGTATGCTATACAAGGCGATGTCAAACATAGCGATATTGTCTTAAAGTTAAACTTGATGTATTGCCGCTTAAACGCTTGTTAATTAGAAATTATTTCTTATATTTGTAATCGGAATCGCAAGGCTGCTTGACTAAATCAGACACAATGATAGTCAGGCCATCCATAGCGTTCAGCGATCTTTCCGGCTCCGCAAAGGGAGTCACTGCCCAGAGCACGAAGGGCAGGATAATTCTTTCTTCGAAATCACAGCACAGCAACATAACGACTCCGGCGCAGGCCGTGAGCCGCAACACCCTGTCCAAGATCTCCCGGTCATACAAGCAGCTTTCCGATTCCCAGATGAAGGGCTGGGAGACTTTGGCGGGTAAGATGATCTATTTTCGACAATGCGGCGGAACAGATTGCGTTCTCGATACAAGTGCTCCAGGCATAGAATATACATATTAACCAATAACCACAATACTATTGTTTAACCATTTTAAAACCATTTCGTTACAATGAAGTACATTCCATCAATCGCCTTCGAGGAGATGTCGGACTCAGCGAAAGGAGTGACCGCGGCAAAGGTGCGCGGTCGCAAGTACATCCGCAACCGTGGCTACGGCGGCGGTTTCAAGACGGCGGCGCAGTCTTCCGTAAAGGCTATCTTCAAACAGCTCTCGCAGGGCTGGAAGGGTCTCACCAACGCACAGATTCTTGCGTGGAACTCTTTGGCGAACACGCAGAAGGGAAAGTCTGTTCTCGGAACTTCCTCGAAAATCTCTGGGGCGAACCTCTATTCGAGGCTGAACTTCTGGATTGTCAAGGCCGGAGGTGCTGCGCTTTCCACTCCTCCCGCTCTTGTAGGTGTTGACGCGCCTTGTGAGGCGGATCTTTCGCTGACCGCAGCTAACTTCCATTTCCAGTTGCCCGACCCTCCGGCTGAGAAAGATGACCTCAGATTGGTCATTATGGCATCGGCGCCTCAGAGCAATGGCGTGACCAGAGCTTACAGCAAGGCCGTGAGCATCGGAGCGCCGAGGGTTGTCGTCGATGACCAGATCGACATCATGGCCGACTACAAGGCCGTGCACGGTGAAGTCACAGCTGCGGCCCCGAAAGTGTTCCTGAAGTATTTCTTCATCAACGTCAAGACGGGCGAGAAGTCCGGCGAGATGCTCGGGGAGATTTCGCTTTAGCCATCGTTAGAGTTCATCATCGCCCCGTCACTTGGAATTGTCGCCAGAAATGGTGGACTCCAGTGACGGAGCTTTGTTTTACCATTAAACTTACGAATAATATGAAGGCAAGTGAAAAAGCATATTTATTGATACGGCAGTTCGAGGAACTGCGATTGACGGCTTACAAGTGTCCTGCCGGAGTCTGGACTGTCGGATATGGTCATACATCTGGAGTTGTGCCTGAAATGGTCATCACAAATGAACAGGCGGAAGAGTTCTTGAAGCTGGACATTGCGACGGTAGAGAACATCGTCAATGCCGAGTGTCGAAATCTGCGCCAATGCCAGTTCGATGCCCTTGTGTCCTTCGTGTTCAATGTCGGAGGCGGCAACTTCCATAAATCTACTCTGTTAAAGAAGATAAAGTTGAATCCGGACGACAACTCCATTATGGATGAATTCCTGCGGTGGGTTTATGCGAATGGTGTTGTCCTGCCAGGGCTACAGAAACGCCGACTTATGGAGATGAGACTTTACTTTTCGGAGGGCTAAGGTTATGGAGGCATTGACATTCATCGGGACTTACATCATTCCCTTGTTCACGGCAACCATCGGTTGGATTGTAGGTTCACGCAAACGGAAAAATGACTTCTTAAAAGACCTACAAGCCTCAATAAATCTTCTGTCTGCGGAAAACAAACGACTATTGGAAGAAATCACCAACGCAAATGCTGAGATTGTGGCCGTCAGAAAGGAGAACGAGGAGTTGAAGGCTTCTGTTGATATGCTCTGTACTGAGAACTCGCAGCTTAAGGACGAGGTAAGACAACTTCGGGAACAGATTAAGCAACAGAAATGAATAAAGGCAGGTCATCGTTGTAATTGATGCCTGCCTTTTTCAGACGCTTGCGGTCATAGACCTTTTTCGACTTGTGGGTGATTGACCTCATCAGGATCTGTTTCCCGTACTTCTCGATTTCCTCTGCTCTTGAAGCCCTGCGGTTGGCCAGAAGAAAGTCCTTTTCGGTAATCCGCAGTTTCTTGTTCTTCATAATTGAATCTATTTCTGATTACAAAGTTAATACAAATCATTAAACATCAGCACAATGAAATTCCAAATTGTATTTCTGACAACATTTGTGGCTGTGTCTTGCTGCCCCAAACTCTATCCGCACAAGGCAGAAAACACAGATCGTCTTGTAACCGTAACTGAAACCATAAAAGACACCGTCATTCAGATTCTGCCAGACTCTTCAATCATTCAGGCATTGATCAAGTGTGATTCCACTGGCCGTGCAAGGTTGGAGGAGATTCGCACATTGAAAGAATCATCAAGAGTTCAACAGACATTGGCACTGAATGACAACAAACTCACGGCGAAGGTCATCGTGGACTCGATGGGAATCTTCTTGACCTACAAAGAGCGGTATCGGGAGGAACAGAAAGTCCAAGTTGTCGAAACCGTCATCGAAAAAGAGGTCAACATCCTCAAATGGTGGCAGGAGGCGTTGATATGGATAGGAATGTTTTCGATGATATTCTTAACAATTACGGTTGTTTTGAAAATGATCCCAAAGCATTAGTCTCAAATGTCTCCCATTCCATCTGCAAGATTCTTAATCAATTCGTGGTGGACAATCATCGTACTCCAGAAAGTAATACATCATCAACATTAGACACCGCCAATCAGTAAGGATATGGCGGCTTTCCTGTTCATTTGGATTCGGAGAAAGAAATTACGCTCAACTTTACTGTGGAGTGAGCGTAAAACTGAGCGTAAATTTTGTAAGTAATTAACTATTAATACTTATTCGTGGAGATGGGCGGAGTCGAACCGCCGTCCAAACAACGTACCAAACAGCTTTCTACACGCTTAGTCGTCCTTTGGTTGTCGGCTGCGGTCTGCCGGAAGACGGGCTAACCGAGGCTTATCCTTTGGGGCTTGGCCGGATTTAAAGGAGTCCTCCGGTGCGTCCTTCTTGAATGATACCCCGAGCTCGGAACAGAGAAGGCGTAAAGTCCGCGGGATACTCGTCGGAACCGCATCCTAGGCGGCTCGGATTAAGCTAATGCGACTTGGTCGATTAGGCAGCGAGTGCGTAGTTGTTATCAGCAACTAAATTTTTGGAGATCCAGTTTGGCGGGCCGGCCCTCCAGGAGCCCGACGTGCTTACCGCTCAGAATCATTGCTGTCAAAACCAGAACATCCCCAAGCGATTTGTGACAAAGATACGATAAATATTCCGGATTTGTTTCAAATCGTCAAGAAAATTTGAAGTGGAGATAAGCACATTTGATAATGCGGGAAACAAATTGATACCTTGGGTGGGAAATGACAGATGGTTAATGGTTTAGTCTTGATATTAAAATTGTTATTCTTCGCAATGTTGTCTTGCTCGACATTTGAGGTTCGGCTTATTGTTAAAAATGCTAAGAAAAGCTTAAAAAATATTCCTTAATGATTGTTAAATTTGCAAACTATGGCAAGGAATACGATAGAAAAGGCGATATACAACCGGACGGAACTGCTTCTGGGCGATGATGTGATGGAGGCGTTGGCGGCCGCGAGAGTGATCATCTTCGGGGTAGGAGGGGTCGGAAGCTGGTGTGCGGAGGGGCTGGTGCGGAGCGGAGTCACGAGACTGACGATTGTGGATTCAGACAGGATCTGCATCACGAATGTGAACCGGCAGCTGATGGCGACAACGAGGACGGTGGGGCAGGTGAAAGTGGACGCCTTGAAGGCGCACCTGCTCGAAATCAACCCTAAGGCTGAAATTGCGGCGATTCAGCAGATCTACTGCGAGGAGACGGCGGGCCAGTTCAATCTTGATGAATATGATTACATCATCGATGCGGTTGATTCTCTGAAAGATAAGGTGCATCTGATCCTGACGGCCACGGCAAGCAAGGCGAAATTCTACTGTTCGTTGGGGGCGGCTCTGAAGGTCGATCCGCTGAAGATCAAGGTCGCCGAGTTCTGGAGCGTGAGGGGATGTCCGTTGGGCGCGGCTTTAAGAAAGAAGATGAAACGAGCCAAGACATTGCCGTCCAAAAAGTTTCTCTGTGTGTACGATGACGAGGTCCTGCCGAACCGGGGACATTGCCAGAGTTGTGGCACGGAAAAGTGCATGTGTCCTAAGGCTCAGAATGGTCCAGGGGATCCGAATCTTCTGAATCACGAATGGTGTTCGTCCAAGGCTCAGATCAACGGCACAACCGTTCATGTCACCGCCATATTCGGAATGACACTTTCCGGGCTGGTGATCGATGACATCTATCGCCGTGTGTTGAAGGCTTCCGGTGTGAAGGAAACACAGGGGACCTAGTGAGCATATTCATGGAATATTCATAAGTGATGGAGCAACAGAAGGTTTGGGACCCGTTGAGGAAGAAGGCGGTGGCGCTGACGCCGGAGGAGAAGGTGCGGCAGTGGTTCATCGGCGTGCTGAAAGAGCGGCTGAAAGTGCCTGAATATATGATGATGAGCGAGGTTGGGATGAAGTTCGGAGGGAAGGATTTCCGCGCGGACATCCTTGTCTATGGCAGGGACACGGCTCCGCTGATGGTGGTGGAGTGCAAGCGAGAGGATGTGCCGATGAGCCGTGAGGTGCTTGAACAAGCGTTGCGGTACAATCTGGTGCTTAATGTGAAATATGTGGTGATTACCAACGGGTTGAAGACTTTCGGCTTCGTGCGTGACGGCGAATCATACTCTCAAATGAAATCTTTCCCGGATTGGGAAACAATGCAGAAATAGGAATATAATGGGTGCGACAATAACACAGGGATATCTTGACAGGCCGATTTTCGGAATCGTGTCGGCAGCTGCGGAGGAGCTTGGCGTAAGGGCTTTTGTGATAGGTGGTTACGTTCGGGACTGCTTCCTCGGAAGACCGAACGATGACATAGACGTTGTGGTGGAGGGGAGTGGCATCCAACTCGCCGAGGCCGTGGCGGCGAAGATTGAGGAAATGGATCACAGACATTGCAACGTGTCCATATTCAAGACCTTCGGTACAGCGATGCTGAAGTGGCACGGAGCGGAGATAGAGTTCGTCGGCGCGCGCAAGGAGTCCTACCGTCACGATTCCCGCAAACCGATTGTCGAGGACGGGACGCTTGAGGAGGATCAGGAGCGCAGGGATTTCACTATCAACGCTATGGCGTTCAGCCTCCAGAAGGAGGACTACGGTGCGCTCGTGGATCCGTTCGGCGGCATTCGCGACCTTGCGGCGGGCATAATCCGCACCCCTCTTGAACCCGAGCAGACCTACAGCGACGACCCTCTCAGAATGCTCCGCGCGATCCGTTTCGCCACGAAACTCAGCACCCCGGAGCAAAAATTCACCATTGTCCCGGAATCCCTAAGGGCGATGAGGAATATGCGCGACCGGATGACGATCCTCTCAAAGGAGCGCATAGTCGAGGAACTAAACAAAATCCTCATCACGCCGCATCCTTCGATGGGCTTCAAACTGATGGACGAGACCGGACTTCTTGAATATATCCTCCCGGACCTTCTGAAACTCAAAGGTGTGGAATCCGTTGACGGGAAGGGGCATAAGGAGATATTCTCGCACACTCTTCAGGTTGTTGACAATGTGGCGGCCTCTGAGATTGAAGGCATTGCCGCCGGCACTCTGAAGGATTTCACTCCGGACGAGGGCGGGGACAGTTTTGTGGAGTCTGTCCGTACCCGGCCGAATGTGTGGCTTCGTTGGGCGGCTCTGTTGCACGACATCGGCAAGCCTGTAAGCAAGCGTTTTGACCCGTCCGTAGGCTGGACGTTCCACGGCCACGAAGTCATCGGCTCGAAGATGGTTCCGAGAATATTCAAGGCTCTCAAGATGCCTCTGAACGAGAAGATGAAATACGTCCAGAAGCTGGTTGGTCTGCATCATCGCCCGATCGCCCTTGTGGATGAGGAGGTTACGGATTCGGCCGTGCGCCGTCTGCTGTTCGACGCCGGCAACGAGATTGACGACTTGATGCTCCTGTGCAACGCCGACATCACCTCAAAAAATCCTGTCAAGGTAGCCAAGATCCGCCAGAATTTCGAACTCGTCAAGCGCAAACTCATCGAGGTTGAGGCCAAGGACGCCATCCGCAATTTCAAGAATCCGATTACCGGAGAATATGTGATGGAAGTCTATGGCCTGAGTCCTTGTCGCGAGATCGGCGTTCTCAAGGAATATGTCAAAGAAGCCATTCTGGACGGCCAGATCGGCAACAATTTCGAGGAGGCTGACACCTTTATGCGCGTCAAGGCCGCCGAGATGGGACTTGTGCCGGTTAAATAATCTGTCCGGTAGGAAGCCATCTGACCAGAGAAAACTTTCAGAGCCTTTCGTTTGTCTCGGGGAAAGCGGTTTCGCCGGACAAAGGTGGATAAAATGGAACTTTATCATGAGATGCGGTGTTTGGCTGGACAAGAAGGAGGTCCACTTCCATTTGACGAAAATACCTACTAATTAGGATTCCCTGTTACCGATCCAAAGGCTATCTTTGCAGGGCAAACCTTGGTGTGGTGAATCATTCCGCGGATCTAAGGTTTGCGGTTTGGTTTATCAAAGTAAATGAATATGAAGAAAATCGTTGTTAATTTGTTTGTGGCTCTTTGTACCATTGTATTTTCCACTTCCTGCGGCGCCGGCCGCACTCCAGAAACGGGTTCCGCCGAAGCTGCCGAGTGGCTTCAGAAAGACCTCAAGGGTACTTACGAGGAACTCTTCAGCGAGAGGACTTTGCTGAATCCGAAATGGGATACCTTTTGGCTCTCCGAATGTGAAAAGGCTGTCGGTACCGAGACCGCAAAGGCTACTGTCGAAGCTCTCAAGGCTTCTATGTCCGGCACATTGACCGGAGAGGCGGCCACTGAGCTTTTCGGTGACGGCTCAGATGGTTGGCGGAACGGATTTCAGTTCAATTGCGATTTCAAGCAGGGTGTGAGTCGGTTTGTGTTTGACGGCAAAGGCGGCATAAAGGGACTAGATGCTTCCGGCACTGAAATATTCTCTCATGAATATGTCTTTGACAGTTACAACGCTGACTATGACTTCTACTTCTTTAAGTCCAAGGACGGTAACGAGGATGAGTTCAGCTGTTTCGCGATACGCTCCGATTCTCCTGCGAGCACACATCACATTGAGTTCCGCTATGGAACTGATGTGGAGTCTTTGTCAGAGTTCTGTACAGGCAAGTACGCCTACTGGATGGCTGCTGGAGTGCTTGAGGGTTCCGATAAGGAACAACAGGAATCTATACGTCTTTTTGTCGAGGAGAACACCTCCGGGGATAATTAATCCTTCGCCACGCTTGCCTTGTTGGTACACCTGAATGTCCTCTGGTGTACTGACTGTGTTAAGAATGGCAATCGGTACACCCAAAAGCCCTCAGGAGAACCAACTGTATCATTAACATTAGTTGGTACTCCAGAGGGTCTTGTGAGGTACGGTGACCAGTGGCTGTTAGAAGACAAACGCCGCACCGATGTGCAGTTGGTTACGCTTGAGCGTTGAGTTGGCCGCGCTTGTGCGGTTCAGGAGTCCGGCGTTGTAGCCGACAGATAAACGTACTCTATGCATCAATTCGACACCGGCTCCACCTCCGACAAGGACATCGAAACGCTTGTAGTCACTGTCAGAGTAGAGGTTGTGCTTTTTCTTGTTGCCACCCTTGCCGATTCCGGAGTTCTCGGAAGTCGATGCCGCGATTCCATAATTCAGGGTCGGTCCGGCATAGATGAACGCCCGGACATTGTCCCCGAAATTCACTCCGGCGTTCAGAAGCACAGGAATATTCATGTAATGCTCCTGCACCGAGCCGGACGCGAACGGAAGCTTATAGTTGCTTGTCGTCAGGAACTCGTAATATACTCCCGGAGCCACTCCAAGGACATTTCCTAACGCGAAATTCCAGCTTGCTCCGACATACAAACCATTAGTGTTTCCGGAAACGGAAGTCCCGGAAGTGGTCATCTTATGTGAGGAATTGACATAGCCAGCTTCCACAGAAACCTGGGCGAATGAATTCGCGGACACGCACACGATCAGTGCGGTAAGAAATACTAACTTTTTCATCTTGGTAATACTTTAAAAACCGTGTGCAAAAGTAGCAATCCGCAAAGTCCGCCACAATACTGAAAAATCAGTATTGAATATTCAAGGACGTGATATTCAGTCGTTTAATAATCCAAGTGTTAATGCGTGGCTTACAGCCTCCATGGAATTGTCCGCGTTTAGGTGCTGTAGAATGTTCTGTCGGTGGGTGTTCACTGTGGCGACGCTGATCTGCAGGATGTCGGCGATTTCCTTGCTCAGTTTGCCTTGCGCCACAAGTTTCAGAATCTCTGTCTCCCTTGCTGACAGAATGGTGTCTGACGCGTACCTCTCGTCTGAAAGGGAAAACACATCTCCGGAAGCGTTGTCAACGATGATTGATTTCACATTCATCTGCGGACTTTGATTCACAGAGATGTGTGTGACACTCATCAGCAGCCAGATGTTGCCTTTCGCGTCGGTCCTCAGCGGGATGAACTCCTCGGTGATATTCCTGAATTTCCCGTAGGCGAACGCCCTGTATGTCCGGATCATCTTGATGTTGAGGGCATTGCCGTTGTTCTTGAACACGAATTTCAATGCGGAGATAGCGTTCTTCATCACAGCTTCATAATCATCTGGGTGGATGATTATCTCACTGTATGTCCCGTCCTCACCCCTGAAGCAATTCATGTGAACCGGGGATTCGTAAATATGCTCCAGACCGGTGCTGTCATAGACCGCGACGGCGCTGCGTGACAAAGTCGCCATCCTTGCGACATTATCCACAATGTCAGCCAGATCCGTCCTGTCGATGCTTGCCTCGTCGAAGCGGATTTTCTCGGACAGGGTGGAATATTCCTTATCAAGTCGATCCTTAATCGTCATCCTATCATGAATATATTGCGCAAATTTACAAAGACAGAGCTACTTCCGCAACTCCATCCTCAATATCGGGAAAGGATTCCCTTGGTCGTCGGTCGCTGAGCGGGCATATTCGTGAAAACCCCAGTGCCTGTAGATGGCGAGAGCCGAGGGGTTCTGCTCGTTGACATCGATGAGCCTGGCTCCGCATTCTCGGATGGCTATATTCAATAATTTTCCGCCGACTCCTTTCCCGAAATATTCAGGATCCACGAACAGCATCTCGATTTTACCGGATTCGACCCCGATGAATCCGATCGGACGTGAGTTGTCGTAAGCCGCGGCCAATGTTTGGATTCCTCGTACAGCCTGTGGCACGTACCCTCTCAACCGTACAATATCCTCCTCCTTAAGGAAATGGTGCGACGCTCTCACCGAACGCTCCCAAAGACCGGCGAGTTCATTGATCAGCTCCGGAGTCCGCCCGGTGACGATTCTTAATTCTGTCTGCATGAATACAAAAATAGGATTTAATTTTGTAAACACCATGTGACTTCATTTCGGAGATCTCAGGATTTTGGACACCGGAGCTGATTCGTGGCGTATGTCATTCAATATGATGGTGGCTAGAATTCAATACCGAATGATATCTTCGGCATGCCTATGATCGATGTGTTGGATGTGGCGTATAAAGGATAGCCTAATTCCAGCAATAGCCCTTTGCCGGATTTCAGTGTCCAACTCCAACCAAGTGAGGGTTCTATCTCCGCGGCATTCCGGAACTTGTTGCCGCTGCTATAATTTATGGAATGGCAGAACCCGGCTTTCAATCCCGCTGTGGGAGTGCTGCCTTTATCCAGAAAATAAACGTCATACTCGGCGAAGACTCTTCCGAACACAGGAGCCACGTCAGTAGGCAATATGAACAACCCGACACCCGCGCCTAAATAATAATGGCTGTTAAACATATATCCATGCGATGTCTCCACTCCTTGCCATACAATATAATGGTTCGTGTACATGACGTTCCCCTTGTAGCCTTGGCTTCTGAACCCGGAATCAGACTCTTGCGCTGACAGATTGGCCATGGCGAGGAAAACTAATGCCAAAGTGACTAAAATTTTTGTTTTCATAAACATGATTTTAAAATTCATTAATATGCGAAGGTACTCCGAAGATGTGACATTATGATTCATTGGACGCATGAACAGGAATATTCATGTGTCGAACAGGAAGATTTGATGATTTGATACAGGATTTATCCTGTGTATGACAAGAAATTTCCGTTTCGGGTTGTCCTAGGATGCAATTGCCGATTGTTTGTGTATATTTGTGAAAAACGTGACGAATGAATGCATTGCAATATATTAAGGAACGGTTCTTTCTAATGTGGTTAACATTCTTAAAACAATGGTTGTACCTCTCCATAGCGGCATACGTCATTTATGCGTTGTTATGGAGCGCCATCTATGTCGGTCACAACGCTTGGTCTATAAATATAAACGGAGTTTTCGTAGATTTCGGATATTGCGCTACGTTCACTCTCACCAGTCTACTTCTCGAACATTTTTTGCTACGCAAGAAACATCCACAACAAACAACTCCAAAGAGGCTAATTATCAATGGAATTCTAACGATCAGTCTAAATCTTCTGATTGCTGTTTTATATGAGACGTTTATCGCTGAATTTATATATAAACCTGAAACAGATGACTTTTGGGGAAGTTTATATATTTTTTGCATCGTTGCCAGTTTTGTGGCCGAATTCCATGTGCTACGAGAATATACGGATATCGTCATCAAGCAAAAAGAGGAGAATCTTCTTTTGACCAAAAGACTTCTCAAATCACAAATGGATCCTCACTTTGTCTTTAACAGCCTTAATATCCTTTCAGGGTTGATCGAAGAAGATCCTGAAAAGGCGGAACGGTTCACCGTTTCTCTGTCAAGAATATACAGATATATCATCAACAGTCTTGAGAAAGACATTGTCCCTGTTTCGGAGGCGATGATATTCGCCAAGGAGTATGTGTCAATCATGCAGACCCGTTTCCCGGCAAGCATAGATTTCAGTGACGGTGGCCTTGAGTGCCGGGGCGATGAAAAGATTCTGACGATGAGTATGCAGCTGTTGATAGAGAATGCTGTCAGGCATAACTGTCCGTCACCGGAACACCCACTACGGATTCGGGTGTTCAGACGCGGCGACCGGCTTGTGGTGAGCAACAGTCTGTATGACAATGGCCAATCCTCCGCATCATACATTCCGGGCAACGGCATCGGGCTTAAGAATCTAAAGAAGAGATATTCAATAGAATGTGGCAAGGAGCCTGTGATAAGCATAACCGGGGATGGTGCCAGACGGTTCTTCGAGGTGAGCCTTCCCATAATCAAATCATTATGAAAGCATTGATAATAGAAGACGAGGAGATCAGTTTCCGCAGGTTGAGACGGATGCTGCGGGACCTCCGCCCGGACATGGAGATAGACGGACCTTTGACCACCACTTCGGAAGTCATATCAAGGCTTTCGGAATATTCCGGATATGACATTATCTTCTCGGACATAAGGCTGCGGGATCATGATGTGTTCGACGCGTTCCAGGCGGTAATGCCGGAATGTATGGTCATATTCACCACCGCCTATGATGAATATGCGCTCAAGGCGTTCAAGAACAATGGCATTGATTATCTTCTTAAGCCAATCGAAAAAGAGGAACTTTCCGCAGCGATTAAGAAAGCTGAGGGCATTGCCGGACGGGTAATTTCAAGCAAGATTGACGCTGCCATCGGCGAACTCCGGTCTTACAGGGAACGCATACTGATTTGGAAAGGTGAGGAGCTGATTCCGGTCAATGTGAAGGACATCCTGTATTTTTATTTCGACCAGCGGCACGTCTATGCGAAGTCGGAGGACGGTGACGCCAACGCCGTCCAGTTCACAATGAGCGAGTTGGAGAGCGAACTCGACCCGAAGATGTTTTTCCGGCTCAACAGGCAATACATCGCTAACATCGATTCCATAGCACGCATAAGCATGTTCTTTAACTCGCGTCTCAGGATCCGACTCAAGGGATGTGACCAGCCATTGACGCTGAGTAAGGAGAAATCCGCCGAACTCCGGGAGTGGCTGGACCGGTAATGATGAATATATTGAGATAAGATCGCGAAGGTCTTCGTGATTACGCTTTCCTGAATGTCTTGCCGAACGGCAAAGCGGAAAGCAGCGCCATCTTGAAATGCTGGAGACCGAACGGGATTCCCACGATCGTGATGCAGCAGATGAGTCCGAAGACGAGATGCGTCGCCGCGATCTCCCACCATCCCAACAGGATCCAAAGCACATTCATGAATATGCTGAGGCATCCTCCGGCGTTGTTCCCGTCCACAACGTCCGTCCCGAACGGCCACAGTGAGAACACCCCGAACTTCCATAATTGGTACCCGAACGGGATGCCGACGATAGTCACGCAGTAAAGCAATCCCGCGATGAAATAGCCGAGGGAGACCAGCAGACCTCCTAGAACGAGCCATAGAATATTCCCGATGAATTTCATAAAGCACTTAATAACTCCATCAATCAACTTGTATTAGTTTGCAAGCCTAAATTGGATGGCTTCCCTGATTTTCAGACCGTAATATACGACAAATTTTGGATAATTTGATAAGGTGTATTATTGACCGTAAATACATTCCAGAGCGAGACAACATTCAATATTCCTGGATTTGTATGATTGCCTTTCATCAGAGTGATCCCCCGTGCCAACGGGTGTGTATAAGGGAGATCTTCACGCACGGGCGCGCTTTGGACAACCTATCGTGAGGGAGAAACCAGATTCCACGCACGGATTCCTGCCTTCCCTTATCAATGGTTGTCGTCATGAATGTTTTCGGTACACTTAAACGATAAATACCAACTTTTCGCCACAATCGTGGGCCGAAACTGCGCATAATACCGAGAAATTGCGATTGCCAGACTTCAGAGGTCGCAGTACTTTTGTCACGTCAATTGAAAGATAAAGATGAGACGTAGGTTTTTTCTGGCAATTGTGCTGGTTATGGTGACTTTGTGCGCTAATGCTCAAAGGCTTTCGATAGGTGGATACGGCGAGGCGATGATGACCCGCAACTTCTACAGCGACGCTTGGCAGAGGTACAATCATCCGGAACAGTACAAGGATGACAAGAGTCACGGGAGATTTGACATCCCGCACTTTGTCATCAATCTGGGCTACGACTTCGGAAAGGGCTGGACGCTCGGCACGGAGATCGAGTTCGAACACGGAGGCACGGAAAGCGCCGTCGAGCTGGAGGCCGACGAGGCCGGTGAATATGAGAGCGAGATTGAGCGTGGAGGCGAGGTGGCTTTGGAACAGTTCTGGCTCCAGAAGGCTTTCAGTGACGCTTTCAAGGTCAGAACCGGAATGATCATCATCCCTGTTGGACTGACCAACGGGCATCACCTCCCGACCGAGTTCTTCACGGCTTACAGAATGGAAGGGGAGAACACTGTGTTCCCTTGCACCTGGCACGAGCCGGGAATCGAGATTCTGGGAAATCTCGGAAAATGGTCTTATGAACTGATGTTCCTGCCTGGACTTGACTCCGATCGGTTCAGCACGGAGAACTTCATTCAGGGCGGGGCTGGATCTCCTTACGAATTCAAGATAGCGAATTCTTACGCTGGAGCGTTCAGGGTTGACAATCATTCGGTTAAAGGGCTGAGGATGGGACTTAGCGGCTATTTCGGCTCAAGCTTCAACAACTCCCTCACAAAGAACTCCAAGTACAAGGATTGCAAGGGAGAGGTGATGATCGGCTCTGCGGACTTTACTTACACGGGACACAACCTGATCGCCAGAGGCTGCTTCGACTATGCGCATCTGAATGATTCACAGCAGATCACGGCGTTCAACAAGAACAATATGTCCAATGCTTCGCCGTCTCCTCACAATGCGGTCGGATCCGATGCGATCGTCGGCAGCGTCGAGGTGGGCTATGATATTCTTTCGCTCTTCAAAAAGGAGAGCAAGTGCTACGCTTTCGCTCACTACGAGTATTACGACTCGATGTTCAAGGTGGCCGATGGCGTGCTGGACTACAAGTGGTGCGGAAAGCACAGAATCGCCGCCGGCATCAACTGGTACCCGATCAAGGACATCGTTGTTAAGGCGGAATATTCAAAGCGTTTCTACGTCACTCCGTTCAACAACGAACCTTCCATCACGCTCGGAATCGCCTTCAGCGGTTGGTTTTTGAAGTGACAAACCTGTTCATCACTTCAAAAACCACTTTAACCCCCAGTCCCTACGGGACAGCCCCGGTGGGGTACGGGGAAAGAATTCCCCGGAACCCCTTCTGTCGCTTCGCTCCGAGTGTATGTTGAATAGTTAGAAAATTGAAAAAAGATTAATTAATAAATACAATAGATTATGAGACAAGGTTTTAAATTCGCGGCTATGCTGATGACTTCGGCACTTGCCGTTGTGGCCTGCGACAAGAATTCCACAGACCCTGCCTCCGCTAAGGAGGAAATGCTTCAGAAGGTCAACGAGACTTTCGTGGACAACACTGTGATTCCTACCTACAAGAATCTCGCTGACAAGTCGCTTGAGCTTCAAGCGGCGATCGAGAAACTTCAGACCGAACCGACCGATGCCAACGTTAAGATTGCCTGTGACCTTTGGAAATCGGCCCGCCAGTACTGGGAGTGGAGCGAAGCTTTCCTTTTCGGTGCCGCGTCGAAATACTACATTGATCCTCACATCGACACTTGGCCACTAGACAAGACTGCCCTTGAGAACCTTCTCGACAGCGAGAAGATGATGGCTGACATCGAGAACACAGTCGCCAACCTCAACAACGGACTCGTAGGTTTCCACGGTATTGAATATATCATATTCCGTGACGGTAATGAGCGTGCGGCTTCCGCCATTCCTGCCAAGGAACTTCTTTACGCGGCCGCTGTCGCCAAGGATCTGTCACTGAGCGCCGCGAGGCTTGAGGCTGCCTGGGCCGGACTTGACAATGTCAGCGATGTCAAGAAAGAGTTGATTGAAGAGGCAGAAATGGAACCTGAGGATGATTTCGGTGAGCAGATGAAACTTTGCGGTCAGGCCGGAAGCGTCTGGAAATCAGTCACAGCCGGCAGCGAGCAGATTATCGAGGGGTGCAAGGACATCGTGGACGAGGTCGGTACCCAGAAGATCGGCAAGCCTTACACTGGTGAGGATGTTAACTACATCGAGTCTCCTCACTCCTGGAACTCCATTGAAGATTTCTACGACAACATCGTCAGCGTCCGCAACGCGTATTTCGGAGCTCTCGGAGCGACATCAGCTCAGACATATTCAGTTAGCGCTTATCTTGCCGGTGTTGATCAGGCCGCCAATGAGGGAGTCGTTTCCGCCATCGAGAAATGCCTTGAGAAGATCGCCGCGATGCCTAAGCCGTTCGTGAATAACTACAGGGATGCCAAGGTCAAGGATGCGATCGATGCCTGCAATGACCTTAACGACGCTCTTGAGGTTGCCCGTCAGGCTTTGATAAATGACTAAGCGTTCTCCGAGGTGAAAAATCTTCGGACAAACTTCTAAGGTGAACGCCTTTGGGTGTGAAAAACATTAGACTATTATATTGACAATCAAGGATTGGCCGGCTCGCCGGCTGATCCTTTAACCAATAAAGATCATGAATAAAACACTGTTGATACTTTCAGCTTCACTTTTTGCATTTGTCGCCTGCAATGGCAACGGAGGTACTGATGAACCTGAAGCCCCTGCCGAGCTGAGCGATGAATGGTATGCCGGAGGAAAACTTGGAACCGCTTTCAACTCAAGCGCTTCTGCCTACGAACAGCCAACTCCGGTCATCGAAAATTCCGGAATGATTCAGTCCTTCAAGAATGGAGAACTTCTATTCGAGAGGGATTTCAACGAGAACAAAGACGGGGCTTTCTGTGGCCTCGGTCCGTTGATGGTAAGGCGCGGATGCCTCTATTGCCATCCAAACTACAGTCACGGCAGACGCCAGACAGAATACAAGGCCGACAAGAATGGTAATGGCTACCTTTTGGTGATCACTGATGACACGGACACCTACTTAAGTTCCGTGACCGGAATGCCACAGACCCTCGCCGTCGCTCCTTTCAAGGCTCCGATAGATGAGAGTAACATAAAGATCAATTGGCCTGAATATACCGACGAGTGGGGCAACCAGTTCCCTGATGGGGAACCCTACAGCCTGATTTATCCGGAGGTCGTTGTGCCGGAGGACGCTTTCTATGTGCCGCTTGAGGTCACGAAGAACGGTGAGACGACCACGGTGCCATATTCAAACGTCCGTTTCAGGGTCGAGTCCACGATCGGTGTCTATGGAGTCGGACTGTTGGACGCGATCGACGATGATGACCTCAAGGCACAGTATGCCAAGGAGGAGGCCGCCGGAGCCAAACTGAATCCGGCGATCTTTGCGAACGGCGAGTGGACAAGCCTTTACGGCAAGACGACCCACCCTAAGCGTTTCACTTATGCGTTGAGCCGTGGCCCGCTTCAGGATGCCGCCGGAGCGAACGCCATCTGGAATATCACCAACGTTACTAGGAGCGACAGGCGTTACCATTATATGACGGCGACATACGCTAAGGTCGCCTCGCAGGATCCTGATGTGCAGAGGGATTTCTATAAATATTTTCCTGATCAGAACAAGACCGGCAATGTGCAGGATGATATTTACAACTATTTGATGGCCAAGGATCTCAAGGTTGAGATGACGGATGATGAATATGCAGACTTCATGATATGGCACAGAGGACTGGCCGTTCCGGCGGCCAGGGATCTGGACGATCCTGAGGTCATCAAAGGCAAGGAACTCTTCACGAGGATAGGCTGCGCGACCTGCCACCGTCCAAGCTGGACGACCGGTGAAGACAATGTGACCGATCCGAACGGCTTCTTCAAGGACAACGATCCGAGGCTTCCTCGTTACCCTCATCAGACAATCTGGCCTTATACCGACATGGTTCAGCATCGGCTTTTCATGAAGAACGACATCCGTACCGGCTGGTGCAGAACGACTCCGCTTTGGGGACGTGGCTTGAGCGAGCTTGTCGCCGGAGGAGTTGACAGACTGCACGACTGTCGCGCGAGAACAGTCATCGAGGCGATCATGTGGCATGGAAGCGCCCAAAGTGACGCCCGCAAGTCCGTCGAGAATTTCCGAGCTTTAACCAAGTCCGAAAGAGACGCGGTTGTTAAGTTTATCGACTCGATATAGTCTTTCGTAAAAGACTATATCGAGTCCCTTCCACCCCAGTCACTACGTGACAGCCCCGGTGGGGCATTGGGGACCGGATTCCCCAAACCCCTTGCGTCGCTACGCTCCGAATGATGGTTGGGTCACTGAGCCTGTCGAAGTGACTTTGTGCTTAATGCCTTAAGGGACTGGAATATAGTTTGGTTTATTGAAAACTATTATCTTATGACTAGACTTTTTGCAGGGCGGCCGGCGGCTTTGGTGCTGCATTTTTCGCTGGTGTTGATTCTGGCGGGGGCGCTTGTGACATCCTTTTCGGCCAAGAAAGGGATGTTGCACGTGCGTGAGGGAGAATCTGTGGGGACTTTCGAGACCAAGGACGGAACTGTTCTCGAACTGCCTTTCAGCGTGGAACTTGAGGACTTCGAGGTGCTTTACCATTCGGGAACGGATGCCGCGTCGGACTACAGCTCACGGCTCCGTTTCACGAAGGGCGGCTCGCTAATCCGTGAGGGTGAGGTGAGGATGAACCGCATCCTGTCCTGCAAAGGTTATCGTTTCTATCAGACTGACTATGACAGCGATGAGGCCGGCGTGACTTTCACTGTGAGTCACGATCCGGTCGGCATCGCTGTGATTTACACCGGCTATGCGCTGTTGCTTCTCGGGCTTCTGTCATTCTTCTTCACTGACAAAAGATTCAAGAAGTTCTTCGGAAACGCGCTGAGATATTCATCAGCCATCGCGATTATTCTGTGCTTGGAGGCAACCGCTTCAGCGACAGGAAATACCGAAGGGCGGATTTCCGAATATGATGGCGCTTCGGCCAAAGAGAATCCGGTAAAACGTGGTTCGACTGCCCCGAAAGTCCTGCCGAAAAACATCGCCGCTGAGTTCGGAAAACTCTACGTGCTGTACCACGGAAGAATATGTCCGCTCCAGACTCTCGCAAAGGATTTCAGCGCCAAACTCTACGGCGTTTCAGGGGTTAAGGAATTTACTGACGAGCAGGTACTTACTGGTTGGATGTTCTATGGAACAAGTTGGAGGAATATTCCTATGCACAACCGGAAGAAGGCTGTTGACGCGATGGACAAGGAGGCAACCGTAAAGGCATTATATTCAGGAGATTTGCTGAAGATCTACCCGCTTCGGGACAGT
This sequence comes from uncultured bacterium, assembly GCA_963657715.1. Classification (GTDB taxonomy): domain Bacteria; phylum Bacteroidota; class Bacteroidia; order Bacteroidales; family UBA932; genus Cryptobacteroides. The sequence continues at coordinate 128,003 of CAVKML010000001.1, read as the reverse complement.
ACCGGGAGGCTTGGTTGGTACTCGCAGAGCGACAGGCTGCCGGAGGGTGTTGCCGATGAGGCGTGGCTTTTTGTCCGAAAGTCTATGGACTATATCTTCGAACTTGTGGTGAATCGTGAATATGACAAATTGAGCGAGTTGCTGGAGAAGCTGCGCCGTTTTCAGGAAAGCAAGATGGAGGAGAGCCTTCCACCGACTTACAGGATCAAGGCTGAGTGGGCGTACAATGCTCTGCCTCCGTTGTTTCCGATTGCCGGATCGTTCCTGATCATAGGATTGATGATGCTTGCGATGGCTATGCGCAGGATGGTCGGAATTGAAAAAAATGAGTCGGTCTTATCTCTGGCGGGAAATGAACCGGTTACAATCGAAGGGTCGAAAAATGTCCATGAAAATTCAACATTGTCGGACAATGGACGTGCAGCTACAAGACTAGGGCGTTTTTCGGAAATATTCAAGGTCTTGGGTGTCGCGGCCGCTTTCGTGTTTTTCCTTGCGCTGACCATCGTGTTGGGACTCCTTTGGGTTGCGAGCGGACATATTCCTTTTTCCAACGGGGCTGAGACGATGCTGACAATCGCTTGGACGGCGATGTTGGCCTCCTTGCTGAGTTTCAGGAAGTTCCCGATTATGCTTCCGTTCGGTATCATAGTCGCGTCGCTGGCCGCTTTGGTCTCCGCTATGGGTAACGCAAATCCCGCCGTCAGCCAGCTGATGCCGGTCTTGTCGTCTCCGTTGCTGAGCATTCATGTCTCGCTTATGATGCTCTCCTACACCATTCTGGCCGTCATTATGATTAACGGCATCTGTGGGCTGATAGCATCTTTGCGTCGTACTTCGGTCTCTGCACTTGTCTCCAATCCGGTCCCTGAGCTTGTCGAAGGGACGGTGAGCGATGATCAAATACGGTCCCTTCGACAAGCTCAGGGACCGGAAGAGGTATCCGCAAAGATGGCGCGGATGTCAGAAGCCATGATGTACCCGGCTCTCTTCTTCTTAGGCTCCGGCATAATCGCCGGCTCCATCTGGGCTAATGTCTCCTGGGGCTGCTACTGGAACTGGGATCCGAAAGAAACCTGGGCGTTGATCACCTTCCTGATCGCCTCCCTCGGCGTACACCGTGCTCGCCTCTCGTTCTTGCGGAGTCCCCGTGCCTACCACATTTACACTCTGATCCTCTCCGCCTCCGTACTTTTCACCTACTTCGGTGTCAACTACCTCCTCGGCGGAATGCACAGCTATGCTTAGAAGCTGTTTTGATTTGTTTGTCTGAAGATTATTTCACATCAAAGAACATTTCAAGCAAAGCAAAAAAGCTTCTTAACCCCGCCGGCTCTCCCAGTGGAAGAACCTATTTTATGGCGTGCGACAAGTAGGGCGGTCCATAGGTGCGTAAAACCGTCCTGTTGGCGCACGAGTACTCATTTTGACATCGTCGGTGCGCGGAGACGCAGCTCTGGCGCACGGCGTAAACCGTATGTTTGCTATCTCGGGAATATTCGTAAATTTGTACATCGGAGGGAGAGCGTAGGGATGATCCTGAAATTGGCTCCACCGGTGCGATTGTATGATGGTGTTTCAGATAATATCATTGGTTTTGATGGCGGCATTCTACGGTGTCTATCTGACGAAACAGTCGAGTCAGAGACGCCGTGGAATCCAGACCAATCAGATGGGACGTGGCATAAAGAACAAAAGAACTTTGAAGGTGGAGCGTCTGCTGTCGGTCTTTTCAGCCTTGATTGTCGTGGTGGAAGTGTGGAGTGTTGTGCGGGGATGTTCCTTCCTCCCGTCGTGGTGCGGATGGATAGGATTGGCCTTGACGGCTCTTGGAGTGGTTTTCTTTACCGCCGCCGTGCTTCAGATGAGGGACAGTTGGAGGGCAGGAATATCCCTGGATGAGAAGACAGGATTGGTCACTTCCGGCATCTACAGCGTGAGCCGTAATCCGGCATTCGTCGGCTTTGATCTTACCTACATAGGATTGCTGCTATGCTTCACCAACTGGCTTCATCTCGTTGTCGTTGTTTGTACGGTGGTGATTTTCCATCTCCAGATCCTTCAGGAGGAACGTTTCCTGCTTTCAAGGACGGACATTGACTACAAGGCTTACTACAACCGTGTCCACAGGTATTTATGAATAAGCCGTGGTGGATAACGTGCTGTTGTTCAGATTCATGAATGGGTGTCCTCCTGCCCGTTTCGAAGGAGAGGAGATGTGCTGAAATCGTTGATTTTAAAGAAGATGGCCTCCACACAAAGTGACAAGGGTCGGAATGTCGGGAAGTATTCGTAAATTTGTGGGGGCAAAAATAGGTGGTCAAACGATTGTCTTTGTTGAACGGATGTTAGGGCTTGCCGCGAGAAATCGCAAAGACCGAATTAATTATTGGAATATTCCGAATACATATTGAAATATTCCGGATACAAAATATATTTGAGGAACAAAAGTTTATGGAAATATTCAAGAGATACGTGATGCTGTGTGTCGGGCTGCTGATTGTGGCGTTCGGGGTGGCTTTTTCTATTTTGGCGGATCTTGGTACTTCGCCTATCTCGTGTCCACCATACGTGGCGAGCATGCTGTGCCCGCTCACGGTGGGGGAGGCCACAATCGTGATGCACTGCATATTCATTCTGATTCAGATGGCACTTTTGCGCAAGGATTATGACTGGGTTCAGCTGATGCAGCTGCCGGTCGCATTCGCGTTCGGCTACATGACGGATTTCGCCTGTTGGTGCATCGCGGATGTGCCTTGCCCGAACTACCTGATGCAGGTCGTTTGGTGTCTGGTGGGCATCGTCCTTGTGGGTATCGGAGTCGCTTTCGAGGTCGTGGCCGGAGTCGTCACCCTTGCCGGCGAAGGACTTGTTCTGGCAATCTGCAAGGCGTTCAAGACCCGTTTCGACATCACGAAAGTCTCGGTGGATGTCTCGCTCGTGGCTCTGGCATGCATCGCCTCGCTCATTTGGCTTGACGGAATCCACGGTGTGCGTGAAGGAACTCTCGCCGCAGCTCTCCTTGTCGGAGTCATCGCCCAATGGTGCAATAAGCCAGTCGAGAGACTGGCTGAAGCTTCAGGGATAAAAGTTAAATGATGAGTTTGATTGAAGATTACCTTTCCTACATCAAGGACATCCGGAGATATTCAGTCAGGACGCAGACGATATATTCGGATGTGCTGAAAGACTTCGCGGATTTTTGTGGGGCGGAAAGCGATGAGGCGCTACTGGAATCTCTTGATCATCAGGTTATAAGGAGCTACGAGGTCTTTCTCATGGATTCCAAAGGTGACTCTCCGAGGACGGTCAAACTGCATCTGTCGGTACTGTCGGGGTTCTGCCGGTATCTGATGAAGGAGAAAAGAATTACGTCCAACCCGGTGCGGGTGGTGGCGAAACCCAAGATGGAAAAAAGGCTGCCTGTGTTCTACAGGGAAGAATCGATGAATGAATATTTTGCCGAAACGGACTGTGACGCTTCCGAGGAAAATCTGGTGCTTATCACAGGACCTGACAAGGCCTCCGAGGCGGCATATTCAAAAAGACTGGAAAGGCTCATCGTGTCGGTGCTTTATTGCACGGGGGTGCGGCGGGCCGAGTTGATCGGGCTTCGGATCGGGGACGTGGATTTTTCACGGCGGACGATGACCGTGAGGGGAAAAGGTGACAAAGTGAGAGAAATTCCGCTTGTTCCTTCGCTTTGTAAGGAAATTTCATTATATTTACAATCGGTTGAAACGATGGTCGGGCATCCGAGATCGGCGGACGAGCCGCTGGCGGTCACTGGCAAGGGCCTGAAACTCTATCCGGTTTTCATCGACAGGGCGATCAAGCGGGCGCTTGGGCGGATTGGAAGCATCTCCGGGAGAAAGTCTCCACATGTGTTGAGGCATTCCTTGGCCACGGAACTTCTGGACGAGGGCGCGGATCTCAACTCGATCAAGGAACTTCTGGGCCACTCTTCGCTCGCGGCGACGCAGGTCTATACGCACAACACCATCGAGAAACTGAAAAAAGTTTATGTTAACGCCCATCCAAGGGCAAAAAGCGGAGGTAAAAATGGAGATTAGAGTAAAATCCCTGAAGTTCGACGCGGATCAGAAACTGCTCGACTATGTAGAGAAGAAGGTCTCGAAACTTTCCAGATTCAGCGACCATCTTGACGGAATGGAGGTGACTTTATCTTTGCTCAAGGAGCCTGACAACAAGAACGTCAGGATCCAGACCAGGGCCTACGGCCAGGATCTTGTCATAGAAAGAAACTCGACTTCGTTCGAAGATGCCATCAGCGCTGCTGTGGATCTGATGAAGGAGAAGATCGTAAGGACGAAAGAAAAGAAATTTGAAGCATAGGATGAAATCGAAACTGATTTTGAGTCTGATGGCCGTGGTCGGCATCGCCGCCGCATGTGGTCAGCAAAGAGGTGTTGGAAGACAGGCCGCCGGAAATGGCGGGCCTGTCTTTCTTGATGAGACAAGAAACATAGAGGAGAGGGTGGAGGACGCTCTTTCAAGGATGACGACCGAGGAGAAGGTGGCTGTGCTGCATGCCCAGTCCAAGTTCAGCTCCGCCGGAGTGCCGCGTCTCGGCATCCCGGAGATTTGGACCAGTGACGGGCCTCACGGGATCCGCCCGGAGGTTCTGTGGGACAAATGGAGCCAGGCGGGATGGACAAACGACTCCTGCACGGCGTTCCCTGCATTGACCGCTCTGGCCGCAACCTGGAACACGGAGATGTCGGCTCTCTATGGAAAGAGCATCGGAGAGGAGGCGCGCTACCGTAAGAAAGATGTGCTTCTTGGCCCTGGCGTGAACATCTGCCGTACCCCACTTAACGGCCGCAGCTTTGAATATATGGGCGAGGATCCTTATCTTTCCGGACGTATGGTCGTGCCGTATGTTCAAGGTGTGCAGAGCAACGGAGTGGCGGCCTGCGTGAAGCATTTCGCTCTCAACAGTCAGGAACTCAATAGATTCACGACCAATGTGACTGTCGATGACAGAACTCTCTACGAGATTTATCTTCCGGCTTTCAAAGCAGCTGTCACCGAGGGAAAGGCTTGGGCCATAATGGGTTCGTACAACCTTTACAAGAACCAGTGGTGCTGTCAGAACCAGTACACTTTGAACGACATCCTCAAGGGAGAGTGGAGCTTTGATGGGGTTGTGATCAGCGATTGGGGTGGAGTTCATGATACGGATCAGGCTGTGAACAATGGTCTGGACATGGAATTCGGCACTTTTACCAACGGTCTTAGTTGGTCTCTTTCAAACGCTTACGATAACTACTATCTGTCAAACCCTTACCTTAAAGGTGTTAATGAGGGTAAGTATGGCATGGAAGTGCTTGACAATAAGGTTCGCAGGGTTCTTCGTCTGATGTTCCGCACGGTGATGGACAAGAATCGTCCTTTCGGGTCTTTTGTAAGCCCTGAGCATATCGCCGCGGCGAGAAAGATCGGAGCCGAGTCCATCGTGCTTCTCAAGAACGATGGCGGAATCCTGCCGATAAAAGGAGCCAAGAAGATACTTGTCGTCGGTGAGAACGCTGTCAAGATGATGACGGTGGGAGGCGGAAGTTCCTCACTCAAAGTCAAGAACGAGGTCTCTCCGTTGGAGGGAATCAAGGAAAGGTTCTCTGATGCCGAGGTGATCTATGAGCGTGGTTACGTTGGGGATGCCAACGGCCAGTTCGACGGGGTGACAACCGGCCAGGATCTTGGCGAGACACGTTCGGCGGAAAAACTGATCGCAGATGCCGTTAAGGCCGCCAAAGATGCGGATTATGTGATATTCATCGGTGGTTTGAACAAGAGCGAGCATCAGGACTGCGAAGGCGCCGACAGGGAAAGCTACGATTTGCCATATTCACAGAACGCTGTGATCGAGGCTCTTGCGGACGCAAGCTCTAAACTGGTGGTTGTAAATATTTCCGGAAACGCTGTGGCGATGCCATGGGCTGACAAGGTACCGGGAATCGTTCAGGACTGGTATCTCGGCAGCGAGGCCGGACATTCTTTGGCTGATGTACTATCCGGAGATGTCACTCCTTCCGGAAAATTGCCGTTCACAATAGGAGCCACATTGGCTGACTATCCGGTGCAGAGTGAGATCCAGTACCCAGGAATCCCTCGCAAGGAGCCTGTCAAGATGGGCATTCAGGACAAGATCATCTACGATGAGACCTACACTGAGGGAATATTCGTGGGCTATCGCTGGTTCGAGCGCAGTGCCATCAAGCCGACCTTCCCGTTCGGCTATGGACTAAGCTACACGACATTTGAATATGGTGAGCCAAAGGCTTCCGGCTCGATCGCCAAAGGCTTGACTGTCACCATCCCTGTGACGAACACCGGTTCGGTTGCCGGAGCGGAGATCGTTCAGGTTTATGTCAGCGCTCCGGAAAGCGCGGTGGAGCGTCCGGTCAAGGAACTCAAGGGCTTCGGCAAGATATTCCTTGAACCTGGCAAGTCGGGTGATGTGAAAGTCACTTTGGACAAAGCCGCAATCAGCTATTTCGACGCGGAGAAGCACGATTGGGTGGCAGAAAAAGGTAACTACAGGATTCTTGTGGGCACTTCGTCCGAAGATATTCGTAAAACGTTGGATTTTAAGTATTAATAGAGCCTTGAATGGCAAAAGGAACAGTTAATGTCGGCAGCCTGTGCCGTGAGATAATCTCCGCAGTCAAGTCCGGACAGTTCGCCCCCGTCTATCTTCTGATGGGGGACGAACCGTATTATACGGACATGGTCTGCGACGCTGTCATAGAGAACGCTCTTGACGAGGCTTCGAGGGATTTCAACGAGACTATCTGTTATGGTGCGGATGTAGATGCGGACACGGTCATCACAGCTGCCCGCAGGTTTCCGATGATGGCCGAGAGGCAATTGGTGGTCGTGAAGGACGCGCAGGCGATGCGGGATCTGGAGAAGCTTTCCGTCTATTGCGAGAAGCCTTTGGACTCCACGGTTCTTGTGCTTTTGATGCGCGGGGCCTCGGCGGACAAGCGGAAGGCTTTGTACAAGCAGGCTTCTAAGAACGGTATCGTCGTCGAGTCCAATGTGTTGAGAGACTATGAGATGCCTTCATGGATCACGCAGTATTTCTCCGGCAGAGGGTTGAACATAGACCCGGAGGCTTCGGCCTTGTTGGCGGAATCCGCCGGCACGAACTTGGGCCGAATAGCCGTCGAGACAGACAAGATGCTGAAAAACCTCCCGGAAGGGACTAATCAGATCACGGTCTCGGATATCGAACGGAATGTGGGCATCAGCCGGGAGTACAGCGTCTTCGAACTGACCAAAGAGCTTTCCGCGAAAAATAGTCCGAGGGCTTTGAGGATTGCAGCCCGCATAGGCGGAGCCGCGAAATTCGCGATGCCGATGGCCGTCAGCGCCCTCTATACTCATTTTGCCAGAATCCTGAAATATGGCGCGCTTAAAGAAAAGAGCCGCTATCCGGACAGAACCGCTGTCGCCGCCGCGCTTCAAGGTGTGAACCCTTACTTTTGGAAGGAATATGACACCGCGGTGGCCAACTATCCGGTCCGCAAGGCGATGGAGGTGATCTCTCTTCTTTGTGAATATGACTATAAAGGCAAAGGCGGAGAGACAGGGGAAGCCAGCCAGGGCGAGCTTCTCGTTGAATTGACAAGTAAGATTTTAAGTATATGAGTGAGAATATTATTGATTGCAGGAACGTCTGCAAGAACTTCGGGGAGAAGGTTGCGCTGGACAATGTCAGCGTGAGCGTTCCGAAAGGCGGAATCTTCGGTCTGCTGGGGCCTAACGGGGCCGGTAAGACCACGCTTATCCGCATCATTAACCGGATAACTATTCCTAACGGTGGAGAGGTTCTATTCGACGACCGTCCGATAACCCAGTCGGATGTCGAGAAGATTGGCTATCTGCCTGAAGAACGCGGGCTTTACCGCAAGATGGAGGTCGGTGACCAGGCCATGTATCTGGCCCAGTTGAAAGGCATGAGCGCCGCTGATGCCCGCAAGGCGTTGAAAGAGTGGTTCGTGCGTTTCGGAATCCAGGACTGGTGGAAGAAGAAGGTCGAAGAGCTGTCCAAAGGTATGGCCCAGAAGGTTCAGTTCATCACGACCGTGGTGCACAAGCCTTCATTGATGATTCTTGACGAGCCGTTCTCCGGTTTCGATCCTGTGAACGCCGAACTGATCCGAAAGGAGATCCTTCGTCTGAAGGACGAGGGTGCCACGATCATCCTTTCGACCCACAACATGGAATCCGTTGAGGAACTGTGTGACAACATCGCCCTCATCAACAAGTCACATTTGGTGATCACCGGCGGGGTCAACGAGATCCGTCACAAATACGGTAACAACAATATCGAGCTGGTTTACACCGGCGAGGACAGGGTCAAGGACACCGACGGAATATTCAAAGTCCTTTCGGATGAGAACAACGCCGGCCGTCATACCGCTGTGCTGACGCTCGGGGAAAAGGTCTCGTCCAACGACGCGCTTTCGGCACTGCTGGCGCAGGACATAGTCGTCAACTCATTCAAGGAACTGATCCCGAGGATGAATGACATATTCATAAAACTTGTAACAGAGGAGGCGTAGCCATGAATTTCAGAATAATAAAGACTGTTATCGCGAGGGAATATCTCACCCGCGTCAAGAAAAAGTCGTTCCTTGTGACGACGATCCTTGTGCCGATTATTTTCGCGGTGACGATGATCGTTGTCGGGGTGATTATGGCCGGCACAAAGGAAAGGAAGCAGGATGTCGCCGTGGTTGATCGTTCAGGCATCGTGATGAGCCACCTTCAGGACACGGACAGGCTTACTTTCACGGACTATTCTTCCGAGAATCCTGATTCGGTCAAGGCGCGGCTTTCTGAGTACGGAAAGGATGTGCTCGTTGTTGTCTCACCACTTGACTCGGCGAAGAAGACGGTCTCCGTGCAGACATATTCAAAAGACCCGCTTGGAGTTGAATTCACCACCGGACTTGCCGACAAGGCGAATGACGCGGTAGAGGAGTACCGCGTGCAGCAGTACGGCATCGACAACCTCTCGCAGATTATGGACGAGGTGAAGGCTGATGTCAAGGTCACTGAATACACGATGGATGATAATGGTAATGAAACCATTTCTGAGTCAGGGATATATATGATCATCTCGATGCTCCTCGGCATCATCATCTGGATGTTCATCATGATGTTCGGAGGGCAGGTGATGTCCAGTGTCATCGAGGAGAAGACCAGCAGAGTGGTCGAAGTTCTTATCTCGTCCGTCAAGGCCATCGACCTGATGTTCGGCAAGATCATCGGTGTGGCGCTCGTGGCGCTGACGCAGTTCTTCCTTTGGATCATACTGACAGGTGTGCTCGTCTCCGCCGCCACAGCCTTTGTCGGCAAGGATATGTTCGCCGAGATGTCCGGCAACCCTGAGATGATGGCGCAGACTATGGGTGTCTCGACCGACCAGATGCAGGCTTTGGGTAACGCTACCGCCGGCCTCACAACCGCCACGGATTCCTCTGAGGTTGTCGCAGGAGAGCCTGATGACATGAGTGTCATCATCGGCACTCTCGTGAATATTCCTTGGGTGAAACTGATCGTCTCATTCCTTAGCTACTTCATTTTGGGATATTTGCTCTATGCCTCGATGTTCGCGGCCGTGGGTTCCGCCGTTGAGAATGAAGGGGATTCGCAGCAGCTTCAGATGCCGCTGACGATTCCGCTGATGATTGCCTATTTCATCATACTTGTGGCGTTCCAGAATCCGGACAGCGGAGTTGTGGTCTGGGGATCGATGATTCCATTCACATCTCCGATCGTGATGCTGGCCAGGATTCCGTACGGTGTTCCGATGTGGCAGCTGGTGGTTTCGATCGCTCTTCTGCTTGTCACATTCTTTGGTTGTGCATGGCTTTCAGCAAAGATTTACAAGGTCGGAATTTTGATGTTCGGCAAAAAAACTACGTTTAAGGATCTTTGGAAGTGGTTGAAAATGAAATAATCATGATGAGAAATTTGTTAATAATTACTCTGCTCCTGGCGGGAGGCCTCAGCCTCGGTGCGCAGGAACGGACTATCAGTTGGACGACCGATCCGGTGGACGGTCATCGGACTGGAGTTGTCGCTTCCAACGCCACAAATGTGACAGAGGCAATGGGGGCTGTCAAGGGCTGTACCTACTACGCTCCTAATGGACGTAAGTTCCGTAAAGGATCCGTTAAAAATGTCGCCAAGATAATGCTTGAAGCCCAGCCGGCTATGGCCAAGGTCAAGACTGTCATCGGACATTCTACGAGGGCTATGGCCAGAACCTATCCAGAGTGCGAGATCTATGACTGGTATATTGACGAACTGATGCGTGCTACAGCCGACAGCACCGGCAAGCGGGTTGACATCGGCTTCGCCAACCGTGGCGGAGTCCGGATTGATATGCCCGCAGGAGAGGTTCTCTACGATGACATAATGTCGATGTTCCCGTTCCGCAACTATCTCTGTTACGTGGCTTTGCACGGTCGTGACGTGCGAGTTCTGCTTAACCAGATGGCTTCAACCTCCTTACAGATTGTCGGTGGCGTGAAGGTCACTGTAAAGAACGGAAAGATTGTCTCTGCCACTGTCAACGGTGAGCCTATCGATGATGACAGGATTTACGGAGTCGCTACTCTGAACTTCCTTCTGGACGGTGGTGACGGCTACAAGGTGGCCAACAACGCGGTTGAGATCATAAAGTGCAACGGCTATTTGTATGACACAATGCTCACCTATGTCCGGAGTTTGACCGCCGCAGGCAAGCCTATCGAGTATGAGAACCAGCACTGGATCACAATCTTAAAGGAGGACGAGTAATGAAAAAGATAATTTTAGGAATATGCTTGCTCGCGGCGTTGTCCGGCTTTGAGGCGACCGCCCAGAAGAGACTCACAATACTTCATGTGAATGACACGCACAGCCATTTGGAGCCGGAGCGCGCCGGCGAGCGCAAAGGCCTTGGTGGTGTGATCGAACGTGCCGCCTACCGTGACAGCGTCGTGAAGGCCGACGGAAAGAGGAACGTCCTGCTTCTCCATGCCGGGGACTTCAGTCAGGGTACATCTTACTTCTCCGTACTCGGTGGCGACATCGAGATCGACCTGATCAACGCGATGAAGTATGACTGCGTCACCCTCGGCAACCACGAGTTCGACAATGGAGTGGATGAGCTGGCCCGTCGTCTGTCCAGCATCAAGTGTCCTGTCGTCTGCGCCAATTACGATTTCTCGAACATTGCCTTGGCCAAGTACGTGAAGCCGTACGCAATCGTGAAGAAAGCCGGAATGAAGATCGGCATTATCGGCCTTATGCCCGACATCACCACCCTTGTCTCCAAGGAGGTCTCCGACAAGATTCCCGCCTTTGAGAACTCCGAGGTAGTCAACAAATGGGCCGAGTACCTGAAAACTGAGAAGAAGTGTGACATGGTCATCGCCTTGACCCATATCGGCTTCACTGGCGAGCCTTATGTTGACCCAACCCTCGTGAAGCGCACCCGTAACGTCGATCTCGTCGTAGGCGGACACTCCCACACCTACCTCAAAGAGCCTCACTACGAGAGCAACCTAGACGGCATCCCCACTCCCATCGTCCAAGACGGCGAATGGGGCCTCAACATCGGTAACCTCAAGATTTCCCGATAGGCCTAATAACGGGGTGCGAAATGTATATTCCTGCCCCCGGATCTCCTTGATTTAGCTCGTCCGGGTGCGATTCATGACATTTTGCACCCGGACGGATTCGTGGAAGAAATTATTCTGTGACTGAATATTTCACTGGCAGAATGTAAGTGCCAGCGTCTTTTACCTTAAGTTTTACAAAAAACGAGAACGTCCCGGTGGTGGCAACGTTTCTGTCAAGGGAGAAGCGGATCTTTCCTTCCGGACTGGACATGCCAGACGCTGGGCTTATGTTGAGGCCAGGATAGGCCTTGGTGGGATCCAGTATGTTGCAACTCAGTTGAATGTGATCAGACAAGTCGGTCTTGTAGTTAAGCTCCACGACAGTGCTTCCGCTTCCTATCGGGCCGCTTCCGAGATCTATTTCACTGCGATCCAAAGTCAGATGACCTGGGCACGGGTCGAGAGTGAAATCGACATCGATGTCATCAATGACATATTCTTTCATGATGGTCTGCTCATAGTGGCTGTTTGAATATGCCCAGACACTGAATCGGCTGCGGTACGGAATCAGTCCGAAGGAATATTCACCATTCTCGTTGGTGACAGTGATGTCCTTGGAACTGTCGTTGTAGAGGGTTATTCCATTCAGAGCATTTCCATTACGGTCTCGTACGATACCCTGCACATTTGCCATAAAGGATTCATCGGTAGTGGACACGGTGACATGAAGCGGATGCCCTGTCGATTCTCCATAAGTGTCTGTTCCTATGTTCAGGACAAATTCCTTATCACCGGGAAGCCTGTGGAACACCTTGACAGGCACATCCATGCTTTTTCCTGCCTCAAGATTGCCGCCCCATGTCCAGTTCTGCTTCCTGAGTCCTTCCAGACCTTCAAGAATGTCGCTTATTTCATTGTTTCCAATCTCGAACATTTGGCCGCTTCCCTTGATGAAAAAGTGTACCGGCTCAGAATATTCATTTGTCAATCTTAGGATCTTCGTACTTTCTCTTGGTCCGAACACCAGATGGTCCGGTTCAAAGCTGATGGCGATTATGGGCTCAAGGACAACGTCGATTGTGATGTTCCTGTTCAGGGTTACGTTCTTTTCCACTCTCATGTAGTTCCGGCTTTCGATTATGAACTTGTAATCTCCGGCCTTGACATCGTTCAAGAAGTACGTCTTTTGTGATGAAGGCACATCGTACAAATCAAGGTTCTCGTTGTGAGTCTCCGTTCCGGTTTTGTCTATAAGCTTTACGCTTATGCCGATGAAGCGTCCCATGTCATTATCCGGGTCCGAGATCGTCCCGGTAATCGAGAATACCTCGTTGTCTTCCGTGGTCTTGCAGGAACTTGCGAACATCGGGATGAGTGCAATTACTATGAACAGGGCGAAATAGTTCTTCATCATTGTTTTATTTTTGCAAAAAGGTATGTAAATTATATGTCAATCTAAAGAGACTGTTACCTATCCCTTGAATTATCGGTCAAGGATTGATGCACTCGGAGATTCTTTCACTTGCCAACCGTCAATGGTGCGGGTCTGTGACGAGAAGTTGATTCCGAGTTCCACGATTTCCTTGCCGCTTGTCAGGAACGGCTTGGCGTAACCTTTCTCTTCGATCTGCTTTAGCGCGGTCTCCGGAGACGAGTCTCGTTTCAATTCGATGATGTAGATGTACTTGTCAGTGTTCAGGACAATGTCAATCCTGCCGTTCGAGGTGTGGTATTCTGATCTGACGTACAGACCCATCATTTTGAACATCACGTACATCGTGTTTTGGAAATATAGTTCGAGGTCGCCTTGGATCTCGTAGTCGTTGCCGGAAAGGAACGCCGCGAACCGGTCCATGAACCCTTGAACATCACCGCGCTCGATGTCTTCGACGAAATTGTACACCGAGAGTTCCCCGTCAATCAGGGTCGGTGCGTAAAGCTGGCTGAGGGAGTTTAGAAATCCGGCTTTCACCTCTTCATTCGGATAGTCAAGGTTGTACGCGTTGAAACGTTCATCGTAGCTTTTTATCGTCAGGTAGCCGGTCTGGTACATAAGGGTTATCGGCGCGGGACTCACATAGTTGGTGCCGGTCAGTGTCTCTACAGAAACCTTGTTCTTGGAGATGTTCTCCAGATTGTATCTCCCCTGCTTGAGGTATCGGACGAGGAATGTCGGCGTTCCGGTCTCAAACCAGTACATGCGAAATTTCTTGGCCTTGAATGTGTTCAGCAGGCTGAACGGATTGTACACTCCGGCACTGTCCTCATTGAAATGATAGCCGTCGTACATCGTCCTGAGTTTTTCATAGCATCCCTCCTTGCCCATCCCACAGGCTTTTGCCAGTTCCTCCACACTGCCGTCGAAACAAGTCTTGAGCTCATCCTCGGATATTCCGCAGATGTCGGTGAACTCCGCGTCCATCGAGATGTCGTTCAGGTTGTTCAGCCCGCTGAATATGCTCATCTTCCCGAGCTTGGTGACCCCCGTCAGGAAGGCGAAGCGTATGAACTCGTCCTTCCCCTTGATGACGCTGTAGAACCCCTGGAGCTCCCGGCGGAACCTCTCCATCAGGTCCGGGGTGTCCATATTGTCTATGATCGGCTTCTCGTATTCATCGATGAGTATGACGACCTTGTTGCCGGTCTTGAGGTAGGCGGCCTCGATGACGGCTTTGAGACGTGAGGCGGGATCCTCGAAATGCGAGGACACGCCATAAAGGCCTTCCCATTTGGAGAGATGCTGTCCAAGGCTTTCCTCAAGATCGGAGACGGATGTGTACCTGCTTCCCGTCAGGTCCAGATGCAGCACAGGATACGCTGTCCAGTCCTTCTCAAGCGTTTCCATCGCGAGTCCCTTGAAAAGCCCCTTCCGTCCGCTGAAATAGACCTCCATTGTCGAGACGAGCAGACTCTTCCCGAAGCGTCGCGGACGGCTCAGAAAATAATATTTTCCTGTTGACGCGAGACTGTAGATCGCCGCGGTCTTGTCCACATAGACATAACCTCCTTCACGTATTTCCGAAAAACTCTGTATTCCTATAGGGTACAACATAGCCGATGCGTTTTTGTAATTCAAAGATAGCAAACATTTTCCAAAACACAAATCACGTATCTGGCGGATATCGATATGCTGGCTATTCCTTGGCCACGGGCTGGAGGTTGACGGATTGATAGAAAGCCTGGGCTTCTTTTACAAGTGACTCGGCGGGCGTTCCCTTTGGTGTCTCTGTGTGGTGCCACAGCTCGTTCTCGGCCACATCGAACTGCTGGATGCGACGGACGGGGGAGAGGACGGTGAGGACATCGTCGCTGTAGTAGCCAAGGTCCTGATAGGTGGCCATGAAGGCGCGCTGGTTATATTCAGGGGCAAGGATGTTCTGGCCGTAGAACTTCGAGTCGTAGGAGAAGTGCAGCAGGGAGAACACGGTCGGCATAAGGTCTATCTGCGAGCAAAGTTTTTCCACTCTCTGAGGGCGGATGAAGCCCGGGGAATATACAATCGCCGGGATGTGGTACTTGTCCACAGGGATGCTGGTCTTGCCGGCGCTGGAGGCGCAGTGATCGGCCACGATGATGAAGACTGTATTGTTGAACCACGGCTTGAGCGAAGCCTCGGCGAGGAACTGTCCGATGGCGAAGTCTGTGTACTTCACGGCGGCAGAGCGGGACTTCATCTCACCGTCGTAGGTGATCTTCCCCTCCGGGAATGTGTACGGACGATGGTTGCTGATTGTGAATATGATGGCGTGGAACGGCGTGCCGCTCTCTGCCTTCCTGTCAAACTCTTTCAGTGCCACTCTGTACGAATCCTCGTCGCAGGTGCCCCAGATGTTGGAGAACGTGATGTCCTCCTTCGTGTAGCTGGACTTGTCGATGATCTCGAAACCGTTGCCGGAGAAGTAGGTGCGCATGTTGTCGAAATAGCTGTCGCCTCCGTAGATGAAGGTGGTGGTGTAGCCGTTGGCTCTCAGCACGGTGCCGGTCGAGAACAGGCCTTCGTTGCCGGGGCGTTTGATGATGCTTTCACCTGCGCTTGGGGGCAGGCAGAGAGTCAGGGCCTCAAGGCCGCGGACGGAACGGTTGCCGGCTGCGTAGAGGTTGTCAAATACGAGACTCTTTTCGATCAGGGTGTCCAGGTTTGGAGTCAGATCGTTCTCGTTGCCATAGGTCGTAAGAAAATCGGCGCTCAGACTCTCCACGGCAATCACCACGATGTTCTTTTTGATGGCTGGAACGGAGTCTCTGATCATCTGTATTCCGTTATTGTTTGGGGCGGTCACTTCGACAGGCTCAGTGACCGAGTTGGATTGCTCAGTGACCGGTTTTCTTTCGGTCGCTGAGCCTGTCGAAGCGACTGTGGTGACCAGAGTTCCGGAAACTGTCTGATTACAAAGCGCAAGCTTGAGTGCCGAGGCCTCCTCGGAAGGTAGCATCTGATAGAACCTGTCATATTCAAGAGTGCTGCTGCTGTAGGCTTCGAAGAAATTCCAGCACCCGTTGCACTGAAGCTCCGTAGCGTAATTATTGGCACTCTGGAGGTTACGATAACTGAACCGCAACCAGAAGAAGCTTCCTGTGAACAAGACCGCATAGATGACGAAAGTGGCAAGGAACGGCACTGCGCCGCCGTTTCCGGCCTCGCTGAAATCCTTCCTCCGGAACATTCTCCAACTGACAAGCATTGCCACCAGCAGCACTCCGAGGAACATCGGAATGATCGGATAGGATTCCATGATATTCCCGATCACCTCGTTCGTATATACCAGATAGTCAACGGCAATGAAATTGTACCTCACTCCGAATTCGTTCCAGAAGACGCATTCCGAGGCAACATTCACGATTGTCAGGAATATGTATAGCCCCATTGTGAACAGGAGTCCCGCCTTGCACCAATTCTTCCTGATGTTCGGAACAAACAGCCGCAGGCAGAAACCGCCAAGCAACAGAAAGGATAGTATGCGCGCTATCGTTGGAACGACGGAACCATATTCAGTGAATATGTTGGACGGCAGAAATGAATATATCGTGAAAGCTAGCAGGGCGGTCCCTATGATGATGCAGAGCGGCTTTTTGTACTTCGCGTCATTCAGCGTTGCCTGGATCAACATGGCCGGTGCAAGCGCCAACAGCGAGAAGGCGATGTCGTTGAAGAGGCCTAACACGAAGATTTTCACCCACTCGGCAGCGGTGAACCCAATTACTGTCGGTGGTACGAAAAGAAGTATTAACCTTGTGATGAAGCCAAGAGCGATCGTGAAAGCGATGAACACCGGAGCGAAGTATCTGAACCAGTCGTGAACCTTTCTTGTCTTGTCATAGTTTCTTAAGCCGTTTCTATCCATAGGACGAAATGATTGATGATAATGGATGCGAAGTTAAGAAATTCCGATGATTATTGCTAACTTTGTCTAATTATGCGTAAATCATTCATCTTGATGAAAAGACATTTTCTTTGCGCCGTGGTTGCGGCGGTTCTCTTTTCAGTCCTCCCGGTGGAGGCTCAGATCCGTGGATTCCGTCAGGAACAGTTGAAAGAATGGGAGTTCAGCAAGGACGGTGCCGCGTGGGAGACCGTGACCGTGCCGCACTCCTACAACGCCGAGGATGGACATTCTCCTTATTACTACCGAGGTAAGGCGACCTATCGCTGCGATCTGAGGATAACAGACGTGAAGAAGACGCACTATCTCTTTTTCGAGGGCGCGGCTCAGGCTGCTGTGGTCAAAATCAATGGAGAGCAGGTGGCGGCCCACAAGGGAGGCTACACGCCGTTCTCTGTGAATATCACGGAATCATTGAACAAAGGAGTCAACAGGGTGGAAGTGATTTGCGACAATTCCGAGGATGTTGAGATGGCTCCGGTCACATCAGACTTCAATAAGAACGGCGGTCTGCACAATCCCGTATGGCTTCTGGTCATGGAAGATGTCTATTTCTCACCGGAGGACTACGGCATGTACAGGCTTCGTTGCGAGACTCCTGTCGTGACCAAGAAGAAAGTCGTGACGAATGTCAGGGCGAAGTTGGTCAACTCCAGCAACCGTGACGCTGACATTCTGGTACGTGTCCAACTCCTTGAGGCGAACGGTGCCCTTGGCTACCAGGCTGACCGCGAGGTACCTGTCAGGGCGTTCTCTGAATATGACTTCGATCATGAGTTCATCCTTTCCGGCATGCACCTTTGGGATGGTATGAAGGATCCTTACCTCTACACAATCAGGGTGGAGTTGTTCAAAGGCAAGAGAATGATGGACATAGCAGAGACCAAGGTCGGCTATCGTTCCATAGAGATGGATCCGGACAGGGGATTCATCCTGAACGGTCATCCTTACCCTCTGCGCGGAGTCGCCATGCATCAGGATGTTGACGGCAAAGCCTCAGCCCTGACACAGGCTGATTACCGCCGTGATTACCGCATCGTCAAGGAACTCGGCGCGAATTTCCTCCGTCTTGCGCATTATCCGCACAACGATTTCGCGTTCCAGCTATGTGATTCCCTCGGAATCATCGTTCAGACCGAGGTTCCATGGGTCAACGTATGTGGAGCGGAAGCCAGCCAGAACTATTTCAACAACATCCACCATCAGATGAAAGAAATGGTCGGCAATCTCTACAACCACCCGTCCATCGCCTTCTGGGGAATGTGGAATGAACTGGACACTTGGGGCAACAACAACGATCTTCAAGGACCGTTTGACGCTGAGAGAGTCGTGAAAGAGACCGAAAGGCTCTACAATTTCACAAAGAGGCTTGATCCGGATCGCTTTGTTGGCTTTACTGACTGCTCAAGGCTTGCCCGTGAAGGCTATCAGAGCCTCAAGGGAGACTTCTGCTCTCAGAACATCTACTATGGATGGTATTGGACTCCGAATGATTTCAGCGGGCTGACCACATCTATGAAGAAAGTGCATGGCATGAGAGCGGACACCCCTGTCAATGTCTCGGAATATGGTGTCGGAATCAATCCTTTCTGTCATGTGTGGAACCCTGCCGACGCGATCCGCGACAAAGAAGAAGATTCCAAGCATTATGAGGAATATGGCAACCGTTTCCACGAGTCCTATGTCCGCCAGATCAAGGCGATGCCTTGGCTGAACTTCACATCTGTCTGGGTTCTTTTTGATTTCCCTGTGGCTAACCGTCAGGAAGGTTACATGGACTCTGAGGATGGAGTCAAATTTGTCAGGAACAATGATCGTAAGTATATGAATGACAAGGGTCTCGTCACCCGTGACCGTCAGACGAAGAAGGATGTGTTCTACTTGTACAAGTCCCTTTGGAACAAGAACGAGACCACCGTCCACATCACGTCAAGCCGTCTTAAATACTTCCCCGCCGGACAGGATCTCCATATCAAGGTGTACAGCAACGCCAAGTACCTGACTCTTTACCAGAACGGCCGTCAGGTCGCCCGCTTGACCTCCTCCGGGGAATCCAGCGGCGTTGTCTGGACTTTCCCTGCTGTCCGTATGAAGACCGATGAGGACTCTTTCAAGGTTGTAGCCAACAATGGTGTCACCGATGAGATAATCCTTGAGAAAGCGAAATAGCCCTTCCGCTTTGTAAGTGACAATAATTACGTCTGGCTTCAGTTTGAATCCACCTCATTCTGAAGTCAGATGCTTTTTTGTGAATTGGTGGCTTCACACCAAACGTGACCGATGGATAATGAATGGCGATTCTTCAAGACACAAGCAGACTTTTTCTATTGAAGTAATATACTTTTGTGAGATGTAAATGATTGGTGTATAATATTATTGAAAACGTTTTTCTACTTCTCCGATTTATGCCTCCACATTCGCTCTGACAGGCTTTGCAGGAGACGGTTTTTATGCTATATTTGAGCGTTATTTACTACTCTGAACAATGAAAAATGTACTAACCATTTCTATATTGATCTGCGTTCTGACATTTTGTGGACGAAACCAGACCGTCAACGAAAGTCTTGACCGCGCAGAATCCTGTATGTCCGCAAGTCCCGATTCCGCACTCGCGATTCTGGAATTGATGGATTCGCTTCATTTCGATTCCAGAAGTCAGAACGCTCGTTACGCTCTCCTTAAGTCAATAGCTCTTGACAAGAACTACATTGATAGGACGGATGACTCGCTCATTAACATTGCCGTGTACTATTATCGCCACCGCCACAATGCCCAGTACAAGTTCAAGTCTTATTACTATCAGGCTCGCGTTTACCAGAACGCCGGCTTGATAGATAAGGCTATGGAAAGCCTGGTCTGTGCGGAGCATATTAAATCATCTCGGATTGATGATGAGAACCGTGCAAGACTGTATTTCCTGAAAGCACAGATGTTCTCGAACCAATATGAGATGAATTATGCCAACGAGGCATTGTCAAAGGCAGAGGAATTATTCAAAAATGCTGGCAAACGAAATAATTATATAACAGCGATACTTTGCAGAGCAAACAATCTTATAATTCAAGACAGAGATGATGACTTCAATAAGTGTATGGGTATAGTTAGTAAAGAGGATTCTTTATCTATACGCAATGAGATCTCATATAATGAACTTAAAATTTTGTATGGCTTGCGTAATGATATAGATAGAGACTCCCTTTATGTGTTGATGGAGCATTATAGACAATGTGTCAATGACACTTTGAATTCACCAGGGACTCTTTTGGCTCAGTGTATTTCAGGCTTGGAAAGTACGATTCAGCTATTAATGCTTTGGTGAATCATAAGAATTGTCACGATGTGGCATCCGATGAATCATATTATCTATTATTGTCAAACACATATGCGAAGAAGCAAGATTATTATTCTGCTTATATGAACTTACTCGAATACTCGTCCATTAGTGATTCTTTGGATATGGCTAAAATCAAGTATGAGATAAAGTCAATATGTGAAAAATATGATGAAGAAATAAAAACTCAAAAACAGAAAATGATTCTAATCCTTGTTATAATAATCATTCTCTTTTGCTTTGTTTGTGCTGTCTTTGTTATTCATAAATGGAGGAAGGAAATTAAAACATTAAGGTCAAAATTTGAAGATCTGAGTAATGAGTATGTTTGTCTACAAAAGATTAAAGAAGAATATAGTGTATATAAGAATTGTTGTGATACTGTGGATGAAGTAACGGAAATTCTTAATTGTCGGATCAAGGCTTTAGGATCATTTCTGTCTAAGGATATTCCAGACTCCCTCTCTAAAGTAGCAGATAGACTTGATGCATTAGTCAAGGATAAGGGTTCTGTGACCGAGAGCATAGGAATGCTTTATGCTATTTATCATCCAAATTTTGTTCTGAGATTAGAAGGTTATGGTTTGACCGCTTCAGAAATTGGCTATTGCTGCTTATTGCTTCTTGGATTCAAGACTTCGGAACTAAGTTCTATTGTTGACAAATCCAATACTTATAATATAAGTAGCCGTTTAAGGCTTAAAATCAAGCTGGATTCTTCTGTCCCTAGATTATCCATTTGGTTGAGGCAACTTTTCTCTGAATCTGAGGCAGAAGTGGATAAATAATATATGTGAGTAGATTAGTGAAGTGAAAAAAGTAGAGAATTGCGATATACTCCGTTGAATAATAATATTTTAAGAGAACGAAAATATTGCCAGAAAATATGTAAAGTAGAAAAAATCTTAGGAACTTTACATCAGAAAATTAACTGACACAATGAAAAGATTTTATTTGTTTTTTACGGTGTTTGCGCTGCTGGTGGCAGCCAATGCCTTGAATGCTACAGCTATCTCTGATGAAAACGACAAGAAAGAGATCGTTCTAACAAAAAGAGATATAGAGAAAAACCTCGAAAGATCTGGCTTGGATGGCGTGATTGCATTTTATTGTTCAGGTGCATCAGAAGTCGAAATCAACTGTTCAAATGAAGGTAACGTTGCGGTCTACCTTTTCAACTCCCGTTATCAGATGTGCAGCTATGCTGAGTTCGATTCTTCGGTGATATCCTTTGAAAGGCTTGATGTTCCGAAAGAGTCTGGCACTTATCATATCGCCATCATTTCCGACATATCCTATTCTGAAGGTACGTTTACCAAATAGTCCTATCACATTACATAGGACGGGGTGTGACCAAATCAGTCCTGATAATTAAGATACCACTTAAATATAATGTAACCACAGCTATTCATAATTGATAGCAGAATAACTAATATTTATTATGAGACAGTTTTTTTATCACTTTATCATTGCATTATTTGCATTAACATCTTTAGCTTGTTCAAAAGAGGCTATCCCACAGAATTATGACAACTCTAACAACTTAATAAGTACGCGGTCAATTACCCCAGATGAATTTGATTGGGAGGTCACAGACTGGATGCCAACTCCTCCGAGCCAAGCTTTGATTCCTATGCCATGGGGAGGTCAAGGTAGCATTAGTGGATTTTATGGCCTAGATGTCGTTAATGATTATCATAAAGTTGACGGATGGAGAATGGTCTACTCAACCTTCCGTGATTATGGTGAAGAGTTAATTGATCCCTATTTCGTACTGTACAACATTTACAGAGGTACGCTCAGAATATATTTTTTCCTTACTAATCCATATATAGGTGAGTCAACCTATCTTCAAGATATTCTTTCTTGCAATCACAGTTATGGAGTAAGGTCAAATTTGTTGAATTATTTAGGAAGTGAGGTTGTTGATGCGAATGTGAAGGTCGACACATATAATCAGATTCAACCCAAAATGCTTAACGGAGCCGCACCATTGGCAGGAAGGCGTTGGTACATGATTGAATACGAAATGGCGTATGACCCGAATGTCAGCCAACTTACATCCGATCAACTATCGCTTACTTGGTATCTGAATTATTACGATATTAACGAAATTAAATGGGACATCAAAAGGCGAACTATATGGAACGGTTGGTGGCTCTGGGGATTTCATGGGCGATGCAAAATCAACTATGGCTAAAGGTGTACTATCTGCTGTCGGTTTAGGAACTTTGGAAAAACTAACCATCAATGATGCAACGGGAGAAAACAAGATTGGATTAAGTAATAAGGTTTTTA
This sequence comes from uncultured bacterium, assembly GCA_963657715.1. GTDB lineage: Bacteria > Bacteroidota > Bacteroidia > Bacteroidales > UBA932 > Cryptobacteroides. Next base: position 105,342 of record CAVKML010000001.1, on the reverse strand, counting down.
AAGGCTTACTATCTGGAATACAAGGAGCCTTAAGTTCGTCAAGTGCTGGCCTACCTGGTATGGCAATAGGTTTTCTGAGTTCGGTGTTCGGTGGTAATAGTGAATCGTCAAGTCAGGTCGTTTCTTTGAAATCCAATGCAACCATAAACCTTTCCGGCACATCTTCGAGCCATGGGTCGGTCTCATCAACTCCAATTGAATTTAAGGTTCCAGGGACTATCATTCGCTCTAATTCATCAGGCTACATACCATTGTATAATGAGCCTATGGGAGTTTTTTACTGGAAAGGGGGCGCTACTGTAGATATTGTCGAGTCTGTACATACAACAATTGAACCTGATGACATTATGAATACAGGTAACTACAAAGTAAAATACCAAACAGCATCAGACAGACAACAAGATTATTCTAAATATATAATAATAAACCCGACTGTAGCAGAAGTTGCTGATGTATCTATTATATCACAAAAAGTCTATGCCGAGACGACGGATGCTGGATTACAAGAATTTCCATTATCGGGAGTTGAGTATGATAGCCCTTGGGAAAGCGACGCGCCCATACCTGATGTAAGTAAGGTTTGCATTCAAGTATTAGTCAAAGTTCAGCCCAAGAATGGTATCCCGGCAACATATATTACGAAAACGTTTTATGCGGATAAATTCACATGGAAAACTCATAATGTTGATTAATATATTGACATACGAATATTTGTAAAAATTTAAAAAGCTGTTTTGATTTATTTGAATAGTTCATTGTGGTGAAATAAACTCATTTCCTCTCTGCTTCATCAGTCAGATGGCGTCACTATCTTCCTAGGAAGAAATGTCGAACCAGATTTTTTCACTCTCAAATTTTCAAAAAATAAATCCAAACAGCGTGACATTAACTATATTTGCAAAGCAAACATAAATTTTGAACATTGGTAAAATTGTGGATTCCAAGATTATAAATTGGAATCCACAACTTAACAAAATATACGTCAAAAACAGATTTATCATCAAACACTAACTTGATACACAATGAAAAGGGTTCTCTCAATTTTTGCGGCGTTATTGATAGCCGTATTCTCTATTGCCGAATTGACAGGGTGTTCGAAAGAAGAGATTCTTGATCACGGAACGTTAAGTGTAAGAGTCTTGAATCCTGATGGTGATGTAGCCGTCAAGGTCTACCCATACGTTGCGGATTACGACAGATTGCCACCGGCGGCTTCGTCAATCTTGAATCAAAAAAACACGACAGTGTCTTTTGATCTGAACATTGGTAACTACATCATAACCAGCAAAGGCAATGGCATCGATCGTAGGGACTGTGTCCAGATACAAGCTGGCGAAACTTGTAAGGTTGATTTATGATATGATGTCACGATATATGGTTGCAAAGTAGGCGGTACGGCCGATGAGGTTGCCATCAAGAAAGCGAAATGATCAGATTGTGATCAGAATGCAGGGCTATTCAATGCGAAGATCACAGGAAATGACACTGACACCTTGTAGGCTTTCCCGTTGAACTTGGCCGGCTGCCATGCAGGGGAAGTCAGAACAACCCTTATGGCTTCGCGGCTTAACTCTTCTCCAGGACTGTATTCGACGGTGATATCCTTAGGGAAACCGTCGGTGTCGATCACAAATTTCAAAAGTACACGGCCTTGTAGCTTTCTCAATCGTGCGCTTTCGGGATAGATCAGTCTTGAATTCACCCATTTGGCGAAGGTGTTGATGTTCTTGCCTTTGAATTTGGGCTGGGAATCGGCCCATAAGAACGGTAGGACATAGTCTTTCATTACATCGTAGTCGTAAGTGATGTTTCCATCCTTGCCTATGAGTCCCAGTTGGCCGTCTTTCTTTACGAAAGCGTGGCCATTGTCGAAGTTTGCCGCATCGTCATATTCATAAGGTATGACAAGCTCTTTGTCCTTGTTGATGAATCCCCATTTACCATCTTTCTCAACCGCTTTCAAGCCCTCGCTGAATGGCATTTTCTTTTTATTCTTACCGTTGTCTTTTTCTTCTTTGGTGAAGGCGCAATCAGTGTTCACCCCTTTTGCGGTATGGGTCGGTGTCAAAGCCAGAATCATTATGGCGATCATAGGTAATAGAGTGGCTCTCATAATATTAATCATTAGCTTTCGCTAATATACGAATTATTCGGGAATATCCTTGGCTGAATTAGCGAACAGGAGATGGAAGATGGAAACAACTACATCTCGTACGTGGCAGGCGAATTATTGCGCACGGAATGGTATTTTTTACCTGTTCGTGCGTGGAAGGTTGGCTCAGGCTCACGGAAAGGTTACCTGATGTTGCGGCGGACGGGGAGGAGGGCGATGATGTAGCCGATGAGGGCGACGCCGGCGATTGTGGCGAGGACATCCTGCCACTGGAGGATGACGGGATAGGCGTTCACGAGGAAGCTGCCGGGCATCTTTATGAATCCGAAATGCTGCTGGGCGAGGGAGAAGCCTATGCCGATGACAAGGCCGGCGGCGAGGCCGAGAAGCGAGATCAGCCAGCCTTCCAGAGTGAATGTGCGGCGGAGCATCTTGTCGGTGGCGCCGAGGCTGCGGTAGGTCTCGATGTCATCCTTCTTCTCGATGATGAGCATCGTGATGCTGCCGAAGATGTTCAGGGCGATGATGATGATGACGAATATGAGAATGAGGTAGATGGCCGCCTTCTCGTAGCGCATCATCTTGTAGAGCGACGGGTTCTGGCGGAAGCGGTCCAGGACCTTGAACCCAGGACCTAACTCTTTCTGAATATGCTTGATCGCGGTACGGATGTCTTTTGCTGCCGCGCCTTCGGCCAATCTGATCTCGACACCTGATACCTCTTCCTCATAGCCGAGCAACCGCCTCATCTCGTCTATCGGCATGATCATCAAGTCGTTGTCAATCTGTTGGTTGACTGAGAATATTCCTGAAGGACGCATCCGCACGGATTCGATGGATGCCGCCGGATTGGCGAGCGAGAAGTTTCGGTCCCTTATCGGGAAATATAGTTCCGCCGAGGCGAGGAAAGCGGGATTCATTCCCATCTTGTAGGCAAGGCCTGCGCCTACAACCATCTGTGGAAGCTGGCCTTTGTGCAGGGCAAACTCTCCGTTTGTGATGTGTTCCGCAAGAGGGGAGTCGGCCTCGAAAGCACTGTCCACGCCCTTGGCCTTGGCTATTCCCTGATGGCCGTCATAGTCCACGAACACATTCTCCTGAAGGACGAGGTTATATTCATCAATCATCGGATCCGCCTTGATCCGGTCGAACGCGTCGCCTTCGGGGATGAAAACCTTTCCTTTGGCCGGAGTGATGAGAATATCTGGCTCGACGTTGCTGAGGGTGGATTTCACCAACTCATCGAAGCCGTTGTAGATTGAGAGGATGATGATCAGAGCCGCTGTCCCTATAGCCATGCCGACGGCGCTGATCGCGGAGATGATGTTGATCACATTGTGTGACTTCTTCGCGAACAAGTACCGTCGTGCTATGAAAAGGGGCAGGTGCATAACCTCCTCTGTTATTCAGGCTTGTAGGAGTCCTTCAGGGCTGTCGTCTTGTTGAATATTGCCTTGTCGGCTGTGCTGTCCGGATCCTTGTAGTAGTAGCCGGTGCGCTCGAACTGCACGGCGATGCCGGAATTGTCATCCAGAAGAGCCGGCTCGGCGTAGCCCTTGGCGATCGTCAGGGACTCCGGGTTGAGGAAGTCCTTATAGTCCTTGTCCTCAGGGATGGAGTTCATGTCCTCCTTGACGAAGAGACGGTCGTAGTCGCGGATCTCGATCTCTTTGGCATATTCGGTTGAAACCCAATGGATAGTGCCTTTTACAGATCTCCACTCTCCGCCTCCTGGTTTTGTTGTCGGATCGTAAGAACACTTGAGCTCGACAACGTTGCCCTCGGTGTCCTTGATGACCTCCTCGCACTTGATGATGTAGGTGTACTTGAGGCGAACCTCTCCGTCCGGCTTGAGGCGGAAGAACTTCTTAGGAGCGTCCTCCATGAAGTCGTCACGCTCGATGTAGAACTCTCCGGTGAACGGAACCTTTCGGGTCGCTCCCTCCGGCTCGGCGGGGTTAAGAGGGCAATCGAACCACTCCATCTTGCCCGGCTCCCAGTTGGTCAGGGTTACCTTCAGCGGCTTCTGGACGACCATATACCTGTTGGCCCTCGCGTTGAGGTCCTGACGGACACACCATTCCAGAAGCTGGATGTCCATCATCTGGTCGCGCTTGGAGACTCCGATCTTCTCGCAGAACATCTTGAGGGCCTCGGCGGTGTAGCCACGGCGGCGCACTCCGCAGAGAGTAGGCATACGAGGGTCGTCCCAACCTGAGACAAGACCTTTCTGGACGAGTTCCAGAAGCTTTCTCTTGCTCATCAGGGTATATGTCAGGTTCAGCCTTGCGAACTCGTACTGATGGCTCGGCCAGATCTCAAGGGTCTTGATGAACCAGTCGTAAAGCGGTCTGTGCACATCGAATTCAAGGGTGCATATCGAATGGGTGATGTGCTCTATGGAGTCGCACTGGCCGTGGGTGAAGTCGTACATCGGATAGATGCACCACTTGTCGCCCGTGCGGTGATGCGAGGCGTGCTTGATCCTGTAAAGAATAGGGTCACGGAACATCATGTTCGGGGAGGCCATGTCGATCTTCGCGCGGAGAACCTTCTCGCCGTCGGCGTACTTGCCGGCCTTCATCTCCCTGAACAACCGGAGGTTCTCCTCCACGGAGCGGTTCCTGTAAGGGCTCTCGGTGCCCGGCTTGTCCACGGTGCCGCGTCCCTTGCTGATCTCCTCCTGTGTCTGGTCATCCACGTAGGCCTGACCGCGTTCGATCATCTGCTCGGCCCAGGCGTAAAGCTGGTCGAAATAGTCGGAAGCGTAAAGTTCCTTGTCCCAGTGGAAGCCGAGCCACTGGATGTCCTCCTTGATCGAGTCAACATATTCAGTGTCCTCCTTGGTAGGGTTGGTGTCGTCGAAGCGCAGGTTGGTCTTGCCGCCGTACTTCTGGGCGAGACCGAAGTTGATGCAGATGCTCTTCGCGTGTCCGAGATGGAGGTACCCGTTAGGCTCCGGAGGGAAACGTGTCATCACGCTCTTCACTCTTCCGGACTTCAGGTCGTCTTCGATTATCTCCTCAAGAAAGTTGAGTCTTTTCGGCTCCTCGGCCGTTGGATTTTTCGCTTCTTCCATTGTTCTGTCAGTATTAAACTCACAAAAATACAAAAATATTCCGCTGATTGTCTCTTTTCGGAGGTTAAATCGTTACTGGTAATTGGCCTTGCGGTAGGCGAGGGGAGTTATGCCGGTGTGTCGCTTGAAGTATCTGGTGAAGAATGACGCGTCACTGAAGTTATAGTCCCATGCGATTTGTTTCAAGGATTTGTCGCTGCCGGACAGGTCTATCTTAAGTTTCAGGATGACGAAGTGGTCGATTATCGCCTTGGCGTTGTGCTTAGCGACGCTCCTTGAAATCATATTCAGGTACTTAGGCGTTATGCTCAGTTTCTCGGCATAGTAGCCGACATCCCTTGATTTTCTGAAATCCTTCTCAACCGTTCTCATAAAGAGGTCGAACAGAGCTCTCTTCCGTTTTGAACCGTCCAACGGCGGAGCCTCCCCTGGAAAACGGATCAAGTAGTCGTGGAATCCGATGAAGAAAGCTTTCAGCTGGCAGGTCACAAGGCGGTTCAGGCACGCGCAGTCAGGCTGTCTGAAATACGCCTCCAACAATTTGAACATACTGGAGACGATGTCTGTCACAACGCTGGAGCCTCCCTGGCACCGGTCTTCTCTCAGGGAAGAATACACTGTCTGTTCCAAATCAAGGCTCGCTTCCCGAAGGATCGACGGACCGAACACCAAAACATCAAGCGAGAAATCAGAGGATTTGTCCGTTGTGGTCACCAGATCTCCCGGGAAGAGTGTCATCACTGATCCGGCCGTCATCTTGAACGGCTTGTAATTCGCAAGAACCACAGCCGTTCCTTTCACGCACAGCAGAATCGCGCCGTCTTTCATAAGCCCATCCGGGCATATTCCCTCTGTGCCGGACAGCGAGCTGTAGAGGTGTGCCTCGGAACTGAACATTACTTCCTTGTCCATAGTTTGATTCCAATTTGTGCCACAAATATCGGTAATTATATTACTAAATGCCATGAATATTCCGAAATATCCCATTTTTGACTTGTTTTGTCCAACGGCTTAAAGTCTTTTCCGCCCTACCTTTGCAACCCGAAAATTTGAATTGAATGATAAGATGGATTATTTGTGCGGCGGTTTCCGTTATGATGTGCGCCGCACCTGAAAACGCGCGTGCGGATGAAGGAATGGAAGGCGCGCGCAAGGATTCCCTCTCGTTGGGAATGGAGGACATATTCAATATGCTTGACTCCGGCAACAGGACAATCAGGGTGCTTCGGACTGCGGTTGACGCTGCCGGGGAGGGTGTCAAGGCGGCCAAGGAAGCCCGTCTGCCGGATATTGACGCGTCTGTGAACGTGAGTTACATCGGTGACGCGTTTCTGACTGACAGAGATTTCTCCGGATTCACAAGGTTGGCATCTCCTCATTTTGGCAACGGATTCACTGTCGATGCCCGTCAGGTCATCTACGCCGGAGGAGCCGTGAAAGCCGGAATCGAATTGGCGGGACACGGACTGGATCGCTCGGCCACGGAACTGGACAAGTCCAGACAAGGGCTGCGCTTGATGGCGGCTGGTCAGTACCTTGATCTGTATCGGATCAATAACAGCATAAAGGTTTATCAGGAGAACATCGCCCTTACGCGGAAACTGATAGAGGACATCCAGGCAAGGCGCGAGCAGGGCTTGGCTCTGGCCAATGACGTGACCCGCTATGAACTCAGGCTGGAGACGCTCTCACTGGAACTTGTCAGACTGAGGAATATGGCCGAAGTGCTTAACCACAACCTTTGCGAAACCCTTGGTCTTCAATCGAGTGCTGTGATCGGGACTTCATTGCCGGAACAGATGGTCCCTGAATATTCAAGCGTCACCGAATGGCAGGAGACGGCGAAACGGTCTTCACCGTCCATCCGGCTGGCTGAAATAAATAGTGCGACCGCCGAGACACAGCGCAGGATCGTGAAGGCAGGGATGCTGCCAAGCGTGGCTGTGGTGGCCCACGATTCATTCAACGGACCGATAACATTCGAGGTGCCGCCGATCGACAAGAACCTGAACATCTGGTACGTGGGACTTGGTATAAACTATAGTTTCGGCTCCTTGTACAAATCGCGGAGCAAACTGCGCCAGGCCGGCTATACTGCGCGTCAGGCGCGTCAAGCTGTGGATGTCGCCGAGGAGTCTCTCCGGAATGATGTCAAGCGGGCCTACACGGATTATCTCCAGTCGTTCGTTGAGCTTGAGACCCGTGAGAAAAGCTTACAACTTGCCACGGAGAACTATGAAAGGGTCTATGACAGGTATATGGAGCATCTGGCCTTGATCACCGATATGCTGGACGCGTTCAATGTGAAACTTGACGCCGAGATCGGAGTGTCCGATGCCGAGGCGGAGAGGCAATATCGTCTGTACAGAATGAAATATGTAGCTGGAATATTATAAAATCATCAACATGAAAAACAAGAAGACAATCAAAAGGATATACAACACCATCGTGATCCTTGTCCTGCTGGCGGGCGTTGGGTACGTCTGCTCCCGTTTCATCCATTTCGGGAATGTGGAATATACTGACGATGCAAGGGTTGACAGGCACATCGTTCCGGTCAATACCAGGGTGCAGGGTTTCATAAAGGAGATACGTTTCGAGGACTATAGCCGTGTACGCAAAGGCGACACCCTGGTCATCATCGACGATTCGGAGTACAGGTTGAGGATGGCACAGGCCGAGGCCGATCTTGAAAGGACTCTGTCCGGAAAATCCACTGATGCCGCCGGGCTTAAGACCATAGAGAGCAACGTGACAGTTTTCGATTCAGGAATAGAGGAAGCCTCGGAGAATCTGCGGAACGCCGAGAGCGACTATTCACGCTACAAGGCCTTGCTTGCGAAGGATGCCGTTACACGTCAGCAATATGATGCCGTGGAGACAAGGTACAAGACAGCCAAGGCTCGCTACGAACAGGTCCTGCGGCAACGAAACTCCGCATCGCTCAGCAGGAACGAGCAGACCGGCCGCCTCGGACAGAGTTCCGCGATGGTGGATGTCTCTCGTTCTGCCCTTGAGCTGGCCAGGCTGAATCTGTCATACACGGTCATAGTGGCTTCCTGCGATGGCAGGATCGGACGCAGGGATATTCATTTGGGACAGCTTGTGCAGCCGGGACAGTTGCTGGCGCGTATTGTTGATGACGCTGGCGTTTGGGTTGTGGCTGATTACCGTGAGACACAGCTGAAGCACATTTCGGTAGGAAATGAGGTGAAGATCAAGGCTGACGCCATTCCGGGGAAAGAGTTCCGCGGCAGGGTGGAGTCCCTTTCCTCCGCTACCGGTTCGGCCTGGCTGTCTGCTCCGGTGAACAACGCCACCGGCAACTTCGTCAAAGTGGAGCAGCGTGTACCTGTGCGTATCGAGTTGATTGATCTGGATGAGACTGACCGAGAGAAACTTCTCGCCGGACTCAACGTGGAGACGGAGGTGCTCTACTGATGTCCGCGCCGACACCTCCAATGGAATTCTCGATGCCGATGTACCGGGAATTCGTCCCTGAGTCTATACGCCCGTGGATCTATGTCTTCATCGTCATGGTCTTCCAGCTGAGCGGAGGAATATATCTGGGTTCCCTTACACAAATGGTCGGAGCCACATCCTTCATGCGCGAGGACGTTATGATGGTCGGGCTTTGCGGCGTGGTGGGAGTCTGCATGCCCTTCCCGTTCCTGTTCCGGTTCAAGTTCAGGTACACCAACAGGCAGCTTCTCCTGAATGCCGCCGCTGTCATCGCCGTGTGCAACTTCCTTTGCATGAAGGTCCACAGTCTGCCGCTCCTGTGTGTGATCTCGTTCGTAGCAGGGTTCTTCAAGCTCTGCGGCACATTCGAGTGTATGTCCAACATCCAGCTTTGGGTCGCTCCTGGACGGGACTTTACAAGGTTCTTCCCGTTTCTCTACATGATTGTCGTTGGGAACATGAGTCTGTCCTCGCTGATAGCCAACAACCTTTCGTACTTTTTCGGAGGATGGCAGGCGATGCACTGGTTCATGATCGGACTTCTTATGGTGGTGATGCTGTGTGTCTCTCTCTTGACAAGGAACGTGCGGCTTATGCCGAAACTGCAGATGATCAGCATGGACTGGCTGGGCTGCGCGCTGTGGTCACTGACGCTGCTGGAGGCCATTTGGATATTCACATACGGGGAATATTATAATTGGTTCGACGGAAAGGTGTTCCGGGTGGTCTGCCTGATGTTCGTGGTGACATTATGTATGTGCGTGGCTCGTATGCTACGCATCAGGCATCCTTTCATATCTCCGAAAGCCTTCACTTACAAAGGAGTGATTCCGGTCCTGGCGTTGTTCGCTGTGTGCGAGTTGATGTCTGCCGGATCAAAGTCGCTACAGAATGTGTTCCTGTCCTCTGTGCTGGGCTATGGCTCTATGACGATGACACGATTCTCCGTCATTGAATATGTAGGAGTCGTGACAGGGTGTCTGTTTGTGGTGTTTTGGATAAAGGTCTTGAAACTCAACTATACACGCCTGCTGACAGTCGGATTCATAGCGATGCTCTTATATCACCTTATTATGTATTCCGTCATATCCCCGGACGCTGCCATCCAGATGTTTTATCTTCCTACGGCGCTCAGGACTTTCGGCTATGCCGTGTTCTTTGTTGTCCTCACGATTTATCTTGAGGAAAGGATGCCGTTCCAGCATTTCTTCATGGGACTGACCATCTGCGGATTCATCAGGAACGGCCTTGTGGAGTCCATCGCTTCGGCTGCATATTCACACTCATTGCGTTACTATGTGGCGGACTATGCCGGACATTTCGTGACAGATGTCGCTGGTTCGCATATTCAAGGATTGTCCGCGCGTCTGTCTGCGCTTTCCCCGATGATGTCCGGAATCAAGACCCTTTTCGGCTGGACCTGCCTGTTTGGTTGCGCCGCTCTCCTGTTGTTCCTTCTGTACGACGTGGAGCCTGTTCGCCGGACATTCAAGAAGATGCCTTCCTGGAAAGCCGTAGGCCGGAAACTCCGCATCACCTTGGCCGGTCGATGACTTTTTGCATGGCAGGTAGCTGTCTGGTGACACCAAAGTCTTCTTTAGGTGGCTTCAACGTGTTTCGTGGTTCAAAGTGACCGGATTTTGCCGAGGAATCGCTATCTTTGCGGCGGAAGCGGGATTCTGATGTGTAGAATCCCGGTCCGGGTGATTTTAATTTTTGAATATGATCAAGTCAATGACCGGTTACGGCAAGGCTGAGGCCGTCCTGGAGACAGGTAAACTCACCATCGAGATCAAAACGCTGAACGGCAAAAACTCCGACGCGAACATCAAGTCATCGCTCCTTCCAAAGGATAAGGAACTGTTGGTGCGCAGGAAGATTTCGGAATCTCTGGTGCGGGGTACGATCGACTTCTATCTCACTTGGGAACCGAAGGCCGGCGGAATGGCCAAACAGATCAACCAAGAGCTGGTTAAGGAATATTACGACCAGATCCAGGCCGTGCGCTCCAGTCTTTCTGGTTTCTCCGCAGAAAGCGATGCCGTCAAGGATGAAATACTTACCGCAATTTTGCGTTTCCCCGATGTGATGGATAACTCCCGTCAGGACATTATCACCGAAGAGAACTGGCCGGTTGTGGAGAAGGCTATTGATGAGGCTCTTGTCGCTGTCAATGATTACCGTGCCAAGGAGGGTGAGGCACTTTACAGGGATGTCACCTCAAGAGTCGGAAACATCCTTGACCTTGAGAATCAGGTCGAGGGTTTCGAGAAGGAGAGGATTGATGCCGTGCGTGAGAAACTGATGAAGAATCTTGAGGCTCTCCAGCAGAAGGTCGATCCGTCCCGTTTCGAGCAGGAGATGATCTTCTACCTTGAGAAACTGGACATCAACGAGGAGAAAGTCCGTCTCCGCCAGCACTGCAAATATTTCATGGACACGATTGACGGCGAGGAATATCCCGGCCGCAAGCTCGGTTTCATCATCCAGGAGATGGGCCGCGAGATCAACACCACCGGCTCCAAAGCCAACCACTCCGGCATCCAGAAGGTCGTTGTCCGCATGAAGGACGAACTGGAGAAGATCAGAGAGCAGTCTATGAATATTCTGTAGTGCGTTCGCTCTGTTGAGTTATCAGAAAACTAATTTATTAGGAGTGCCTGCTTGACTGGTTCCCCAGGTTGATATCGTACCAGACGTTCAACCATCGTCTTTACAGGATGATCGGAAAAGTACGTATTGAAGCCTTTTGTTATGTGTGTGAAACAACTGGCAAAAAATCCGCTAAAAACGTTATATTTGCATAACCTGATGAAAATGAAAGACAACAACATAAGGTATGGACGCAGAAAGCACAGTAAATACCAATCATACTTCTGACAATCAGTTTGTCTCGGACATTATACAGATAATCCGTGACGGCAAGGACAAGGCATACTCTGCTGTCAACGCATCAATGATTGACACCTACTGGAATGTAGGCCGCAGGATAGTCTTGGAAGAGCAGAAAGGAGAACTGCGTGCCGAATATGGCACACAACTTCTGAAAAAATTGGCCGCCGACTTGACAAAAGAACTCGGTAAAGGCTACACTGAAAGGAACTTACGCAACTTTCGCCTATTCTATCTTCAATTCCCGGACTATGAGATTTGGCACGCGTGCGTGCCAAATCTTACCTGGACTCACTTCAGGGCTCTTCTTTCTGTTGAAAACAAAGATGCCAGATATTGGTATATGAATGAAGCGGCATCAGAAAACTGGAGTTCACGCACCCTCGACCGAAATGTGGGTTCCCAATACTACTTCCGTCTGCTCCAGTCCCAGCATAAGGAGCCAGTCATCCGCGAAATGCAGGAAAAGACCGCCGACTACCAGAAAGACAAGCACGAGTTCCTAAAGAACCCGTTCATAGCGGAATTCCTCGGACTGCCAAGCAACATTGAATTCACCGAATCTAAACTTGAGAGTTCCATCCTCACCCATATCCAGAAATTCCTCCTCGAACTCGGCAAAGGCTACGCATTCGTAGCCCGACAGCAGCACATCTCCACTGATGCCGGAGACTTCTACATAGACCTCGTCTTCTACAACTATCTCCTCAAAGCCTTCCTGCTCATAGATCTCAAGGCCACCAAAATCACACATCAGGACGTAGGCCAGATGGATATGTACGTAAGAATGTACGATGACCTCAAACGCACCGAAGGCGACAACCCCACCATCGGACTCATCCTCTGCACAGAAACCAGCAAGGACATAGCCAAGTACTCAGTCCTGCACGAGAATCCTCAGCTCTTCGCCGCAAAATACCTCACATACCTCCCATCCGAAGAAGACCTCAAACGCGAAATCGAAAAGCAAAAAGAAATCTTCCAAATCCAGCAAGGCGAAGTCTAACCCCCTGTCCGCAGAAATTCTCCACACCGTGGAGAACATCACTCAAATTGAAAATTCCCCACACTGTGGGGAGTATTTAGATGCAAGACACATTATGAATATGGGTAATGACGATATTGGCAAGGCATTCGCATCTCGCCCTCACCTTGTAATAGTAGGAGTTGGCGCAACTATTGACTCCATTCCGAACGGAGATAAAAAAGGTCGACGGAGTCAGAAATGAAAGGGTCCATTATTAAAGATACCAGACACCATTACCAAAGATGATTTATTGGTACTCCCGCTTACACGCAAAGATTGCATCGCAACTTTCAATATTAAGCTGCACTTAAACGCTCTGTATGCCATTAACAACTCCCTTTTCTGCTCACCAAGCCTTTATCATTCGGAAAGAGTTTCGGAGAGTTCTGGAGGGATAATGGACTCGGGGCCTGTCTTGCGGACTCCGGTCTTTATTTTGGCCTGGGACTTCTTGGGGGAGAGTCCGAGCTTCTCCAGCTTCTGGATCTTCTTGACGACGCTCTGGTTGGATTCGGTCAGCTTCTTGGTTGAGGTCTCGTAGGCGGTCTGGGCTTTTCCGAGCATGGTTCCGATCGCTACATAGCTCTCCATCCAGCCGTTCAGCTGGCTCATCAGCTCCTCCGCCGTCTTGTAAACCTCCGCGATGTTCTTCTCCTGGTTCGCCTGTTTCCATGCCATCTGGATCATATTAAGAACTATTACGAGAGTCATCTGGCTCACGATCAACACATTGTTGTCCTTGGCCACCTGCCAGAGCATCGGATCTTCCTCCAGCATAAGCCTGAACGCCCCCTCGACCGGGATGAACATCAGATTGTAGTTCACCTTCCTCCGTCCTTCAGGAATATACGAGGCATAGTCCTTGGCCTTCAGCTCATCCACGTGCTTGCGCATACTCTCGACGTGCGCCTTTGCGAACTTTACCCGCTCCTCCACTTTCTCCGCGTTGATATATTCCTTGTAATCCTTCAGGCTGACCTTGGAATCGATGATAACGGTCGTGTCATCCGGATAGAACACCATCACGTCCGGGATCATCGTCCTGCCGCCCTCGCTCTTGATCTCATGCCCGGCCTCGTCCGTCATCACGCTCTGAGTGAAGAAATGCACGCCTTCCACCAGCCCCGCGTTCTTCAGCACATCAGTCAGCAGCATCTCCCCGAAGTCGCCTTGCACCTTTGAATATCCCGTCAGCGCGTTCGCCAGATTCCTTGCCTCGTCCCCGACCGCCTGTGACCGTTCCATCACATTGTGAATATGCTCTTTCAGCTGTGCGCTCTGCTCCACGGCCTCCTTTCTGGATTCCTGCACGGCCTTGCCGAACTCGGCGAACTTCTCCTGCATCGGCTTCAGAAGCTCCGAGATCGACTCCGCGCTCTGTCTCTTGAATTCGGAACTATTGTCCGCCGACAATGCCTTGAACGCATCCTTCATATTCTCAAGCTCTTTCGCGTGCTGCTCCTTCTGCATATTCAAGGCTTTTTCTTGTGCCGCCTTTTGTTCCGCCATCGCCTTTTCTTGAATATCCCGCTGCATGGCGAGGGCTTTTTCCTGTAGCCGTCTCTGCTCCTCAAGTGCCTTTGACTGCTCTTCCCTGAGCCGGTTCTCATATTCATCCCTGGCCTTGAGAGTGCTTTCAAGGGCCGCCTTTTCTCCGGTCAGTTCCGTTAGCCGCCTTTGGAGCTCGTCCTCCGCGTCCTCATATTCCTTGACAATTCGCTGCCGCTCCGCCGCGTTCCTCTGAATGACAACAAGCAGCGCCACCACGGCGGCCACCGCCACCGCCGAGATCAAAATTATTATTACCGTAAGATTCATAAACTAAATGTATTTGCGAAGCCAGTCTCTGAAAATCAAGTCATTGATTTGCTTCAGCCTACCATTGTCCGACAGGATGTTGTTCTTTTTCAGGGCATTTCCGGCTGTCTGGACAGAGCTTGCCGAACCGAGACCATATTTTGAGATGAATTCTTCCGAAGTGATTCTTGCTCCATCAGGATTTTCGTTGGCGATGGCTGCCAGCAAGGCTTTCTGTTTCTCAGAAAATCTTGCGAATTGCTCCTCGTAGGAGAAACTTTGTTGAGCGATGATGGCTTCATAGACGGAACCGAAATCGGACTCGGTGAGTTCTTCATCAGTGGATGTCTGGGCGAAGGCCTCGTTCATCATAAGCTGAACGTACCAGGTGACACCGTTGAAATAGTCATAGCACTTGTCAACAAGTTCCGGTCGCACTTTTTTCCCGAACTTGTCGAACATCCTTATCGCGAACTCCTTGTAGGCCGTTTTGTCAATCACCCCGATTGTCATCATCACGGCGCTGTTGTAGAAAGGTTTGTCCGGGGATTTGAACATGTTGTTCATGGCGTGGCTGATGCTGCCGGTGTAGATGAAGGAGATATTCCTGCACCGTTGCATCAAAGTTCTTAGATAAGCCTCGACATTCTTCTCTTTGAAGTTTCGTATCGTTTGGAACTCGTCGATGGCGATCACTGTCGGTTTCCTCAGCGAATCAAGTATTGAGATGATTTCCTCAAGGGTTTTGTCAGGGTACTTGATTTCGGAGTGTCCTGTTCCGAGAGAGAACGATGCCGTCAACTCGTTATATTCGATGGTCGGTTTGATGGATTTCAGACCATTAAGGAGCCTTTCCTTTATTCCGAGCACACTACTTTTTGAGAAAACTTCTTTCGCGACAAGCATGGCCATCTCTTTCAGCGAGCTGGCTGAATAGATGTCAATGAGAAAGGTGTTGTAATTGTCCTTGATCCTTTTCTGCTCGAAACAATGTCGGATCAGGCCGGTTTTCCCAAGCCTTCTTTTGGCGAACAGGGCCACATTGCGTCCGTTCTCTATGTGTTTGCAGAACTCCGCCGTTTCAGCCACCCTGTCACAGAAGTAGTCCTCCGGGACGAAAGGCGTGATTATGAATGGATTCTTAACGATGTTTGCCATAATTATGTAAAACAACATTATGTAAAATTACATAATGCAATATTACGTAAAATTTCCGATAAATTCAATGGGAGTATAAAAAACATATATGATTGCAAAGAAACAGAAAAAGTTCGGTTGTTACCCCCTTTGATGTTTGGTCGGTTGTGACAAATCGCATAAATTGCTTTTTGTCCGGCTCGGAATTGGCTGAAAATAATTTTGAGCCAGTGTCGCATTTTGGAAACTTTTATTATTTTTGCATTGAAAGATGGCTTGTGGGAAGTTAAGATTGGTGTTGATGGAGGAAGCACGTGATTTTATAGAATCATTGCCTCGTTCTGCCGCAAATAAAATCTACTACAATATTCGTAGAGTTGTAGATGGTGAGCGTGATGCTGATTTGTTTAAAAAGTTGACAGGAACAAAGATTTGGGAATTCCGTACCTTCTATGGTAATATGACTTATCGTTTGTTCGCATTTTGGGACACGAGGAAGGAAATGTTGGTGGTAGTCACTCACGGAATTGTAAAAAAGGAACAGAAAACTCCGCATAAGGAGATTGCGAAAGCAGAAACGATTATGAAATCTTATTTTAATGAACGATAAACGATTATGGCAGAAATGAAATTATATCCGCTGGAGGAGGTTCTTGATGAGCATTTTGGTAAGATTGGAACTCCGGAAAGAGATTCCTTCGAAAAAGATGTCACAGATGCGGTTAACGCTTTCAGGCTTGGAGAAGTTGTCCGGGAGCGTCGTATGGATCAGAATCTGACTCAGGAGGAACTTGGGAAGAGGATGGGGGTCAAGAAGTCACAAGTGTCAAAACTGGAGAGGGGAGACGATATGTCACTCCGATCGATGCGCCGGGTGTTCCGCGCGTTGGGGGTCGAGTCCGCCACGCTTGATCTCGGGGCGGCCGGAAAGGTCACGCTGTGGTGATTGAATATTATTTGTCTTTCGGAAAAGGAAGTTCTTCCGGTGACTGAATATGATCGAGGGCTTTCTCTGAAGTCACAACGCTATGTCCAAGGCGTTTCTCGAAATCCATTCTGGCGGTTTTGGCCACTTCGGCACCGTCCTTGGCGACAGTTGCATTTTCGGAGAGTCCCTCTGGATTACGATTTTTACTAAGCTGTGTGGCTGACTCTTCCGCTAATGCGTTAAGGAGCAATTCCATATTGGTCATATTGTCGCGCAGGTTCTCTTTGGTAAGTCCTTTGAGTTTTTTATATTCCCGTGTTGTCAGGCCACTCCAGGTTTTTGACATTAGATCTGTCAGAAAAGCAAAATCAATCTCCTTATTGACTCCGCCTCTCTTCCATTCATCAGTAAGCCCTTTGCGGATTTCTATTGTCTTGACTCTTCTATTGATCCATTGCTCGGAATAACCAAGGTGTCTGTAGTCGGCAATTGCTTGATCAATGCTTAATTCAGGATCAATCATTTGGTCAACTCTTGTTGCGGCGACTTGTGCCATCCAACGCTTGAAGGATTCCGCTTTCCTTGAAGGAATTGCTTGAATGATCCTGAATATGCCTTCGAGAGTTGAATAATTCTCTTTCTGAGGACCTCCAGCTGTCTGTACCGTAAGGGGGTGGACAATTTGTCCCCACCCTTGTGCTAGTTCAGGGTCTCGTCTCCTCATCTTTGCGATATAGTCCTTTGCGTTAACAGTATCGGTTAGCACTGTGACAACGTCCTTTACAGAGAAGAACCATTTCTCATCCTCCTCACTCCAAACTGTATGAACCTTGCGGTTCTCAAACAGTTGCATTTTCTCCGTGTTCCCCATAGCCGAATCATTTTCTTTTCTGACAAATATATAGCTTCTTATTCTAAATACAAAGAGAGATTCTGACCAAACAATAATGGGATTCGAATATAATCAAGGACCTTTTCCAATTATGACGGCAGCATTATATTGAGAAAATGCTGCCGTCGTACACTTTTATACCACTGATAGGAGCAATATTGCCTATTTATGCTCCTTTCCGTTTGCTTTTCGTGCACGGAAAACTTCTATGCACGGTGATTACGATTACAAGAATTATTTCTTTGCGGTCCAATATGCTTCGATCTCCTCAAGGGTCTTGCCGGTGGTCTCCGGGACACATTTCCACATTATGAGGAGGTACGGGACGCACATCGCGGCGAAGAGGAAGAACGTGCCGGCCGGGGAGAGTGTCTCCAGCATCCATGGGGTGAGCTGGCCGATCAGGTAGGTGCCGATCCAGAGGGCGAGGCCGGCGATGCTCATCGCGAGACCGCGAACCTTGTTCGGATACATCTCGGAAAGCAGCACGAAGACCACGGCGCTGATCGAGATCGCGGTGCAGAACACGTAGAGCAGGAAGAATGTCAGCAGGAACCATGTCGGAAGGCTCTGCGGGAAGCAGAAGTATAGCCCGATCATCATCAGGCAGATGATCATGCCGCCCACGCCCCACCAAACCAGCTGTTTGCGGCCGACCTTGTCGATGATCAGCAGGGCGATGACCGTAGTGAGCATATTCACAACTCCGACAAGTACCGTCGAGAACATCGAACCTTCGCTGGACAAACCTGCGTCACTGAATATCTTAGGGCCGTAGTAAAGCACAGCGTTCACTCCCATGAACTGGCCGAGGATGGCGATGGCGCAACCGATGAGGACGGCCTTGAATATTCCCGGCTCCAGAAGAGTCTTCCATTCGGAAGTGGTTTCATCGGCTATGGACGCTCTGGTTTGGTCCATTTGCCTTGTCACCTCATCTGAAGATGTGAATATGCCGGACAGGATCTTCGCCGCCTTCACGTTCTTGTGCTTGGTTATGAGCCAGCGCGGACTTTCAGGAATGAAGAAGATCACAAACAGAAACAGTATATCCGGAAGGGTTTCGTAGCCAAGCATTCCTCTCCAATACTCAGAATTGAATATTCTTGTCCAAAGATCCGTGGATGTTGATTTTACATCCGCTTCCTTGAGTATGAAGAAGTTGATCAGATAAGCCATCAGAAATCCGATCGTGATGGCGAGCTGGTAAAGCGACACGAGAGTGCCTCGTTTCTGCGCGGGGGCGATCTCCGAGATGTAGATCGGGGAGACAATGGAGACGATTCCGATGCCGAATCCTCCGACAATCCTGAAGACAACCAGCTGGTTGAAATCAGAGCAGACCGCGCATCCAATCGCCGAGACGCTGAACAGCAACGCCGAGATGAGCATCGTCTTCTTCCTGCCCAGATAGTCGCTCATCATTCCGGCGATCATCACGCCGAGGATCGAGCCGATCAAGGCACAGCCAACGTACCAACCCTCGGCTATCGTTGTTAGCTGGAACTGATTCTTGACGATCTCTGTAGTACCCGAGATCACGGCCGTGTCGTAGCCGAAAAGGATTCCTCCGATCGCGGCCACGACGGCCAGGAACACCACCCGGCCCATATTCACACTTTTGTCCATAGTCTATTGTTTGTCAAAATATTCCATATACCTGTCGTAAAGGTGTCCGGCCTGCAAGTATGCCGACTGCGGACTCATAAAGTGCGAGAACTCGAAGGTGATCGCCTTGTCGTAGCCGCAGCGGGCGGCCGCCTCCAGCTTCATCCTCAGCTTGTCGAACTTGATCGGGAGGAAGTCGATAGGCATGTCGCGGTCGAAACTCTCCGCGTTGGTCCAGCACTGCATCCCGTACTTGTCCGCCAGCTTCTTGTTGACCGAGAAGAACGCGTCCAGTTCATCGTAGTCGATGTGTCCGTCCTGAAAAGCGCAGGCATCGACCACATCGTGGATTCCGTCGAAGATCTCGTTCCATTCCTCCTCGTGCTTGTCGATGGAAACCCCTTCCTTAGGGTTGGACCTTGCCGCGCTGACCGCTTTCTTACCGTCAATCCACGGCGAGATGAATGTCGGAAGACCTCCGGAAATGTCCTTGCACATCCTGCCCATTTCGTGGAATGTCGGGATGCAGTCTTTGGTCTTGCGGCTGATTTCAGTGGAGATGTACCACCCGCCGAAACTCTTGTGGTGGCCGTAAGCGTTCCAGACCTCCTCGATGACGAACTTGTTGGTCTCCAGTTCGTAGGACATCTCTCCCGTGTCCCAGTACCTTCCGCTGTCGTACAGCCCGAAGTAGAACTTCATACCGTACTTGTCGGCAAGGCTGAGGAACAGTTCAAGCAGATCCACGGACGGCATGTAGCATCCCTTCCCTAGAAGGTACCTGCTCGGATAGGTGAGGAATTTGCGGTAGCCGCTGCGGATCATGATGACTGTGTCGATGCCCATCGCCTTCATGTACCTGAAATCCAGGTCCCATTCCTTAGCTCCCCAGTTCTGGTGCGGAATGTCGTGCGAGATCTCGTCCAGAAATGTGCCGGTGATCCGCATCGCATTGCCTTTCGGAACGATCAGCTCGCTTTCGATGCTGTCATCGATGCTGAGCCTCTTCTTATCATTGTCTTTGCTCATCGCGCAGGAAGCCAACGGCGCTGTCACAGCGGCCGCCGCGGCGATTCCGGCGCTCTTGAGGAAACTTCTTCTGTCTGTCATTGTTTATTTGTCTGCTCTTTGGTTTTTCACTTTCGGGAACACAGTGACGCGGAGCTCAGTGCTGCCGTATGGCACAAGTTCCAGTTTTTCTGTCTTGCCGGTCAAGGCCTTGACTTCGTCTGCCTTCGGCATTTTAGGGGTATAGCGGTTTTCTTCCAGACACCATTCGATCTTTTGGGCAGGAATCTCCAAGGTGACAGGAGAATTGCCGTAGTCGAAAGGATATCCATCTGTGTCTTGGTGCCTCAAGACGTTTATCTCATTCGCATTGTTCCCGGCCCACGCATAGTTCCAATCTCCATCAGCCGTTATACTCCAACAATCGAAGCCTGGTTCTTCCGGAACCTTGCCGTTCATGTTGTCATAGATTGTGTTGTCAACCGTTTTCTTCTGAGGAACGGCATAAGAGAACACGAGTGGCCCCAAGGTGAAATAAACCCCTTGATCCTTAAACTGAACACATTCGGGTTCCATCCCTAAACTTACACTCAGGCAGTCTCCGTCACGGAATTTCCTGTCAATCGTGACAAATGTTCCCGGTTTGCAGTCCATTTTTAGAGACTTCCCGTTCAAGGCCACGCTGACAGATGCGCTCCATTCAGGAATTCGGAAAGAGAATGGGATGCGTGCTTTTTTGCTCATGTCGAAATGAAAGTCAACCCTGCCATCGAACGGGTAGAGTGTCTTTTCCTCAATCTTGCATTCAGCGCCATTGGTTGCCTTGAGTCTGATTTCCGAAGGTCCGTAGAGCGCGGCGACCACTGTGTCCCGCCCTTGTTTCATCCACATTCTTGAGACATAGTTCGGCATAATCCTATGCACGTTCCCCGAACAGCACTCCGTCTCGTGGGTAGGGCGGTAGGCCATCCAGGTCGAGCCGTGGAAAAAATCATTGTGGTTGGAATTGCCGGTCGCAACGACTTGATTCACGGATGAGAAATACTGCAAGGCCTTGAAGTCTTTTGTTATGGCTCCAGGACAGGCATTGAACACCGCTTTCTCGATTTTGTCAGCCCATTTCGCTTCTCCTGTGGTCATCAGGAAATAGCCTAACGTCCAAGTATAGTCGGCGATGTCGCAGGTCTCGTGACTGTTGATCACATTTGCGCTGCCCACCAGAGCCTCCGCGCTGGCTGGTACTCCGTCTGGCAGCACATCGTCCCGTTCCGCCTTGCGCTGTGCGTTGAGAGCGAGGTCCAGATAGTGTTTGTCTCCGGTGTAGGCGTAAAGAAGAACTGGAAGTTTCAGTTCCTCGCAGAATGTCACTCCGTGCATCTGCATTTTATCATTGTTCTCACATACTTCCGGAATGAGGTCTGTAAACTTCCCTGAGTTCCATGCTTTCTCGCTCATTTCAAGAAGCCTCGTGTCACCTGTCTTCTCGTAAACCCAGAGCATACCCTCGATGCTGATTATCGCCCGCCATGTTTCCACTTCCTCTGGTTTGTAAGTAAGATAGTGCCTATGCAGAGCCTCGACCACCCTGGCGTCTCCGGTCTTCTCGTAATAGGCCTTCAGCACACGGAAATAGACACATATTGGCCACATCGCATCGATTCTTCTGTCAATCCACTTGCCGAGTCGTCCGTTTTCGTCCGCATTGGCAAGAGTGTACTCGATTCCGTCCACGACTTTCTTGACATATTCATCATTATCGAGAAGATAGCCGAGGCTAAGCAGCCCGTCACTGTAGTAGGCGGTCTGTTCGTATCTCCACCATTCCCAGCCGTAAGTGTCTGTGTTCCTTTTGATCTGTCCATTCCAAAGACAGGTGTTGTAGGGATAGGACAATGCGTCCGGATGCCCCGTGAGACCACTTGCCTGTCTCTCAAGAAACTCTTCGATCCAGCCATCCGCCGTTGTCTGCGAAAGCAGCCCGTCAGACATCACGATGTGTTTCTCCACCAATGTCACCTCCCTGCCTGTACTCTCGTTGCCACCGCCGGAGCATCCGCCCGCCACCGCAAGCGTCATCGCCATCCCCAGCGCCACTGACATCATCTTCTTTAATCTTCGCATATATTGTTATATCTTCTTTTCTTTTGAATATGTCTTATAGTCAGTCTGCATCTTCCCTCTGACGTGGAAATCCGGAACACCTTCGATGTCAATCGGAACCGCGAACGGAGCCAGAGCGGAATCAATCGCTTTGGCCGCTTCCCGTCGGGTCATCCCTTCTATGAATATGCTTGTGACTGCGCTGTCAGCCTTCGCCAATGCGGAAGCGTTTGTGTAGAACGAAGCCAGCCCCTTACGCAGTTCTGTCAGGGAAACCGTGCTGTCCGGATGGAACCAGCTTCTGTTCGCCCATTGCCAAGGTTCGCCTGTCATCTTGAGTATTCCCGTGCTTGCGATTCTTTGAATAGGCTGGAAATCAGGATCGTCCGGCGATACATCGAATGTCGGCTGTAGGTAGCATCCTTGATCCAGCAGGGCCTGCTGAAGTTCACGGACCGAGACTTCACGCGGAGCCTTGCCGGAGATGATCGACAGAGCCGCGAGTGTCCCGGCAGCCTGCCCAGTCCCCAACACAACAGGCTGAAGCCTTGTCGAACCATTGGCAAGATTGGTCACGGAAATCGCCTTGTCGGAGACTATCAACCCTTCAGTGGATGCCGGGAGCATGACTCCGGCGCTGACGCAGAATGACGGCACTTCCGGGAATATGATCGGCCTCGCGTCAGGATTCTGCTTGTGGTGATGATCCACAGGATAGTCTCCGACAGAGATCCCGGTACGGTACCTGAAATTCCGATAGCGGTCCTCTATGTCATTAAGTGTCATTGTAATCACTCCTTTCATCCTTCGCCCTTCCCGGAAATATGCCTGATAGGCGAGTCCGTCCTCTGTCCGGAACTCATCGTCGGCAATCCCTAGGTTCTTGTAGCCCAATTCCGTCTGGATGAAATAGATGAATCTCAGCGTCTTGGCTCTGGCGGCCTTTAGGCTTTCCTCTCTTTGCTCAAAAGGCTGGTCGGCGCAGGGGATGTAGATGTCGTTGCCGAAAAGCCCCGGCCAGTTAAGCATAAACTTGCCGCCCGGAAGTCGGCCGTAGTCCAACATTGTCTGGGCGGACATCCCTCCGACATATTCAGTATGACAACAACCTGCGAACTCTGCTGGATCGTAACCTTCTGGCTTAGGGATGGTCTTGTCGGCCTCTGGACCAAAGTCTTTCAGGATTCCGACAAGCGTCAGATCCTGAATCGTGCTGTCGGCTTCATTATAGGCGGCCTCCTCCCCGGTCTCCGCCTTGGAATCCATACCGATTCTGTAAGGAGTTCCGCTTAACGGAAGAAAATCCCCGAGATCTGTCGCGTCGATTGTGACCTTCGCCTTGACTCTCAGGCACTTCCCTGACATATTCCTGAATTCCGCTCCTTTGACGGTCTGCCCGTCCATAATGGCGGAAGTGACATGGAATCCGTATCGGACATCCGCGTCACCTGCGGAGGCGAGTATATTCTTGAATATCCCGTCTCCGATGTGAGGCTCGAACTGAATCTCGCTGACCCAGCCCGTGCGGAGAGCGTCTGATGAGCCGTACCTTGCGACAAGAGAGTCCCGGAACTCGCTCCAGATGCCACCCTTGAGGTTGTAGTTCCCATCGGTGGCCGAAACTCCTTGAGCTGTAAGCATTCCTCCGAGCATCGGACTGGACTCCACCACGATGACCTTGGCTCCCAACCTTGCCGCAGCGATCGCCGCTGATGTTCCGGACGTGCTTCCGCCGATGACCAAAACGTCACAGGTCTCAGTCTTGACGCAGGATACGGCTATCCATAGGCCGGCAAGCGTCAAGACATTAATCTTGAGAAGTTTGTACCCTATTCGCATTTCTCCAGGATCTGCCAGATCTCGAACAGTCCACGTGGGACGTGGAAGCATCCTTTCCATTTGCCGCCCTTGAGAGGAAGCAGCATCTCGCCACGGCGGTTGAGGTAACCGAACCACTCCGGATAGAGAGGATCCTTGAAGCGTGACCACATATATTCATCAAGCTTTTCGAACCATTCGAGGCATTTCTTGTTGCCGGTGAGCTGGTAGCCCTTGATCATCGCGATGGCGGACTCGATGTGAACCCACCAGAGTTTCTGGTCCCATTCCAATTTCTGCTGCGGGGCGCCCTTGCTGTCGAGGAAGTAGAAGATTCCGCCATATTCTTTGTCCCATCCTCTTTCGATGACGGAGAGGGAAATTTTCACACACTTGTCTATCAGCGTCTTGTCATTTCGACGGATGCCGAGGTTCATCATGAACCATAGGGCTTCAAGGTCGTGTCCCGGATTGATTTCCCTGCCTTCGTAGCAATCCAGCCTTGAATTGTCGATGGCGGAGACATTCTCGACCATACATCCCAGATCCGGCTGGTAGAACACATCCAGAATCTCGTGGAGGCATTCATCGATCGTGCTTTCCAACAGCCGCGGGTCATTGATGATCTCCTCGACCTCCAACGCCATATTGCAGATAATCATCGGAAGCGCGAAATCCTTCATCGGACGCGTTCCCGGAACAGCCTTGCACCATTTCCCCTTCGGGTTGCCCCGGCGCTCAAGGATTCTCTTGAATATCCTTCTGGCGATTTCTGCATATTCATCACTTCCGGTGGCCTTGGCTAGTTGGGCGAAGGCCATGCAGGCGAAAGTGTTCGAGAATATGTTGTAAGGCTCCACGAGCGGCTTTCCCTCCCTTGTCAGTGAGAAATAGAAGTCATAGTTGCCGTCGTGACCGTATTTCTTAAGGAACTCCGCGCCTTGGGTGGCGGTGTCCAGCCATTCCTGCTTTTTCCCAAGTTTGTTGCAAAGCATCGAGAACAGCCAGACCTCACGTCCCTGAAGCCAGATGAACTTGTCGGTGTCATAGACACTTCCGTCTCTGTCTAGGCAGGAGAAATAGCCTCCATATTCCTTGTCGATAGAATTGTTCAACCAGAAAGGAAGAACGCTATCCAAAAGCTCTGTCTTGTACTTGTTTGCTAATTCTTTGAGATCCATTTCTTTATGTATGTTAATTTTGTTATCTTTCTGTGAATGAAACAGCCACTCCGCCACCCGGAGCCATCTTAATCTTGAGGCTATCTGCCGCAGTGACGGTTCGTGTCTCGATCGTGTAAGCCTGCGGATTGGTCTTATAGTCGGCGTCGGCAGCGTCGGCATAGACCTTCACCTCGTAGGATTTTCCGGTCTCAAGGAACGAGAGCGGAATTTCGAATCCCCTGGCGTTCTCGTCGGTCACTCCGCCGAGGAACCACTGGCCGTCCTTCTTTGCCTGACGGGCCACGATGAGATAGTCGCCCGGCTCGGCCATCAGGTATTTGGACTGTTTCCAGTCAACCGCCACGTCCTTGATGAACTGGAACGCGTCCGGGAATCTCATATAGTTCTCCGGCAGGTCCGCGGCCATCTGGAGAGGGGAGTACATCGTCAGGTACAGGGCCAGCTGGTTGCAGATCGTGGCGTTCACGTGCGACTTGTTGGTAGGGCAGAGCTTGGACATGTCCATCTCGAAGATTCCTGGCGTGTAGTCCATCGGACCACCGTTCAGCCTCGTGAACGGAAGTATGGTGACGTGCTGCGGATGAAGTCCTCCGAACGACTGGTACTCAGTGCCTTTGGCGGACTCGTTTCCTATCATGTTCGGATATGTCCTGCAAATTCCGGTAGGTCGGACAGCCTCGTGGGCGTTGACCATGATGTGATGATCGGCGGCCTTGCGGATGGCGTACTGATAGTGGTTGTTCATCCACTGGCCGTAGTGATGCTCTCCGCGAGGGAAGATCTGGCCGACGTAGCCGGACTTCACGGCATCGTAACCGTACTTGTTCATCAGGTCATAGGCAGCGTCGATGTGCCGCTCGTAATTCCTTACCGAAGAGGAGGTCTCGTGGTGCATCATAAGCTTCACGCCCTTCGAGTGGGCATATTCATTGAGGGCCTTGATGTCGAAATCTGGGTAAGGCGTGACGAAGTCATAGACAAAGTCTTTGGAGAAGCTCTCCCAGTCCTCCCAGCCGATGTTCCAGCCCTCGACAAGAACCTCGTCGAAGCCGTTGGAGGCGGCGAAGTCGATGTAGCGGCGCACGTTCTCTGTGTTGGCGCTGTGCTTTTCGGAATGAGGCAACTTTGTGTAGTCCACTGTGTTGAGATCGACAGGGCGGACATCCCCGGTGTAGGACCAGGTTCCCTTTCCGCTGATCATCTCCCACCACACTCCTATGTACTTGACAGGCCTGATCCAACTGACATCCTCGATGGCGCAAGGCTCGTTGAGGTTCAGCACAAGCCTGGATTCCAGCTGCTTGCAGGCATCGTCCGTGACTTGGACCGTTCTCCAAGGCGACTTCGCCGGAGTCTGGATCGTGCCTTTCCTTCCGGTCGCGTCAGGGGTCAGGGAGGCTTTGAATGTCAGCGTCTTCGGGTCTATCTCCAGATGCATGCAGGCATAATCCAGCAGCGCGGCCTCGTGAATATTCACGTAGATTCCGTCGTCCGTCTTCATCTGAAGAGAGGTCTGCACCGCGTTTGTCGAATATGGGTAGTGGTACGGATTCGGCAACAGTTGCGCCGGCAGCAGGGAAGGGATCTCCGACAGGCGTGACTTGGTATATTCATACTCCTGCGTGTCGAAGTCGCCCGGAATCCACCAGGCGGTGTAGTCGCCGGCCATGGCGAACTCTGTCAGCTCGTCGTTGATGATGAAATATTCCGGCCAGTCCATCGCTCCGAACTCGTAGCGGAATCCCAGTCCGTCGTCGAAGAGCCGGAAGCGGATTGTCATCAGCCTTTCGGTCGGCTTGTGTTTCAGATTGACAGCCAGCTCATTGTAGTGGTCGCGGATTGAATCCTCCTCGCCCCACACCGGATGCCAGGTCTCATCGTGGGAGCAGGTGTCGGCGCTCACGATTTCGAAATCCTTGTAGAAATCAATCTGCGGGTGCTTGTCCTCCTTGGTCACCACCGTCCCGTTCACCTTGATCTCAGACACGTTGAGGTCGCCCCTCAGCAGGAATCCCAACCGGCTGTCCAGCACCACCTTGTGACCTTTGTAGTCCAATGAATATTCCGGTGTCCCTTCCGCCGACATCCCGAACCTCATCTCCAGATTCCCGTCCGGAGACAGAAGTGTCCTACTCTCCGCCAGCATCTTTGACTCGCCGGAACTCCCGTTTACACCACCGGAGCATCCGCCCGCCACCGCAAGCGTCATCGCCGCTCCCAGCGCCACTGAAATGATCTTGTTTCGCATATTATTGATATTCTGAATAAGCATATTAAAGTAAGTCTAATCTTCCCATACCGGTGTTATTGTGAATTCGAAGGTGTAAGGGGCGGCGGGGATGAGGTAGGCGGGGAGGGGGTGGTCACCGAAGGAGGAGACGCAATCGAGGCCCATCTGCCGGAGGTCGAGGTTGACGTAGGTCTGGCCGTTGGTGCGGTCGGACTCGTGGGCGGACTTCTTCAGCTCAAGGGAGTGCTTGTAGTCCGGGTTGCGGTCAAGCATCTGTCTGGAGACCGGAAGGGCGGAGGCGGAGAACTCCTTGGCGGAGGAGGTTACGCGGATTCCGTTGCCGTCGGGATTCAGGACACTGAACCATTTGAGGCCGCAGTGGGTGCCGGATTCCTGAGGGCGGACCACGGTGTAGTCGTATTGGTCGAGGACACTCTGGGTGTAGTGACCGATCATTGTGGAGCTTCTGCGGTCACAGTAGCTGTCGAACGGACCCTCTCCGTAGAAATCTATCTGTGAATATTCTCCCGGCATCGCGAACTCCACTCCGACACGGAAGAAGTATGGGGCGGCCTTCAGGTTGCCGGCATCCTCGATGTTCAGGGTGACGTTGATGACACCGTTTGGAGCGATGCGGTAGGTGAGCACTGGGATGGCGTCCTCGATCGGCTTGTACTTGACGGTGACGATCCTTGTGTCGCCGTCCTGTCCGTCCTCGAATGAAGTGGCCTTGATTTCCGGATTTCTCCAGGTGGCGAACATCCGCTTGGCTTCCTTGTCGAAGGACAGGTCAACGAGCATTCCCTCGTCGTTGTCGGTGACGGCACGGCCGAAGCACGGGAGGATCGGGGCGGAGATGAGGTTCTTGCCGAAGTAGGAATATTTTGTCAGGGAGCCGGTCTCTTTGTCGAATTCGATTTCAAACGGGCGCTTCGGCAGGCTCAGCGATCTGTCTGCATCTGGGTTCCAGCTCTCGCTGAGGACGATCTGCTCGTAGGAGAGTTCGGTGCCGGCCGGGAGTATTCCGTCCTGACTGTTCAGCTTGAAACTTAAGTTCAGATAGACATCGGAATCCTTAAGCAGTTCATAGTTGACTTTGTAGCCAAGGTCCACAACTGTACTGTCCTGCGGCTGTACACCAAGCGAAGCGACGGAGCCTCTGCGGAACGCCACCCCGTTGCGGATCAGTTCCCAATCCATTGAGAAACGGTCAAGCGGAATGAAGAAATATTCATTGAATATGTGGACGCGGCCTTTGGCTGCTTCCTCCGGGGTGGCCCAGGCGAGGATGGAACGGTGCTGGTAGCGAACCTCATAGGCGTGGCGGTGCCAAGTCCTGTCCGGGGCGATGAGGCCGTTGCAGTTGAACGATGCGTCGCTCGGGTCCTCGCTGTTGTAGTCCCCGCCGAACGCGAAGACGTGGTCCGTGCCGTATTTTGCCGCGTCAGCAGGTTTGTAAAGAGCCTGATCCACGAAATCCCAGATGCAACCTCCCTGGAAGGTCGGGTGTTTGCGGATCAGATCCCAGTACTCCTTGAATCCACCCATCGAATTGCCCATCGCATGGGCATATTCACACATTATGAACGGGCGGTCCTGGTCGTTCATAATGTATTTCTCGGCGTTGGCGTAACGGATGTACATCGGGCAGAAGATGTCGGAGTTGCGGTCTCTGTTGGCTCCGCCCTGACCTTGCTCGTACTGGACGGGGCGGGTCGGGTCGAACGCCTTGGCGAAATCGTAGGCGTCGAAGAAGTTCTGTCCGTTGCCGGACTCGTTGCCAAGGCTCCAGACGATGATGGAAGGGTGGTTGCGGTCACGGCGCATCATCCTTTCGACACGGTTTGTTATCTCCTTGTTGTACAGAGGGTTCTTCGCTATTGTGCCTTCTCCGTAGCCGAGTCCGTGAGCCTCGTTGTCCGCCTCGTCGATGACGTAGAGACCATATTCATCACACAGCTCGTACCAGTAAGGATCATCCGGGTAGTGGCAGGTGCGCACCGTGTTGATGTTCAGCTCCTTCATTATCCTGATGTCGCGGAGCATATCCTCCTTGGAGATGACGTAGGCTCCGTAAGGGTTCATCTCGTGGCGGTTCACGCCTTTGATGAGGATCGGCTTGCCGTTGACGTAGAGCAGCTTGCCTTCGATCTTGACAGTGCGGAAACCTGTCGTCAGGCTCGCCCTGCCGCAGGATTTCTTCCCGTCAGTGGCGTTGACCTCCACATAGTAAAGGTTCGGAGTCTCCGCGCTCCAAAGCCTGACATCGTCAAAGTGCGCTGTACCTTCAAAGACCTTCAGGCCATCCTTGACGGCGGACGGCTTGTTCAGAGTCAATGAATATCCCAACTCGGGCATTGTGAATATGATGTCTTTTACCCCTTTGGTGGCCAGCACTTTCCAAGTCAGATTACCATCAGCGTCAGCGGTGACGTTGATGTCCTCGATATGCTCTTTCTCCCTTGCCGTCAGGTAAGTCTCGCGGGCGATTCCGGCCAGCTTCCAGAAATCCTGATCCTCAAGGTAAGTCCCGTCGCACCAGCAGAATATCTCGAACGCGAACAGGTTCTCCTCTCCGGGCTTTACGAACTTGGTGACATCGAATCTCGCCTCCAGTTTGCTGTCCTGGCTGTAGCCGACCTCCTTGCCGTTGATCCACACCCTGATGTTGGATGTGGCTGATCCTATGTGCAGGATGATCTGCTTTCCTGTCCAACCTGCCGGAACAGTGAATGTGTTTCTGTACTGGCCTACGTGGTTTTTCTCTACCGGGACGTAAGGAGGATTGTTCTCGAACTGACCTTTCCAGCAGTAGCCGATGTTGACGTAGAGAGGATCCCCGTAGCCGTTGACCTCCCATATTCCCGGAACAGGCATTTCGCCCCAGCCCGAGTCATCGGTCTGCGGTTGGAAGAATGTGGTGGAGCGGCCGTCCGGGCTCTCGTACCATTTGAATTTCCAAAGCCCGTGAAGCGACATCACCGGGTCATCCGTGTGGAAGGAGGCCCGCATCGGGAGGCGGTTTCTTTCCACGACAGAGGCGTTCTGCCAGTCCGGGTCGGTCTGCGCCGCCTGGACTTGTTGTGTGCTTATCGTCAATATTCCGCACAAGGCTGACATCAATGCGGTCGCCCTCTTTGTGATCTGGTTGTTTGTCGCTTTCATAACGCTTTGGTTGAATGATGATTGTGAATTACATTTTCGATGCCTTGTAGGTCATCGTGAGGATTTCGGTCGGTTCTGTGGCCGTGATGGTGAAGGTAGGGGCCTGGTCGAGGAAATAGGTGCTGATCCACGTGGACCTGGAGCCGTCGGACTCGTACTCGGTGTGGATGTAGTCGCCCATATCGACCTTGATCTTTCCCTTGAACATTATGTGCAGGCTGCCTCCGGAAAGGAATTCCTTGCCGAGTTCAATGCCAGGCTTAAGAGTCTGGCCTTTTGTGAGTCTCAAGACGTGATCCACGGTCTTGCCGCTTGTCTTGAAGTCATCGAAACTTAGGTCCGCCGTCAGATTGCAGAGGTTGCCGGTAGTGATCTCGTTTATCTCGCAGCCAGAGGCCGAAAAATCCATTCCGAGGGCAAGCATCTTCTCGGATCTTGCCCTGTCCTCATAGGATCCGGCGAACCCGATGTAGCAGCCGAGTTTGTGGACCTCCTTGCAGATGTCGGCCAGTTGCTCGTCCGTGAAATCGTGCGTGTTGCCCATACAGTACATATACGGTGCCCCGTCTCCGATGAAGCGGCACCGGCCAAGAATCTCCTCCTTGGTCTTGTAGCCCCAATATTCAAGGATAGGTCCGGAGAACTCCTCGCGGTAGCCCCAGTACATGATGAAGTTGTTGCCCATGTAGGATTTGATGATCTCAACCTCCTGCTCGTCAACGTGCTGGATCATCGGGGCGATGTTGTTGCGGCGGCATTCGGTAAGGAATTCCTCCAGAGAAGTGATGTGGGTGCGGTACTTGGCGTACTTCGAGCGATAGACGAATTTCGTCATCAGGTCCTCGAATGAGGTCTCGCTGATCACCACGTCATCCGCGCCGCTTCCGTCAAGACGCATCACCTGGCCTCCGAGTCTGCCACGCGAGCCGTGCATCACGATGTACTTGCCAGGAGTGGCC
Organism: uncultured bacterium; assembly: GCA_963657715.1. Classification (GTDB taxonomy): domain Bacteria; phylum Bacteroidota; class Bacteroidia; order Bacteroidales; family UBA932; genus Cryptobacteroides. The sequence continues at coordinate 73,943 of CAVKML010000001.1, read as the reverse complement.
GTCTTGTGAACATTCCCCTCGATGAACTTGAAGCCGAGACGCGCCGCGATCTGCACGTCAAAAACCGATTGGCAAGGGATCACCACATCGCTGTCCTTGTCGATCTTGTCGATGAATATGTGACTGTAGTACGGCCCTCCGAACTTGAACGGCCAGTTGGCGTTCACGGCATTGACGGTGTTCGCCTCCACCCGTCGGTCCTGTGCGCCGGCCTGAAAAGCCAGCGTCACGGCGAGCATCATTATCAGTATCTTTCTCATTGTTATCTAATTGGTGCGTAAATAGCCTTGTTTGGCGCACGAAAACACTAAAAATGTTGTTTGGTGCGTAAAAGGTTGGTTTTTACGCACCAAAACGCTTACTTATTCCTGTAAGGACGCTTGGCGATGAAGTCGCAGAGATCCTGGTAGAGTTCAACGTCACGGGGATCTGAGGAGTCCTTGAGGTGACGGACGGCGTGGGTGTCCTGATAGTAGGCAAGCTGGCAGTTGGCCCATGCTCCGCACTCCTTGAATGTCTTCATGTAAGCCCTCAGCTTGTAGTCAAGGCTCTTGTCGCCCCAAAGCGGCTTCACGGACGCCCTCTCGTCGAGTTCCATCTCCATTCCCATTCCGTTGGCTTGGGCCTGCTCGCAGGCGGTCTTGATCTGGGACTCGGGCACGTTGTAGAAGAAATAGTTCGGCTGGTACCATGCCAGATCGAAGCCTTTCTCCCTCCACTCGGTGTAGCCCGGAGCCTGGAAATATGGAATCCAGGTGATAGGGTAGCCTTTTGAGTGCACGTACTCTGAGACTGCCGGCAGAAGCGGACTCTTGTCCAGAAACTCCTCGGTGATCCAGTAGAATCCGGCCAGTTCCACATTCTCGTACTTCTTTGTCTTGTAGGCTTTAAGAACTTCATCCACAAACCATTTGCAGGCCGCGGCCCTGTCGTTCTCGTCGGAGAAGTCCGTGACCTTTCCATCAATGAGACCCCAGTATGTTGTCCCGCCTTTCTTTGTCATCGACTGGCGGTAAGGCATCGGATCCGGAATCGAGATGATTATCTGTCTCTTTTCCACAGGCTTTCCGAGGCGTTTCGCGGCCTCTCCAACGGCTTTGTCTATGGCGTCTATGCAGTTCCCTTCAGAGAAATAGTAATCAACGAGTTTCTTCCAGTCCGCCTGGTTCGCTGAAGGCAGCCAGTTGCCCTTGCTGTCCTTCATCCCCGGGGTGAAAGTCACCTCAGCGGCGTTCTCGACCTTAGTGTCCCAGATCTGCAGGAGCAGAAAACCGTCGAACAGCCAGTGTTCAGCCCCGTCACGGTCCACGTAGGAGACATAGTCGGCGGCATATTTCTGGTCATAGTAGTTGCCCAGTTCTCCACCGGCGTAGAACAGCACGACATCACTTGCCGTGATCTTCTTGATTTTCTTCGCGTCAGCCGCTCCGCAGACGGTAAGCAGCAGTAAGGCTGCGGCGAGTATTCTCTTGAACATATTCATTTACTTTTCGCTCTTTTGTCTGTACGGGCGTTTGGCGACGAAATCGCAGAAGTCCTGGAAGAGTTCCACATCCTGTGGGTCGTCGGAGCGCTTGAGGTGACGGACCGCGTGGGTGTCCTGATAGTAGGCGAATGGACAGGTGGCCCAGACTCCGGTCTCCTTGAAGATTCTCATGTAAGCCCTCAACTTGTAGGCGAGGCTCACGTCTCCCCAGAGCGGTTTGACGGAAGCCCTCTCATCGAGCTCCATCTCCATTCCCATCCCGTTGGCGGGGCCTTGCTCGCAGGCTGTCTTGACCTGCGACTCTGGCACGTCATAGAAGAAATAGTTCGGCTGGTACCAAGCCAGATCGAAGCCTCTTTCCCTCCACTCTGTGTAGGCCGGGGCCTGGAAATACGGAATCCATGTGAGAGGGTAGCCCTTGGAGTGGACGTACTCGGAAAGGGCGGTCACGATCGGACTCTCTCCGAAGAACTCTTCCATGATCCAGTAGAAGCCGCCAAGCTCCACGTTCTCGTACTTCTTTGACTTGTAAGCCTTCAGCACCTCGTCCACAAACCACTTGTCGGCTGCGATGCGGTCTTCCTCTTTGGAAAAATCCGTAACCTTGTCGTTAAGGATTCCCCAATACTTGGTTCCACCGGTCTTCGGTCCGGACAGCCTGTAGGTCATCGGATCGTAAAGCGAGATTATGATCTGTCTTTTTTGAGCCGGTTTTCCGAGACGTTTAGCTGCCTCTCCGACGGCCTTGTCGATGGCGTCGATGCAGCTCCCCTCCGCAAAGTAGTACTCAATGAGGCTTTTCCAGTCAGCCTGATTGGCAGAGAGCAGCCAGTTGCCTTGACGGTCTTTCATGTCCGGAGTGTAGGCTATGTTGGCCGAATTCTCTTTGGTCACATCCCAGATCTGAAGGAGAAGGAATCCGTCGAAGAGCCAGTGCTCCTTGCCATCCCTGTCCACGTAGGAGACGTAGTCTGAGGCGTAATCCTGGTCAAAGAAGTTGCCCAGCTCTCCACCGGCGTAGAACAGCACGACATCTGTGGCCGTGATCTTTTTGATTTTCTTGGCGTCGGCGGTTCCGCATACCGCAAGAAGCGTAAGAACCGCAATGAGAATTTGTCTGATTGTTTTCATGTTCGTTATTCAAAAAATGATTTATAGCGTTTGATGTAAATCGGCTTTATCGGAGTGGCGGAAAGCCTCTCGGTCACAGAACCGTAATCTTTCCAGAAACCGTCCACAAGCTCGTCCATCCTCTCCGGATGGTAATAAAGCGATTCTCTGATGGTGTAGACCCGTGACATATAGTCCGGGAAGAAGTAGGTGAGATCCTCATTGTTCCGCTTGAGGTCGTAGATGGCCTCGTAGCTGCGCTTCGCCGCTCCCTTAAGGCCATCAAGGACGGCGGTGTTCTCTGAATATTCAATCTCCACGACTTTTTCGGCGTCGCAGCGGGTCTGCGGAACATCAACCAGAACGGCGACATCCATCCCATCGAATGACCATTTGACAGCCTTTCCGTTGATGCTCACTGATTTCGGGCAAGCGGCGGAAAGCAGTTTAAGGCGGAAGTTCCTGTCCGACGGCATATTCCTGTAAGAGCCTTTTCGTCCGCCGATCACAATCTTATGAATATTCCCGTGTCGTGAAGAGGTGATCTCTGTCGTGGCGAAGTTGTGGGCGTAGTCGGGATCCACCCCGTCATCTTCATAGAGGCTGAACCTGCTTTCTCCCTCTCCCGGAGCGACGATGATGGTGATCGCCTCATCGCAGCCGTCAAGATTGGTCTGGGTCCCGTCGTACATCGGAACGATGGCTCCCGCTTTGACGAACATCGGATATTCATTCAGGGCGTAGGACCTTTCATATTCCTTGCCTCCTTCCAGCATTGTTCCGGTGGCCCATTCGTACCACGAACCTTCCGGCAGCCAGAATCTTAGATGCGAGAGGCGACTTTCTCCTTTCGGCGCGGTGATTGGCGCGACGAATATGTTGTCGCCGAACATGTACTCATTCTTTCTTGAATATGCCTCCTCGCTTTCCGGCCACTCGTAATAGAGCGGACGGCAGACTGAGACTCCGGTCTCGTAGGCCTTGCGGCTCATCGAATAGATGTACGGATTCAAGGCATAATGGAACCTAACAGCCTCGCGGATAGGCTCGAAATACTCACGCGGTTGTTCCCAAGGGTATTTACAGATGGAGATCTGTTTTGCCGCCTGGTTTCTCATCGCTGGGGTAAGCGCCCCGAACTGCAACCACCTCAGAAGGAGTTCCGGGTCATACTTGGCTGTCTGTGCGAACGGCTTTTCCGGATCCCACCACTCATTCTGGAACCCCCCGAGGTCGTGCGTCCAAAGGAAGCAGACATTTGCTGAAGATGTGTTGTAAACGGTTTGGAAATCAAGTGATTCCCAGGTAGCGAACGTGTCTCCGGAGAATCCTACAGGGTAGCGGTGGCCGCCGAGTCCGCCGTAACGTCCAAGGTAGAGAGGACGTTTGCCCCTTGCGGCGTTGTCCTCAAAGAAAAGATGACCGCGCCAGAGATTCATGTCAATCGACGGGAACTCCGCAGGCGCGGCATAAGCCCCGTTGTCGTCCCACAGAAAATCCCAGCCGAGGCCGTACATCTTGTCGATTTCCCTCTTGAAGAACGATCCGGCTATCTTCCGGTTGAAGAGATTGAGCGTGATCGTGTCTCCGGGAGCCAGCTCAGGCCCGAGATCCTCCTTCATCGGAGCGAATGAGGATTCATTGCTGTAAAGAAAGTCTATGTGCATATTGGACGTAAGTTTCAGATGGTCGGCGTGGAAGTCCGCGAACATCTTGGCCGGGTCGGGAAACAGATCCAGATTCCAGTCCCAACCGTACCATCCGTTGATGTGACGGTCCATGTCAATGCACAGCACATCAACCGGAATGCCGTACTTCCTGTAGTTGTCAATCATCTCCCTGAACTCCCCGTCAGAGTAGAGCCAGTACCAAGAGTGCCAGTTGCCGTAGGCGTAGCGGGGAAGCAGGGGAATCGGTCCGGAAAACGACGTGAAATCCTTCAGCGCGGACTGATAGTCGTGGCCGTAGGAGAGAAAATACCAGTCTTGGGAACCGTTTCCCGGACGGTTTTCGATCCATTCTCTCGTTATTGGCTGTCCTTGGCAGTCATCTCCTTTGATGAACACCGGTCCTTTCGAGTCATCAATGAGTGTCCATCCGTCTCTGGCAAGGATGCCGTCTTCCAGCTCAACGGTCTTGCCTTCATCCCTGCCATACATCACGGTTCTTCCCTTGACCGCATCGTAGGCGTGGCTTGTGCCCTTAAGGTTCTCTTTCTGTTCCAACCCAGGTTTCCAACTGAACCGGAACGGATTGGACTTTGATGCGGTGACGCTGAGGTTATCAGGAGTGAACGCTCCGGAACCTTTCCTGTACCTGACGGTTATGAGGTCCGTTTTGATCTCGATAAACTTTCCGCCTGTTCTTACCGTATAATCCACTGGGGCATATTCCCTGTCCACGGCAAGAAGGGTTTTCCCGTCTATGAATCTCCCGTCGGGGGAATATTCCATTCTCACGCTCCTTGGGGAGATGAGCGTGAAGCGGACGTGGTCGTCCTTATAGGCCACATTGGAGGAAGTCTCTGCGGCTGAGATGATTCCGGCTAATGAATATGCCGCTATGATGATTGTCAGCAATCGTTTCATCGTGATTGTCTATGATTCTTGCGATTTGTTGTCTATTCGTAGTTGTAGAACTTCTTTTGCCTGTCGGCGATGTCTTTGGCCACACGTTCGTGGAACGCTTTCCAGTCAGGGTCGGAGATGTTATCTCTGGACGGGAACATCGAACCGCTTTCGTAGTAAACGAGCGGCCAGTTTTCCAGAACACCTTTCTCCTCATAGACATCCCAGTACTCGATCTGGCGTTGCAGCTTTCTGAGGTTGTCAAGTTCCATCTCCAGAAACATCCCGTTGGCTTTCGCCTTGTCATAGGCGTTGTAGAGCTGGCTTTTGTCCGGGTACTGCTCCTCGTAGAAAAGGTAGTTTGGCTGGAGCCAGGTGGCGTCGAAGCCGTAGTCCTTCCACTTGGTGTTGTTGTAGGCGTTGTACCAAGGCACCCAGTAGAAGTTGAGTCCGTAAGAATGAATATGATCGGCTATTTTTATCCCGTTCTCCTCCCAGATGCGGCCGTTCTCCTCTTGCCAGTAGAAGCCGATCAACTGAAGGTTCTCGTAATCTTTCTCGGCGAATTTCTTAAGGCATTCGTCCACGAACCACTTGGCGATCGTCACCCTGTCGATTCTGCCTTCCTTGCTTTCGTTGGACGGATGCAATTCCACTCCGTCCAGTTTTCCCCAGTTGTCGCTGACAATCAGCGGAATGGTCATCACAATCTTTTTTTTGACAAATTTTCCAGGAACAGACGGCTTGATGCCCGTGACCACCTTGTCGATCTTTGAAAGGTATTTTCCGTCCTCGAAATATTCATTCATAAGGTTGGTGGTCATTTCTTTGTCCAGATGCGCGTTGCCTTCCGCCTCTCCGATCGACTGGCCGTTGTAGCGGCCGCTGCCCACACAAACCGCATCGAAGAGCCACTGGACCCTTCCGTCCTTGTTGTAGAGCAGATACCCCTTGTAATCGGCCTCCGAACGGTCGTATTCAAGGAGTATCATGTCGCGGAAGTCGGCCTTGGCGATCTTGTCTGATGCCTCCTGAGTCACGGGAATAGTGAGGGTTTTCGCACCGTCTTCTGTCTTAAGGGTCAGCGTGGCTTTCCTTTCCTTCCCGGTGATGTTCCAGTCGATTTTGAGGTTGGAGAGGACTCCGCTCCCTTTTTCGATGCTGACCCATCCGGCTGTGCTTTCCGCTGTCCAGTTTTTGTTTGACTTGATGACAAGTACCTCATCAACAGCCTTGTAGTCTGAAGTCCAGGTTGTCAGTTCCGCTCCTGTGGAACGTACTGTCACTGTGATGTAGGTCTCGGCCGGTTTCGGTGGCTCGGGGTCCGGATCCACCTTCCCGCCGCTGCCGTTGCCGCCTCCTCCGCATGAGAGCAGCGTGAGAAGGACTGTGAATGATAGAGTTGATTTCTTGATGTTCATTTATCTTTTTTTGAAAAATCCCATGGTTGACTTGACGGCTCTGTTCTCGGTCTTGTCGCCTGCCATGTTGCTGACCTCGCTGTTGAGGCGCTTGCCCTCGCAGATCAAGGTTGTGGATCCGCCACCGTCCATGTTCACGGCGTTGACACATCCCAGTCCCTTCATGATCATCGCCAGTTCGTTGATCAGCGCTCCGCGGCTGGCCTGGATTCGTCCGTCGCAGACAAAGATAATGATTTTCCCGTCCGCGGTGGCTCCCACGGCTGTTCTGTCAGGGACGATTCCCGGACCGAAGAGGTCATAAGGGATGATCTCGAAGTTGTCATAGTAGTACTGCTTGCCTTTTTCTGTCTCGGTGAAGTCGAAAGGACATTTGCCGTCATAAAGCAGTACAGGACCGGCTGTGACGGCGTATTTCGGAGACCATGAGACCGGTTTGGACGGCATTGCCGTGGACACGGAGGAATACTTGGTCTCTCCCTTGATAGACGGCAGAGGGCGGTCGTAGAACATGTTCTTCCCGTCAGCCGTTCCCACCCAGTAAGAGTTCGGGCGGCCTTCGGCGTCGGTTCCGAAGATGCCTCGCGTCGCTTGGTAATATTCATTGTACTCCTCCGGCTCATTCTTTTTGTCAAGCGAGCCTTGGAGTGGATTGATGTTGCCCTGCATGGCGCCGTTCACGACGGAGACACCGATGTTGGTGTTGCCGTAGAAGTAGGCGGCATTGGCCAGCAGGAGGCAGTCCGGCTGGTTGTCTTCGTACTGCTTGCCGACAGTTGTCAGCTTGTCAGGGACGCAGACGCGGAACTCGACGTTGCCTTTGCTGACATCGGCGATGGCGTACCAGGCGTTGAAGTTGCGCCCGTTGAGCTGGTCTTTTGTCTCGTACACCTCGATGTCGGACGGCAGGGTAGGGAGGTCCACCTTTGTCCAGTTGAAGGTGATCGGTTTCGGCTCCTCGCCGAGCTTGCCTTTCACCTCGTTGCTGTAGAAGACCTTGTTTCCTGATTTGAGGTATGCTCTGAATGAATATTCCTTCCCGTAGTCCAGCAGCACGTTGGAAATGCCCTGCATCTCGCCCTTGCTGTCCTTGCTGAGGATCGGGCCGTCCTGATGGAGGTCGTTGATTGTCGGACTTCCGGCCTCGTTCCAGCATACACCGCAGGTCGGAGCGGTTGTCTTGTCCAGATTGGCGAAGCTGTACCTGACAACCACGGCGGCGGGAAGTGACAGCGGTGACTCCTGAAGGTTCACCTGAGGCCTGTCCGGATCCACCAGAGTGAAACGGTCCGACCAGACAATGTCTGAGCTTTTCACCGATCCGGCTCCATCCGCCCTGACTCCGAAGTAGTAGGACTGTCCGTCCTCCAACCCTTTGGTGACATTGTAGGACACGGTGTTCTCGATTGTGAATCCGATGCGGTCGGAGACATTCGCCTTATCCTGTGTCAGGAATATCGAGAACCCTGTCTCACCATCGGAATTGTCTTTCCAAGTGACTTTGGCCGATGTCTTTGAGGATTGGGTCACGGTCACTTCCGAGGGGGAAGCCAGAATCTCTGTCTCTTCCGGTGTGCTCTTGCCTCCGCAGGACACCAATGCCGACAGGATGACTGGGATGATGAGGAATCGTTTCATTCTGAGAACCTGTTTTTTATTTGCTCCAAAACGGAGCAGGCATCGTTCTGCGGTGACTGCTCCGTTGGAAAGTTATACAAAATTAACTGTTAGTAAGTGTATTCGTAGAGGGAAACCTCAAGGATATTGAACCAATGGGTGCGTCCGCTCCACCACTGAGCGAACTCTGCCTTGTAGACTGTGTAGCCATTATTGGTCATCTTGTACCTATAGTACCTTGCGGCCTTGTCCTTGGCTACATTGATTGGCTCGCCGTCCTTCGCTCTTGCGAATGGATCTCCGGCCTTAATCTTGCCTTTAATTTCGTTGGTATATACGCCTGTGACATCGCAACTTCCTATCTTGGTCCACTTGTCCCATTCACCGCTCTGAGCAGGAGCTCCTTCGCCATCGTAACGATAAATCTCCCAAGACAGAGGATCGTGATCCCTGTAACCACGGTAAAGATATGTCACGAATTTACCAAGGACAATCTCTTTTCCGGCATCAATGGTGAAACTGTCAGGACCTTCACTGGCCTCGGCTCCGAAGGCCTTGTATTTATAAGGAGACGCCTGAGTGTCGTCACCGTTAGGATAAGCCAAGAAGCTCTGGTATTTGCCGCAAGACCAACATCCGTCGAACAAAGTCTCTGGATTCTGATAGTGCTGGTTATCTGTATCCAAAGTGATTACCTTGCAGTTTGTCTTGTCCACAAGAGCAAGGCCGGCATCCTGCTTGATTGTAAGACTTGTAATCTGCACTCCAGCCACGGTCTGGAGTGAAAGAACCGCGGTGCGGGTCTCTGCCTCCAAAGATGCGGCGACATCGAGTGAAATCTCATCCTCACGAAGCGCTCTTGTCTGGACATTGCTGATCCACTTGCAATCGGCAGGGATAACGACTTTGTAGCCGTCTTTCTCAAGGTCGGTTGTCACTTTGAATGTGATGGTCTCACCGGTTGCCTTCGCTGTGATTTCATTGGCAAAGATTGTGAAATTGCAACCTACAAAGTTGATGACCCTTACGATGGACTTGTCTCCACGAGTGGCGAAGACCACGACCTTTCCTGTCTCAACGTTGGCGGGAGCAGTGATGGCGATCACCTTCTTTTCTGTGTTGACAATGGCTGTGATGTTACCGGTAGCTATGCAGTCAACGATGGTTGTCTCGTCTTCTCCTGTGAGGGTGTAAGGGATCTCAACAGTGTTCCCTGATCCGACAACCGCCTTGTTCTCGGAGAGTGTGAAAGCGAACGGCTTCTCCTTAGGAATCTCGATGGTGCTGCCGTCCTGAAGAGTGAAGACAACCTTGCCGTCCTCTTCCTTCACGTCCTTGAAGAGGTAGCAGTGATCCATCTTGCCGCTGAGGGCTTTCCATTCGCTGCCGTCAAGGGATATGTACCATGTCTCTTCCTCGGCGACGTACTTGAACTGTGGGGTCACAGGGGCCGCTACGGAAACCTTGTTGCCCTTGTCGTCGAGAAGATATTCGCCATTGATCGTCCAGTAGAGGATTCCGTCCTCATTCTTTACACCGATGACAGGTGTCTGTGCGTCGGCTCCCTTATCTCCGGTTGGTCCCTGAGGCCCGATTTCTCCGGTGTCACCTTTCTTTCCGGTCTCTCCCTTGTCCCCTTTCTCGCCTTTCTCACCGTTGGTGATTGTGGCGATGGTCCCGTCGGAGAACACAATCTCGTAGCCATTGTCAGTCGCTGTGACGGACATGACGGTGACCGCATCCTTGTACTTGTCCATGACTGTCTTAAGTTCAGAGACGTCATTGTTCATTGTCTTGCACAGGGCCTCAAGGTCGCTGACCTTTGTCTCAAGGACATCCACCCTTGTCTTGAGTTCTGAGTCATCGTAGCATCCCGTAGCCATAAGGCCAAGCATTGCGGCAGCCGCGAAAGTCAAAATCTTTTTCATAATTATATTAAATATTTTAATTGTTTCTGAATGTTAGTAATCAATGTATTCGTAAAGTGAAATTTCTGAAAGGGTACACCAGCCGAGCCATCCCGTAGGGATTCCCCAAGACTGTTTGTTGATGTCAATCCCGGTCAAATCGGATTTCACAGCGTACCAATAATAGCCGTTCCCGGTCATCGCGAATCTGTAGTAGCGGGCAGGGAATGCGTTGTCCTCATCGATGCTGATGATGTCTCCTTGCGCGAGTTCGTTGAAGTAGTCGCCCTTTTGGTATTTTTTGTTGAATTCGATAATCTTCCCGATGTTATCTACACTGCCAATCTTGACCCATCCCTCATCTCCTTCAAAAAGTTCTTTTCCGAGCGGTTCGTCTCCGGTAGGCGTGCCGTTTGTCTTGTAGGCATAGACATCGTATGTCAGAGGAGTCTGCGCCTCAAACTGGTAGTAGTGATAGGTGACGAACTTGGCGAGATTGATCCTGCGTCCCGCATCGATTGTGAATGTCATTGGACGTTCCTCAATATTATAGTTGTTCATACCGAAACTGAAAGATTTATAAGAAATGCCTGTAGGCTTGTTCGGGTCTCCGTCCTTGAAGGTATTGTACTGGCCCTTGTAGATGGTCCACGCTCCGTCAAACAGGTACTGTTCGGTTCCGGCATCCCACTGTGAGTCTCCGGCAAGGACAATAGGCTTCAAACCTGACTTGTCCACCAACTTGTTTGTTATCGGTGCTATAGGCTCAACCTGCGCGACATATTGGAAGTTGGCGTAGTCAGGACTGGAGAAAGTGATCTCGGCTTTCACTCCAGGATTGAGCAGGTAGGCGAGCTTCCCGTCGAACACAAGAGTCTTGCTTGTCTTGTCATATTCCTTGAGCCATCCGGCGTTCTTGATTGAATATGTCCAGTCGAAGTTCGCGTCAACGTTGATCTTCAACTGGTTGCCTCGAACTCCGAGGTCAATGCTTTCGGGAACCTCCGCGCTGAACTTGAAGTAGTTGACAGGCTTGACAGTCGCCTTTGCATAGAATGTCGGGTCTGAAGGTGAGGTGAACTCTATGACGGCCGGAACATTCTCGTCGAACGCGACGGCCGGGTTCAATTGGAATATCAACGATGACGTTGTCTTGCTGAACTCCTTGAGCCAATCACCGTTTGTGATGGTGTACTCCCAGTCATCCGCAGGGTCGGTCAAGTTGATTGTGAGCGATTCGCCTTTCTTGACCACAACGCTCTCCGGACACTCCACGCCCATATTCACAACAAAGGCGGGTTGTTTGACCTCCACTCTTTCCACGACGGTTCCGGCCGTGAATTCGAGCACTGACGAGCGGTCAAGCCCGGTGTTGTTGCGCTCTGCCACAAGTCTTATCTCGGTCTCGCCTTTGCCGACCTTTGGTGAAATCTTGAACCATTTGTCGGACACTGTCATCTTCCACTCCACGTTGGAGGACACCGTGAATGTGATGTCATTGGCGTCGGACGTCAGTTCGATGGATTTCCTTGAAGGAGTGACATACCCGTCCTCCGTCTTGTTGCAGCCCACGGCCGCAACAAGAGTCGAGAGAACCAATAGTATTATATTCAGTCTTTTCATCATATTCAATGATTATTCGTGATTACTCATCGATGTTGTATTGCCATACTTCCAATTCGCAGACAGAATAGGCGTTGATGTTGGAAGGACTGTTCCAGTTCTTGTCAACCTTGTCCTTGTAGATTGACATGAAGTTGTTGATGGATTTCACACGGTAGTATCTGGCCTCAGGAACGTCACCGTAATTGAAGTCAACGATCATACCCTCTGAGAATATAGGGTCTGTGCTGTCTCCCGGGAGGCTTGCCGCCAATTCAAACCTGTCGGAGAAGTCTGCCGAAGCGATGAGCTGCCAGTTGGTCCAGTCACCTGACGGCTCGCCGTCGAGTGTCCAGGCATAGATCTCAAACTGTGCGCCTTCTATTCTGGTGTAAGGCCAGTAAGGCCAGAACACCATCTTGGCGACCCTCATCTTGGAACCGAGGTCCACTGTGTAGGCGTTGCCGTACTTCTCGCCGTTAGGACCGGTAAGGTCCTTTGTTTCCATCTGCCATCCGAAAGACCTGTAGCCGATTGAACTCCATTGATGATTGTTGTCCTCAGTAGTCGGCTTGGCTGTCATGTAAATTCCATCGAAGAGGTGCTTTGGCAAAGAACCGTATTTCCCGTCCGGGTCTTTGGTAGTGCTCAGCATCGTCGGGTTTGCATCGCCTTCGAGTCCGGTGATGACCGAACATTTGGTCCTGTCAACCTTGAGCATTGCAGCTCTGAAGGCTGTCATCGAGTAGGTGATGTCTTCTTCGAGATTGTTGACAACGAAACTGTAGGCCTTGTTGGCGCTGAGGTCAGTAGTAAGTTCCTCGGCCGCGCCATCCTTAAGCACCGCCCTTGAAAGATAGACCATCTTTATATTCACTGCGGAGAAATCTTTAGATTCCTTGAAGACGAAAGTGATAGTGTGCTTGTCATTGTCAACCACGCCTTCCACAGTCTCGTCACCAACCGTGGCGGTGGCTGACTTGACAAGCTGTGTCAGAGGGTACTGCGGTATCTCAGTGTCGAATTTCTTCTCAATGTCACAGGATGCGGCACCGAGGCTTATTGCCGACATTATAATTAATGTATTGAATAAACGTTTCATCTTTTAAATTCATTTTAAGATTCTACCACCAAGGATTCTGGGTCAGACCTGGGCTCTTGTTGATCTCGTCCTGCGGAATAGGGAAGAGATAGAATTGCTTCTTGAACACACGGGTCTCGAAGATTGTCCTCTTGTAGAACTCCGTGCTCTTGAAACTGTTGGTCTTCGAGTCTCCCGCACGTGTGGAAAGTCCCCAGACCGGACCGTTGTCGCCGAACTTGCCGACCTCGTTGGATGTCACAGTGTTGGCGGAAGCGTCAAGGCAGAGGAGACGGCGGTGGCAGGTGAAGAAGCGGTCGCCTTCGAAGTTCAACTCGATCTGACGCTCTCTGAGAATATACTTGCGCTGAGCGTCCTTGTCTCCGGCGATCTCAGGATAGGTGTCGAATATGCTTGGCAGACCCGCTCTCTTGCGGATCATATCCCAGTACTTCTTGATGTCCGGGTTTGACGGATCATATTCATTTAGTGCCTCCACATAGTCGAGAAGGATCTCTCCGTAGCGGATGTAAACCGTGACATAGTGGCTGGAGAATGTCAGGTTGGAGAAGTCTCCAGGAATGATTCTCTTATGGGTAAGGAATCCGCTGTGAGGATAATAGGTGAGATTGTCATTGTTGGACATTCCACCGTAGTAGAGCTCAAGTCTGCCCCAGCCGTCCTGCTGATCCGCGCGGTTGTTGAAAGCGTTCATCCACTCCTTGTCGGAAGGGTAGAAGATCTGGGTCCTGTGATTGTAGTTGATCGAAGCGTAGAAACGAGGCTCGCGGTTCGCGAACATGTTCCAATCTCCCTTTGAATGTCCCCAGCTGTCGAGCTTCTTCAGGTCATCAATGAGGCCTTTCCTGCCGTCTTCCGTGGACTCGTCAAATTTAGGCTGCCCGTCTGTGACCGGATTGTAGTGCTCGCCGTTCGATGTGGCGAAGCCGGTCTCGACATAGCCTGACTGAGGATCCTCTATTCCGCGCCCGTTAGCCATATAGAACGCGTCCACGAGGCGCAGGGTAGGGGCTGTGCCACTGTTGAATTTCTGCTTTCCGTTGGACGGGAGAGTGTGGTACATGTAACCGTAGCGTGGAGGGTAGTCGTTCCATGCGCTTCTGGCGATCTGGACCGTTCCGAAGATGATCTCCTCGTTCCATCCTGTCATCTCGATGTTGTAGTAAGCTTTGTAAGGGTTGTAGTCGGCGGAGTTGACATCGTTCTTGTCTCCATAGTAGAGTCCAAGTCCTGTTTCGGCCTGATGTTTTTCAGCCAGATCGATGACTGATTTTGCCGCGTCCGCCGCTCTCTTCCACTTGCTCTCATCGTAAGATCCTGCGACAAGTGGATTACCGTCATTGTCACGGAGAAGGGAGTAGTAATCGGAGTTGCCGTTCCACTGCGGAGAGGCCGCAAGAAGAAGTGCCTGTGCTTTCACAGCGTTGCAGGCCACCTTCGTGGCGCGTCCGAGGTTGACCTTGTCTGATTGGTAGGAATATGGAAGAAGCTCGTAGGCCTTGTCCATGCATTCCACAACATAGTCGATGCACTCGTCGAACGGAACCCTTTGCATATTACCGAAGTCCGCCGATGAAGCCGTTTCTTCTTTCAGCAGAACCACCGGCCCGTACTGGCGAAGAAGCAGGAAATAGTAGTAGCCTCTTAGGAATATGGCTTCGCCGGTGTACCTTGTCTTGAGGTCGCTCGCCAGTTCGGCGCATCTTCCCACATTGTTCTCGAACTTGAAACTTGCCCTGATGGCTTTGTAGTATGTCGCCCAGATGTTGTTGGTTGGTGTTGTAGGGTCCCAGCTGCCCTCGTTCAATTGGATGAACGGGCTCCACGGAATGTCACACTCGTCCGACAGGCCGTACCACAGACCGTTCCAGTCGGATTCTACACAGTTCTTTTCCGGCAGGGCGGCGTAGATGTTCGTCAGGTAGGAGAGAACCTCGTTGCGGTTGCTCCAGACCATATCCTCGGTTTTCATGTCATCAGGCATCTTGTCGAGGAAGTTGCACCCCGCCAGGAGAATCGCCGATGTGATCAGTATAAGAGATTTTTTCATTGCTTTCATCGTTTAGAATGTGAATCTTACGCCAAAGTTGAACTTGCGTGTAAGAGGATACTTGCTGCCGTCGCTTGAGCCGGTCTCCGGATCCCACATGTCCCAAGGTGAATGCATCCACAGGTTGCTGCCCACGAAATAGACCCTGAAGGCCTGGCATCCCCAGTTCTTGAGCCAATCACCCTTGAAGGTGTAGCCGGCCTCGACATCTGACAGACGGATAAGGCTTCCGTCGTAGATGGTCTTTGTTGAGGTTTTCTGGTTGTTTGTGTTGCGGTATTCTGTAAGCCTTGGGTAGTAGGCGTTCGGGTCAGGGTTCTCAGGGGACCAGCGATCAAGGGCCTTCTCAAAGAGGTTACCCTGCTTCACTCCACCATAGAATGGGAACCAGGCACCTCCGAGGTAGTAGGTGACGTTGGCCTGTCCTCTGAAGAACACTCCCAGATCAAGACCTTTCCACGTCAGCTGTGCTCCGAATCCATAGTTGATTTCAGGAACGTTCGCATAGCCGATGGCCACCTCGTCGTGCTCATCCACAACTCCGTCCTGATTGTAGTCAAGGTACTTGATGTCTCCAGGGGCGAGAGGCAGACCGAACTGTGTCGGGCTGAGGTCGATCTCGTCCTGATCGGCGAAGTAGCCGAGAGCGATGTATCCGAACCTTTGGTTGAGGCGGTGGCCGGTGCGTCTGCGCCAGCTGTCTGTAGGTGCCTCGTCTTTCTCAAGCACCTTGTTGCGTGCGAAGGAGAAGTTGCCGTAGAGGCGGTAGCCTACCTTGCCGATGTGGTGGTTCAACTCTCCGGTGAACTCGAAACCTTGGTTGTTGAGCACACCCATGTTGGCGAGAGGAAGCTTGTTCATACCTGCGATTCCGGGAACAGTGTTCCTCTGGATGAGAATATCCCATCTGCGCTCGAAGAAGTAGTCAAGGTCGAAAGACAAGAGGGAGTTGAAGAGCTTGATCTCAAGGCCGATGTCCTTTTTGAGACCTTTTTCCCAAGTCAGGTTCTCGACGCCTTCCTGATCCTCGCCCACACCGCTGGACCAGTTAGCGGAATCTCCGAATCGGTGTCCGCCAAGGCCTGATCCCCAAGTGGACAGGTAGGCGAAACGTCCGGAAGCCAGCACATCAGAGCCGACAAGACCCATTGAGGCCCTCAGTTTGAGGTGGTTCACGTATGGCTTGATGTTGGCCCAATAAGGTTCGTTGGAGACAAGGTAACCGACCGCTCCGGCAGGGAAGAAGCCGTAACGGTGTCCTTTCGCAAAGTTCTCGGAACCGTTGTAACCGGCGTTGAACTCGACGAAATAGCGGTCATCGTACGAGTATGTCGTGCGGAAGGCGAGACCCTGCTTACGGTAAGGCAGTGAGTACATCGCCGAGCCGGCTGACAGATTCACGTAGTTGCGCTGATAGTACATTGTCATTGCTCCCACGCGGTGTTTCTCGGAAAAATTCCTTTCGTAGTTCACCTGGGCCTTGAGCTCGTCTGCCCTGCTGCCACTGTTTGATGAACTGAAATTGAGGAACTCATCACCGACGTAAGTCTGTGTCACCTTGTAGAGACCGGTCTCGTCGTCCACGCCGATGATCGCATAGCGCGAGGAGTATTTACCGCGCGCCTGGATGGACGTGATGTTGAAGTCGTATGAGAACGACAGATTAGCGCTGAGTCCTTTGGTGAGCATGTCAAGATTCTGCTTGACGATGATCTGGGACATTATCTGAGTCTGATAGGTTTTGTTGTAGCCTGATCCGAAAAGACGCTCGGCAGGGTTGCTGGTGTTGTTTCCGGTCGAACCGCCCCACGCCCATTTGATGTTTCCGTTCTCATCGTAGCCGATAGGGACACGTACAGGTGTGGAGATTGGGTCGAGATTGTAGGCCATCGTGAACAACTGCGAGGCCTGAGCCTGGTAGTTGTTGTTCGCAGTGATAGGCCTCGGCTGATGAGAGTCCGTCATGTTCGCTCCGATCTCAAGGGACAGCACCGTGGACTTGGTGATGTTCATGTCGATGTTGGAACGGAAGTTATATCTCTTGACGTGGATGTTGGTGCTGTAGTCAGTGTCAGGGCTGGTGTAAAGGTTACCGTTGTCACGGATGTAGGCCGCTGTCACATAGTACCTTGCACGCTCACCACCACCACGGATGCTGAGTGATGCCTGCTCATTGTTCGACCACCTTGTGAACAACTCGTCGAACCAGTTCACGTTCGGGTACATAAATGGGTCTGTGCGAGCCTCTGTCTTTTCTATTTGCTCGTCCGTGAAGACTTGTTTCCCGCTGGCCTCGTTATACAGACGCATGTAGTTGGCACCGTCCAGAAGCTTCGGCATGTTCGTAAGCTCGGAGATACCGCCCTCGATCTTCACGTCGATCTGCGGCTTCTGCGCGACACCTTTTCTTGTCGTGACAAGAACAACACCGTTCGCCGCACGTACACCATAAACAGCAGTCGCTGACGCGTCTTTGAGGATGGAAATGGTCTCGATCTCCTCGATGGCAAGGTTGGACATATCTCGCTCGACACCATCAACAAGAATCAGAGGTGCGCTGGAGTTCAACGATGATATTCCTCGGATCCAGAACTCGGCGTTGTCCATACCTGGCTCACCGGTTCTCTGCACTACAACAGCTCCCGCGACTTTTCCGGCGAGAGCGTTGGTCAGGTTTCTTTGGGGAATTTCCAGTTCCGTGTTCGCCACTGATGAGATGGCTCCGATCACGGATGCCTTTCTCTGATGACCCATACCAACGACAACCGCCTGATCCAGCTCTGTTGCGTCGTCCTGAAGGAAGATGTTAAGTTCCAGGGATTTCGGCACGGTCACTGTCTGGGTCTTGTAACCCATGCTGGTAACCTCCAGTTTGACTCCAGGTCCGGAGACCTCGATCGAGTAGTAACCATTGATGTCGGTCATGGTTCCGGTTGAGGTCCCGGCGATGAGGATCGCCGCTCCTGGCACTGGTTGTCCCGTGCCGTCGATGACCTTACCTTTGACCGTGACCTTGTCCTGGGCTGTGACGTTGGCCGGGCTTTCTTTCGCGTCGGCTTCGCTTGCGTCCGCTCCGAAAGAAGGAACCGACAACAATGCGGCCAGCAGGATGAAAGCTATCCTTCGCCTTCCCATTGTTAATTGATCAGTCATAGTATTTCATTAAATATTTGATGATAAACAATAATCGTTATAGCGTATTGAATACAATAGTGGCTAACTGTCAATAGTATTACGTGCAAATGTAGTAATATATTTTCATTTTGAAAATAATTTAACTATTATTTTTAACGTATTTGTGTTGACACCTTGGCGTAAACGTTATATTGGGTTTAATTCGGCTTTTTTGTAGGCATGTTCTTTCAAAATGGCAATAAAAATGCTTACCTTTGTTGCCACAAACCTTGGTTCAGAGAACCACACTGCAAATCCAAGGTTCGAGAACGGAATATTATGGCAAACACCAACGACAAAGAATCCTTTCTAAATCATATCAACGGTAGGAACTCCTTCCTGAAACATCTGATTCTGGAGAATTGCGTCTATGACAAGCAGTTCACCCTAGCGGACCTGAGCCGTGAATATGACACGTCCGTCCCGACGGCCTCCAGGATCGTGACCGACCTGATTGAGGACGGCTTTGTGAGGGAGATAGGCAAGATGGAGTCTTCCAGCGGGCGCAAGCCGGTGATTTACGGGCTTAATCCGGAAGCCGGCAACTTTGTCGGAGTGGATGTGAAGCAGGATTACCTTTCCGTCGTGGTCACTAACTTTATGGGGGAACTGAGCTTCTACAAAGAGAACATCAAGTTCACCCTGACCAACACCGAGGAATCATGCCGCCGGATGTGCGATGTCGTCCGAGAATGTCTGAAGTCCTCCAAGGTTGACATTTCTAAGATCCGCAGCTACGGATTCATATTCTCAGGCCGTGTCAACTGCAACTCCGGCTACTGCTTCTCCTATTTCATAAGCGAGGACAAGCCGATCGCAAGCATTCTTGAAAAGGAACTTGGTCTGCCTGTCTATGTGGAGAATGATTCCAGAGCCATAGCCTACGCTGAATATATGTCCAGCGAGAGCCCGGAGAAGACATTTCTTGTCTTCAACGTGAGCTGGGGACTTGGTTTGGGCATGATCATCGACGGAAAACTTGGCTACGGCCGTTCCGGATTCTCCGGCGAGATCGGCCACTTCCCGATATTCGACAATAAAAGAATATGCCGGTGTGGCAAGATCGGTTGCCTTGAGACTGAGGCTTCAGGTTCCGCCCTCCACAGAATTGTGCTTGAGGAGATGGCAGCCGGACAGCCGTCGCTTCTGAGCAAGAAGTTCAAGGCCGGAGAGGAAATCACCCTTGACGACATACTTGATGCCGCCGATGCCGAGGACACTGTCGTCATCGAGGCGATCGAGAAAGTCGGAAAGGCTCTCGGCCAGGCGATCGCCGGAATGATCAACCTGTTCAATCCTGGAGTGATCGTCATAGCCGGTTCCCTCGCGCGCGCGCATAAATATCTAATGACACCGATCAAAGGTAGCGTTAACAAGCTCGCCCTCGCGATAGTCAGCAACGACACTTCGATCATTGTCACCCGTCTTGGCGAAAAGGCCGGCGCCATCGGAGCCAGCTACATCGCCAAAGTCCGTATGCTCGGAATAATCTGATTTTATGAATATGAAGCTTTTCCTCAAGCCCTTTCTTGCCGTCTTCGCCTTGACGCTGATGTCATCCTGCGCGCGGCATAATGAATATTCCGACATCGTCTCCGTGATTCCTGAACCTCAGGAGGTCCGGTTGCTCGGCGGATTCTCGGATGCCGATGAATGTGATCGTAATGATGTGACTGACAGGACTCTGAGTGACGGAGAGTACCGCATATTCATAAAAAATGGCAAGATGACCGTGACCGCCGCGTCTTCCAGTGGCTTCCTTTATGCGGGTCAGACCCTTCTCCAGTTGAAAGGCGATGACGGGAAATATCCTGATGTGGAGATCCGTGATTGGCCTCGTTTTAGCCATCGTGGCTTGCTTCTGGATTGCAGTAGACACTTCTTTTCGATTGAGGAAGTGCGTAAGGTTTTGGACCTTATGGCTTTGCATAAGCAGAATGTACTCCATTGGCATCTGACCGATGATCAGGGTTGGAGGATAGAGATCAATTCGTGGCCTCGTCTTACCGAGGTCGGGGCCTGGAGAAAAGGCAACAGGCTTGGCAGGGGAGGGACGGACATCGGCCCTGACAATGAACCTTACGGAGGTTTCTACACCAAGGAGGAACTTCGCTCCGTAGTTGAATATGCCGCCTCACTTGGCATTGACATTATGCCGGAGATAGATCTTCCGGGGCATATGCTTGCCGCTTTGGCCTCGTATCCTGAGTTGGGTTGTACGGGAGGCCCCTACGAAGTCTCGGCCTATGGCGGCATCTCTCAGGATGTTCTCTGCGCCGGCAACGAGAAGACCTACAAGTTCATAGAGGATGTCTTGACGGAGGTTATGGACATTTTCCCATATGAATATATTCACATCGGCGGTGACGAGTGTCCGAAGAACCGTTGGACGGCCTGTCCGAAGTGTCAGGCCAGAATCAAGGCTCTCGACATCGAACCGGACGCTGGCCACACGGCGGAACAACTGCTGCAAGGCTATGTCACAGAGCGTGTTGGTGAATTTATGAAGAAGCACGGGAGGAGGCTTGTCGGCTGGGACGAGATTCTTGAGGGAAACGCTCCGCTTGACGCGGTTGTGATGTCTTGGCGCGGAAGCGACGGCGGAATCAAGGCTTCGGGACTTGGCCATGATGTCATAATGACTCCGAATCTGAATATGTACTTGGACTATTGCCAGAGCGAGAACAAGGAGTCCGAACCAGACGGCATCGGTGGCTATGTTCCAATCTGGAAGGTCTATGAATATGAGCCGTTTACCCCTGAGATGACTGATGAACAGAAGTCACACATCCTTGGGGTTCAGGCGAATCTCTGGACTGAATTCATCTCCACAGAATCGCATCTGGAATATATGCTTCTTCCTCGTCTCAGCGCTTTGAGTGAGGTACAGTGGTGTTTGCCGGGCCGCAAGTCGTTCGACAGGTTCATGAAGGATATGTCAAGGATGGCATCGTTGTACGAGAATATGGGCTATAATTACGCCAAACATATTTTCGGAGTGATCGATCAGCACCGTTCGCTGGAAGAGGGTGTCGAGTTCACTTTCCACACGGCCGGTGACGCTGAGATCCGGTACACGGTTGACGGTTCCGAACCGACCACAGGCTCACGGCTCTACGAAACTCCGTTCGTGGTCGGTGAGAGGCCGGCTACCGTAAAGGCTGCTGTCTTTCGGGATGGAGTGAAATCCGTGGTATATTCACGTGACATTCTTGCAAACAAGGCTTATCACAGACCACTCGTTGTCAGGACTGAGAAGGCCTGGAACTACAAGTGGCAGCCGGACGCTTCCCTTGTGGACGGTCTTCGTGGCGGCACCAACTTCAATACAGACAGTTTCGTGGCTTGGAACGAGGAACCGATGGATGTCACTTTGGATCTCGGCTCGCCGGCACGGCCGCAGGCGGCCTCTGAACCTGCTAATCGGGTCGCTGAGCCTGTTGATGCACCAAAAGATTCGGTCGCTGAGCCTGTCGAAGCGCCGCAGCAGACGGTTGACACCCCGACATATTCATCAGTCACCCTCTGCATCCTGGTTGACAAGCTGAACTACATTTTCGCCCCGTCATCGATCGAAATCAGCCTTTCCGATGACGGAGAGAATTTCGATGCCGTGGCTCATCTTGACGTGGTCACCGACAAGCCTTCCGACCCTGACGGACTTCGCGAGATACCAGTCTCATTCCAAGAGTCCAATGCCCGTTACATCCGCGTCAAGGCTCCTGTCTTGTGTCCGATCCCGGACTGGCATCCCGGCCGTGGCCACCACGCCTTTATATTCGTGGATGAGATTGTAGTGGAATAATATAGGTCACTGCGGTTGCTGAGCTTGTCGAAGCACCGAAACAACTTGAATGTAAAAAATAAGTTAGATATGTCAAACAAAGAATCTTCCGCCGCTGGCCGCCTCCTTTCGCTTGACGCTCTGAGAGGCTTCGACATGATGTTCATTATGGGCCTCAGCGCCATCATTGTCAATGCCTGTGGCTTGTTCCCTGGCGGCGAAAACTGCTGGCTGGCCACCCAGATGTCCCATGTGTCATGGGAAGGCTTCCATCACCACGACACCATCTTCGCTCTCTTCCTGTTCATCTCGGGAATGACATTTCCATATTCATCATCCAAGAAACTGGCGAAGGGGATGTCTCGCTCCCGGCTCTGCCTTGACGTGCTGCGCCGCGCCTGCGTCCTGGTATTCCTTGGCCTTGTCTATCAAGGAATATTCCAGCTCCATTTCGCCACGCAGAGGTTCCCGAGCGTTCTTGGCAGAATTGGACTCGCCTGGGCTATTGCGGCCATTCTGTATTTGTACACCGGAAAGAAGACCCAATGGGGTGTCGCCATCGGCATTTTGGTCGGATATTTCCTCCTGCTAAGGTTCGTGGTCGCCCCTGACGCTCCGGCTGGGGCTGATTCCTTCTCGAAGGAAGGCAACATCGCCTATTACATAGACAGAATTCTGATGCCGAACCACATCTATAAGAAAGGTCTTGGGGATCCGGAAGGACTGCTGAGTACGATTCCTGCCGTCGTGACCGCTATGCTTGGAATGTTCACTGGCCGCTATGTCAAGGAGTCCGGCGACTCCGGCAACCGCAAGACCGTGAAGATGCTTGCCGCCGCAGCGGTTCTTGCCGTTGTCGCGGCCGTATGGTCCATCTGGTTCCCTGTCATCAAAAGTCTGTGGACCAGCACTTTCGTGCTTGCCGCCGCCGCTTGGTCGGTAGGCCTCTTCGCCATATTCTACTATCTCATCGATGTCAAAGGATGGCGCAAAGGCGTTCTGTTCTTTCAGGTTGTCGGCATGAACTCGATCACCATTTACCTGGGGCAGGCCATATTGCGTTTCGACTCGATGACGGATTTCTTCTTCGGCGGTGTCATGGGTCTTCTTCCCGAAAGCTGGTCCAAACTCGTCTTCAGCCTCGGCTACTTCACCCTCTGCTGGCTTCTCCTCTATTTCCTCTACAAGAAGAACTGTTTCCTGAAAGTTTAGAGCTGACTTTTGACCGCAAAAATATCAATCAAAACGCCACAAAAATACCAATCAAAACGCCACAAAAATACCAATCAAAATGCCACAAAAATACCAATCGAAATTAATCGGTTTGAGGAAAATCACTATCTTTGCAGCAGCGTCTTAAAAGCGAATGATATGGACTACCTCAAAAGAACAGCTGATGAATTTTTGGGACTGCAATTGGCGTCTTCAGGTGCCGTGCTTATAGAAGGCCCCAAATGGTGTGGCAAGACAACAACTGCGGAGCAACAGGCAAATAGTGTTATCCGTCTGCAAGACCCTGATATGCGCGATAGATATCAGGCGACAATAGCAGTCAAGCCTTCACTACTACTTGTGGGCTCCACTCCAAGGTTGATAGATGAGTGGCAGGAAGCTCCTGTATTATGGGATTCTGTCCGGACTATGGTTGATAATAGAAAAGAGTTCGGTCAATTTATCCTGACTGGTTCAAACTCTATCGATCCCAAGAAAAGAAAAGAGCTTATCAGACATTCCGGCAGCGGCAGAATCGCAAAAATGCAGATGCTCCCGATGAGCTTGTATGAGTCAATGGAATCCAATGGGAAAATATCCCTGAAAGAATTGTTTGATAAATCCGGCTTGGACATAGATGGCGTAACTTCCGATATGTCCATTGAGGAATTGATATTCGTGGCCTGTCGTGGAGGTTGGCCGGCTTCACTCAATGCCAAGTTCGACAAGGCGAGGCTACAGGTCGCCAAAAATTATGTGCATTCTGTATGCGATACCGACATATCAACGATTGATGGTGTAATCAGAAGTGAGAAAATTGCAAACGCCATTCTACAGAGCTATGCCCGCAATATATCGACATTGGCAAAAAAGAGTGTGG
The DNA here is from genome assembly GCA_963657715.1 of uncultured bacterium. Classification (GTDB taxonomy): domain Bacteria; phylum Bacteroidota; class Bacteroidia; order Bacteroidales; family UBA932; genus Cryptobacteroides. The sequence goes on along the minus strand of CAVKML010000001.1, from coordinate 50,031 downwards.
TGTTCAAGGATGTGAATGAGCATCTTGAAGGTATTAGCGACACATCATTTGACATATACTTGGATGCGTTTCAGCGATTATTCGTCATTCAGGATGTGGAGGCGTGGAGTCCGGCCATCCGTTCAGCATCAGCCATACGCCGTGGAGCCAAGCGAGAGTTTGTTGATCCATCCATCGCCGTTGCGGCATTAGGACTGTCTCCTGAAGCGCTTTATACGGACCTTAAGACCTTTGGATTTCTGTTTGAATGTATGGCTATCCGAGATCTAAAGGCTTATTCCCTGTCTCTTGGAGGTTCAATCTCATACTACCACGACAGGTATAACCTTGAAGCGGATGCGGTTCTCCATCTTGAAGATGGCAGATATGCGCTGATAGAATTCAAATTGGGAAGCCGTGAGATTGAGGAAGGTGCGGAACACCTGAAGGAAATCAAGCGATTGGTGCAGGAGCATAACAAGACAGAGAAACAGATTAGACTCCGAGAACCGGACTTGATGATTGTAATCACGGGAGGAGAAATGGCATATACTCGCCCGGACGGTGTCAAGGTCATCCCTTTGGCTTGCTTGAAAGACTGATTCTACTGGATATCCTACTGGATATCCCGTGCAATTTCTTGCCGCATTGGAAAAATTGGATTAATTTTGAAGTCTTAATATTCCCCGTCCGTCTATGACAGAAAAAATCATTATTCTGGATTTCGGTTCGCAGGTCACGCAGCTTATCGGGCGCAGACTCCGCGAACTGAACGTTTATTGCGAAATCTACCCGTTCAACAAGGTTCCGGCGCTGGACGAGACCGTCAAAGGAGTCATCCTTTCCGGAAGCCCATGCTCGGTGCGTGACAAGAACGCCCCGCAGATCGACCTCAGCGGCATCAAAGGCAAGTTCCCTCTTCTTGGAATATGCTATGGCGCACAGTATCTCGCCCACAAATTCGGTGGCGAGGTCCTCGGTTCTCTTGCCCGTGAATATGGCCGCGCTATGATGGATGTCGTTGATCCTGAATCTCCTCTGCTTAAGGGAGTTTCGGCACACTCACAGGTTTGGATGTCGCACGGGGACACGATCGCACGTCTGCCTGAGGGCGCTGAGGTGATCGCCTCCACCGAGAGCGTCGCCAACGCCGCCTTCCACATCAAAGGAGAGCAAACCTATGCCGTGCAGTTCCACCCGGAGGTGTTCCACACGACGGAAGGCACGAAAATCCTCGGCAACTTCGCTTTAGGAATATGCGGCTGCAAGGGTGACTGGACTCCGGCCTCGTTTATCGAGACGACAGTCGCCAGTCTCAGGGAACAGATCGGGGACGAGAAGGTCATCCTCGGCCTCAGCGGAGGAGTTGACTCAACGGTCGCCGGCGTGCTCCTGAACAAGGCTATCGGCCACAACCTCACCTGCATATTCGTGAACAATGGTCTTTTAAGGAAGAATGAATATGAGGATGTCTTGGCCTCGTACAAGGATATGGACCTCAATGTCATCGGTGCGGACGCTTCCAATGAGTTCCTTGACGCTCTCGCGGGTGTGACCGAGCCGGAGGCCAAGAGAAAGATCATCGGAAGACTCTTTGTGGAGACCTTCGACAGATATGCCCGCACCATAGAGAACGCCCGTTGGCTCGCCCAGGGAACAATCTACCCTGATGTGATCGAGTCCGCCGGCATTGAGGGCATCGCCTCCAAGATCAAGTCTCACCACAATGTAGGTGGCCTTCCTGAGAAGATGAACCTGAAGATTGTCGAGCCGCTTCGCGCCCTGTTCAAGGACGAGGTCCGCAGGGTCGGCCGCGCCCTCGGCATCAAGGAGGAGCTTGTCGGGCGGCATCCTTTCCCGGGACCGTCACTCGCCATCCGCATCATCGGCGACATCACCGAAGAAAAGCTGAATGTTCTCCGCGAGGCCGATGACATATTCATTAAAGGATTGCGTGAATATGATTGCACGTCGCTTCATTTCCCGTCCGCTTCTGATCCGCGCATCGAGGCGAAGAACCTTTATGACGCCATCTGGCAGGCCGGGGTTATCCTCTTGCCTATCAAGAGCGTGGGCGTGATGGGAGACGAGCGTACCTACGAGAATCCGGTCGCTCTCCGCGCCGTGGTCTCCACAGACGCGATGACCGCTGACTGGTTCCATTTCCCTTACGACTTCCTCGCTCAGGTCAGCAACGACATCATAAACAAGGTCAAGGGTGTCAATCGCGTAGTGTACGACATCTCTTCCAAACCGCCTGCAACAATAGAGTGGGAGTAGATTGACGGTTTGGCCGCAGAGACGAAAACTTTCTCCTTGGGAACCATTTACCCGGACAGGGCGCTGAAAGCGTAGATTCCCAAGGAGAAAGTTTTCGTCTCTGCGGTGGAAATGTGATCCACTCTATTCTTTATGAATATTCATGAATATAGCTTCTTAATTACATAGCATCTGAAAGTATCAGCCATACTTTGGATGGTCATGCGTAGTTGGTCAAGACTGAATTTTGATCGACTTTTTTGAAATATATGCAAAATCGTGGTGTGTTATTGAAATAATATGCATATCTTTGTATTCTGTTTGAATAAATATGCTTAGAGATGAAAAGTAAGCTTGAAAGGCAAAGAATAATAAGAGAGGTCATCAAAGACAATAGGGTTTCCAATCAGGAGGAACTTTCCACACTTTTGGAGCAGCGTGGATTGTGCGTGGCTCAGGCGACCTTGTCAAGGGACATCCGGGAACTTCGCATCACAAAACTTCACGATGGCAACGGCTACAGTTACAGTCTTCCTCAGCCTGGATTGCTGCGCAGTGTCCTGCATGAGACCTCGACGACATCGGATAGTATCGACAGTCTGGAATTCTCGGGTTCGATGGCCGTGATCAAGACCAGGCCAGGGCATGCCGGAATGATCGCCTCGATTATTGACGAGGGGCATCTTGCCGAGGTGATGGGTACGTTGGCCGGTGATGACACGATTCTGCTTGTGTTGCGGGAAGGGTTCTCCCATGATAATGTGTCGGCCTCGTTGTGTGGAATATTCAAAGGAATTGACACTAAAAGGGTTAATTAAGGTTTTTACGGACTTTACAAAGATGACGCAGAATGACGGATTGACCATTGAGGTCGCTTCGGAAAAACATCTCGTCTATGTTGATGAGATTCTGAAGACAATTGAGGATGCGGCAAAGGTCAGAGGCACCGGTATCGCGAAGAGAAAGCCAGAATATGTCGCGCAAAAGATGAGAGAGGCCAAGGCTGTGATCGCCTTGAAAGGTGAGAGGTTCGCCGGATTCAGTTACATTGAGACCTGGGAACACAAGCAGTATGTGACGACTTCCGGTTTGATCGTGCATCCGGATTTCAGAGGTTTAGGGCTTGCCAAGAGGATCAAGGATCTGACTTTCTCGCTGGCGCGCACCCGTTGGCCTCACGCCAAGATATTCAGTCTTACAAGCGGTGCGGCCGTGATGACGATGAACACACAGTTGGGTTACAAGCCGGTGACATTCGCCGAGCTTACAAATGACGAGGCTTTTTGGAAAGGTTGTGAAGGCTGCATCAATGTGGATGTGCTGAAGCGCACTGACAGAAAGTACTGCATCTGCACCGGAATGCTCTTCGATCCGGAGGAGCATCTTCCGGCGAAGATCCCTCAGGATGTCCTCGAACGGATCCGCAGGATCGATGAGGCTGAGAATGAAAATAAACAGGATTAATGAATATGGAAAAGAAGAAAGTAGTGGTCGCTTTCAGCGGCGGCCTTGACACGTCTTTCACGGTGATGTACCTCGCCAAGGAAAAAGGCTATGAGGTCTATGCCGCGTGCGCGAACACCGGCGGATTCAGCGCCGAACAGCTGAAGGACAATGAGAAACACGCCTATGAACTGGGCGCTAAGGAATATGTCACCCTTGATGTGACCAAGGAATATTACGACAAGAGTTTGCGTTACATGATCTTCGGCAATGTGCTGAGGAACGGGACATATCCGATTTCGGTTTCCTCCGAGAGAATCTTTCAGGCCATGGCCATTGCCCGCTATGCCAAGTCGGTCGGCGCTGATGCCATCGCCCATGGTTCGACGGGTGCCGGCAACGATCAGGTGCGTTTTGACATGACGTTCCTTGTGATGGCTCCGGGTATTGAGATCATCACCCTTACGAGAGACATGGCCCTTACTCGCCAGTTCGAGGTAGATTACCTCAATGAACACGGCTTCAAGGCTGATTTTAAGAAACTTAAATATTCCTACAACGTCGGTCTTTGGGGAACTTCCATCTGTGGCGGTGAGATTCTGGATTCCACTCAGGGGCTTCCGGAGGAGGCTTATCTGAAGCAGATCACCAAGGAAGGTTCCGAGACCATCGAGATTGAGTTCGAGAAAGGTGAGATCGCGGCTGTCAACGGTAAAAAGTTCGCTGATAAAGTCGCTGCCATTCAGGAGATTGAGTCGATCGCGGCTCCTTACGGTATCGGTCGTGACATGCATGTCGGTGACACCATCATCGGCATCAAGGGACGTGTCGGTTTCGAGGCCGCCGCTCCGATGCTGATCATCGCCGCGCACAAGTTCCTGGAGAAGTTCACCCTCAGCAAGTGGCAGCAGTACTGGAAGGATCAGGTTTCCAATTGGTACGGAATGTTCCTGCACGAGAGCCAGTACCTTGAGCCTGTGATGAGGGACATCGAGGCGATGCTGGAGAGCAGCCAGAGGAACGTGACCGGCAAGGTGACGATGGAACTTCGTCCTTGGTCGTTCTCGACCGTCGGCGTGGATTCCCCGTGCGACCTTGTCAAGACCAAGTTCGGAGAATACGGCGAGATGCAGAAAGGTTGGACCAGCGAGGATGCCAAAGGCTTCATCAAGGTGACCTCCACTCCTCTCCGTGTTTACTACACAGCCCACAAGGACGAAGGCGATCAATTGGAAAAGGAACTGTAATTAATTGATGAATATTTCACCTTGCTTCGGAGGCACGTAGTGCCGACAGGGCCTCCCGGCGAGGGAGGCGGTGGAGGGTGGCGCTCCCACCGGGAGCTGTCGCAAAGCGACTAAGGGGTGAAATGATAATTATTTATGAAATAAATGATTATAAATGAGTATATACGTGTCGGGATCGTGGGAGCCGCCGGTTACACCGCCGGCGAACTTCTGCGGATTCTGACCAATCATCCGAACGTTAAGGTCGTTTTCGCTCAGAGTGGAAGCCATGCCGGCGAACCGGTATGGTCAGCCCATCAGGATCTACTTGGCGAGACTGATTTAATGTTCAGCGCGGATGCTCCTGTGGAACAGGCCGATGTGATATTCCTTTGCTCCGGTCACGGAAAGTCGAAGGGTTTTGTACATTCGTTGCCTGAAAGTTATAAGGGTGCGATCATTGACCTCAGCAACGATTTTCGTCTTGCGGCTGACGCAGAGGACTTCGTGTACGGTCTTCCCGAGGCATTTAGAGACAAGATCCTAAAAGCCAGACATATCGCTAATCCTGGCTGTTTCGCCACATCGATCCAGCTTGCGCTTCTGCCGATGGCAAAGGCTGACAAGTTGCCGGAGATTCACGTGACCGGAATCACCGGTTCTACTGGTGCGGGTCAGGCCCCGTCAGAGACTACGCATTTCAGCTGGAGAGCCAACAACCTTTCCATTTACAAAGCATTTACCCACCAGCATTTGGGTGAGATAGGGGAGACTCTGCACACCCTCGCTCCGAGCTACGAAGGCGAACTGAACTTCGTTCCGGTCAGAGGCGACTTTACCAGAGGAATCTTGGCATCGGTTTACTTTGACTGTGATCTTTCCGAGGAAGAAGCCGTGGCTCTGTACAAGGATTACTACAAGGACGAGCCTTTCGTGCATGTGATCGACTCCAACCCGGATTTGAAGATGGTCGTGAACACGAACAAGTGTGTGTTGAATGTCCGCAAACACGGCCGTAAGCTCCACGTGATCAGCATTATCGATAATCTCGTCAAAGGTGCGTCCGGTCAGGCCGTAGAGAACATGAACCTCATCTTCGGCCTCCCAGAAGATACCGGCCTTCACTTGAAAGGCACCCGGTTTTAATCAGAAATCATATCATGAACTTATTCGACGTATATAGTTTATTTGACGTTACCCCCGTCAAAGCCAAAGGCACCAGAATCTGGGACGACAACGGTCAGGAGTACCTTGACCTCTATGGCGGCCACGCCGTAATCTCAGTCGGCCACTGCCACCCTAAATACGTGGCCGCAATAACCGATCAGCTGAACAAGATCGGCTTCTACTCCAACAGCGTGAAAAACCCGCTACAGGTCGAACTGGCACGCAAGATCGGCGAACTCTCCGGCCTTGAGGACTACTCCCTCTTCCTGATAAATTCCGGAGCCGAGGCCAACGAGAACGCCCTTAAACTGGCCTCTTTCCACACTGGTAAGGACCGGATGATCGCTTTCAGGGGAGCCTTCCACGGAAGAACCTCCGGAGCTGTGGCCGTCACCGATAATCCGAAATATTCAGCACCGTTCAATTCGCATCACAATGTCACCTTCCTGCCTCTGAATGACATAGAGGCTGTGAAAGCTGAACTCGCCAAAGGGGATGTCGCCGGAGTCATCATCGAGGGCATTCAGGGTGTGGGCGGAATCGTCGTCCCGGACGATCAGTTCATGAGAGATCTTCGCAAGACCACCAAAGATGCCGGCGTTGTGCTGATTCTGGACGAGATCCAGAGCGGTTACGGCCGCAGCGGCAAGTTCTTCGCCCACCAGTGGGCCGGAATCAAACCGGACATTGTCACTATGGCCAAGGGAATGGCGAATGGCTTCCCGATCGGCGGTGTCCTCATCTCTCCTGAGTTCGAGGCCACCAAAGGAATGCTCGGCACTACATTCGGTGGCAACTACCTCGCGATGGCCGCCGCGAACGCTGTCGCTGACATATTCAAAGAAGAGAATCTCGTCGCAAACGCATTCGAGGTGGGTGAATATCTTAAAAACTCCATCCCCGCGTCTCCGAGAATCAAGGAAGTGCGTGGCCGAGGCCTCATGGTCGGCATCGAATTCAACGAACCGATCGCGGAGATCAGAGGTCGCCTCCTCTACGAAAAGCACATATTCACAGGCGTTTCCGGCAAGAACATGATCCGCCTTCTTGCCCCGCTGACCCTCACCAAGGCGGACGTTGACATATTCATTAACGCTCTGAAGGAAGTATTATGAGAACATTTTTTCACGTTGGCGACATAGGCGACCTCGGCAAGGCGCTTGAGGAAGCGAAGCAGGTCAAGGCGACCCCGTTCGCCTGGCAGAATCTGGGCAAGAACAAGACGATCATCCTGATCTTCTTTAACAGCAGCCTGCGCACCAGACTGAGTAGCCAGAAAGCGGCCATGAATCTGGGAATGAACGCGATCGTGCTCAATGTCAACGGCGACAGCTGGAAGCTTGAGACCGAGATGGGCGTGGTGATGGACGGTGACAAACCCGAGCATCTGCGCGAGGCGATCCCTGTCATCGGCAGCTACTGCGACATCATCGGTGTCCGCTCTTTCGCCGGCCTGAAGGACAAGACTTTCGACTACAACGAGACCATTCTCAAGCAGTTCATTGAATATTCCGGCAAACCTGTCATCAGCCTTGAATCAGCCACGGTCCACCCGTGCCAGGCCTTCGCCGACCTCATCACGATCAATGAATATAAAAGTGTTCCTCGTCCGAAAGTGGTTCTGACCTGGGCTCCTCATCCGAGGGCTCTGCCACAGGCCGTGCCTAACTCATTTGCCGAGTGGATGAATGCAGCTGATGTGGATTTTGTGATCACCCAGCCGGAAGGCTATGAGCTTGATCCGCAGTTCGTCGGCAAAGCCCGTGTGGAATACGACCAGATGAAGGCTTTTGAAGGAGCCGATTTCATCTACGCCAAGAACTGGTCCTCTGTCTCACATTATGGCCAGATCCTGAGTCAGGACCGTGCGTGGACAGTCGGCGCAAGGCAGATGGCCGTCACCAACAACGCTTACTTCATGCACTGTCTCCCTGTGAGAAGGAATATGATTGTGACCGACGAGGTGATAGATTCTCCTCGCAGCATTGTCATCCCGGAGGCCGCCAACCGTGTCGTCTCCGCTCAGGTTGTGATGAAGAGGATGCTGGAGGATCTTCAGTAATAGTTTTTAATATGATAAAAAATTCATTGAATATAATTAAGGTTGGGGGAGCCATAGTGGAGAACGAGGAATCTCTGCAGGCCCTTCTGATGTCATTCTCAAGCTTGAAAGGTCGGAAGATTCTCGTGCACGGAGGTGGCAAGATCGCCACGGAGGTGGCCGCCAAGCTGGGTGTTGAGACCCAGATGATAGATGGTCGCAGGATCACCAGCGCTGAAATGCTCAAGGTCGTCACGATGGTTTACGGTGGCCTTGTCAACAAGAATCTGGTCGCCCGCCTGCAAGCGCTCGGGGTCAATGCCATCGGTCTCACCGGTGCAGATCTCAACCTGATAATGAGCGTCAAGAGACCTGTTCAGCCTATCAACTTCGGCTATGTCGGCGACATCAAGTACGTCAATGCCAAAGCTTTGGAAACACTTCTTGAGTCCGGTGCCGTGCCTGTTCTCGCCCCGTTGACTCACGACAAAGAAGGCTCGATGCTGAACACTAATGGTGACACCATCGCCTCGTCCGTCGCCCAGGCTCTCGCCTCCGTCTATGACGTGACCCTGACATATTGCTCGTCCACTCCAGGCGTGATGAAGGACCTGAACGACCCATCGAGCGTTATCCCTACCATCACCAGTTCCGATTTCGCCCCGATGGTCGCTGACGGCACCATCTCCGAAGGCATGATCCCGAAACTCCAGAATGCCTTCGAGGCCATCAACTCCGGTGTCTCCCGGGTCGTCATCACCTCCGCCTCCGCCCTGAGCGCCGGCACCACCATCATGGCCGACCCCGAGACCGATGACTAATGCATGGTTGCCTGGAGTAATTACTTCATTGTGATTAGTTAAATCAAGAATTGTTACACTAGGCGGCTCAGGAAGGAACTGCGGAGGAAACGGATCTTGCCATCGGCGAAGCGGACTTTGCATGAGCCGGTGTCGGAGATCTCAAGGACTTCGCCTTGGCCGAAGATTTTGTGGAACACGGTGTCTCCGACGGTGATGCTGTCGGCTCTGTCCACATCATCGGGACTGTCGGAGGTCTCGTCCAGATTCTCATTGGCGATCTGCTCCTGAAGTCTGCGCCAAAGCGCCTCGTCCATAGCTCCTTCCGTGACAAATAGATCCCGTTTTATCTCGGCGATGAACCTTGACGGAAGCTTCTGCTGCTGAGCCTGAACGTCGTAGCCTTCGGATTCGGTGAGGAACAGACACTTCTCTGCCCGCGTCGCCGCGACATACATCAGCCTCCTTTCCTCCTCAAGCGCGGTTCTCTTACGTTCCCGGATGCTTCTGGCGTTCGGGAATATCCCGTCACTCAGTCCGATGATGAATACGTAAGGGAACTCAAGGCCTTTGCTTTGATGGATGGTCATCAGCCGCACCTTATTGGTCTCCTTCCTATAGTCTGCGTTCGTGTAGAGGGCGATGTCCTGAAGGTAGTCGTAGAGCGGAAGCTGCTCCCACTCCGTGTGTTCACTTTCGTAAAGTCTTATGGAATCAACCAGTTCCGTGATGTTCTCCAGACGCTGCTCGTCGTTGTCGTCACGATATTCCTGTTTCAATCCGGTCTTTTCAAGGATATATTCAAGCATGGCACAGACTCCCATTGAATATGCCCTTGAACGGCATTCCTCGATCAGCGCCACGAACTCGTGCAGTGCCTCCCGGTTCAGTTTCGGATCGTCAAGGTGATTCTTCAACGCCTGATAGAGTGTCGCCCCCTCCTGCGAAGCGTAAGCTGTTATCAGTTCGAGCGTTACCTTGCCGACTTTCCGTGACGGTGTGTTGATTACCCGCTCGAAGGCCAGATCGTCATCCGATGCGACAAGCCTAAGGTAACTGATGCAGTCCTTGATCTCCAATCTTTCGAAGAACCGCACTCCGCCCCACATCACGTACGGAATGTTCGCGCGGATGAGAGCCTGCTCGATGAATCTGGAGAGATGCGCCGCGCGGAAAAGAATAGCGAAGTCTGAATATGCCGCCTTGCTTCCGTCCATCCTCCGTAGAATCTCCTGGCAGATCCATTGCGCTTCCTGCCGTTCGTCTGTGGCGTGAAAGTGCACGATCCTCTCTCCTTCGCCCCTGCGGGTGAACATCTGCTTGTCTATCCTATTCTTGTTGTTGACAATGATGGAGTTGGCCACGTTGAGGATTCCTGGAGTTGATCTGTAGTTCTCGTCCAGGATGATGTCCTTGTCCGCCCTGAAAGCCAGAAATCTGTCCGGTTTAGCACCTCTCCATTCGTAGATTGACTGGTCCGGATCCCCGACGATGAACAAGTTCCCACACTTCCCGGACAGCGTCTCGACGATCTCCCAATCCCCGGCGTTGCAGTCCTGTGCCTCGTCAAGCATCACATAGTTCATCCTCTCCTGCCACTTCTCCTTCACTTCTGAATATGTCTGAAGAATATGTCTGGTAAACTCTATGAGATCGTCATAGTCAAGGGCCATCTTGTCCTTCTGCTTGTACAGAAGCTGCACACTGAGCGGAAGGTCTGTCCTTCCGGTTGCAGGCGAGGCCGGTACAAGATACTGCTGGACATAAGGCTCAATCGCCTTGGTTCCGGAGAGAGCTTCGAGAAGCTGCCGCACGGTCTTCACGCTTCGTTCCGTGTTGTTCTCTGTCAGCACCTGCCTGGCAAGAGACTTCATGTCCTCCTCGTCAAGTATCTGGAAGTTCTTCGGGTAGCCGAGTCTGTGGATCTCCTCACGCAGGAATCTCACACAAAAACCGTGTATGGTGCAGACAAAGTCGTTGGTGTACCCCGGAGGCACAAGCTGCGTGATCCTGCTCTTCATCTCCTGCGCCGCCTTATTGGTGAAGGTAAGGCACAGAATGTTAGCTGGTTCCACACCCAGTTCATTGACTATGTAAGCGTACCGATAGGTAAGTGCCTTGGTCTTTCCAGATCCGGCTCCCGCTACGACACGCACGCGTCCCTCTGTAGAGGTCACCGCATCTCTTTGCTGTCTGTTTAATGTCCCTAGATCCATAGGTGCAAATATATGTAATTTATTCGGATCGCCATTCTTGCCTGCAAGCCTTGTTTTCGCATGTGGTGTCTGGCATACCCGTTTTGTGGTTTTTTATGTAAATTTGTCCCTCAAACGACAATGGCGTGAATATGGACACGATAGAACTTTTGATGAATATGATCCGAATTCCTTCCGTAAGCCGGGAGGAAAAAGAAGCGGCTGATTTTCTGCAGAGATGGATGCTGGACAACGGCTTTGATGTCAAGAGATATGGAAACAATGTGTGGGTGGAATCCGGCCCTGCGGACGGAAGACCTACCATATTGTTGAATGCCCACATTGACACCGTGAAACCTGCTTCTGGCTATACACGTGACCCGTTCACACCTGAAATTGAGGACGGTTGCCTTTACGGTCTCGGCAGCAATGATGACGGCGGATCATTGGTCGCGCTTCTGGAGACATATTCAAGACTCATCGGGAAGGAGCAGCCGTACCGGCTCATATTCTCAGCCACCGCCGAAGAAGAGGTGAGCGGGAAAGGAGGCTTGGATCTGATCCTGCCGGAGCTTGGCAGGATTGATTTCGGCGTGATGGGCGAGCCTACCGGTATGAGAATGGCCGTGGCCGAGAGGGGATTGATGGTGTTGGATTGCACGGCTCTCGGAAAGAGCGGTCACGCCGCCAGAAATGAAGGTGTCAACGCCATCTACAAGGCTTTTGATGACATTCAATGGTTCAGGAATCATAGTTTCGACCGTGTCTCTGACTTTTTGGGTCCGGTCAAGATGTCCATCACACAGATCAATGCCGGTACCCAGCACAATGTCGTGCCGGACAAGTGTACGTTTGTGGTGGACGTGCGTCCGAACGGGATGTACACCAATCCGGAGCTTCTTGAGGTGATCAAATCCTCCGTCTCATGCGAGGTCAAGGAACGCTCCACCAGAATCGGCAGCTCGCATCTTTCGCTGGATCATCCCGCTGTCGTCCGCGGCCTCTCTCTCGGACTGGAACCTTTTGGCTCCCCGACCACCAGCAATCAGGCCCTCTGCCATTTCCCGACCCTGAAAATAGGCCCCGGCGACTCCGCCCGCTCCCATTCCGCCAATGAATATATCCGGCTGGACGAAATCACAAACGGCGTCGAGACCTATGTCGCCCTCCTTGATAGCTTGCGATTGTAAGTCTTGGAATACGTATTGGATTATTAGTTTGGGTTCAGGTAATTACAGATCGCTGCCTTTCCATAATGACTGGCTGTGTTTTGTAATAAACTGAAAACGTGTTATTTACTGATTGCGCCTTTAGTGACGTTAATCAGTAACTTTCAAAAAATCCAGAGAGCCTCTGTTCTGAATTTTTGTAACGTGAAAAATTCAGAACAGAGGCTCTCTGGGTTTATATCTAAATGGGATTATTCAAACCGTGGCGCCAACCCCCTCAATGCGGCTATGATCGCCTTCCCCATTCTCTCATGTCCCCCGTCTGTCGGGTGAAGCCTGTCCCGGTCCCGAGGGAAATATTCCTTCTGCGAACGGTTGAGCGGGAATATCCCAGAAACGGCGTTGAGGTCGATCACAGGTACCGCCCAGACGTTCCCCGCCTCTTTCACGGCATTGACATATGCGTCGATGTATTCCCCGCAGCTGTTGGTATAATTTTCATCCGGCTGGATGTTGGTCTCACCAAACTTTGCATAACCTCGGTGAAGCGGTGTCATCAGGATGATCTGCTGATGAGGATACATATTCTTAAGTGAGTCGATGGCGATATTGATGCGCCCCTTGAAAGTGGTCTGATCCAGATTAAGGATCCTGTGTCTCCTTCTCTGCATGGATTTAGGCTCGCTGTTGGCGGCCTCCACTTCGATATATTCCTCGTTGAACCATTCTCCGATCGGCACGCCGGCGTTGAAGTCATTTGTTCCCATCAGGATAAGAATCGCGTCGATTTCATCCCCGTACTCGCTTTTCAGCTTGTTGGCCTGTGGCAGCACTTCATGCCATTGCTGGCCGTTCTGCGCCACGACACAAGGAATGATTCCGATCTCCTGCGCCATATACCAGTAATATTTCTCCGGCCCGTTCGCGACCTTCGGATCTGAGATCGAGTCTCCGATGATTCCGACCCTCGCCCCGTACCACGGGTGCGTCGTGTCCGCAGTCTGTCCATCAGTCGAGTTCTTGCCTTTTTCAATTGCTATTGCGGGGCGTTCATTTCTTTCGGTCGCTGAACCTGCCGAAGCGTCAGTTCCTGACATTTCTTGTGCGAAACTTCCATTTGCCATAAGCATCGCCGCCAAGACGGCTCCTAATCTTATCATAATAGTGTGATTTATAACGTGTTTGCCTCGCAGACTCGGAGAATCACCTTGCTGATGAACAGTGTCTGGTGGCAGTACGGGATGAAGGTACGGTACGGGATCAAAACACAATGTCCTTTGGGTCTCCGGCCGAAGCCACTTGCCTGCGCATTTCCAGAAATGCGTTTCACGCATCATTGTTGATTTGCTCTTTTGTCGATGCTTTGATTTCAAAAGGGATTCTTCTTTCACGCACCACAGTTTTCATAAAGACGGTGATCGCTGCCGTGCTTGTGAATCCGAAATCATCGCAGATGCTATCGAAATTCTTTTTTAAGGTGTCATCTACCCTCATAGATAGTGTTGATTGCGCCATAATACATTGTGCTGTATTAGTAATGGCAAATATAATACAATGTGTTGGCTTGTGCAAGATGTAAGGGTGCTTTATGAATTCGTGTCCGACTATATTCCTTGGCTAAGTTTAGTCATAATGAGTGTCAGGTGAAGATTTCTTTGATTTTTTTGTATATTGAAATGTTATTTGTATATTGGTGCCTAAATAATTAATAATCACATAAATCAAACTTGCATTATGAAAACGAAGAATGTAACACTGTTGATGGCATTTTTGCTTTTTTATGGATGTAAATCCAATGATTTAGATAAATCACTGATTCAGGAGCCCAGTGATCAGGAGGCGATTCTGTTATCTATCAATCAAAACAGAATATCTCCAGAGATCTCTACACTTCAAGCCGATGATGCTGCCAAAGTCGCTCTGAATTTTTATAATGGTCAGGTTAAGACTAAAGTATCAGGAGTGGAGGTGAAATCAGTTGTTCCTATCTATGGTGTTTCAGAGGAGATAGTTCTGTATGCTGTTAACCTAACCGACGGGTACGTTCTTGTATCTTCATCAAAAGACACTTATCCTATATATGGATATGCCGAACAAGGAGAATTTAAGGGGGAAGGCACCGGAACTGGTATGGATGTCCTTTTGTCGGAATATAAGCTAGATAGAATTCCTTCGGATTCTTCTTTGACTTTTCGTGATTTGTGGCGTAGGTATGAACAGATTTCTTCTCTTCCAAGGATCACAACAAGGTCAGACATCTCTGACGATTATTATGATATCCTATATCCATATCTTGAAGATTGGTACAACGATGGGTACAGTGTTAATTATTTGCATAATCAACCGGAGGGTATGCCGAATGATTTATATGAAAGTTTCTGTCAGGATGCAGAATGGGAAATGGGAGATATGCCGGGGTATCCGTATATGGAATGCGCCATCATTACATATAAGACAACTTCAACACGCAATGATATCTATCCTATGTTGTCCACAAAATGGGATCAAGAAACCCCATTCAATGATGCTGATCCACTGAAAAGACCTTTAGGATGCACAACGGTTGCGGCTGCTCAGATAATGCGTTATCATCAATTCCCATTGACATATCCAGGGTCTGAGGTTTCTATAAGTTGGAATTTAATGCCAAATAACACTATAAATAGTTTCCTTTCGGAATTTATAATTAGATTAAGAAATGATATAGGAGTGAACAATTACGGAGGGGCTAAACTTGATCAGCTTGATAATGCCATACGACACTATGGCTATTCAACCGATGTTATAAAACACAGTGGTGAAAAAGTTTATAGTGAATTATATGATGGCAGACCTGTATGTATGACAGGACTTGATTCGGGCGAGGGGCATGCTTGGGTATGTGACGGATATTATTCATCTTTGGAAACGACAGAGTATAACCTTTATGTCATTGGTTATGAGGATGGACAACCATCAAATATGATGCAGTACAATCAGCAATTGGTGTATAATCCAGGACCGGAGTTTTTTCATATGAATTGGGGATGGGGAGGAACAAGTGATGGATATTTTCTGGATAATCGCATTGCTGTTCCTGATGGTGACTTTTCGACAAATCGTAAGGATATCTTGGTGCGTAAATAGGTTTGAAAGTTTTTGTTTTTATTGTTAAAGCTATGAAAAGAGCACTTTTGTTGATTCTCAGCATCGGAATGTTGTACTCTTGTACTAATACTAAATCAGAGCAAACATATGGAGGAGTGAAATTCGAAGGAATTTATTTCGAGACGGAAGCTGGGCTGGTGGAGGCTCATAAATATAAATTGGAAGTCCCGGCTGGCGGGGGAGAATATGACTTCGAAATGGCTGCTGTTCGTCCATTTGATGAGGGAACTTTGGAACTTTCGTATGGATTTGTTGATGTTATCCAGACGGTAGTGAGCATCGCTCCGGACGCTGACAACTATTATAGAGGCACGCTTCATTTGACAGTGCCGAAGAATAATACAGACCAGAATCGCTCGGTTGACGTGCGATTATATTCACGGACTGGTATGCGTTGCGCCATAATGACCATAAGTCAGGAAAAGGGATTCTAATATGTTTTTTAAGAAAAAGTTACCATTGATGGTGGTGACTTCGATCACGGCAGCTTGTACATTCATCGGACCTTATCCGGACAATGTAAATGAAAAGGTATTAAAACTTGATGGTGTCGCCTCGGATGGAGAAAAGGTTTCAGTCTCGATAGAAAGACTTTTTCCTTTGACTCCTGACTCAACACCGGGAAGAACTGATCTTGGAAAACTTGAAGCGGTATGCACTATGTCGCGTAATGGGAAGACGTTGGATCTGGACAATTCTGAAAATCCCAAGACATTTGTAAGTTCTGAGGCTGTGAAATCTGGCGACCAAATCAGCTTGGCTGTTGAGGTGCCTGGTTTTTCCGCGGTGTCGTGTGAGCTAACCGTGCCGGAAGTCCCGGTAGTGAATGTCGAATCTATGGGGGTGGATAAGGATGGCTTTGTTTCCTGCATAATGAGGCTGGCCAGAAATGATAAGACTGAGTATTTCGCATTCTCTCTGACAAGACGTGAGGTTCTTAGTGATTATATTGATGATGCGCTTGTGGATCAGACGGTGGTCTCGGAAACATCATATCCTATGTTCATAAAGGATTTCCAAGGGCCACACATCAATGAAACAGGATTCTCTGTGAGGGAAGGCTCATTCTGGTGTGGCATCTGCCGTCTTACAGACAAGTTGCTCGCAAAGCGGATCCTCCTCTCCAGCGAGGTGTCATCGGGGCCGCAAAACTCTTATAGACGTAAGGATGAGGACGATGTAATACACCTGATGAAGACAGAATGGGTGTATCGGGTCGGTGTTATGGCGATTTCAGAACCTTCTTATATGCAGTGTCTCTACTACCTTGACGGATCTGGCTATGGCATCTCTGAAACAGGCTTTCAGTCGTCTAATAATAAATACACCAACATAGAGGGAGGATGCGGCTTTTTCGTCAGTAATTCATCACCAGTCTATTCAGATTGGATAACCTTCACCGTGGAATGAAAAGATTATGCATTATCCTGTTGCTGGCGTTTGTGACATTTATGACGATGGATGCGCGCGAAAAAGTCAGAAACAAGGAAAAACGAGACACCATCGCGTCTTCCGTCATCACGGGACTCAGATCCAGAAGCGCGGTGATGGGCCACAGTCATATTCCCGAAAAGATGTTTCAGGCCAGGGCCGTGATGTCAACTTCGGATCTGATAAAGACACTCCAGCCCTTCCGGGTGTCTCTCCCGGCACTGAGATGACATCCGGATTGTACGTTCGTGGCGGCACCGGCGCTGACAACCTTTATATGATAGATGACGTTCCGCTCTATCAGTCAGGGCATTTCCTTGGCCTTTACTCCTCGTTCAATACCGACATAATCAATTATGTCGATTTCTATAAAGGTCCTTTCCCCGCTAAATACAGCGGCAGAATCTCATCGGTGGTCAACGCCGGCATAGCGGAAGGGAACTTGACAGGAACCAAGGGACAATTTTCTCTTGCTCCTACAGACGGACGTTTCCAGATCGAGGGTCCGATGAAAAAGGAAGGAAGTTCCTACAATGTCGCTTTACGATTGGGATGGATCGAGGCTTTCCTACGTCCTCTTTTGAACTTTATGGAGGTAGAGGATTCGTATTATTCGAATGAAAACACTCGTGACGGTAACTATGGATTTTCCGATCTCAACGCTAAGTTCTGCTGGAGACCGACTGGAATGGATAAGGTGAGCCTAAACCTTTATGGCGGTTATGACTTGATGTCGTTGAATTATGATCAGGGAGTTCGGGAAACAAGCCATTGGGGTAATGCTATGGCATCTGTCCGTTGGGATCATTCAGGCTATGGCAACTTCGATTTTGACCTTACTACGTATTTTACAGATGGCTTTTGCAACCTTGTCGAGCGTACAGAATCCAAATATTTGGGAGATGCTTTGAGTATAAAGACGCGGGAAAGTAATTCCTCGAATTTTGGCAATTTGGGGACCAAATTCAATGTCCGTCAGAACTTCGGGTGGAACAGGATCGGCTATGGGGCGAACCTTGCCTTGACTGTTGCGTCTCCCGCTCGTCGAAGAACCGAGGAAACAATGTCCAAAGAAGGCAATGTCGAAGTGAAGTCAATGACGTTTAACACCACAAAGACATCCTTCACGACCGCGATTTACATTGAGGATGAGATGCGCCCAATAGAATGGTTCACGGCAAAGGCTGGTTTGAATCTGACGACCTATGCAGTCAGACAGGCTTTCTATCCGTCTCTGGAGCCGAGAGCTTCGGTGATTTTCAGACCGGGAGGCTTGCTAAGCATCAATGCTTCATATTCAAGAATGAGTCAGGGGGAGCACCTCGTGTCATCCTCCGTCATTGATATGCCTGGTAATTTCTGGATGCCGATGACTGCATATCACAAACCTTTGAAAAGCGATCAGCTGACGTTTGAAATGCAGCTTAACAAGGTGGGAGTGTGGAGGCTCAACGTCGGAGGCTATTACAAGATGATGAAGAATCTCTATGAATATGTCGGCAAGGAGAGTTATATTCCTCCTGTGGATGCGTGGGAGTCATCGTACATTAGCGGCTTGGGACGGTCTTACGGGATGGAGTGCTCTTTCGATTTGACAAGAAAAAAGTTGGATCTGGCCGCATCCTACACTCTTTCGTGGACGCAGAGAAATTTCAAAGAGTTCTGGGACGGGTGGTATTGCGACCGCTTTGACAACCGTCATAAATTCAATCTGAACCTTGTTTGGCACCTGCATCCTTTGATTGATGTCTATGCCAATTGGACCTATCGTTCAGGCAATCGTTTGGACATACCAAGCCATTATTCGGGACATCTTGTTGGGCGCGATGGAAGTATGATGTTCGATTACTCTCTGTCCACATTCGGGGAACCGAATAGGTTCAAGATGCCGGACTATCATCGCCTTGATGTGGGGATAGATTTCACCTCGAAAACCGCACGCAAAGGACGGGACTATTGCGTGAGTTTTGGAATATACAATCTGTACGCAAGAAAGAATCCGATGTATGTCAAGTTTGACATTGATGCCTACGGCAAGCCACGGCTGATTTATACATCAATCTATCCTATCATCCCTACTGTAAGGTACTTGCTTCACTTCTGATCTCTCCTCGGAGAATCACCTTGCTGATGAACGGTGTCTGGTGGCAGTACGGGATGAAAGCGAGGGACGGGATCGGGTTCGTGACGATCAGGTTGGCAAGTTTGCCGACTGTGATCGACCCCAAATCATCTGCGACTCCCATTGCGTATGCGGAGTTCAGGGTACATGCATTGAATGATTGGGCAGGGGTAAGGCGCATTCTGATGCAGCCCAGGGCCATCACGAAACGCATGTCTCCGGATGGAGATGATCCTGGGTTGTAGTCCGACGCGAGAGCTATTCCGAGACCCGCGCTGACATATTCCTTGGCCCTGCCGTAGGGGATTCCGAGGAAGAATGACGAATCGGGTAGCATCGTCGGCATTGTTCGTGAGCCTCTTAGCGCCTCAATTTCCGCGTCTGTGGTGCGCTCAAGGTGATCGACCGAAAGGGCGTTGTGCTTCACGGCCACCTGCACACCGCCGGAACAGGCCAACTCGTTGGCGTGGATTTTCGGGATGAGGCCGTAACGCTCACCGGCGGAAAGGATGCGATCAGTTTCAGGGACTGTGAAGAAACCCTCGTCGCAGAACACATCGACATATTCAGCGAGTCCTTCGGCGGCGACGGCGGGAATCATCTCCTCGCAGACGAGGTTGACATATTCATCCTGACGGCCTTTGAAGGCTCGGCCGACGGCGTGAGCCCCGAGGAAAGTCGCTTTGATGGTGGCCGGGGATTCGCTTTTGACGCAGCGGATTACCCGGAGCATCTTCAGCTCGTCCTCAAGGGTCAGGCCGTAGCCGCTCTTGATCTCGATCGCGCCGGTCCCTTTGGCGATCATCTCCCGGACGCGTGCCATTGTCTGTGAATATAATTCCTCTTCACTCGTGCGGTGGAGCAGGTCGGCGGAGTTGAGGATCCCGCCTCCACGGGCGGCTATCTCCTCGTAACTCAGCCCGTTGATCTTGTCGATGAACTCCTGCTCACGGGTTCCGGCGTAGCAGATGTGGGTGTGCGAGTCGCAGAATGTCGGCATAACCATACCACCCTCCGCGTCAATCACTTCATCCTGTGGCCCGGCTGGAGGACACTCGGACATATTCCCGAAAGCTGAGATCCTTTCGCCATCAATTATGAGGTAAGCGTCCTTCAATGAACCGACCTCGTCCATCTCGGCGCCCCGCTTGCGCAGGACACCTTCAGGAACGATTCCGACCAGTTCGCCGATGTTGGTGATAATGGTCATCTTATGAACTCGATAGATTTCTGGATGAGCGGGTGCATATAGACATCATCACTGATGAACGGCACGACCTTGCGGTAGTCGTTGAATATGCCCTCGATGGTCTCGGAGGACTTGTTGCCGGCGAGTTGGTGTCTGAAGTCGAGCGCCTGGGCGGCGTTGAACAGCTCGATGGCAAGCACTTCCTCGCAGTTGTCAACCACGCGCACAAGCTTTGTGGCGGCGTTGGAACCCATGCTCACGTGATCCTCCTGACCCTGTGAGGACGGGATCGAATCCACGGACGCCGGCCAGCAGAGCCCCTTGTTCTGGCTCACGATCGAGGCCGCCGTGTACTGCGGGATCATGAATCCGCTGTTGAGGCCAGGCGTGGCGACAAGGAACTTCGGCAGGCCTCGCTGACCGGAAATCAATCTGTAAATACGTCTTTCAGAAATGTTTGCGAGTTCGGACATCGCGATCGCCAACGTGTCCATAGGAATGGCGATAGGCTCCCCGTGGAAGTTGCCGGCGGAGATGATCATGTCCTCGTCCGGGAAGACGTTCGGGTTGTCCGTCGCGCTGTTGATCTCGTTCTCGATCACCGACTCCACATAACGGATGTTGTCCTTGACCGCCCCGTGTACCTGCGGAATGCAGCGGAATGAATATGGATCCTGGACGTGCTCCTTGTGGTTCTTGATCAGCTCGCTGCCGTCAAGGAGGGTCATGAAGCGTGCCGCCGTGTCGATCTGTCCCTTGTGCGGACGAAGCTGATGGGTCAGCGGAAGGAACGGCTCGATGCGGCCGTCGTAAGCCTCCAAAGACATCGCCCCGATCCTGTCGGCCCATTCCGAAAGTCTGTGGCACTGGATCAACGACCAGATGGCGTGCGCGCTCATGAACTGCGTTCCGTTAAGAAGTGCGAGACCCTCCTTTGACTGAAGGCTGATCGGTTTCCAGCCCATTTCGTCCCAGACTTCCTTGCTCGGTCTGACCTTGCCCTTGTAGAGAACCTCACCGAGTCCGATCAGCGGAAGGCTGAGGTGGGCGAGGGGAGCGAGGTCGCCGGAAGCTCCGAGTGAGCCTTGCTGATAGACAACCGGAAGGATGTCGTTGTTGAACATGTCCAGAAGCCTCTGGACTGTAATTAATTGCGCTCCGGAATGGCCGTAGGACAGAGACTGTGCCTTCAGCAAGAGCATCAGCCTCACGATCTGCGGCCGTACCGTCTCACCGGTTCCGCAGGCGTGGGACATCACCAGATTGTGTTGGAGCTGCGAGAGCTGGTCGGCAGGGATGGTGACGTTGCACAGCGAGCCGAAGCCCGTGGTCACTCCATAGACCGGGCGGCCGATGTCCTCCATCTTGCTGTCCAGGTACTTGCGGCATTTTTCGATGGCCGCCACCGCCTCAGGGCCGAGTTCTACCCTCTCGTGATTCTCAAGTATGGTCTTGAGCCTCTCAAGGCTCAGATGTTCGTGTGAGATGATGTGTGTCATAGTTCTTCAATCGCTTTTCTGACAATGTTTTCGTCCGCAATGTTCGGTACGGTCACCTTGAGTTCAGGCGTTCTGCCCATTTCCCTCAGGATGGCGTGTTCCGCACCCTCGTTGCGCGCCCAGCTTCGGCGGGCTATTCCGTTGTTCACGTCCCAGAACAGCATCTGTGTGATGTGCCTGTCCGAATCGGCCGATCCGTCGATCACCATTCCGAATCCTCCGTTGATGACCTCGCCCCAGCCTACTCCGCCTCCGTTGTGGATTGAAACCCAGGTGGCTCCCCGGAAGCCGTCACCGATGACGTTCTGGATGGCCATGTCGGCGGTGAATCTGGATCCGTCGTAGATGTTTGATGTCTCGCGGAACGGTGAATCTGTTCCGGACACGTCGTGATGGTCGCGGCCAAGCACGATCGGAGCTGAGATCTCACCCTTGCGGATGGCCTCGTTGAAGGCGAGGGCGATCTTGGTCCTGCCTTCGCAGTCGGCGTAGAGGATGCGCGCCTGCGAGCCTACCACCAGATTGTTCCTGCCGGCTTCCTCTATCCAATGAATATTGTCGTTCAGCTGCCCCTGAATCTCCTCAGGCACCGTCTCAACTTCCTTTTTAAGAATATTCACGGCTATCTCGTCGGACTTGGCGAGGTCTTCCGGCTTCTCGCTCATGCAGACCCAGCGGAACGGACCGAAGCCGTAGTCGAAATAGAGCGGCCCCATGATGTCCTGGACGTATGACGGATAGCGGAACGTGCCGTCGGCCTTGAGTATGTCCGCCCCCGCCCTGGAGGATTCCAGCAGGAAGGCGTTGCCGTAGTCGAAGAAGTACATCCCTTTGGCTGACAACTCGTTGATGGCGGCGACGTGCCTCCTCAGCGATGCCTTCACCGCCTCCCGGAACCTTTCCGGCTCCTCTGCCATCATCTTGACGGACTCCTCGAATGACAGTCCGACAGGGTAGTAGCCACCCGCCCACGGATTGTGGAGCGAGGTCTGGTCGGAGCCAAGATCCACAGGAATATTCTCGCTTGCGAGCCTTTCCCAGAGATCCACGACATTGCCCACGTAGGCCAGCGAGACGGTTTCCCTGTTCTCCGTCGCCTTGCGGATGCGCGGGATGAGCTCGTCCAGGTTCTCGTGCAGCTCATCGACCCAGCCCTGGTCATAACGCTTGCGGGCCGCCAGCGGATTGATCTCGGCGGTGACGCTCACGACACCTGCGATGTTTCCCGCCTTCGGCTGCGCTCCCGACATTCCGCCAAGTCCGGCCGTCACGAAGAGCATTCCTTTCATATTCTCCCTTGTCCCTGCGATGCCTCTGGCTTTCAGTTGTTTGCGCGCAGCGTTCATCACGGTGATCGTCGTACCGTGTACGATTCCTTGAGGCCCGATGTACATATACGAGCCAGCGGTCATCTGTCCGTACTGCGACACACCCAATGCGTTGAATCTTTCCCAATCATCCTGCTTTGAATAGTTCGGGATGACCATTCCGTTGGTCACGACGACCCTCGGCGCGTCCTTGTGGCTCGGGAAAAGCCCCATCGGATGACCTGAGTACATCGAAAGCGTCTGCTCGTCGGTCATCTCAGCCAGGTACTTCATCGTCAGCCTGTACTGCGCCCAATTCTGGAATATCGCTCCGTTGCCTCCGTAGATGATCAGCTCGTGCGGATGCTGCGCCACCCTCGGATCCAGATTGTTCTGGATCATCGCCATGATGGCCGCCGCCTGACGGCTCCGGCAAGGATATTCATCAATAGGTCTGGCGTAGATGTCGTAGGACGGGCGGAAGCGGTACATATAGATGCGGCCGTAGTCCTTCAGCTCCTGGGCGAATTCCGGTGCCAGTTCAGCGTGGAACTTGGCCGGGAAATATCTCAGTGCGTTCTTCAGCGCCAGCACCTTTTCCTCGGCTGTAAGTATGTCCTTGCGCTTAGGGGCGTGGTTTATCGTCTTGTCATATGGTTTTGGCTCCGGAAGTTTGTCCTGCGGGATGCCGGCGAGTATCTCTTCCTGAAACTTATCCATTGATCTTTGAGTTTACGATGTCCAGAATCTCTTTTTCTTCTACGATGGCTTTGGCGGCGATCTCATCGGCCTCGGCGACCAGTTCGGCGGCCTTGGCCTTGTCATTCAGGGAAGCAGCGTTGATCTTGACGTTGAGCTGCGCTCCGAGAACCGCGCTGCGTGCCGCCAAAGCGCCGACTCCTGCATCTGAGACGGAGTTAGGGTTGCCGGTCTCGGCCATCGCCCTGGTGATCTCAAAGGCCTTGAACGAAGCCTTCATCGTGCGCAGAGGCACCTGTGTGGCATAAAGCGTGGCCTTCTCGATGGCTTCCACACGGGCAGCTTTCTCTTCTTCCGTGCCTTTAGGAAGTCCGAACGCCGCCATGATCTTGTCGAACGCCGCCGTGTCCTCATCCACAAGGCCTACCAGTTCCTGCATCACCGCGTGTCCTTTCTCGGCCCAGTCAGAGAACTCTTTCCAGCGGTTGTCCCAGCCTCTCTTGTGGGCTGAAAGGTTTGCGACCATCGTGCCGAGAGCCGCTCCGAGAGCACCCATGTAAGCTGAGATCGATCCACCGCCCGGTGCAGGGGACTCGGATGCAGTCTCCTCCGCAAATCCCTTGAGCGTCATCCTGATGAGCCTTTCCTTTACGGCCATCCACTCTGGGGCTTCCATAAGATATTCAATGACTTTCTCGTGCGGATTGAACGGCTTAAGGTCGTCAAGGCTCATGGACTTGACGGCAATCTTCATTATCTCGTCCTCGGAGATTCCGAGCGAGCGTTCCTGTTTTTCAAGGTAGAACTTTCCGGCCTCCAAAAGCACACGTTTCGGCACCAGTCCGACAATCTCGGCTCCGGTGACCCTAAGTCCTCTGGCCGCCGCCGCTCTGGAGACTTCCTCGTAAGCCACGTGCAGAGGTGTTGTCCGGATGTCGGTGATGTTCATCGAAACCTGCGCTATGCCATATTCATCGATGTACCAGCCGATCGCCTTGCATCCCTTGAGTGTGCCTGGCTGCCAACGGTCCTTGCCGTTTTCGTCCTTGAGAACCTTCCCGGTCAGGCTTCCACCCTCACGCATCTTGCGCCCTTTCTCACGCACGTCAAAAGCGATCGACATCGCGCGACGTGTCGAAGTTGTGTTAAGATTATAGTTGACTGCCACGAGGAAGTCTCTGGCTCCTACGTTGATGGCTCCGCTCTTCGCAACGGTCTCGTTATATTCCTTAGGCCCGAAGTCCGGTGCCTTGGCAGGATCCGCGATCTTCTCCGGCAGGGCTTCATATTCCCCGGCACGGCACACCGCAAGGTTCTTCCTTTCCGGCTTGAACGCCGCCGCCTCGTAGCAGTAGCAAGGGATTCCAAGCTCGTCGTAGATCCTCTTCGCCAGCCCTCTGGCCAGTTCAGCGCACTCTTCCAGCGTGATTCCGGCCACCGGCACGAGCGGCAGCACATCGCACGCTCCGGAGCGAGGATGCGCCCCGTGATGATGTCTCATGTCGATCACCTCTCCGGAGCACTTTACCCCTTGGAAAGCAGCCTCCAACACAGCCTCAGGGCTTCCCACAAAGGTCACCACGGTCCTGTTGGTCGCCTCTCCCGGATCCACGTCAAGCACCTTGACGCTTTCCTCGTTGCCATCGACATTCACCTTCGCCGAAGCGATCGCCTTCACGATCTGGTCTATCACATTCTTGTCCCGCCCCTCGCTGAAGTTGGGCACGCATTCTATAATCTTTGCCATAGTGGTTA
Source organism: uncultured bacterium (assembly GCA_963657715.1). Classification (GTDB taxonomy): domain Bacteria; phylum Bacteroidota; class Bacteroidia; order Bacteroidales; family UBA932; genus Cryptobacteroides. The sequence continues at coordinate 24,603 of CAVKML010000001.1, read as the reverse complement.
TGTGTTTTTAATATGTCGCTATAAATTTATGAATATTTTCCCAATATTCATTGCAAACATAAAGGGAATCTTCCGATTCTCTTTAAAATGTGAATCATGTCTCCGTAATCCGTGTCGGCAAACTCTCGCCGGCGCACAGACTTCAGTTCGTCACTTGTTTGGTACAGAAGAGGCCTCCCTGGCGTACCAAGTGCTCTCATTGTGCGGTTTCGTACCTGAAAAGCATTTCCCGTGTACCAAATGTCACCCGGCGGTGGTTCCGTACACCATAGCTGCCTTTTGTGTACGGATCACCCGGATTTTTCTTTTGTGTACGATGTACGGACATCATTGTCGTCAATGTTTGTTCGGTATCACCCCATGATTTTCTGAATTTTTGGGGAACGACTGTTCTGTTAATTCACTATTTTTGCAGCCAAATAACAGAAAGGTATGATAATTACTATCGCACGGCAATGCGGGTGCGGAGCGCTGCATGTCGGTGAAATACTGTCGGAGCGGTACAATGTGCCGCTCTACACCAGGAAAAGCCTTATGAAGATGGCAGGGGAGAAAGGCGTGTTGACGGAGATGGATACGTTCTTCGAGGAAAGGCCGGTGGATGACCTGATGGAGGCCATAACGGATTTTTCCTATGAGCGCAAGGCGGTTATGGACAAGTTCCGCAGGGCTTTCTACGGGATGATAGGGGATGAAGACTGCATAGTCATCGGGCGATGTGGAAACTTTATATTCAAAGAACGGAGAGACTTGGTGTCGGTGTTTCTGCATGGGGATTTCAAGACCAGGATCGCCAACACTGCCCAGGAAGAGAAAATCTCGTTGAGAGAGGCGGAAGAGTTTGTACGGACAACAGACGATTGCCGTGTCTCCTATCATAGGTTTTACACAGGACTCACATGGGGCAATGCTCCTGACTATGACATTTGTCTGGACACTTGCAGGTTGGGTGCGAAAATAACAGCCGGGATCATTGAAGATTATATTTCCAGCCTATGAATTTCGTGATTCAGTTTTTGGTGATAGTTGCATTCTCCTTTGTCGGGGAACTGCTGCATTATTTCATTCCGCTTCCGATTCCTGCCAGCATCTACGGGATTATACTCCTGTTTTTTGCCCTCGAATTCAAAGTGGTTAAAGTCAGTGATATCCGTGAAGTGAGTTCTTTCCTGATAGCCGCCATGCCGGTGATGTTCATTCCGGCGGCCGTCGGTCTCATGGCATCATGGGGCATTGTCAAGGAATCTTTGCTCCAGTATCTTACCGTCACGGTCGTAAGCACATTTGTTGTCATGGCGGTTTCCGGCCTGGTGACTCAGGCTGTAATTCGTAAAGGAAAAAGAAAATGAAAGATTTGTTCGAAGGTTCTGTCTTTTTCGGGGCTTTTCTGAGCCTGTTGTCGTATTATGTGGGAATATGGCTGCGTCGCAAGACCGGATGGTCATTCATGAATCCTCTTCTTGTGTCGATAATCTTGGTTATCAGCGTGCTGCTTTTGACCGGAACCGGTTATTCTGAATATATGAAAGGCGCAGACATCATCAGTTATCTCCTGACTCCGGCCACGATCTGTCTTGCCGTGCCGCTTTATCAGCAGGTTGAACTGCTAAAGAAAAATTGGAAAGCTGTGGTTGCCGGGATAACCGCAGGCGTGCTTTCAAGCATGCTGTCAGTCCTTGCCTTCGCGTTGATTTTTCATTTTGATCATGCCTCCTATGCCACATTCTTGCCAAAATCAATAACCACGGCGATCGGAATGGGTGCCACTGAGGAATTGGGCGGTTATGTGCCGGTTACCGTCGTGGTCATCATAATAACCGGTGTGATCGGCAACATTTTCGCGGAAAAATTCTTGAAGATCATGAATATAAAAGAGCCGATCGCGAAAGGTATCGCCATCGGCTCGTCTTCTCATGCCATAGGTACTACGAAAGCTATGGAAATCGGTGCTGTGGAAGGCGCGATGAGCAGCCTGTCCATAGTTGTCAGCGGAATCATGACAGTTTTTGTCGCATCGCTGTTCGCCGGAATAATCTAGTTGAGATACTCAATCTTGAAGTCGTAGTCCCACTGGGTGAAGTAAAGATTTCCTTTATCCCACTCAACTTCACCGCGCTGGAAATCAACGGTGTCGCTGCGAGGGTACTTTTTCTCGGGATCGAGATTGCCTCCGAAATCAGAGTTGATGACCATCCGGTATGGCTCGATGCCACCGAGGAAGAAATCACCTCCGTAGGATGTGATGCCGAAACTCTGATCGACCGGAACCCAGCCGTAGCCTTCGAAATAAACCTCGCCCCAGTCGTGCAGATTTCCTGCGCCCGGGTGCATCATCAGACCGCTCTGCCATCTGGCCGGTATGCCTTTGTAGCGGCACATTGTGATGAAGAGCAGCGTCACCTGGCCGCAGTCTCCATGACGGTTCGTCAGGACATATTCAGGAATATTTTCGATTGTGGAATAGTCTCTGGCAGAAGCCCATGGGAAAGTCTTGTCGATCCAGGTGTAGATTGCCTTGGCCTGGAGATAAGGATTCTCGATGCCTAAAGTGACAGAGTCCGCTGCCGCTTTGAGCTTGTCCGTGAAGATCACATGCTGATCGCGTTCGGCTGTATATTCCTTGTACTCAGGATTTGAAGTGTTGTAAGCCAATACTTTGGATGAGTCTATAGGATGCCACTCCCCGCAGGAGGTATATTCAAAGACCTCGTGGAAGACTGTCGGTTTGTTTTTGACAGTTTTAGCCTCCATATAGACGCTGCTGTGCAGGTGTGACGGCTCGGAGAATGTCAATTTCTCCACAGGGTAAGCCACGCCGTCAACCCCGGCCTCGATGAATTTGAAATCGGTCTGCCTGGCCACATCCTGACGAGGAAGCGGCAGCCAGCAACGGAGTGTCTGACCTGGCCTTAAAGTGTTGGCGTGAACGGTCAGGGTGAATGTCACTTTCATCCTCTTCGGCAGTGCGAAGTAAGGATCCTCCTTTTCGTCGGCGATGTTCTCCAGAACCTGTCTCTTGATCTCCGGAATCGTCTCCGCGTCAATGGCTTCGTGTCCTGACAGCGAAGTTCCGCTCTTGGACAGATCCTCGTCCTTGGAGTCGGCCGCGGCCTTTATGGCAGCCAATTCGGGGTTGATCCTGAACAGGTTGCGCGCCGCCGAGGTGAAATACATCGTGCGCTTCCCGATCTGCATCGACTCCAACTCGCCGGAAGCCGTCCACTTGTCGATCTGCTCGTCAGTGACATTAGGAATGTATTTCTGAATATATTCCTTCACATCCTCCCGTGTGGCACAAAATTCAGTTGCAAGTCTTTGTGCCAGATCTTTGTCCCACGAATATTTATACCTCATCTGCCTCGGCAGCCAGATGTTCGCTGCCAACGCTATCGCCACTAGCGTCCAAAGGACAATTTCTTTTCTTTTCATAGCCATAGCTTACAGCAATTTGAGTCCAAGGCCAGAGCGGTCTGGAAGGGTGATCTTGCCATCAACAACCGTCATTCCTTCGAATCTGTCGTTGGCGATCAGGAGGTTGCCGTCAAGGTCGGCAAAATCCACGGCGGGGGAGAGCTGGGCGGCGGCGGTCACGGCGCAGGATGTCTCTGTCATGCAGCCGACCATCACCTTCATGCCCTCGGCGCTGGCGTAGTTCAGCATCTTCCAGGCCTCGCGCATTCCGGTGCACTTCATCAGCTTGATGTTGATGCCGGTGTAGGCTCCTTTGACTCTCTGAACGTCGGCGAGACGCTGGATGGCCTCGTCGGCGAATGTCGGCAGCGGACTGCGCTCGGTCAGCCATGCGTTCTCGTCCATCATCTCCTTCGGCATCGGCTGCTCCACCATCACGACTCCGTGTTCCTTCAGCCAGTAGATCATCTCCAGAGCCTTATCCTTGTCTTTCCAACCTTGATTGGCATCCACGGCGAGCGGCAGGTTTGTGACTTCACGGATAGTCTCGATCATCTCCTTGTCATTGTCAAGCCCGACCTTGACTTTAAGAATGTTAAACTGTCCCGCGCATTCCTTCGTCTTCTCGCGGACCACGTCCGGAGTGTCGATTCCGATCGTGAACGTGGTGTTCGGAGCCTTGGCCGCGTTGAGACCCCAGATCCGGTACCACGGCTGTCCCATCAACTGTCCCACAAGGTCGTGCAAGGCTATGTCCACGGCTGCCTTTGCCGCGGTGTCTCCCTCGTTTATTCCATCCACGTAGGTCAGTATGTCATCAATCTGGAACGGATCACTGAACTGCTCCAAATTGACCTTGCTCAGGAAGTTGCAGACGCTCTCCACGGTCTGCCCGAGGTACGGCGGCATCGAAGCCTCCCCATAGCCGGTGAATCCGTCATATTCAATCTTCACCTGCACATCCGGCGTGGTGGTTCTTGAATATGAAGCCACGGTGAACGTGTGTCGCAGCTTGAGTTCATATGGCTCGAAACTCAGCTTCATCCTGGCTGTGCCGCCTACTTTGTAAGGTTTAGGAATATTGTTGCCTCCGTCCTTGCCGGAGCATCCGGTAAGCAGTCCCCCTGTTCCGATGAGAAGCCCGCTTCCTGCAGTCACCAGTCCTGCGGTCTTGAGAAAATCCCTGCGTTTCATATCGTTATTTTATTGATTCAATGAATGAGGCCATTTCGGATGTCTTGCTTAAGGCCGAGTGGAAAAGCTTCATCTGGTTGCGGGTGCGGACCAGATTATGCTCCGGGTATTTGATCTTGTAGTAGGTGTCTCCGTTGATGTAGTCGGCGAAAAAGCGCACTGCCTGCATGAACGTGAAGAGACAGGCGGCGTATGGAAGATTCTCTCTTTCTACAGGAGTCAGGAACGGTTTAGTGCCTTTCAGGTAACCTCTTGTGAATGCCTTGAATATCTCCATGTCGAAATCGACCTTGTCGAGTTCAGGGGAATCTTCGGCCACAGGATTCGCCGCTGTACGTAGGAAGTCTCCGAAGTCAGAGAACACATAGCTTGGCATCACGGTGTCCAGATCGATGACACAGAGAATCTTGCCATCCTTGTCGAACATCATGTTGTTGACCTTTGTGTCGCAATGGCATATTCTTTTAGGAAGCTTGCCCTCGCGGTGCAGCTGTTCAGCCTTGCACATCTGGACTCCGTATTTGTCAATGTCTTCCAGAATCTTGTGCAGTTCCTGCTCTTCGGTCTTGTCGTCTGCGTGCAGTCGGCCGGCTTTGTCCTCTCTTACCGCCTCGACCAACTGCTTGAGTCTCAGTTCCATGTTGTGGAAGTCAGGAATTGTCTCCCCGAGCGTGTCCGGAATGTCGGCGAGCATCGCCTCGAAGTTGCCGAAAGCCTCGCCGGCATATTCAGAATACTCCGGATTGACAGTCTCGTAGGTGTACGCGTCATTGATGAACACCGAAACCCTCCAATATTTCCCATCCTCCAGGCAGTAGGTTCTCGGCTTGTCGCTCATCAGCGCCTCAAGTCTCTCTCCTTCTGACTTCAAAGGAATGAGCCTCAGTACCTTGCGGTCGATGTCCTCCACTCCTTCCGCCTCTAATTTCTTACGAATATGTCTGGTCACGGCCTCGATGTTGCTCTGGAGGAGATTCACGTCAGTGAAGATCGCATTATTGATTCTCTGGAGCACATAATCAGGCGCATTGCCTTCAGTGACAATCTTATACGTGTCGTTGATCAGCCCGTTGCCCAGCGGCTTTATCTCCTTGACCTCACCCTCAATGGCGAAAAGTTCAACTATTTTTTTCAGATCTGTCA
>CAVKML010000001.1:0-18810 GCA_963657715.1 uncultured bacterium | reverse complement strand
GTCATAGTCAGTGTCATTTAAAATATCAATATTTCAAAGGTAACCAATTTTGCCGTAATGTCAATAATCGTTATAATGAGGAAACCAAGTCGTTCCAAGCTTCTTTATGTTCGAACAACACGGCTTTATCTATAGAAAGAAGCGTAACATAGTTTTCAATAAACGCAGATGTGTTTTCTATAATTCTTAAATAGTATTTTAATGATTGTTTGACTCCGTTTACGACTAACTGACATCCATGAATATTCTTTAATTGTTTTATGATTCTATCTATGTTTGCCTGGTCTGTCTCAACAAGGTTTTTGGTCGAAAGAATATAGTACCTGCTTATTTTTGATTTTTCGATTTTGCTTTTTGCGGTTTGCACAATTTCATAAGAGACAGGTATGTCGAATTTGACCTCGACAGCCTCAAAAGGAGTATTGTCTGAATTATTTACGTCAATGTCTCCTAATCTTCCACTTTGCGAGTCTGCTGATGTATGACTTTCAAGGGGGAGCAAAATCTTGTCTTCAAATCTTTTACATTCTACTATCAAGCACATATATGCGGCATAGAGTGCAAGTACAGGAAGCCGCGCCGCCCCGTGGGATTTGTATCCGAAGTGAAAATGCTTGTCAAGAAGTTCGACAATCTCATTTATGGATAGATTTTTTGGAAGGGCAAGACGGATGTTTTTCTTTTCTCTTTGCAGGATGAGTGACTGTAGTATATAGTCTAATACAACTGACGGATCAACGGCTTTTGTCTCGATCTCATTAAGGGTGGACAAGAAGCAATGTTTGAGAGGATCCTTAATGGCTCCTGTGTAATTCCAATCATAAGCGACTTTTTGTTCTAGAGAGCGTGTAAGCCATCCTGATTCAGCCATTGCCGGGAAACCACATTTCTTCAAAAATGGTGTGATATATTTTGAGTCAAATGTCCTGCCACTGTACCCACCTGGAATTGAGGATTGATGTTTGCGGATATCTTGTTCTGGATTAAGTATTTTGTAAACTACGCTTGTCAGCACTACCGTATAAACACCCTTGTTCCCTTCAGATTCCGCAATGATTGTATCCAATATCCTGGCCAAGTCATTATTCAGATCTGATTCAATTCCTTTGCCTTTGGCTATTTTAGATAGAGCCTTTTCATATGCGTCTTTCAGTAGAGTGTCAGCTTCTGTCATAATAGTTGTTCTTTTATCTGTTTAATAATTTCTTTGATCATTGGGATACACACGGAATTGCCGATTTGACGATATTCTTCACTAATACTCCTGTCTTTTATGAAGTTGTCCGGGAACCCCATTAAACGATAGCACTCATTTATAGTGAGTTTCCTGACGTTTACTCCATCATAAATCCAAAATCTTCCTGATGTTTCCTGTGAAGGAATAGCAGGATGAACCCCGTTTATATGATATATCCTGTTAGGTTGCTTATGGACTCTTGACAGGTTTTCTGTTCCCGGTCGTACTCCGGCTTTTCTTATCGCTTTATTCCTGTATCCGGCGAACATCAGGCCGGAAGGCTGAATCTTGCAGTCTTCAAGAATTGTGTAAGGTTCTTTAAGATACTCAAATGTTGAGTCTGGAGGGTCCAATATGTCCTTGATATATTTTCTTGGGAGAGGAGTAAGCTTGGAAAAATCGAACTTTTTCTTTTTGCATCCGATAATGATTATCCTTTCCCTATTTTGAGGTACACCGAAGTCGGATGCGTTGAGAACCTTATATGAACAGATGTATCCCAATCTTTCCAACCCCTCAATGATTGTCTTGAAGGTTTTCCCGCCATCGTGGTATACCAAATGCTTTACATTTTCCAGAAATACGACTTTTGGATGTTTGGCGTCAATTATCTTAAATACATTATAGATAAGTGTTCCGCGGGTGTCTTCAAAACCTTTCATCTTCCCTGAAATACTAAACGGTTGGCATGGAAATCCAGCGGTAAGTACATCATGTTCAGGAATATAATCCATCGGAATCTTGGTTATGTCGCCGAATGGCATTTCCCCATAGTTCTTTTCGTAGACATTCTGGGCATGAGTGTTGAATTCGGAGGAGAATACACATCTCCCGCCGGATTCTTGAAGGGGGATTCGAAATCCACCAATTCCGGCGAACAGGTCTATGAATGTGAAATTGAACTTTTGCGGTGGAGGAAATGGAATCCTGTATAATTCGGGAAATAAGTTATAACCGCACATTGGATCTGAAACTGTTTCTGTTGTAAGATTAGACCCAAGCTCCTTTTCTTGTATAAGTCTTTGCGCTATTTTCCAATATGGCAATTCTAATGGTAGGTCACAATTATGGACATAATGTGAGACAATGGCCATTTTTTCACTGTGTGTCAGCAATTCCATGTCGTTGTCATTTGATCCCGCCTTATAAATATCATTCATATCTATCTTCCAATCTATTCTTCAAATATAATGATTATTTTTGTGCTATGGAACTTTACGAATATGCTCGTCCGGCACTGATGGCCGGGAAGAAGATACTTTATGTGCATGGATTCGCGTCCAGTGGCCAGAACGGAAGCGTCAAGACGTTGAGGCTGCTGATGCCTCAGGCTGAGGTGTCGCTCCGGATCTGCCGGTTGAACCATCCGAAGCGATGTCGCTTTTAAGGAATATGACCGTGTCGGAGAAGCCGGATCTTATCATCGGAACCTCAATGGGGGCTATGTACGCCGAGATGCTCTACGGAGTGGACAGGATTCTCGTGAATCCTGCCTTCCAACTGGCTGACACCCTGCTGAAAAACAAAGGCCTGGGCAGACAGGAATATCACAACCCTCGCCAGGATGGTGAGGCATCTTTTCTGGTCACGAAAACCCTCCTGGAGCATTTCCGGGAGGTCAGCTCTCATTGCTTCGAGCGAGCCGGTGAGGAGGATCAGGACAAGGTCTTCGGCCTTTATGGAATCAATGACACGTTGGTCCACACTTTCGGCTTGTTCAGCGAACATTACCGACAGGCGATAAGGTTCGATGGCGAGCATCACCTCAATGACAACGCTATCCTCCATTCTGTTTTTCCTGTGATCCAATGGATTGACGATAGGCAAAAGAATATTCAGAAACCAGTTCTTTTCATCTCGTTGAGTGACAGGATCATCAACCATTCCAGCGGGTTCGCCAAGGCGGTTGCCGCGCTTGCTGCCAATTATGATGTTCAGATTGTCGCCGGTGTTCCGTACAACACTCCGGAACTCTGTCAGAAAGTCGTGAGCTGGTGCGAGGCCAATCTTGGAGTCCCGGTCTGGAACCGTGTGGCGATCACCAATCATAAAAACCATCTTCTGGCCGATTATCTGATTGACGCTGAGCCTGAAACCAACGGCGGAGAAGATTTCATGGGAACGATGATCCATTTCGGGTCCGACGCGTTCAAGACATGGGAGGATGTCTTGACGTATTTCGACCGGCTTGGAGGACAATGAGTTTTTTCGGTCGCTGAGCCTGTCGAAGCACCGGCACAAGAAGTTTGTTCGGCAGGCTCTCCAACCATGCTTCAACAAGCTCACCAACCATATCGGCGATGTGCCAATACAAAATTCAGAAACGAACATGAAACAAAAAATTCTCATCTCCTTGGTTCTGTGTGTCCTTTCCACAGTGGGCGCCTTTGCCCAACCAACCGGCCTGTACACCTACGACGGAGGCTATTTTGTCAGGAATGGCAACAATTGGACAGAGTATCGTCCTAAAGATAAGGAGGGTGTGTGGGCTACCTATACGCAGTATAATGAGGAAGAACATTTCTTCAATATCACGAACAATCTTTGTGACGTGAGTGTCCCGAAGTCCAGCTCAAGCAAATTCTACTATGCGGGAAAGCAGGACGGGGATTGGAAACCGATCTACGACACGAAGGAGATCTATGACTACATGCCGTCTTCCGGATGCGGGATTTACTGCTACAAAGGAGGCTATTTTATCCGCGACGGGCTTAAATGGCGGGAGTACCGTCCGGCTGACAAGCGTGGGGTGTGGGCTGAATATGACCAGCAAAGGTATGACGAACACTTTTTCTACATAATAAACGACAACAATCATGTCGCTGTTCCCGTTTCGGAGTCGGCAGGCGACATACAGTTGTTTAAAGAATCGGAATGGAAACCGATATATTCATTGACAGGTATTTATGATTTCGCGGCGGGGTATGAATATTCCTTGTCATTCTCTTGGTACAGGAAATATGATTCTGAGGCAGAGGAGTATGGCGACAGTCTTGCCGTACCGTGCCGGGTGAGTTTCGACAGCCGCGGGAATGGAGAGGTGAGATATTCCCAGACATCAAAGTCATTTGATTTCAAGTCTTTCGGTCTTTATGACAATCGAGGCTCGGATGCCGGAAGTCTCCTCTTTCTGTTGTTTTTGGGGATGGATGGATTCTCTGATGACGATGGTTTTGTCTTCTATTCCGAAAGCGATGGGGAGACTCCTGTCCTGACATACGTCTCTGGCTCTGATGATGCGACTTGCAGCATAGAGTCAGTGTCCGGGCTTCCTAAGCTTCTTCTTGGAGGCTGCAACAGCAAGGATGTCGGTGAGGAGGTACGTTCCTTGATTGAGGACAAGTGTTTCTGACTCAGTCACCAGGGAAGACCACGCCTGCTTGACGGCGGATCTCGTCGAGGATCTCAGCCGTGACGAGAGATGTCTCCAGACTGTTGACAGATGATTCCTGTCTGCCAGATTCCAGCACATCAATGAACTCTCTGAATTCGCAAAGGTACTCGTCGGCATCAACGGGAACGGAGATGTCCACGGCTTCCGGTCCCGAGGATCTTCCCGATGTAGGTGCGCCGCGTCTTGTCATCTCGGCGTGGCGGCAGATGTGTATCTGATCCAGCGACAGAATCCCACCGTCGCAGGAAATCTCCGTGCAAAGCCGTGAATCCGCGATCTTTGAATATAATACAGTGGCGCTCATCCCGTCGTATTCAAAAATCACGCTTCCTTGCAGATCGACTCGTTTCCATCCATCCACCGGCACCTCGCAGGTCGTGACGCTGGCCTTGATACCTTTAGGACGGCCGAACAATGAGACCATCGGATAGATCGGGTATATTCCTATGTCCATCAGAGCCCCGCCGCATCGATCCGGATTCAGCGAACTCGGCACAGGCGAATTGTCCTCACCCGCTATGATTCTTTTGACCAGATCATATTTGGATGAATATTGGCAGAACGAAGCAAAGTAGTGACGTACGGTTCCCATCTCTGCCAGCCGCTCCCTTGCGGCCACAAAATTAGGACAGAGCGTAGAGATCATCGCTTCCATCAGCATCACCCCGTTGGCTTTCGCCACATCGATCATCTCCTTGGTCTCTCGGGCGTTGGATGCCATCGGCTTCTCGCACAGCACGTGCTTGTGACGCTTCATGCACTTGATGGCGATGTCGTGATGCGTGCTGTTCGGCGTTCCGATGTAGATGGCGTCAATCTCCGGATCGGATGCCATCTTGTCAATGTCCGTGTAAACTTTTCCGATTCCGTGAGCTTCGGCGAACGCATTCCCTCTTTCCAGTGTGCGTGAGCAGACGGCGACAGCCTCGAAACGTGGATCCATCACCGCACCTTTGAACACCCAGTCGCTGATGCGGCCGGTACCCACTATCCCGAACCTTGTCTTTTTCATTTCAATGCTCCTCTAAGTTCAAGATAATCAATCGCCCTGGTTTTGGCGGATGACTTTTCCGAAGCTCCTATCGTAAGGACATCGTAACCAAGCTTAGGGATAAGCCCGGCCGTCTTGTCGCTGAGGTCCGGCTCGATGAGGATCAATCCGCTGACAAGCTTCTTCATCCTATAAGTAGCCTTGACCACTGCTTCAGAAGCGAAAGTGTCGCAGACCAGATATATCCTGTCCGCGTCGGCGAACTTCTCCTTGCAGATCTTCTTCACCATGTACTCGACATCCTTGCCTTTCTCATGGAAAGCGGTCGTGTAGCCGATCAGGCCCTCTGGAACCAAGGCCTTTACAAAGCCTTCCGGGTAAGCTGTTTTCAGAGGCTCGTGAAAGAATATCACAACCGGTCTTGGACCCAGGGAATCGGGGAAGAAACCTTTCTCGTCGGCAGGCTTGAAAACTTTCCCGAATATCTTGTCGTTATGATGGTAGAAGCTAAGCTCCTCGACGATTATCCTGCTTCCGTTCTCGGCTTTTACCCTTTCCCGAGGCCCTGAATCCTTAAGTAAGTTCAATCCCACGATTCCAAGCAGGGCGACCAGCAAGGACGCGACCAGCGAAACTATCACTTTTTTCATTGCGGCATCAATGTTTACTGTTTTACACTATCGCAAAAATAATTAAATTTGTACGAATATGCCAAAGTTCAATCCCATATCCCATTGGTCCGAAAGGAACCAGTTGTTGGTGCTCAGCCTCGTGGTCGGCCTTGTGGTCGGTCTTGCCGCTGTGCTGCTCAAGACATTGATCTCTATGATTCAGGACAGCTTGCGTGACGCTTTCGGCGGAGTCCTGGACGGAGCTTTGTATTATCTTGTCCTTCCGGGGGTAGGTATGCTTCTGGCTATGCTGTTCTGCAAGTATGTGATCAAAGACAAAATCGGTCATGGTGTAACCAAGGCCCTCCAGGCTGTCTCAAGACATGAGTCCAGGATCAAGCCGCATAATATGTGGTCGTCGATAGCAGCGAGTTCCGTAACCATTGGGTTCGGCGGATCGGTGGGAGCCGAGGCCCCGATTGTTTACACCGGTGCCGCCATCGGTTCCAACTTCGCCCGGTATATGGGACTGTCCTACAGGAGTATGACCGTGTTGCTTGGCTGCGGTGCCGCAGCCGCGGTCTCCGGAATATTCAAAGCTCCTCTTGCAGGAGTCCTCTTCGTGCTTGAGATCCTGCTTTTCAATATCTCGATGACCTCAATGATGCCGTTGTTGCTTTCAACAGTGTCTGCCACAGTGGTGTCTTATATTATTTTGGGATCCTCTACCCCGTTTGAGTGCACGCTGACTCCTTTTGAACTTAAGAATATTCCTTATTACATTATCCTTGGACTTTTCTGCGGAGCTTGCTCCATCTACTTCATTCGTACCACCTTGAAGTTGGAGGACAGGATCGGAAAGATGGGGAATGCCTACCTGAAATGGCTGCTGTGCGCTGTCGGACTCGGAACCTTGATATTCCTTTTCCCTCCGCTCTATGGTGAGGGCTATGGATCTCTGGGAGTGTTGCTTAACGGCGAGGAACTATCGCTTGACGGACAGACTCCGCTGGCGTTTCTTGCCCATAGCCCGTGGTCTGTGCCGATCTTTTTCATGTTGATTCTTCTGCTGAAAGTCTTCTCCATGACCCTGACGAACGCAGGCGGGGGAGTTGGCGGAACATTCGGTCCGACGCTTTTCGTGGGGGCGATCGCCGGATTTGTCGTCGCCAGAACCCTTAATCTGCTCTTTGACGGTACTCTGATGGGTGTGCCGGAGCAGAATTTCGTACTGGTCGGGATGGCCGGACTGATGGCCGGGGTGATGCAGGCCCCGATGACGGCAATCTTCCTTATAGCGGAGATTTCTGGAGGGTACGACTTGTTCCTCCCGCTTATCCTCACATCGACAATCTCTTTCGGAACCACCAGAATAGTAGAGAAATATTCCATCTACACCAAGCGTATCGCCCAAAAAGGCGAACTTCTCACACATGACAGTGATCAGGCTGTGCTGACTCTGCTGAAGGTGTCTGATGTGATAGAGTCTGACTTCTCCACAGTGAAGATAGACGACACTTTGGGGCGGCTTGTCGAAGTTGTCTCTGAGTCCACCAGAAACATATTCCCGGTTCTGGACTCCGTGGATCGTTTTCAAGGCTTTGTCTCTTTGGAAGACATCCGCAAGGATATGTTCAGGACTGATGAATATGAGACTCTCCATGTCTTCAACTTCATGAGAAGCGCTGAGGAATATGTCTATGAGGATGAAAAGATGGATTCCGTTATGAAGAAATTCGAGGTCACCTCGGCCTGGAACCTTCCGGTTGTGCGACGTGACAGAACCTATGTCGGGTTTGTCTCCAAGTCCAAGATATTCTCGGCTTATAGGGACGAGTTGAAGGTTGTCTCGCAAGATTAATTGATAACACTTTGAATATGAAAGATATCTATATTGACTACATTGCCCGGACCATCGGGGTTAAAGACTGGCAGGTGGAGAATTGCGTCCATCTTTTCGAGGAGGGCAACACGATTCCGTTTATCAGCCGTTACAGGAAAGAGAAGACAGGTGGTCTTGATGATGTGGCTGTCGCCGAGATCAAACATTGGACCGATGTGTTCACAGAGATGGAGAAGAGGAAGGCAGGCATACTGTCCACGATTTCTGAGCAGGGCAAGCTTACCGATGAGTTGAGGGGAAAGATTGAGAACTGTGTTGTCTCCAGTGAATTGGAAGATTTGTATCTGCCATATCGTCCGAAGCGGAGAACCCGTGCGACGATGGCCAAGGAAAAAGGTCTGGAACCATTGGCCGACAAGATGTGGAAAGTTGAGGTCGCCGATCCGTTGGCGGAGGCTGGAAAATATATCGGCGACAAGGTCGGTTCTGTTGAGGAGGCTCTTGCCGGTGCGAGAGACATCATCGCCGAGCGGATTTCCGAGTCTCAGACGGTCCGTGAGAATCTTAGGCATATATTCAGAACCCGCAGGATAGAAGCCAAAGCCACCAAGGCGGCTTCGGACAACTCCGAGGCCTCGAAGTACAGAACCTATTTCAATTTCTCCATGCCTTTGCAGCGGATTCCGTCGCACAATCTGCTTGCGATCCTTCGTGCCGAGAAGGAAGGCTTCCTGTCTATCAGTCTGGATGCTGATCCGGAGAAATGCGGCAACAAGATCTATTATGATTTCTGTCAGGAGCATCGTTACCCGGGTGTCAGGCTGGCTGAACAGATCCGTCTGGCTGTCGATGATGCTTACAAGAGATTGCTGGAACCGTCGCTGACCAACGAAATCGTCAAGGAAGCCAAGGAAAAGGCTGACATTGAGTCTATTAATGTGTTCGGGGAAAATCTGACCCAGTTGTTGCTTTCGGCTCCGGTCGGTCAGAAGAGGACCATGGCGATAGATCCGGGCTTCCGCAATGGTTGCAAGATCGTCTGCCTGGACGAGCAGGGGAACCTCCTGCACCATGAGATAATATTCCCTCATCCGCCTCAGAGCGAGAAGATGAAGTCTATAATGGCTGTGGCATCTATGATTGATGAATATGCCATTGAGGTCATAGCCATAGGAAACGGAACCGCCTCCCGTGAGACGGAAGACTTCATCAAGCGTGTCGGCGTTCCTGAGAATGTCAAAGTGTTTACAGTCAGTGAGGATGGCGCGTCGATATATTCAGCGTCAGAGGTCGCCCGTCAGGAATTCCCGGATGAGGATGTGACTGTTCGTGGGGCGGTGTCGATCGGTCGCCGTCTGATGGATCCGCTGTCCGAGTTGGTGAAGATTGACCCTAAGTCATTGGGTGTTGGACAGTACCAGCATGATGTGGATCAGAACCTGCTGCGGGAGAAACTGGACAACACCGTGACCATCTGTGTGAACAGCGTTGGCGTGAATCTGAACACGGCCAGCCCTTACCTTTTGAGTTATGTTTCGGGTATCGGCCCGGCGTTGGCTTCCAACATAGTTGACTATCGGTCTTCCATCAAGGGCTTCTCCTCCAGAACCCAGCTTCGTAAAGTTCCGAAACTCGGCCCTAAGGCTTTTGAACAGTGCGCCGGTTTTCTTCGCATCCAAAACGCCGAGAACCCGCTTGACAATTCCGCGGTGCATCCTGAGTGTTATCATATAGTTGACAGGATGGCTTCCGATCTGGGTGTCAGCACCAAGGAACTGGTAGGTAATGAAGCCATGATTAAGAAGATAGATCCATCGGCTTATGTCGAGGGGGAATTCGGTCTTCCTACGATCAATGATATTCTTAAGGAGTTGGCAAAGCCTGGTCTTGACCCTCGCCAGAGCGCTCAAGAGTTCAGTTTCGCAGATGATATCCATGAGATTGATGATCTGAAGCCAGGAATGGAACTGCCTGGAATCGTCACCAATGTGACCGCTTTCGGTGCTTTTGTTGACATAGGAATCCACGAGAACGGTCTTATCCACGTCTCTCAGATGCGAGGCCAGAAGGTCAAGCTTCATCAGAAAGTCAACGTCAGCGTCCTTGATGTCGATCTTGACCGCAAGCGCATCTCCCTCCGTCTGTTGGCTGGAAAGTAAACAGTTCGGCCGCTGAATGTTTCTCTTTCGGTCCATGAGTCTTCGGTTGCTGAGCCTGTCGAAGCATCGAAGTTCCACATAGTTCAGTGATGTGGCCCCACGAATCTTAGCCACCCGCGGTTATAAGCCGGAGGGACCCAGCCGTGAGGCTGGGAGGGACGGAGCGCGAAGCGCGGAGGGTTCGTGGAGACACTTCACTGAACGGTAATATGAGCAATTGTTTGTCATACAATTGAAATTGATCAATAGACACTGTTAAAATGTTAATGAATATTTGAATATTATTTCTTTCTGAAAGAAATTTTTGATTATATTTGTGAAAGTGAAAGGTGGTTAACTAATCGAATTCCGATTTTTTTTCTATGAGTGCTGCTAAAAGTATATGTGACAACAAGGCTGTCGTCTATCTGGTGTCGGTCTTGGCCATCGTCTTTTGGGGAATGTCTTACATCTGGAGCGACAAGCTTATCGCTTTGGATGTCCCTATCTTTTATTTTGTCCCGATAAGGATTTTTGTGGCCGGCATCATACTTCTTGTGTTCAACATCATAACGAAAGCCTTAAGGCCCATCGCCGGGAAAGATATCTGGAAATTCTTGCTTCTTGCTCTGTTTGAACCTCTTGTCTATTTCCTTTGTGAGACTTACGGCATCAAGGAGACCGGCTCTCCGACCATCAGTGCCATGATCATCGCCTCTGTTCCGATCTTCTCGGTGGGGGCGGGCGCCTTGTTCTTCAAAGAACGCATTTCTGTTCTTAATGGCTTTGGAATCGCTGTGACTTTGGGAGGCATCTGTCTTGTGCTTCTCAAGCAAGGAGGGGATGAAGGGATTCCCCAGAACTTTGTACTTGGTGTCATTCTGCTGATGATCGCCGTTTTCTCAGAAGTCGGCCATGCTTCGCTGACAAAGCTCCTTGCGGACGGTTACAAGCCGCAGGTCATAGTGATGTACCAGTTCTTGATAGGCTCCGTGTATTTCCTGCCGTTCTTCCTGATGAAAGGCCTTGAGAATTTCGATTCGAGACTTCTTTCATGGAGCGTCCTAGAGCCGATCCTCTGCCTTGCTGTCCTGTGTTCCAGCCTTGCATTTTCTCTATGGGCTATGGCAATCAAGAAGTTAGGTGTCGGCAAGTCCAGCGTGTTCCTTGCTATGATGTGCGTCGCCACCGCCCTTGTAGCCGAAGTCATCGGCCGCGAACACCTCTCTTTCATCCAGTGGATAGGAGTCTTCATCGCCGTTCTCGGCATCGTCCTCTCCCAGTACTGCTGCACCAAGAACCGCAAAGCGTAGTCTTTGGCTTCTATAAAATCGTGGCATTCAGTTACTTATGGCATGAATGCGATCGGCTGCCCGGAAGAGGAGCCTTGGATGAGATGGCCATCGGCTACGACCTGTCGGCCGTTAAGGAACACGTGTTCGATGGCACCACGAAGCTTTACACCCTCGTACGGAGACCAACCGCATTTGTAGGCGATGTCTCGAACTGAATATTCCGTTTCCGGAGCATTGGCGGCCAAATCGTGGCTTTGCACTGAATATTCCCGATCAAGGTCAATGACCACGATGTCAGCATAGTTGCCGATTTTAAGGCTGCCGCGGTCCTTGATTCCGAGTATCTCGGCCGGTTTCTCTGAGAAAGCCGAGGTGATTCGTGAGATTGTCAGCAAGTCCTCTTCCTCTTGCGTTTTGCCTTCGTTGTACAAACCTGCCACCGTCAGCAAGACCGAAAGTGATTGCTGGACCGACGGCATTCCGGAAGGACAGGCCAGATAGTTGTCCACCTTTTCTGACAGCAAGTGAGGTGCGTGATCCGAACCGATAGTGTCAATGATGCCTTTTGCCAGGCCTCCCCTCAAAGCCTCGCGATCGGCAGCCGATTTTATGGCCGGGTTGCATTTCACCTTGCCTTTCAACGTCTCGTAGTCCTCGTCGCTGAACCAGAGATAATTCGCTGAAGTCTCGGCTGTTATATTTGGATTATGAATCCTTGCGGCGCGGATCATCTCCACCTCCTCCGCTGTCGAGACATGGAGGACGTGGAGTCTGGTTCCATATTCAATGGCCATAGCCAATGCTTTGGCGGTGGATCGGATGCAGGCTTTGCGGCTGCGGATAAGAGGATGCATTCTGAAAGGAATATCCTCCCCGAACTCCGCCTTGGCGGCCTCCAGATTCGCCTTGATGATTCCCTCGTCCTCACTGTGGATCAGTATCGGTTTCCCCTGAATCCTGAAGAGATCGGAAAGGGCATCCTTATTGTCCACGAGCATATTCCCTGTGGAGGATCCCATGAAGACCTTGATGCCGCCGAACTCTCCGCCGTGGCCTTCGGCAAGATATTCCCGGATCATCCCGGCGTTGCCGTTTGTGGCCCCGATGTGGAATCCGTAATTGGCCCACGATCGCCCGTCCGCCCGGCTTGACTTGTCGTGAAGCGCACCTAAGTCGGTCGTCGGAGGCATAGTGTTCGGCATGTCGATAAAGGAGGTGATTCCTCCTAGCAAGGCTGCCTTGGACTCGCTCTCGATGTCGGCTTTGCGCTCCAACCCCGGCTCACGGAAATGCACGTGGGCATCTATTCCTCCGGCCATCAGCACCTTGCCCGCTAAGTCAATGACCTCCGAGTCCGGGAAAGCCTGTAGAGCCTCCGAATCGTCGGAGTCCGAAGTGCCACGGTGCCATATTCCCGCAATCCGCTCTCCATCAATGGCAAGGGCTCCCTTTTTGGTGGAAGCCCCGGTCGCTATCATAGCATTTGTCAGTAAAATCCTTGCCATCGGTGTTACCCTTTACGATGAAACTTTCTGAATTTCAATTTTATGACACCCCAGAACGCCTCGCCGAAGATGCCGCCGCTCATCTTGGAAGTCCCTAACTTGCGGTTCACGAATATGATAGGAACCTCAGTCAGCTTGAATCCCAGTTTCCATGCCGTGTACTTCATCTCGATCTGGAAGCCGTAGCCTTTCATCCTCACGTCGTCAAGGTCTATTGTCTCCAGCGCTTTCCGGCTGTAGCACTTGAACCCGGCCGTGCAGTCGTGTATCTTCATTCCAAGGACGGTCTTGACATAGATTGACGCGCAATATGACATCATGATCCTTCCTATAGGCCAGTTAACGACACTGATTCCGTCGCAGTAGCGGGAACCTATGGCCACTCCGCCACATTCCGAGCAAGCCTTGTAGAGCCTTGGCAGGTCCTCCGGATTGTGGGAGAAATCCGCGTCCATCTCGAATATGTAGTCAAAACCTTGCTCCAGGGCCCATTTGAATCCGGTGAGGTAGGCTGTCCCAAGCCCGAGTTTCCCGGAGCGCTCAATCATAAAAAGTCTGTCGCGGAACTCGTTCTGAAGACCTTTCACAATGCCGGCGGTTCCGTCAGGGGAGCCGTCATCAATGATGAGTACATTATAGTCTCCGTCAAGAGAAAAGACCTTTCTGATTATCGCTTCGATGTTTTCCTTCTCGTTGTAAGTCGGAATAATGACGACTTTCCTGTCCATAGTATAAAGTTGTTATTTAGTTTTCATCATTTCCTTGACCGCCGCCTCAAGCTGCTTGTCTTCGCCTTTGAGGACGGAAGCCGGGTCGTTGTCAACCTTGATGTCTGGCTCAATCTGCTGATTCTCAAGATATCTGCCTTCCTTGAGACCGAAAGAACCGACCTGCGGAATTCCAAACACCATGCCGTTTATCTGTGTTTCCCACCAGACAGCGGTCATCGTGCCAGGTACCGGCATTCCGATCAGCTTGCCTATTCCAAGGGTTCTGTAAGTGTACGGGAAGCCGCATGCGTCGGAGTAATTGTCCTCGCACATCAGCACGCAGGAAGGTTTTCTCCATTTGTTGTACGGCTCGCTTCCTATGTACTGTCCCCTCGGGGTGAACCTGATATATTCCTTGCCGCTGAGGAAAGTCGCGAGGTCGTCGTGCAGCCAGCCGCCGCCGTTATGCCTGGTGTCAACCACCGCCGCTTCTGCCGCCCTGTACTTGCCAAGGAGTTTTGAATATACCGTCCTGAAGCTAGGCGAGTCCATTCCCTGGACGTGCGTGTAGCCCACTGTCCCGCCTGAAAGCCTGTCAGTCATCTCCTCTCTCTGCTTCACCCATCTGCGGTACATGAGGGATGATTCTGAATATCCAGGCTCCACGAACAGTTCCACTTCTTTCTTGCCTTTCTTCACTACAACGGCCACTTTTTTGCCAGCCTTGTTCCTGAGAAGTCCGAACCAACTTTCTCCTGCCTTTATCGGCTGTCCGTCAATGGATTGGATGATGTCCCCCGCCTTGATTCCAGAATCGGCGAGATTGAGGGCTCCGCCGGGAAGCACTTCTGCTATTTTCAGACCATCGCCTTCGTAGTCATGGTCGTAAATCACACCAAGCCAACCCATTGTAAACTTTGAACGGCTGTAGTACCTCGCTCCGGTGTGCGACCCGTTGAGTTCACCGAGCATCTCGGAGAGAAGATCCTGGAAGTCAAAGTTGTTGGCGATGTACGGCATGAACTGTTCATAGTTCTTCTTGTATCCCTCCCAGTCGATTCCATGAATCTGAGGGTCGTAGAACTTCTCGTTGACCTGCTTCCAGACGTGGCCGAAGATGTAGTCCCTCTCGGCCTTAGGCTTGAATTCGTAATCCCCTGAGAATGAGATGGTGTTCATCGCTCCACTTGCGATAGAAATCTTCGTGATCGAGCTGCCTGTGAAGACGTAGAGATCCTTGTCATCGGTTGATGGCACCAACGAACCGTACACACCCTTCTTGATGATCTTAACATCGCCTTTCTTTATGTCCATCTGGCAAAGGTCATAGCTTTTCTCCAGTCTGGTCGTGTAGAAAAGTTTTGTTCCGTCCTGTGTGAGGTAAAAGTCTCCAAGCCTTCCGGAGAAGCGTGTCAAACGAGCCGTCCTGAACTCTCTGTTCTCAAGGTCGAGTACGAGCTTCGCCGGCTTTTCAGCCTGCTTGACAGAGTCTTTCTTCTCTTTTTTCTCCTCTTTCTCTATCTTTTTTTCAGACTTGTCTCCATCCTCAAGAGCCTTGGCGATCTCAGCGTCCTCCTTGTCCTGGTAGAACTTGGTCATTTCCTTGCCGTCGAAGAACATGATGTAGATGTCGCTCTCGGCTCCCCAGCTCCCGTGGCTGCGGTATCCGTCCTTGTCTGATTCCCAGGCCATTGCCTTACCCTTGAGAGTCCACTTGAAGTTTCCGTCGGAGTAACCGCTCTCGGTCAGGTTGGTGATCTTGCCGTTCTCGATGTCGATCAACGCTACATCGGAGTTGTTCCAACCGCCATTGATCTGGTAGTTGCTCAGAAGGTACTTGCTGTCCGGACTCCACTCGAAACTCTGGTCTCCGTCAGCGTAGGAGTAATTCACGCCTTTAAGCAAGGATTTCTCTTTCCCGTCCTTTGTGGATTTGATGACCAGCTCGGTCCTGTCACGCAGGAACGCCACCCATTCTCCGTCCGGTGACACTACCGGCTGGAAGCAGGTCTCGCTTTCCGATGTCACAAGCTCTTCCTTGAACTTTGTGGCGTATGTGAATCTCTTTTCCCTCTTGTCGGTCAGCGAGGTCTTGTATATTCCCCAATGGCCGTTCCTTTCCGATGAATAGTAAAGGGCGCGTCCGTCTTTTGAGAAGCTTACATTGCGTTCCTGTTCAGGAGTGTTGGTGATCCTCTTTGTGGTTTTGTAGTCCGACGAGGTGACGAACACGTCGCCTCTGATCACGACCGCTATCTCCTTCCCGTCAGGGGACACGGCCATCGAGGACGCTCCGGCATTGAAGGTTAGATATTCAACGTCGTTCTCAGTCTCGTCTTTCGCGACGGTGATGTCAAGCCTTTTTGCCTCCTTGCCGTCCTCCATCGTATAGAGGTCTCCGTTCCAAGAGAAGCAGAGGGTGCCGTTGCCGGCTACGGAAAGGAATCTCACAGGATTGCCTTTGAAATATGTCAGCTGTGTCGCTTGGCCGGGATTGCCGGTGGAGGCTTTATAGACATTCAGTGTCCCGTCCGCCTCGGATATATAATAATAAGTCTTGCCGTCAGCCGCGAAGACAGGATTCCTGTCCTCTCCTATGAAGGATGTCAGTTTCGTGAACGTCCCGTCACCGGTGACGCGGAATCTTTCACTCTGCCTGTCTGCAGGTTTGTAGAGCCAGATGTCTCTGGTTACTGAAGACTGGTGATGCTTGCGGAGAGGATCCTCGTAGCCTTTATAGTCCTCATAGAGGACTTCGCCTGAAGCGTTCACGCTCATCGCCATGAGAGGCAAGGACGTGACCAACCGCGGCCTGCCAGCGTTCTCGTCAACCTGCCAGATCTGCGGGCTGTCCGGGAATCCGCCATAAACAGCATCCTGTTGGATGTTTGCCTGAAACAGCACCCTGCCGCCGTCAAGGACGCAGAGCGGAGTCTCGTTGCCTGGGTAATCAGTCAATCTCTTAGGAACACCGCCTTCGGCTGAAGTTATGAATATATCTTTGGAGCCGGCCCTGTAGGACGAAAATACTATCTTTTCTCCGTCCGGAGTCCAAAACGGGTCAGAGTCGTAGGCCTGGTTGGTGGTGATCTGAAGAGCCTTGCCACCATTGGTCCCGACGGTGAAAATATCCCCTTTATAACAGAATGCAACTTTGCTTCCGTCAGGAGATATCGCACTTTTCCTTAGCCACTTAGGTGTTTCCTGGCCTGTCATCACTGTGGTCGTGATCAAAATGGTCGCCGCCAGAATCATTGTTCTTTTCATGGTCATATTCATAAACATTTGTTGGCGGATAACCGCCTATGGTAATCGTCTTCCGGCATTCAAGTGACGATTGTCCGTCACATGGAGAGACTATTTGACAAATGTATCAATTTTTACCGAATATTTTACTTATTTTTGCGTCTGCTAGAATTAATATTCCTATAATATATGAAAAGAATAGATTGTTTTATCCCGTTCGTGAGCGATGAGCAGGTGGCGGTGACCGCCGGCAACCTCCGCGCCGAGTCCGAGGTCGCCAGGGTTGAGTTTCTTGACGCGGCCATATTCAAAAGCACAGCCAGTGTCAGAAAGATCGCTGAGACCGCGACCGCTCCATTCACGATGATTTACACCAAAACTACGGAACTGAGTTTCGGACAGTTCGCCCTTGAGCGTTTTCTTTCCATCGCCGAAGATTCTTCCGCCGCCATGGTTTACGCCGACCATTTCAATGAAGTGGACGGCAACCGCGCTTTCGCTCCTGTGATCGACTGCCAGCAGGGCGCGTTACGCGATGACTTCGACTTTGGCTCAGTGATGATCTACCGTACATCCTCTCTTAAGGAAGCCGTCGCCAGAATGGATGTTGACTATGAATATGCCGGCCTCTATGACCTGCGACTCAAAGTCTCGCAGAAAGGCAGCCTTGTCCACATCAATGAATATCTCTACTACGAGATCGAGACAGATACCCGCAAATCCGGAGAGAAACTCTTCGACTACGTGGATCCTAAGAACCGTGCCGTGCAGATAGAGATGGAAAAGGCTTGCACACAGCATCTTAAGGATGTTGGTGGCTATCTTGAACCAAAATTCAAGCATATTGAATTCTCGGATGATTCCTTTGAATATGAAGCTTCTGTCGTCATCCCTTGCAAGAACAGGGTGCGTACGATCGGTGACGCATTGACTTCCGCATTGAATCAGAAGACTTCTTTCAAATATAATGTAATAGTGGTCGATGACAACTCCACAGACGGGACCATTGATGTCATCAGGAAGTTCACTGACGACCCTAAACTCGTGTATATCGCTCAGGACAAGAGTTATCACGCCATCGGAGGCAACTGGAACGCGGCTCTGCACCATCCTAAGTGCGGAAAGTTTGCCATCCAGCTGGATTCGGACGATGTGTATTTTGATGAAAACACAGTTCAGAAGTTCGTGGATGCCTTCTATGCACAGAACTGCGCCATGGTAGTCGGTACTTATAGAATGACTAATTTCCAGATGGAGACCCTGCCTCCAGGAATCATTGACCATCGGGAATGGACACCAGAGAATGGCCGTAACAATGCTCTCCGTATAAATGGTCTTGGCGCTCCACGTGGATTCTACGTTCCGATGCTTCGAACGATAAACTTCCCTACGACCAAGTATGGAGAGGACTATGCGGTTGGTCTTCGCGTCTCAAGAGAGTACCAGATCGGCCGAATCTATGATGTCGTCTATAATTGCCGTCGTTGGGATGATAATTCCGATGCTTCGCTCGATATCGACAAAGTAAACGCTAACAACTTGTATAAGGATAGGATACGTACTTGGGAACTTCAAGCGAGAATTCAGATGAACAAAAAAAGTTAAAATTTTTTGCGAAAAAGTTTGCAAGTTCAAAAATAATGTCTACCTTTGCATTCCCGTTCGGAACGAAACACAAACGATCTGAACAGGAATGCAAAAGTTCATTGAAAAGACTGAAGGAAGTACAACAAGTACCGAGAACGAAAAAGAGAGCGTTGATTCTTTTTTTAGGAAAAATGAATGAAGTTGTCGGGGTCGAACTAGAGATAAGTGTATTATACAAAGAAGAGTTTGATCC